>NZ_JBJNLK010000002.1:0-786814 GCF_052169115.1 Serratia sp. CY33525 | reverse complement strand
AAGAAACGGTCTAAATAGGCTGATTCAAGGCATTTACGGGAGAAAAAATCGGCTCAAACATGAAGAAATGAAATGACTGAGTCAGCCGAGAAGAATTTCCCCGCTTATTCGCACCTTCCCTAGTTACTTCACACTTTACAATACACTTGCAGTGTTAGAATTCATTTTACCGTAGCAATCACATTTTCCGCATAGTAAAAGGCGACGACACCACAAAAGTAGAGAAAAACCACATTTTTTCGTCGCATGATAACCAGATTTGAGAGTGAATTACTATTCACAAAAATGAATAACACCAGCCAAGCGGTATAGAAACCTGCAAATTACCGCCCCCACCAAAGCGCCTATACGCCACACAGCGAGGCGCTTTTTCTTTGCACCAACGATCGCACATCAAATCTGATCGCCTCGCAGCGATGCGCAAGTGAATGCGGTGCGGGGTCTGCGGCGGATAGGCAGGAAAAACGATCTCCATCGATCCCCTGTTCCGTGCCGTCCCCCCCGCCCCCACGCTGAATGCTTAACAATTCACTTTTTATGCAGTAGGAAAAAGGTGCTAAAGCCTTGTCTGGTGCGGTTTTGAGGGGTGATTAGGTATGCAATGAACTATGCGGATTGTTGCGCTTAGGATATGCGGCGTTTTTTTTGGCAAAGAATCACTTTCGATCTCTGCAAAAACCGCGTTTGCGGGTTGAGTGCCGACATTGAGCATGGCGGGCGACTTGGCGTTATCCTGCCACGTCACATTTTAATTTTCAACAGCCGTGTGACGCGACATTTTAATGAAAAAAAACGCTTGTGACATGTCACAGTAGCGCACGGATAAAGAATGCGATATGAATAGCGCCGCATAAGAATGCAAAAACCGCCTTTCGGCGGTTCACATTGCACACATCAAGAAATAACTTAATAAGCTACTAACTTACTGGTCATTTTTGAGCAGTTCATACACATTGAAGCTGATCACCTCTTCCCCTACCCAGTCGTTTAGCTCGCAAAGGCGTTCCTGTAATGGCGACATTTCATTAATCGCAAATACCCGCGCGGCCTTTTCCACGTCCCCTAAACCGCCGCTGTTGTTCGGCACAATCCCCATCAATTGCGGCGGTGTGCGTTGAGACGCCAGCTGATCGTCGCGCGTCACACCCTTGATGTTCAAAAACTCATCTTTCGCCGCCACCTCGGCCAGTGGGATCAGCTGCAAGCCGTCCGGCTTACCGCCGGGCGCATACATGAACAGATTGCGGAAGTTGCCCGGCCCTTTCGATTCCTTCAGCGCTTTACGCAGGTTGTCGATATCCTCCTGTTTGTGCGCGGCATCGTTCATGTACAGGATGAAGCCGGCATGGCTGCCGTTGAGGTAGTATTTCCGGCGAAACAGCGTTGCGGCCTCGTTCAACCAAATAGAGTTAAGTGCAGAAAGGTACTCGGGAACGCCGTAGATCTCCTGATTAATGTCCGGGTCAAGCAGGTGGAAAATGGTGCCATCTTCAAACTGATGCGGTTCCGCCCACGATTGTACGAACCAATAAGAGTCCGTATTGACGCCACGGCGGGTATATTTAGCCAGGCTTGGAACCAGCTTCATTAACCCGCCGAGGCGGTTGTAGCGTGCTTCCATGAACGCATTGCCGAACACCATAAAATCCAGAGCGTAGCGGCTGAAATCCTGTTTTGACAGCAAGGGGTGAGGTTTGAACATACTCACTAAAATGTTGCGTTTCATCATGATAGACGAAGTGTGATGCACAGCTGAACGGAACGTCTTCGCCAGGCCGTTGAACGAGATAGGCGGCTCATACCAGCGATCAACGACGCAGCACTCCAGATAATCCAGAATTTCGCGCCGATCCAGCATCGGGATCGGATCGCCGAAGGTGAACGCCTCGACGTGTTGCGCGCCAGTCTGTTTCTGTGTCGTTGGCTGGGCGTGCTTGCGGCCCCGGTTGCGCTTGCTCATTTAGTAGATCTCCATAAAACCTGTATTGCTACCGGTTGCCCCTTCGAGCGGTTCATTGAATAAGGCGTGCATGACGGCCCAGGCCACATCGCCGTGGCTGACGCCTTCGGCGCGGCTGGTGACATAGGTTGCCCGGCGGCCGGTGGCCGTCATTTGCTTGCGGATGGACATAAACGCCTGAGCGATATCCAGCGCGCCGGCATCAAACTCCAGGCGGCCGGAGCGGATCACGTCGCGGGCCTTCAGCACGAGGTCGGTTTTCATTTCCAGGCTGTAGTTGATGGCGTTCACCGCCGGGAAGAATTGGCGCACCAGTTGCGACACCGCGCGGCCCAGGCCGGTGTTGTCGATACCGATATAGCTCACGTTGTAACGTTCGGTCAGCGCCTTGATGTTGCGAGCCTGCGCCGCAAAATCCATCCCGCGCCACTGATGGCGCTCCAACACCCGGAATTTTCCGCCGGCAACCAGCGGCGGCAGGATGACCGCGCACCCGGCGCTGTCGCCATCTTCAGAACTGGCAGGGTCATAACCGATCCAGACTTCGCGCGACGCTACCGGGCGCAACGCAAACGGCTTGACGTCCGTCCAGTGCTCCCAACTGTCCACCATGCAGCGCTGCATTTCGCCCATCGGGAAGACGGACGATGTATCGTCGATGAAGTTGCACATGAACAGGTTGTCAAAATCTTCATCGCTGTTTTCCTCCCGCAGCTCGTCGAGGTCGAACAGGTCGCAGCCGCCGCGCAACGCATCTTCAATGGTGACGATCTGGCGGAATTGCTTGTCCTCGCAGAGCACGCCGCCGGCCAGGCGTTTATAGCTAACGTCAATTTCACGGCGGCGATCCTTGGATTTGCCCTTGTTGAACAGCGTGCCATTCCAGAATGAATAGGCCTCATGCGTCATGCTCGACGGGGTGGAAAAGTAGGTCGAACGGTAGCGAGTTTGTGACGCCATACCCGATGCGGCGCGGCGCAGTTTCTTGAAGCCGGGGATCCAGAAATATTCATCCAGATACAGATTGCCGGGCCGGCCCTGGGCGGTGTTGGAGTTGGTGCCGAGGAAATGCAATTCCGCCGCATTCGGCAGGATGATGGTTTCCCCGCGCAGCTCCACATCGACCTCTTGCGCAAAGGCGGTGATGTAGTTTTTGAACTGGTGCGCCTGCGCCTTGGATGCGGAAACAAACATCTGATTGCGCCCCGTGTCCAGGGCGTCGATCAGGGCTTCGCGTGCAAAATAGTACGTCGCGCCGATCTGGCGCGATTTCAGGATGTTGCGGATACGAAAATCTTTTGACAGCCCCGCCTCATACCAGCGCCGCTGATAGGCAAACATCTGTTCGAGAAAGATTTCTTTCAGCCGGGCATGCTGTTCGTCGGTGAAAACGTTCTTTTGCGTGCGCCGGCGCGGCCCGGCGTTTCGGCTCTCGATATTGGGATTGAGATCGGCCTCATTGCCGCCGCCGTTGTATTTGCCGATGCGCGCGTGCCGCTCGGCCTGGCGCGCCAACAGGTCAATTTCCTTGAGGTCGCGCCCTTCTTTGTCCGGCTTCAGTATCAGCTGGCAATAGCGTGCGGCGGTGGTGATCTGCATCTGATCGAGCGGGCCGTAATCGTCCCACTTGTCGCGGCGTTTCCAACTGTGTACCGTGACGGGATTCTCCCCGATCATTTCTGCGATGCGAGTGACGCGAAGCCCCTGCCAATACAGGTACATGGCCTGACGGCGGGGATCTAGATCGGTGCTGATAGTAATAGCGCTCATGCTTTATCGGCCTGAATTTCAACGTTTCAATACCGAAAGGCTACCTACGCGCCACAACCAACACCCCTAAAGCGCTTTGTGCCATTGACCACACAAAGCCGCCGCGTTGTCCCGCCATCCCGCCCCAGCCAACATAGGCCAAACACGGCCAATCCCGGCCCATCTGCTGACTGATCGGGGCTTACCCATGCCAATATCAAAATTTTTCCGCGTCGCCGTTGAAGGCGCGACCAGTGACGGCCGCAAAATCGAACGCCGTCATATCGAAGAAATGGCGGAAACGTTCTCGCCAGCATTCCGCCCGGCGCGCGCCAACCTTGAGCACTACCTGAGCATTTTCCCAAACAGCGATTTTAAGGCCCAGGGCGACGTCGTCGCGCTGAAGGCGCAGGAAATCACCTCCGGCCAATTGAAAGGCAAGCTGGCGCTGCTGGCGCAGGTCGATGCGACGGATGGGCTGGTGAAGCTGAACAACGATCGGCAAAAAATTTACACCAGTATCGAGTATTACCCGCAATTTGCCGACACCGGCAAAGCCTATCTGACCGGGCTAGCGTTTACCGACAATCCGGCGTCGTTGGGTAGTGAAGTCATGAAATTCACCGCCAACAACCTGGCCGAAACCAGCGGATTGCACTTCGGGGCGATGGAAGAAACCGTGATGGAATTTGACGCGCCAGAAGCCGACAAACCGAACCTTCTGACCCAAATCAAGGCCATGTTCAGCAAAAAACAGCACTCCGATGACGGCCGTTTTTCCGACGTTCATCAGGCGGTGGAATTTGTCGCAGAACGCCAGCAGGGGCTTGAAACCAAAATCGAAGCATTTTCCGGCCTGAAAACCACCGTCGAATCGCTGGAAAGCCAGCTGAAAGACGCGAAAACCGAGCTTTCCGAGCTGAAAACCACCCTCAGCACTTCTGACCGTTCTACCCATCGCCGCGACCTGTCTACCGGCAGTGGCGATAGCGTCTTAACCGACTGCTGACGGACTAACGGCGAAAACAGGCACCGCATCGACATAAACGACCGGAACAAGGAACAATCAATGAAACCGAATACCCGCAAGCAATATAAAATGCTGCTGAGCCAGGTCGCGAACCTGAACCACATCGAACCTGAAGACGTAGCCGCAAAATTCACCGTTGATCCGACGGTAACGCAGCGTCTGGAAGACAAGATTCAGGAAAGCAGCAGCTTTCTGAAACAGATCAACATCATTCCCGTTGACGAACAGAGCGGCTCTAAAGTCGGTCTGGGCATTGACCGCCCCATCGCCAGTACGACCAATACCGACGACAAAGAACGTGAACCGATGGATCCAAGCAGCCTGGACGAAGTGGGCTATGTGTGTACCCAGACCAACTTTGACACCGCGCTGAAATATTCCAAGCTGGACGCCTGGGCCAAGTTCAAAGACTTCCAGATCCGTATTCGCAACCAGATCGTGAAGCGCCAGGGCCTCGACCGAATCATGATCGGCTGGAACGGCATCAGCCGGGCTAAAACCTCGGATATCACCGTCAATAAGCTGTTGCAGGACGTTAACATCGGCTGGTTGCAGAAAGTTCGCAAAGGTGCGCCAGAGCAGGTGATGGATAAGGTGCTGGGCGAGGACGGCAGCGTCGTGTCGGAAAAAATCCGCATCGGTATCGATGGCGACTATCACAACCTGGATGCGCTGGTGATGGATGCCGTCAACGAGCTGATCGCGCCCTGGTTCCAGGACGACACCGAGCTGGTCGCCGTTGTCGGCCGCTCCCTGTTGGCGGACAAATATTTCCCGCTCGTCAACCAAGAACAGCCGAACACTGAAGCCCTGGCCGCCGATATCATCATCAGCCAGAAACGGCTGGGCGGCTTGCAGGCGGTGCGTGTTCCGTCCTTCCCTGACAACACCATTTTCATCACCCGACTGGATAACCTGTCGATCTACTGGCAAGACGGCACCCGCCGCCGCCACATCATCGACAACCCGAAACGCGACCGCATCGAAAACTACGAGTCCGTCAACGAAGCCTATGTCGTTGAAGACTACGAGGGCGTGGCGCTGATCGAAAATATCCAGATTCTGAAAGCGAAAGCCACTGCGCCAGCCGGCCAGCAGCCAGAGCAGCAGCCAACGGAAACCACGGAGGGCTAATCCATGAGCAGCCCGGCACGCAGACACAAGCACTACATTGCCGCGCAGCAGTCCGCCTCATTGGATGAGGCGGCCAGCCTGAGCCATCTGGGCAATTACGACCTGTTGCTGTTCAAGATGCAGCAGGATCTGGCGCGGCTGAGCGGCGTCGAGTCCCACGAAACCAAAGCCGAGTTGAAGCGCGGCATGCTGCCGACCTACATGCCGTGGGTGGCCGGTGTGCTGCAAAGCGACGCAGGCCGGCAGGATGCGATCCTGATGCGTGTGCTGGTCTGGTTTCTGGATATTGGCAACCTGGAATATGCCCTTGATATCGGCGAGTACGCCATTCGGCATGACCTTGTTGCGCCCGACGGTTTCGACCGCTCGACCAGTTGCCTGCTCGCCGAAGAGATCGCCGCCGCTGCACAGCGCGATTTTTCCGCCGGCCGGCCGCTGAACACGGCGCAGCTGCAACGCGCGCAGCAACTGCTGGCAAATCAGGACATGCCCGATCGGGTGAAAGCCCGTCTGTTCAAGTTTGTTGGCTATGCATTGCGCCAGGACGGCGACGCCGTGCTGGCACTGGACATGCTGAAAAAAGCCCTGCTGAAAGATGAAAACTCCGGCGTAAAAACGGATATCAAGCAGCTGGAAAAAGTCATTCAGGCAGGAAGTTAACCGAATCGCCCCCGGCGAGGGCGGCACGGGAGCCGCGACAGGTTTAAACCGCATCAACGCTCCCGTCCACCGCCCACCTACAGGAAAACGTATGGTCAGCATCGCAATAGAACCCGCACCCGGCGACAAGAAACCCAGCAACGCGCTGGAAATCGACATCGCCAAGCAGCCGACGCCGCCGGCCAGCACCGTCATCAAAAATACGGACTTTTGGCCGGATATCGACCTGAAACAGTACCGCGAAGACATGCGGCAGGACGGCACCATCACCCAGCCGCGTCTGCTTGAAGCGGCGCGGAACGCCATCAACGAAGTCAACGATCGGCTGGCAGGCTGGCGCAAGCAGCAACAGCGCGCGGGCTACAGCGAACTGGAACAGGTTCCCGCCGATCACCTGGACGACGAGAGCACCCGCGTGCAGCTTTATCGCCGCGCCGTGTTCTGCCTGACTCAGGCCAGCGTTACCGAGCGTTTTCGCAGCTTCGACGCCACGGCATCCGGTTCAAAGCGCGCCGACGCTATCGAACCGTCGATCGATGATCTCCGCCGCGATGCAGATTGGGCCATCAATGACCTGCAATCGCTGCCGCGCATGACGGTAGAGCTGATCTGATGAAGGTCTATGCGCACCAGGGCGACACCGTTGATGCGCTGTGCCAGCGCTACTACGGCAAGACGCAGGACGTGACCGAGCAAGTATTGCTGAATAATCCAGGCCTGGCAGACCAGGGGCCGATATTGCCGCACGGCTACCCGGTCGACATGCCGGACATTGTTCAATCCGAATCAGTTCAGACCCTGCAACTGTGGGATTAAACCCAGCGCGCGGGAGGTGGAGAATGAAACTCATGACTGAAAAGATTGCCGCCGGTATTAACTATTGCATTGCCGGCAGCTTATGCACTGGCGGGCTGATCGACTGGTTTCGCCACGTTGACTGGAATCAGGTAGCCGTGATCGGCGGTTTTCTTCTGGGCCTGATCACCTATCTGACACAGACCTATTTCGACTGGCGGCGCACGCGGGCCTACGAGAAAGGCGTCAGCGCCGGGATCATTACCGAGCCACCGGCGAAACGCGGGCTTTTTAATAAGGAAGCCGAATAATGGCAATGTCATCTGCCCTGCGTAAAAAGCTGTTCGGTGCGGCCGGCACTGGCGCGCTGGCGATCGCCACCTTGATGATCCCAGAGCTTGAGGGCGTCAGATTTGAACCCTATCGCGACGTGGCCGGCGTGCTGACCGTATGTTACGGCCACACCGGGGCCGATATCGTGCCGGGCAAGCGCTACACCCAGGCGGAATGCAAGGCAATTCTGGACAAAGACCTGATCCCCTTTGCGCGATCGGTCAATCGTTCGGTAAAAGTGCCGGCGTCGGAGTACCAGAAAGCCGCCCTGATCAGTTTCAGCTATAACGTGGGCGTCAGCGCCTTTGAGCGCTCGTCCCTGCTGCGCAAGCTGAACGCCGGCGACTATGCTGGCGCATGCGATGGCCTGCGCCAGTGGATTTATGCCGGCGGTAAACCGTGGAAAGGCTTGATGAATCGCCGCGATATTGAACACGAGGTCTGCACCTGGGGGCAAAAATGACCCGCCTGGCCGCCGGCGTTACGATGATCGCGCTTTGTGCGCTGGCGTTTCTGGTTTACAGCAATCAGGGGCTACGCCAGCAACGCGAAACGTTGCAACGCGACAACAAGAGACTGGCCGGCCAAATCGAGTGGCAGAACAAAACGCAAATAGCCGTTGCCACTATCGACGAAAACCGAAGCCGAGAGCTGACCGATGCAAAAAATAAAATTGATGATCTGCAACGCGATGTTGATGCTGGCCGCCGCCGGCTGCGCCTCAACGCCTCATGCCCGACCTCCGGCACCGCCGGCATGGTTGATGCAACCGCCACCCGACTTACTGACGCCGCTCAACGGGATTATTTCACCCTCAGAAAGCGAATAGAAACCGCCAATAGCCAGATCGCCGGGCTGCAAGACTACATTCGCGACGTCTGCCTGACGCAACCGTAGGAGCTGCCATGTTAAAACCCGACTCCCTGCGCGCCGCCCTGGGCGACGCCGTCAATCACATCAGAGAAAACCCTGATTTCCTGCATATTTTTATTGATAAGGGCACGATTTACAGCACCTTCGCCCCGTCGCTGTCGTTTGAGTATCAATACACCCTCAACATGATCGTGACCAACTACGCCGACGACGCCAATCTGTTGATCGTCCCAATTCTGCATTGGCTACGCACCAATCAGCCGGACATTATGGCGAACCCGGACAAGCGCGGCGACGGCTTCACCTTCGAGGCGGATTTCTTGAATAACGGGGTGAGAGATATCAGCATTGATCTGAAACTGACGGAGCGCGTGATCGTCAAAGAGGAAAACGGCAAGCTGCACGTCAGCCACGTCGAGGAACCGCCACCGCCGCCGAACAACGTCACCGAGTTTGAGATCTGGATGCAGGGCCGGAAGGTGGCAGCATGGGCCGCTTAGACGATTTCCAGACGCTGGACGACACCCTTTCTGTCTTGCTCCAACAGCTTTCCCCGCAGTCGCGGCGCGTATTCACCCGCCAGGTGGCGAAAGAATTGCGCCAGCGCCAGCAAAAGCATATCCAAGAGCAAAAAAACCCGGACGGATCCCCCTACGTCCCACGCAAGAACAAGCGCCGGGACAAACAGGGCCGCATTCGTCGCAAGATGTTCACGCGCCTGCGCACCGCGCGCTTTATGAAAACGGAATCCGGCCCCGATGAAGCCGCCGTCACCTTCGCCGCCGGCGTGACGAATTTGTCCGCCGTCCACCATTACGGCCTGCGTGATAAAGTCAGCCGGAACGGCCCGACAGTGCGTTATGAGCGCCGGCAACTGCTCGGCTTTACTGACGACGATATCGAATGGATCAAGGATCTGGCCCTGACCCACATCGCCAAATAGCGACATCCCCGCCGCCTTGTGCCAGCGATGGCACAAGGCGCATCGCATGCCCCCCGCGCCCGCACGCGTCACACTGGCGGTATGAATGCAATCCTCACTGAACTACGCCGCCGCCTGGCTAACATCGTGCGCATCGGCACCGTGTCCGACGTGGATACGGCGAAAGGCCTTTGCCGCGTATTAACCGGCGCGAATGAAACCGACTGGCTGAACTGGCTGACGCTGCGCGCCGGCCGTGTGCGCTTCTGGTCGGCCCCGTCGGTAGGCGAACAGGTGATCGTGTTGAGCATTTTCGGTGAGCTGACCACCGGCTTTGTGCTGCCTGCCGTGTTCTCCGATCAGCACCCTGCGCCATCCGCTTCACCTGACGCCGTCCGCATTGATTTTCCCGACGGCGCAGTCATTGAGTACGAGCCGGAAAACAGCACGCTAACGGCGCGCGGCATGAAATACGCCGATATCCAGACCGCTGAGAAAATCAGCGCCACGTCAAACGTCGTCGTCGTTACCGCCGGCCAGATGATCACGCTGGATGCGCCCGTCGTGGAATGCACCAACAAGCTGATCGCCGGATCGCTGCTGCTGAAGTACGGCGGCGAGATGTACGGCAACATCACCCACACCGGCGGAGGCTTTAACTCCAACGGCGTGATCGTCCATCTGCATTATCACGGCAATGTGCAGAACGGCGGCGGCAACACCGGGGGGCCAACATCATGATGTATCTCGGCATGAACCGTAACAGCGGCGAGGCTATCAGCGAGATCGACCACATCCGCCAGTCTGTCAGCGACATTTTGATCACCCCCGTCGGTAGCCGCGTCATGCGCCGCAAATACGGCTCGCAGCTGTCGGCCATGATCGACCAGCCGCAAAATCCGGCGCTCAAGCTTCAGATGATGGCCGCTGTTTATGGTGCGGTGCTGCGCTGGGAAGACCGCATATCCCTGACCGCCGTCAACATCACATCGAACATGGACGGGGAAATGGTTGTTGACCTGGTCGGCAACCGAACCGATACCGCCGGCCGCGTTCAATTCTCATTACCGATCAGGGGGCAATAATGGCGACGATTGACCTGAGTCAGCTACCCCGCCCCAATGTCATTGAAGCGCTGGACTATGAAACGCTCTTTGAGGCACGCAAAGAGCGATTGATCAGCCTGTACCCGGAGGAAGAACGGGAAGCAGTGCGCCGCACGCTGGGCTATGAGTCCGAGCCGATCGTCAAAATCCTGCAAGAATCCGCCTACCGTGAAGTGTTGTTGCGCCAGCGCGTCAATGAGGCGGCGCAGGCCGTAATGGTGGCCTACGCCATGAGCAGCGACCTCGACCAACTGGCCGCCAACAACGACGTGAAACGATTGGTGATCGATCAGGGTGATCCGGGTGCTGTCCCACCCGTACCGCCGACGATGGAAAGCGATGCCGACCTGCGCCAGCGCGTCCCCGCCGCCTTCGAAGGTATGAGCGTCGCCGGCCCGACCGGGGCCTATGAATTTCATGCGCAGAGCGCTGACGGCAAAGTCGCCGACGCCTCAGCGATCAGCCCTGCGCCGGCAGAAGTCACCATCAGCGTGTTATCCCGCGACGGCGACGGCACGGCATCGCCGGAGCTGCTGGCCGCCGTCAGCGCCGCACTGAATGACGAGGAAGTCCGCCCGGTTGCCGACCGCCTGACCGTGCAGTCTGCAAAAATTGTTAACTATCAGATTGATGCCACGCTCTACGTTTACCCCGGCCCGGCGATTGAGCCGATCATGGCCGATGCTGAGCTGCGTCTAAAAAACTACATCAACGAGCAGCGCCGGCTGGGCCGCGATATTCGGCTATCAGCCATCTATGCCGCACTGCATACCCAGGGCGTGCAGCGCGTTGAACTGGCCGCGCCGCTCGCTGACGTGGTGCTAGATCGTACCCAGGCCGCCAACTGCACCGATTACCACATCAGGATCGGCGGTTCAGATGAATAGCCTGTTGCCGCCTGGTTCATCGCAGCTTGAGCGGCGAGCAGCGGAGGCGTGCGCCGGTATCAGCGATCTAAGCGTCCCGCTGCGTGACCTGTGGAACCCGGCGCGCTGCCCGGTAAAGTTTTTGCCCTATCTGGCCTGGGCTTTTTCGGTAGACCGCTGGGACGAGAAATGGACGGCGGCAGAGAAGCGCAAGGCCGTGACGGATGCCTTTTACATACATCGCCGAAAGGGAACGGTTGCCGCCATCCGGCGTGTCATTGAGGCAATGGGTTTTTCAATGTCGATCGCCGAATGGTGGGAGGTCGCCGACCCGCGCGGCACGTTCCGTCTCACCATCGACGTGAACGACGTCGGGATCACTGACGAAATCGTCAAAGAGCTGGAGCGCCTGATTGGCGATGCCAGGCCTGTCAGTCGGCATATGGCAGGCATCAACATTATTGTTAATGCGACCGGGGTGTTGAATGTAGGTGTTGCCAGCTATGAGGGGGATATTGTCGATATATACCCGGCCGGATTTATACCAGAAAGAGCAATTTATTACGATGCATCCATTCATTATGACGGCAATTATCATTATACCGGGGTAGCAAATGAGTAATATTAATGAGGTGTCGCGATGGGAACCAACCATTGATCAGGTCGATGATAACGACCGTGTCAAAGGCGGGGAATCGGGCGTAATTAACATTCAAGCCGCACAATTAGCAGCGAGAACCAATTACCTCAAAAATCTGTTTGATACGCTAATGGGAATGGTTGCCCTGGGCGAAGGGCCGTATACATCAGCAGAACAGGCTCAAGCAGACATTGACAACGGAAAAATACCCGAAGCGACGAAATTCAGCGTGCGTTCTGTTATTTCCGGGCATTGGGTTGATGAATATTCAAATGCCGGCGGCGTCGCAACTCCAACGGGCGAATTCCTTCCATCCGGCGAAAGCATCATTTCAGCGCTGAGTAAAATAGATGCGACAAATCAGCGCGTAGACGGAATGATGCGATTAGCAGACGAATCCCCCCTTCTCAGCTCCGACGAATATATGTGGGGAGTCAGTAGCGCCGCAGGCACACGCGATATCGGCATGGCGCTGGATAAGGATTGGGGCCTGATGCTGGCAGAGCTGCCGCGTGCCGTGCAGGAATATCTTGTCAACATGTTGCCGGAATCGCTCTCAAACCGATACTCCGGCGTGCGTTGGGCCGTCGGCGAAGGCACCACCGGTGAGCTGGTTTTGCTGGATAACGGCGATTTCTACATCCCCGGCGTGGCGCTCCCCATACAGGACGCACTGGGGCAATCGTCAGCGCAGGTAAAATCGCATAACGGTACCCCTGCGCTATTTTGGAATGGCGTACCCGTCTGGGCTGAAAAGCCGGTTATTTCAGCCAATAAAATGACCGAGTCGGGTTGCGTTTTTTCATACCAAAATGCAGACGGCAGTACGGGGTCGGGCTTATTGTTCGTGCCAAGTATCCGCGAAATCCCCGTATCTGCCGCCTATATTCTGCTGTATATCTGCCTGGGGCAGAGCCTGGGCGCAGCGTATGACAAACCCGGCAAGGACATCCGCATTGTGGGGGCTGACCCGGCGTTGCACGGGCGCTGCCTGTCGCCGGCCGGCCGCGCGGACGGCAATAGCGGCAGCTGGAGCCAGCAGGATTTAGAGCGCACAACGGATATGGCCTATAACAAAGACCGCCAGGGGCACAATATTCCGCTGGCGAATGGGTTGATGTACGAAATGCGCGATGCCGGCATGAATCTGCCGACGATTATCAACGCCCCATGCAATGCGGGCGGGCAACCATTTTCAGGAATATCCGCAGGTACCCCGGCATACATCAAAAGCATGAAAATGGTGGAATACATCACGGCGTTTGCTGCTGGCGTAGGAAAACCCGTTAATGCAGATTTTGTTCTTTTTGAGCACGGGGAAACCAATAACGATAACGGCAGTTGCCGTAATCCCGGCGACTATGATGCGCTAATGACGCCCTACATGGATGATTCAATACCAGCATTTAAGGCGATAACGGGGCAGCAGAACGACATTTGCATTGTTGTCGGGCAGGTCGGCAGCAGAATAAACACGAAAGCCGGCGCGGTGGATGCAGAGGGGAACCCGACGGGCGAGACGGTGATCGTACAACCGTATTCCGTAGCAGCTGTTGATCAAGTGACCTATGTCAGACGAAACGCGAACGCCATCATGTATGGCAGTAAATACATGTTAAACCACCTGTTTAGCGATGGATCATTATCGCATCTGAATGAAAAGGGAAAGGTTATTCAGGGGGAAATGATTGAAAAGGCGATTTTCTGGCATTTATACGACAACAACAAAAAGGGAACATGGACAGGGAATCGTGTAAAAAAAGTAACTATCACGGATAACATCATTGATATTGAACGTGATGTGCCATTCCCGCCGCTGGTCTTCGACACTGCGATGTTGGGCGACTGCGAAAATTACGGACACTCGTTGGAGAGCGAATCCGCAATTATTGAGCGTGTAGATATTATTGATGAAATAAAGGTCAGGCTAACGCTAGATAAAGCGCCCTCGCTTACAGATCATCTGTTGATTGGATTTAATAACACGTCTCAATCGGATAATGGTTATGTTTATCCTCGGACGTGTGTCAGAGACTCGTCGCCGTGGGTTTCCAGGTATGTAAAACAAAATGATGACGCATTCCCTATTTACAATTGGGCGGTACTTGAACGCATCCCGCTAACAGGAGAGCTATAGCATGGCGATAATTAATAACACGCGCTCACCGTATAACGGAAAGCGAAAGGGGTTCGACCTCAGCCCGTATATTCTGAGTCCCGAGCAGCTTTACGCCGCGCACAAAGCCCGCGTTCTGGCGGACGGGGGCGTTATTTTCGATGAAGCGGGTTGCCTGGCACGTTTTGAAATGCTGGTTGCAAATGCGATTTATCAAAAGGTGATGTTGGCTCTCAATCCGATGTTCGGAGTTAAACTTGCTGCGGATGGCGTCTCTGTTCTAAAGGTTTACGGCCTGCGCGGCGATGACTTTATTGCCGTCAAACAGCAGCTCGATACCCCACCGGCGCAGGAGCTGCCACTGTTCGATCGGAACAGCCGGTCGATTCGCGTGAAGGTGGCGGCGTATGCCGGCGGGTACCTGCGCAGCGAGCACGCGCAAACAATCCAGCATGGCGATACGAACACCTACGCAATTTCAATGCTGGCGATGGATACCGACCCAATGGACTCCGTCGGCCTGACGGCGGGGTTAAGCCTGGCTAATTTAGGTTTGGCCTATATGCGCGTGATCGCAAGCCCGTACTCAACCGGCATTCGCGAAGCCTGGCGCTACGGCACGCGCGCCAGCAATTTTATCAATCAAGGCAGCCCAGGCGCGGCGATCACTGTGGCTCGCGAACCGTACGAAGCCTATATCCCCTCGGCAGCGTATTTTGATATTGCGGCGGGTACGATCACTGCGTTTGAAAACGGTGACGAAAAAAATACGGCGCAGTCGCCGACCGGAGCGCTCGCATCGTTGCGTGATGCAGGATTTGTTTATGTGGGCAATGTCATGTTCGACGTGAAGCAGGGCAGCGGATTCATGCAGAGTTGCGACGGCTTCTTCAGGGATTTCACGTTACTGACGGGGGCATCCCGGCGCGATGCTGAAGTTTTATCACGGATTAGCTAGGGGGACGCATGCCGCAGTATATCAGCATCATTACCGATGTCGGCGCGAACAAAATTGCAGCAGCAGCGGCAAATGGTGAAAAAATCAATATTGCCCATGCTGCGGTTGGCGATGGGCTTGGCACATCACCGACACCGGAGCCGGGGCAAACGGAATTACTCGGCGAACGGTATAGAACGCCGATTAACGCACTACGGATTGATGACCGCGCCCCTAATCAGATCATCGCAGAAATGACGATACCGGCCGCCGTCGGCGGATTCTGGTGTCGCGAGGCGGGGGTATTTGACGATACCGGCGCACTCATTGCCGTCTGTAATCTACCGCCGTCGTACAAACCAACGTCGGCAGAAGGTTCCGGCAGAATTCAGACAATCAGAATAGTGATAGCAGTCAGCAGCACTGCGGCCATTCAGCTGATTATCGATCCGACGGTTGTAACGGCCACCGTCGAATACGTTGACAAAAAAGTTAAAGCGGTTGAGAACAGAGCAGACAACGCCTACGCGCTGGCAGAAAGCAAAGCGGCATTTGATGATATTTACCCGCCCGGGATCAGCATATTTTTTGCGAC
This sequence comes from Serratia sp. CY33525, assembly GCF_052169115.1. NCBI lineage: Bacteria > Pseudomonadati > Pseudomonadota > Gammaproteobacteria > Enterobacterales > Yersiniaceae > Serratia > Serratia sp. CY33525. The sequence goes on along the minus strand of NZ_JBJNLK010000002.1, from coordinate 771,098 downwards.
GAACCTGAACCCTAACGAGCAGTGGCCCGGCACCACCTGGCACTATACCGGCGAGAATAAAACGATCCGCATCGGCAAGGCAGATGGCTCGGATGTGATGACCGCCGGCGGTTCGGACACGGTAACACTGAGCATTGAAAATATGCCGAAGCACAGCCACGGCGTCAGCGGCCAGGTCGGCGAGTTCGACCACGGCACCAAATGGGCATCAGAGTTTGACCACGGTACGAAATGGACGTCAGAAGGCGGCGAGCATGCGCACCAGGGGGGCATGGCCGCCCCCGGTCCGGCGTGGGATGGCGATTACGTCGTCGGTTCGGACAATGACAGCCATCGCACACGGAACCAGACAAGTCAGAACGGCAGCCATAGCCACACCGTCGAGATCGGCAAGCACAATCACACCGTCGACATTGGTAAGCACGGCCACAGCATCGATCTGACGTCTGCCGAGGTAGGCGGCGGCAAGGAATTCAGCATTGTAGAAAGCCACATCAAGCTGATGTGCTGGTATCGCGCCGCGTAAGCAAAGCCCCGATGTGGGGCTTTATTTTTTCCTGCAGTACAGCCATCATTGACTGTGCTGGCCATACCGGCAAACATAGACATCCCAAGCAGTATCAATGGCCATTGTGCCAGCCACCACACAAAGCCCACCGCATGCATTAACCGCGCACCGCCGCCACCATAGGGGAACACCGTTACAGGAGATCCGCCTAATGGCTCAAGACTATCACCACGGCGTGCGCGTGCAGGAAATCAACGAAGGCACCCGCACCATCACCACTGTCAGCACCGCCATCGTCGGTATGGTCTGTACCGGTGACGACGCCGACGCAAAAGCATTCCCGTTAAACACCCCTGTGTTAATTACCGACGTCCTGGCCGCCAGCGGCAAGGCCGGCGAAACCGGCACCCTCGCCCGCTCGCTGGATGCCATCGCCGATCAGGCCAAGCCCGTCACTGTTGTGGTGCGTGTCGCCCAGGGCGAAACCGAAGCCGAGACGACAACCAATATCATCGGCGGCGTGACCACCGAGGGCAAGAAAACCGGCATGAAAGCATTGTTGGCCGCACAAAGCCAGCTTGGCGTTAAACCCCGCATGCTGGGAGTGCCGGGCCACGATAACGAGGCGGTTGCCTCCGAATTACTGGCCGTGGCGCAAAGCCTCCGCGCCTTCGCCTACCTCAGCGCCTATGGCTGCAAGACGGTATCCGAGGCGCTCGACTACCGCAAAAACTTCAGCCAGCGCGAAGCTATGTTGATTTGGCCGGATTTTCTGAGCTGGGATACCACGACCAATGCATCCGCAACCGCGTTTGCAACAGCCCGCGCGCTGGGGCTGCGCGCCAAGCTGGATCAGAACGTCGGCTGGCACAAAACCCTGTCCAACGTCGGCGTTAACGGCGTGACCGGCATCAGCGCAGACGTCTATTGGGATTTGCAGGACACGGCCACCGATGCCAACCTGCTGAACCAAAACGACGTTACCACGCTGATCCGCAAAGACGGATTCCGATTCTGGGGGTCGCGCACCTGCTCCGATGATCCGCTGTTCCAGTTTGAAAACTACACCCGCACCGCGCAAGTGCTGGCCGACACGATGGCCGAGGCGCAGATGTGGGCGGTAGATCAGCCGCTGCACCCTTCCCTTGCCAAGGACATTATCGAGGGCATCAACGCCAAATTCCGCGAGCTGAAAAACGGCGGTTACATCGTTGACGGGAATTGCTGGATTGATGAAGCGGCCAACGACAAGGACACCCTGAAAGCCGGCAAGCTGCTGCTGGATTACGATTACACGCCTGTGCCGCCGCTCGAAAACCTGCTGCTGCGCCAGCGCATCACCGATCAGTATCTGATGAACTTCACTCAGAACGTGAACAGTTAAGGGGGACGCGATGGCCTTACCACGCAAACTGAAGTACCTGAATCTGTTCAATGACGCCAACAGCTACCAAGGCGTTATTGAAGAAATCACCCTGCCGAAGCTGACGCGAAAGCTTGAAGCATTCCGGGGCGGCGGCATGAACGGCAGCGCCAGCGTTGATCTGGGGCTGGATGATGGCGCACTTGACGCCGAGATCACTCTTGGCGGCATTGAGGCGCAGATTTACAAGCAATGGGGCATCGCCAAAGTTGACGGCGTACTCCTGCGCTTTGCCGGTTCATTCCAGCGTGACGACACCGCCGAGATCATTGCCGTCGAAGTGGTCATGCGCGGGCGTTTCTCCGAGTTTGATCATGGCAACTATAAGCAGGGCGACAACACGCAGACCAAGCTGAGCGCCAAGAATACCTATTTCAAGCTGACATGGGACGGCAGCGTCCTGATGGAAATCGACACGGTGAACATGGTCGAGATCGTTGATGGCGTTGATCGTCTGGCGGAGCACCGCCGCGCCATCGGTTTGTAATCGCCTGCTGACAGGTATTTCATGCGGCCCGCAGGGGCCGTCTAAACAGCACCAATCATTAGGATAACGTGATGAAAGAAAAACAGACGACAGACGGCGCAGAACTGGCGACCAACCAGCCGATCACCCTGGACGTTCCCATCGTGCGCGGCACCACGCAGATCACCGAAGTAACCGTCAACAAACCGAATTCCGGCGCGCTGCGCGGCACCCGTTTGCAGGCGCTGATCGAAACCGATGTTGATTCCCTGATCAGGGTATTGCCGCGCATCACCACGCCGAACCTGACGGCGGCCGAGGTTGCCAACCTCGATCCGGCTGACCTTTATCAGCTGTCGCAAGCTGTGGCGATTTTTTTCTTACCGAATTCGGTCAGGTCAGATTTCCTGAACAGCTGACAGTAGAAGATCTGACGGCGGATATTGCCGCCGTCTTCCATTGGCCGCCGACCGTCACCGACTCAATGCCGCTGGCCGAGCTGCTGGAGTGGCGGCATAAAGCCATAATCCGCAGTGGGGCAAGTGATGAGTGACAAAAACCTCCGATTGCAGGTTTTACTGAGCGCGGTCGATAAAGTCACCCGCCCGTTTAAATCCATGCAGGCCAGCAATAAAGCGCTGGCCGCTTCTGTTAAAGCCACCAAAGACCAATTAAAACAGCTGGATAATCAGGCTGGGAAAATTGACGGTTTCCGCAAGACAAAAGCCCAGGTAGCCGCCGCCGCGCAGGCGCTAAGCACTGCACGCGATAGAGCGCGCAGCCTGGCTATCGCCATGAAATCAACGGAAACCCCGACAGCCAGGCAGGCGCGCCAATTTCAGAAAGCCAGGGAGGAAGCGGCCCGCCTTCAGCAAAAATATTCAGATCTCCGGCTGTCACTGCAAAACCAGCGCACCGCACTGCAAAACAGCGGCATGGCGACTAACCGACTTGGTGAGGCCCAGCGATCGCTGCGCGCCAATATCAGCGGGACAACCGGCGCACTTGCAGCACAGCAGCGAAGACTTGAGCAGCAGGCCCAGCAGCAAAAACGGCTGAATGCTGCGCGCCATCAATTCGACGAGAGTAATCAGCGAAAAGTCATGGCTGCCGGGGTGGGTTATACCTCGATGGCCACCGGGCGCGCGATGGGCCGCGGGCTGGCAAATGCCTTGCACGTCGGTTATGACTTTGACGCGATGATGAGCAAAACCCAGGCTGTAACGCGCATCCCGTCCAAGTCAGATCCAGCAATGATGGCCATGCGCCATCAGGCGAGAACCCTGCCGCTCTCGTCAAAATTTACCGATCTCCAGGTTGCCGAGGGGCAATACTTCCTCGGGAGGACGGGTTATTCACCGCAGCAGGTATTAAAAGCCATGCCGGGGATGCTGAATCTGGCATCGGCCGGCGACATTGACCTGGGCACGACAGCCGATATTGCGTCCAACATTCAAACCGCGATGGGGATCCCGGCGGAAAAAATGGACAGAGTGGCGGACGTGCTTACCGCGCTGTTCACGCGGAACAACGTTGATATTCCAATGCTGGGCGAGTCATTGAAATATTCCGCCGGCGTCGGCCGCGAATATGGGCAAAGCCTGGAAACCGTTTCAGCCGCCACGGCGATCATGGGGAACGCGGGCATTCAAGGTAGCCAAGCTGGTACAGCAATGCGCGCTATTCTCAGCAGAATTGGCAACAGCCCAACCGTCAGAAAACTAGGCGTCGAAACCAAAGACAAAGACGGCAATATGCGCGACCTTGTCGATATTTTGAAAGATATCGACAAGAAGACGTCAAAAATGGGGAACGTCGATCGCGGTAAGATTTTCAAAGATATTGCTGGCATGTATGCGGTCACTGGATTCGGTGAGTTGATGCGTGCGGTATCAGATGGCAAGCTGCAAAAAATGCGCGGCGCGCCGGGTGAGTATGATGGCGAGGCCGCGCGCGTATCCGGCACCATGCTGGATAACATGAAAGGCGACATGACGATGCTGCATGCCGCCCTGGAAAATATCAGCGTTGAACTGTTTGAAAAAAACGACGCCTGGCTACGAAAAACGGCCAAAGGCATCAGCAACGTTTTGCACGGCGTCGCTGAGTTTTTAAAAGCGCACCCCAACATAAGCGCCGCCATTGTTAAGATAGGGGCAGCAGCCGCTATTGCAACGACCGTTTTCGGTACGCTGGCGATCGCCGTAGTCGGGCTGCTCGGCCCGTTTGCCCTGCTCCGGTTCAGCACCCGCATGTTAGGTATTCGCCTGCTGCCTAACCTCTCACTCAGCATGCTGAAATTCGCCAGTACGACGCCTATCACTAAAAAGCAAGTCGGGAGCTTCAGCCGCTCATTACTTGAGGCAGGGAAAAGCGCGCTGACATTCTCTAAGCAAGGATTAGGAAACGCCAGCCACGCAGTAATGACATTCGCATCATCACCATTACAGACAGCCGCAAAAGGAATGAAAGGAGTTGGGCGTGTATTTACCTGGCTGGCAACCTCACCACTGAGATTCCTCCGCTTCGCCCTCGGCGGCTTGGCGAGTATGTTCGGCATTCTACTCAGCCCGCTGGGACTGATTGCGGCCGCGATCGTTGGCGCTGGCGTGCTGATTTACAAATACTGGAAGCCTATCAAGGCGTTTCTAAGCGGTGTTGTCGAGGGCTTCAAAAGCGCCGCAGCACCGATCAAGGACGCTTTTGCGCCATTGATGCCGGTATTCAACTGGATAGGCGACAAAGTTAAAGCGTTGTGGGGCTGGTTCACAGATTTGCTGACGCCGGTGAAATCGACAAAAGACAGTCTGGACAGCGCAGCAACGGCCGGTAAGACGTTCGGCGAATTTCTGGCAGCAGGCATTGAGATGGCGCTAACCCCGCTGAAACTGCTGACGGACTCAATCAAGTGGGTGTTGGATAAGCTGGACGAAATCAAGGTACGGTCGGCAGAAACGCGCAAACTGGCGCAGGAAAACCCGGCCGTTGCCGATGCAGCCCGCCGCGCCGGCGTAACATTGACGCCGGCACCGCAAGGCAATTCCGCCGACGCCATCCGCCGGCGATATACCGGTGAACATGATAACGGCGGCCGTATCCCGCTGGGCAAATTCGGCATCGTCGGCGAGTACGGCCCGGAGATTGTCAGCGGGCCGGCAAACGTCACCAGCCGCCGAAACACCGCAGCAATGGCCGCAATCGCCGCCCTGTTCATGAATGGCGCAACAGCCGCGGACGCCCCACTACACCCGCACAGCCTGGCCGGGAACCAATACCGCTCCGCCGGTAGCGCATCATATCAGCGTACCAATGCGCCAATTGTCGAGATCCACGCGCCGATAACCATCAATCCGCAGCCAGGACAAAGCGCGTTAGATATCGCGCGAGAAGTCGCCAGACAACTTGACCAGAGAGAACGGCAGGCGCGCGCCAAGGTGAACAGCAGTTACAACGATTTCGAGTGAGGATAATCATTATGATGATGGCATTAGGCATGTTCGTGTTCATGCTGCAAACCGTTCCATACCAGGAATTTCAGCACCAAATGTCATGGCGACACCCAACAAACAGCCGCGTCGGGCTTCGACCGCAAAGCCAGTTTTTGGGGCCGGACGATGAAACGATCACATTGAGCGGCGTCCTATTGCCAGAACTGACCGGCGGCCGAGTGTCGTTAATGGCGATACAGCTGATGGCGGAAACAGGCAAGGCGTGGTCGCTTATCGAAGGCAGTGGCGCGATTCATGGCATGTTCGTGATCGAGAGTCTGACCCGAAGCAAAACCGTTTTCTTTCAGGACGGATCCGCCAGGCGCATTGAGTTTACAATCACTTTGAAGCGCACGGATGAAGGGTTAAAAGATATGTTCGGCGATTTATCCCAGCAATTTGAAGACCTCGCCACTCAGGTATCTGACACCGTCGGGGGGCTTTTATCATGAGCCTGCTCGACACCCTGGACAAGATCGGCGGCAGCAATACGCCGGCCTATACGTTGAAGATTGGCGGCGTAGATGTTACCGGGAAAGTGAACGAAAAACTGCTGAGCCTGACCCTAACCGATAACCGGGGATTTGAGGCTGACCAGCTGGAGATCGAACTTGACGACAGCGACGGCAGCCTGATACTACCCCGTCGCGGCGTCAGCATCGCCGTGGCTATCGGCTGGAAAGATACCGGCACGATCGACAAAGGGCTGTTTGTTGTGGATGAAATCGGGCATTCCGGCGCGCCGGATAAGTTGACGATCACGGCACGCAGCGCTGATTTTCGACAAACGCTAAACGTGCAACGCGACAACTCCTATCACAAGAAAACCCTGGGCGATATTGTGAAAACCGTCGCCACTCGCAACAAGCTAACGCCGGTCATCAATAAAAATGTGGCTGATATTTCTATTCCTCATATCGACCAAACGAACGAGTCGGACGGGAGTTTCATCACCCGCATAGCGAAGGAAAACGGCGCCGTGGCCGCTGTTAAGAACGGTAATCTGCTGTTCTTCAAACAGGGGCAAAATCAGACCGTCAACGGCAAACTGATCCCTGAAATGTTAATCAATCGCCAGTCGGGCGACAGCCATCAATTCACGTTGACTGATCGCGGGGCATATACGGGCGTCGTAGCCAACTGGTTAAACACCCGCGCGGCGAAAAGCGAGCCGGTCAAAGTCAAGCGCCGCCGCAAGAAAAAGCCAATGGTTGAGGAAGAAAAACAGGGTGAATACTTGGTCGGCAGCGATGAAAACGTCCTGGTGTTACGCCATACCTACGCGACAAAATACAACGCCCAGCGCGCGGCAAAGGCCAACTGGGAACGGATACAGCGCGGCGTCGCCACTTTCTCGATCCAGCTGGCACGAGGCCGCGCAGAGCTTTACCCGGAGGCCCCCGTCACGGTCAAAGGCTTTAAGCGTGAGATCGATGAAGCAAAGTGGACGCTGGTCACAGTAACGCACAGTTTGAACGGCAGCGGGTTTACGACGTCGCTGGATCTTGAGGTCAAAATCGACGAGCTGGAAATGGAATAATGCAAACGGCCAGTATTTGTGCATAATTATCAGCAATACTGGCCTTAGCCGGGAACATGACGGAGAACCCCGCCATGATGCATTGTCCTGAATGCGGCCAAGCCGCACACACCAGATCATCCAGCTACATCACCAATACGACCAAAGAGCGCTACAACCAGTGCACAAACATCAATTGTGGGTGCACGTTCGTTAGCCATGAAACCTTTACCCGCGTCATTTCAAAACCTCATAACGTTAATCCGGTTCCCCCTCACCCACAAAGCGGCGGCCAGGCTTCGCTGATTTTTGGATAGCCACAAAGAAAAACGCCCGCGATTGCGGGCGTTATTTTTGCATAGAGAAAATCTGCGCTGCCATCGCGCTGCCATTTTGCTGCCATTCAGTGATTTTAAGGCACAAAAAAACCGCCTCTCGGCGGTTACGACATTACTACTTATTGCTTTGATTATTCGGTATTTTCGTTCCCTGGTACCCGGGGCGGGACTTGAACCCGCACAGCCATAAGCCGAGGGATTTTAAATCCCTTGTGTCTACCGATTTCACCACCCGGGCTCGGGAAAGTTGGAGGCGCGTTCCGGAGTCGAACCGGACTGGACGGATTTGCAATCCGCTACATAACCGCTTTGTTAACGCGCCTTTATTCTGTTTGCCTTTTCAGGCCAAAGCCGGTGATTCACCCACTTCGTTTTGTTCTTTTGATCGGCGATGTTGAAATCGCTTATCTTAATCATCTGATTCTTAAGTAATTTATTTCGTTACCGCCGAATCGATGGACTGCATTATGGACTAAACCCCCCACCTTGGCAACCCCCCGAAATAGCAAAAAGTTCTCTAACGCTTTCAACTGCTTATTTTGTGGGCGCACTGTTCACAATGCCAACGGAAAGGCAAGCGAAATGTTGATTTTATATGCATCGGTTCAGGGATTCACGGGCAAATCGGATCTTTTTTCTCGGCAGGAATCGCTTACCCGCGCCCTCTGCGGCTTTTCACTTGCTTATGGTGATGGGATATCAGGCATAACATTATCATGAATCTCCGGTGCCGCTGCCCCGAACGGCCAACGCAACTGCAAGGCTGGAGACTGACGTCAGATTGTACACCGTACGGCGCCCAATCAAATGTGCCTGATTGCACCATGCAACGGATGCATCCTGGGTATGAAAACGACAGCAGATATAGTGGCAATAATCGAGGTAGCAGGATGAAGAAGGGTTTCACCGGACGGCAAAGGAATAGAAAACGAAAAAGGGGCCGAAGCCCCTTTTCGCTTACCTGCCGAATCACGGGGATTCAACAGGATAATGTTTGGAGCGGGAAACGAGGCTCGAACTCGCGACCTCAACCTTGGCAAGGTTGCGCTCTACCAACTGAGCTATTCCCGCATTACCAGAACTGACTGATTTATTTGCTATCTTTCGGCAATTCATCGTTGTCGTCTGATGCGATGCATTCTACTTGCCTGACGTGATGAGTCAATAAAATTGTTGGCTCATCACGATCGTTTGCCGATTTTTGCAGCGTATCGATCACGGTTCCAGCAGATCGTTGCGCGCCGCTTTCAAATATTGGAACATCGACCAGAAAGTCAGCACCGCCGCGATATACAGCAAGCCAATCGCCACATACTCTACGGAGCGATCCGGCCGCCACAGCAAACCCACCAGCGACATCATCTGCGCCATGGTTTTCACTTTGCCGATCCAGGATACCGCCACGCTGCTGCGCTTGCCAATTTCCGCCATCCACTCGCGCAGCGACGAAATGATGATTTCACGGGCGATCATGGTGGCCGCCGGCAGCGTGATCCACCAGCTGTGGTAGTGCTCCGCCACCAGCACCAGTGCCACCGCCACCATCACTTTGTCCGCGACCGGATCCAAAAACGCCCCGAAGCGCGTCGTTTGTTTCCAGCGGCGTGCCAGAAAGCCGTCAAACCAGTCGGTGACGGCGGCGAACACAAAGATAACGGCGCAAACCATCGGAGCCCAGTTGAACGGCAGATAAAACGCCAGCACAAAGAATGGGATCAGAACTACGCGAAACAGGGTAAGCCAAGTCGGTATATTCAATTGCATAATGCTACGGTAACTATCTGGCTAGAGTGGAAATTAAGAGTATGTTGCTACATTGCCCTCAGTGTTTCAATGCATTGTAGATCTTTTCTGCCAATGCTTGTGAAATACCCGGCACTTTTGCAATTTCCTCCACGCTGGCGTTCAACAAAGGTTGCAGTCCGCCCATATACTTCAACAGCACCTGGCGCCGTTTCGGCCCAACGCCTTCAATCAGCTCCAATGCGCTGGTATTTCTGACTTTCGCCCTTCTCTGCCGGTGGCCGGTAATCGCATGATTGTGCGAATCGTCGCGGATGTGTTGGATCACATGCAGCGCCGGCGAATCCGGCGGCAGCGAAATCCCCTCGCCTTCCGGCACGAAGAACAACGTTTCCAATCCGGCCTTGCGATCAGCGCCTTTGGCGATGCCAATCAGCAGCGGCTTATTCTTGTCCCAGGTGACGTTCAGCGATTTGAAGACGTCGATCGCCATGCCGAGCTGCCCTTTACCGCCGTCGATAAAGATGACATCCGGGATCTTTTTCTCTTCCAGCGCCTTGCCGTAACGGCGCTTCAGCACCTGCGTCATCGCCGCGTAGTCATCGCCGGGAGTGATGCCGCTGATATTGTAGCGCCGATACTCCGCTCGCACCGGGCCGTTACCGTCGAACACCACGCACGAAGCCACGGTCTGTTCGCCCATAGTGTGGCTGATATCGAAACACTCCATGCGATTGATTTCAGTCAGGTTCAGCACCTTGGCCAATTCCGCCAGCCGCTGATGAATAGTCGACTGTTGCGAAAGCTTGGTGGTCAACGCCGTTGCCGCGTTGGTACGCGCCAGCTTCAGATAACGGGCGCGGTCGCCGCGCGGTTTGCTTTGAATTTGGATCTTGCGCCCCGCCAACTCGGAGAGCGACTCCGCAAGCAGGTCTTTTTCCGGCAGGCTGAAATCCAGCAGGATCTCACCGGGCAGCGTGCGCGCCTGGCTGCCCTGCAGATAGAACTGACCGACAAAGGTCTGCACCACTTCGCTCATATCCGTGCCGCCCGGCACTTTAGGGAAATAGCTGCGGCTGCCCAGCACCTTGCCCTGACGGATGAACAGCACGTGCAGGCACGCCATACCGGCATCGAACGCCACGCCGATCACGTCCAGATCGTCGCTGTCGCCCGACACGAACTGCCGCTCGGTGACGCGGCGCACGGCCTGAATTTGATCGCGAATGCGCGCCGCCTCTTCGAAATTAAGCAGTTTGCTGGCTTCTTCCATACGCGCAATCAGCTGGTGCAATACCTGCTGATCTTTGCCCGAAAGAAACAGCCGTACGTAGTCCACCTGCTGCCGGTATTCTTCTTCGCTCACCAGGCCGGCAACACAAGGCCCCAGACAGCGGCCGATCTGATACTGCAGGCACGGGCGCGACCGGTTGCGATATACGCTGTTTTCGCACTGGCGGATCGGGAACAGCTTCTGCAGCAGCGCCAGCGTTTCGCGTACGGCGTAAGAGTTGGGAAAAGGCCCGAAATATTCGCCCTTGGCGTGTTTGGCGCCGCGGTGCACCGCCAAACGGGGATGGGTATCCGCACTGAGAAAAATCAGTGGGTAAGATTTATCGTCTCGCAAAAGAACATTATATCGCGGTTGGTACAATTTAATGTAGTTATGTTCCAACAGCAGCGCTTCTGTTTCGGTATGGGTAACCGTTACGTCTATTTGCGCGATATTTTTAACCAGCGTCTCGGTTTTACGGCTGCTGACCTGCTGCCGAAAATAGCTGGCGAGACGCTTTTTCAGGTCTTTGGCTTTACCGACGTAGATCACCGTACCCGTGGCGTCGTACATACGGTAGACGCCGGGCTGGCTGGTGACGGTACTCAGGAAGGCTTTGGCATCAAAACGGTCATTCACTGCTTAACAACGTCTCCGCATTGAACAATCCATGTCGGATGGCCAGGTGAGTCAATTCGACGTCGCCGCTGATATTCAGTTTGCTGAACATGCGGTAACGGTAGCTGTTCACCGTTTTCGGGCTGAGACTCAGTTGCTCCGAGATCTCATTCACCTTTTTGCCTTTGGTGATCATCAACATGATCTGTAACTCGCGTTCAGACAGGCAGCTGAACGGCGTTTCAGCCTGCGGCTCCAGCTGACTCAGGGCCATCTGCTGGGCGATATCAGACGCGATATAGCGCTGCCCCGCATGCACGGAACGCAAGGCGTTAATCACTTCCTGCGGCGCGGCGCCCTTGCTCAGGTAACCGGCGGCACCCGCCTGCATCACCTTCGCGGGCAAAGGATTTTCAGTATGGATGGTCAACATGATGACTTTGACGTCGGGTGCATAACGCACAATCTTGCGCGTGGCTTCCAGCCCGCCAATGCCCGGCATATTCATGTCCATCAGCACGATATCGACAGCGTTGCCACGGCACCATTTTACGGCGTCTTCACCGCACTGAGCCTCACCGACAACTTTTATACCTTTGATATCTTCAAGAATGCGTCGTATCCCTGCGCGCACCAGTTCGTGGTCATCAACAAGAAGAACGCTAATCAAGGAAAAATCTCCAAAAAAAGGGAGTAACGCAATCGGCCTCTGTTTTCGCCAGAGATATTACTTGTTTTTCAGACAAGAATGAACACAGATTAATACATACTTTCGAATAACTTTGCGGAGCAGAGCTGATTTTTCAATTTTAGCCGTCTATGCCGCCGATAAATCGTCACGTTGGAAAAGATCGGACGACGAAAATAATTGCGCGGCGCTGCACCAAACACAGGATAGCGCGACAATCATGTTGCGTGTGAGAAATCTGTGTAAGCAATCGCGACATGCATAATATTAACACGGCCGTTGGCTGTTTGTAATCATTTGATATTTAAAGGCGTAACGAAAGCCGCCGCCAACGTGGGTTTGGCAAGCCGCGTTCGAAACTATTATTCTCGGCAAACGCCGGTAAAATCGGTGTTCCCCGCCCAAATAATTATAATCCCCTCATTGTTCAACAATAACGTGCCGGTCAAATACTTGTTAACCACCTCGAAATAACTGGCCGACAGCGGATGATTCAGCATGGCAATGAGCGAACGTTGCCCGCCCGCATGACCGGAGCAAGCCCGGTGCAGATGACGGACGCATGCTATGCTATACTCCGCGCCCAGTTAAATTCGCCGCTGCGCGCGGGGCAACGTTTAGCCCGCGCGCGGTGCGCCAAAGCAGCTTGTATCAGGCTACGGCCTCAAAAAATCAGGAGAGAAAATGAGCAACGTTGATTTCACTACGTCTGCAAACCCGGAAATCTTGGCGACCGAGGTTGCCTGCCTCAAAGCTACGCTGACGCTGATCTTGAAGTCGATCGGCCAGGCCGACGCCGGGAAAGTCATCATCAACATGGAACGTTTCATCGCCCAGATTGAAGATCCTACCCAGGCGGAAATCTTCAAGAACAGCATTCAGCAAATCAAGCACGCTTACCGTCAGTAAGCGTTGCGTCCCAGACCCGCACTTCTTGTGGGTCTGCTTTTCACCGCGCTACTCCACACCCCATTGATCTTGCACGTGCTTTCGGGCAGTGTGTTGACTTTCCCCCACACCCGAGACCGTTATGGCCATCCTTGTCAAAGCGCTGATCGGCGCGCTGGTCGTGGTTCTGATCGGCCTGTTGGCCAAAACGCGCAACTATTATATCGCCGGTTTAGTCCCGCTCTTTCCCACTTTCGCCCTGATTGCGCATTACATTGTCGGCAACGAGCGTTCCATTGCGGCGCTGAAAACCACGCTGATTTTTGGCATGTGGGCGGTGCTACCCTACCTGGTGTATTTGATCTCGCTGTATTTCCTGATCAACAGTCTGCGGCTGTCGTTGGCTCTGGGGGCGGCGGTACTGTGCTGGATTGCGGCAGCGTGGCTACTCATTACGCTGTGGGGATGGTGGCAAGGGCGTTAACGCCCTTGCCAGGGCAGATTACGGTCGCCCCGCCTGCAAAATGAAGCCACGCTGCCGATCGCCGGCGATACGCAGATAGCGGCTTTCACCGGCGCGCAGCGTCATCGGTATGCTGCCGCCGGTCTCACGCCAAATACACAGGTGATTCTCGATCATATCTTGCCCGATACTGACCGAAACATTGCCTGGCGGCACGCGAAACTCTGCTTTTTCTTTCGCCTCCAGCGAAGCGGCAAACTCCCCATTCACATAGACGCCGGTGCGGCAGCTGCCCGCCAGCATTCCGCTGTCGCGCACCACCACCACCGTGGCGTAAGGCGTATCCGGGATATTCTGATAGAGCATCAGACGGCTTGGGGGGGGCAACTCAGCCTGTTGCGGCGGCACGGCTTGGGTCGCACATCCCGTCAACAGTGCAGAGGCAAATAACAACGCGGCGTAATGCTTCATCCTTGGCTCCTGAAGAAAATAATGCTTATCGTAACAAGAGAATAGCTGTCTCCAGTAGCATTCATACCGCAGATGCGAAAAAATCGGATAACTTCCCACTCCTCCCACGAACCTGCAGGGATAAGAAGATTCTGCATTAAAGCCATTGAAATAAAGGCGATTCTTGCAGATTTAAAACTTGATCATGCCACGTTGGATATCTGCAGCAAAAGCGCCACTGACGTAACTGAAACCATCCTGCGTGACGTAAACCCGGGTATGGCCGGTCTCTGATAACACCGCCACCATATATCCCCGGGCGATCATTTCATGAGACGGAACGTTCATCGGAGTTAGAAATCCGCGGCTACGGCACCACTGATAAAAGCGAGTTCGCCCATATCCCAACACGGAGCCAACATCGGAGAGGTGCTTAAAAGTATCATAATCCTCTGATGGTGCAGGTAAACCGTCATGACTTTCAGGCGTTTTCTTTATCCCTGACAAAATAAACTCCTTTTTTGTAGCTGTCGCGAACGGTTATCCTGCCTCTGAACTGAATTTAAAAAATCCAAAATTAAAATGCAAATGAATTCCCTGTAACTAAAAATTCTCTTCTGGATAAAATCCGAAAATAAAACCCCATTAAAAAAACAGAAATAAAAAAATAGGGTATTAATACCGAGAATTAAATTCTTGGCATGGGTAAATATCCTAAATAAAGATAATATTCAAACCAGCTAAGAACATACTTAGCCTGCATATTATTTCTCTACTCATAACGATGCAATGATGCTCGGATCCTTGCGGCAAAAAGAGAATGAATAAAACCAGCGCCACATCGACCTGCCCTCGCCATGAGGTCGCCGCTTCCTACAGACTTCACTCAATGCGCCACATCCTCTCTCAACGCGGCACTTCCTCAATCATACCTAAACAATAACCATTATCATTTCCAATTATTGCGCCAGTTTATTACACTGCCCTACCTCACCGGTTAGGAACATTCCTAGTCAGCGAGCCTCAGGATAGAGAAAGAGTTAGGGACACCATGAAGAATTGCCGTTGTTTGATTGCCTTACCGTTATTGATGTTGACCGCCTGCACCCAATGGGAAAGGCCCGGCGCGGTTGAGAGTACCCGAAATGCCGAATATGCCGAATGCCGCAGTCGCGGCTACGAACGTTTTCCGCCGGACGTGGTGCGGGACGTGGAGTTCAGCTACGAAAACAAATACATTCCTTGCGAGAAAAATAAGAAAGACTGTCCATCGGGATACCGCTATGACAAGGAACCGTCGATTAAAACAGTGCAAACCGATCGCAATCAGTCCGCACGAGACGCCACCATCGAAGCCTGCATGTACGGCAAAGGCTGGCGAGAGAAAACCTACTATTGGCCGCAATGGTGATATAGCGGCGTTTGCCGGGTGCGGAATGCCCGCTAACCCATTCAGCCGTCGTCGTCATCGCCAAGCAGCCCCAGCGCAACCAACGTTTCCGCTCTGACCGGCGTTAAAGGCACACGCGGCGGCGGCAAAGGCCAGCCAAAAAGCTGCCTCGCCGCCGTCGCACAGACTTTACCCTGACATGCCCCCATGCCACAGCGGCTGCCCAGCTTGGCCGTGTGCCAATCCGGCTGATGACGCACCTGTTCCAGCATGACGTCTTCACAGCGGCACAGCAGCGTTTGTGGTTTGGCCAGCGAATCCAAGCGCTCATCGAGAGCGAAGGCACTGGCCGCCGCCGTGGCGAAACGCTGCCATCGCCGCCGCTGCGCCGCCAGGCGATCCGCCTTTTCCCGTTGCCCGGTGGCAGCATAACCGGCAATGGCGCCCTCGGTGAGCGCCAATTCACTGCCGCCGATGCCGGTACATTCCCCGGCAGCAAAAATTTGCACCTGGCTGGTTTGCTGCCAATGATCCACCGCTACGGCGTCGTGTTCTATCCGACACCCCAGCAGCATCGCCAACTCAATGTTCGCCACCAGACCAAAACCGCAGGCCAACCTGTCGCAGGCGATCGTTCTTTCCCGCCCGCCGTTATTGACGCGCACCGCGGTTAAACGCTCTTGCCCCAACGCCGCCTGCACCCGGCTACCGGCACGGTAACGATGCGGCATCAGAGAAAGCGCCTGACGCAGCTTGCCTGACCAACGCCACAGGCCGCCGGCGAACGCCGCCAACCGCCAAAGCGGCGCCTGCTCAGCCACCAGCACCACCTCGCCTCCGGCCTGTTTCACGCTGTTCGCCACCGCCAACAGCAGCGGCCCGCTGCCGGCTATCGCCACTCGTTCGCCGCGGATAGCCAGCCCCTGCTTGATTTGCGCCTGTAGACCACCAGCGCCGGTCACCCCCGGCAGCGTCCAGCCGGGGAACGGCAGCAGAAGTTCACGCGCGCCATTGCATAGAATCAGCTTTTGATAGCGAATCACGCCGCAGCCTTCGGCGTCTTCATATGCCAATCGGTTAGCGCCACACTGCGCCACCAGCTTGCAACCGGGCTGCAGCGCAATATTTTCCTTCGTCGCCACCGCCTGCCGATAGCGGTTCGCCGTTTCAGGCAAAACCACCTGTGGCCCATCGCGCCAAATTTGCCCGCCGGGATGCGGATTATCATCAATCATTCGCACCTGGCCACCGCTTTCCGCCGCGGCCAGCGCCGCCGCCATGCCGGCCGGCCCGGCACCGACGATCAGCACCTCACAGTCTAAGTTACTCATCATCGCTCCTCTCAATGCGCATGCCGGCTTGGCACAGCGTTTGGCACGCCAGGCGACGCAGACCGTTAATGTTCACCCGGCACTCCTGACAAACGCCCATGCCGCAAAAGGGAGCGCGCGGTTGATGTGAAACAGACAACCGACAACGCTCGTCGCCGCACAGGCTGAGCGCCGCAGCAACGCTGAGACCAACCGGCACCCGCCGGTGCTCGCCATCGATGCTCAACGTGATCGTGTTTTGTCTTTCATTCATACAGGCAGCTCCTCGGCGGCAAACGCCCGCGCCGCCAAATACGGGGAATCGTCAATCTCCGGCGTTTGCCGGCCGATCTGCGCAGCGATCAGCGCAGCGCTGCCGAGGGCGGTCGTGACGCCCAATCCCTCGTGCCCCAGTGCCAGCCACAGCCAGGAATGCCGTGGATGCGCGCCCAACAGCGGCAGCCCGTCGGCGGAGGCGGCGCGCAGCCCGGTCCAGCAGCGAATGATGTTCATCTGCGCCAGTGCGGGCAAGAAATGCTGCGCACGCGCAAGCATCGCCGCCAACAGCGGCATGTCCAACACCGAATCGACGGCGCCGAACTGGCGAGAAGAACCGATCAGCCATTGCCCGGTGGGCCGTGCCTGCACATTGAATGCCACCGACGTGCCGTCGCTGGCATGCGCGCTGGCCCCATACCCCAACTCCACCAGTTGATGCCGCACCCGCGGCGGGTAGCGATCGGTGATCGCCAGATGGCCCTTTTTGGCGTGCAGCAAAGTCTGCGACAATAGGCCATTGGCCCCAAGGCCGCACGCCAGGAGCACCACCGGCGCGGCCAGGCGTCTGCCGTCCGCCAGCCGCACGGCTCCCTCTTCCAGCGCTGCCGCTTCGCCGTGCACCACGTCGATTGCCGCACCACCGTCGGCCAACAGCCAGCGAGCCGCGAGCGGCGCATACAGAATGCCGTCGCCCGGCACCCGCAGTCCGCCGGCCAGGCCGTGCCGCAGCATCGGCTCCATGGCGGCGATCTGTTCCGCCGTCAGCAATTCCGCGGCCACGCCCTGCTCCGCCAGCCGCACCCGCTTTTGCTCGGCGATGGCCATTTCATCCGCTTTATCCGCCAGCCATAGCGTTCCGCAGCCGCGCCAGGCACACGCTTGCGGCATGCGTCCCGTCACTTCACGCCATAACCGCAGTGAATAAGCGCTCAACGCCAGCTCGGCCGGATTATCGTCCATGCACACCAGATGCCCCATGCCGGCGGCGGTGGCGCCGGCGCGGCGATCGTCCACCACCGAGACGCGATAGCCTTCCCGCGCCAACCGCCAGGCGCAGGCGGCGCCGATGATGCCGGCGCCGACCACGATGACATCGGCTCCCCGCTCGGTGCCCATCAGCGTATTCCCCAGACGAAGGGATCGCGTTCGTCGAGCAGCAGCTGGCTATCGGCGCACACGTAGGCCTGCCCGCGAATAAAGGGGGCGATGCGATCGCCGTTCCAACGATAATAGGCCTGGAATTCGCTGCCGATCACGCTGGCCTGCCGCCACTGCGTGTCCGGCGGCAGTTTGCCGTCCGCCGCCAGACACGCCAGTTTGGCGCTGGTGCCGGTGCCGCACGGGGAACGATCATAGGCTTTACCGGGGCACAGCACGAAGCTGCGGCTGTCGGCCTGCGGATCGTCACCGAACAGTTCGATATGGTCTATCGCTCCGCCGTCTTCACCGTGAATGCCCGCCTGTTCCAACGTCTGCCGCACCGCCCAGGTGAACGCGGTCAACGCCTCCAGATTTTGTTTATCGATGGACAACGGCGACTCGCCGATCAGGAAGAACCAGTTGCCGCCCCAGGCGATGTCACCGGTCACCGGCCCGTAACCCGCCACCTCAAGCCGCACCTGGCGGCGGTAACGATAAGCCGCCACGTTCTCTACCGTGACGCTGCCGTCCTCGTGCAGCGTGGCGTTTACCGGGCCGACCGGGGTTTCTATCAGATGGCGCCCGGCGTGGATGCGCCCCAGGTGCGCCAGCGAAGCGATCAGCCCGATAGTGCCGTGCCCGCACATGCCCAGATAGCCGCTGTTGTTAAAGAAGATCACCCCGGCGGTGGCCTGTGGCGAGCAGGGTCGGCACAGCAACGCCCCCACCAGCACGTCATTGCCGCGCGGTTCGAGCATCACCGCGCAGCGCCAATCATCATAATGTTGCGCGAAGCGCGCCCGCCGTTCCGCCATGCTGCCCGCGCCGAGATCGGGAAAACCTTCCACGATCAGGCGGGTCGGCTCTCCGCCGGTATGAGAATCGATCGCCCGCAAAGCGGTGATATGCGCAGAAAGTGCCATCGGCGTCTCCTGAGTTAATGAGATGTTACCAATAGCGTTAGCCTGAACGAATGTGGGCTTAACGGCTTGATGCGTTTCGGCGCGGCGAATGAAGAAATCAGCATAGTGACAAAAGTCAGGCCTGACGCGTTGCGGGCATGATATTAACGAATGCCATAACAATAACTTATTTATCATGGCGTTACTTTCATGCTAAATCTCCGCATGACGAGAAACGCCGCAGTTTTCAAGCAACCGCCACGCGCCGTCCGGCAAAAGTATGCGGCAATCCGCATATTTGGCAGGTGGCCGGAAATAGCGCTTGATTCGTTACAGAAAAGTTAATATTGATGCGAAGACATCAACCTGACCCGCCTGTTTTCCCGGCTAACGACCGAAAAGGGACTGCTATGAGATCCACTTCAGACTATCAGCCTCCGGTTTCTCTCTCGCCGCCTTCACTCGTGGGGCTGCCGGAGCAGGAGGACGTTTTTGCCGTCGAACATCTGTCACGCCTGTGCGACGGGCTGGCGCAGCAGCGCCCGAACAACCTGCGCGATCTGCTGAATACGCTGGCGCTGATCGCGCCGTTGCTGAACGCGATCCCCAACGTGGTGTTCTTTATCAAAGACGCCCAGGCCCGCTACCTGCTGGCCAACCTCACGCTGGCCAGGCGCTGCGGTTTCAAAACCGTCACGCCGCTGCTGGGCAAGACCTCCGCCGACGTTTTTCCCGCTCAGCTCGGATCCGGCTATACCGAACAGGATCTGCGGGTATTGCGCCACGGCGTGCTGATCCAGGATCAGCTGGAAATGCACCTGTACAATGGCCGAGAAACCGGCTGGTGCCTGACGCAAAAGCTGGCGCTGTATGATGCGCAGGGAAAAATCATCGGTATGGCGGGTATTTCTCACGATCTGCAGGAGGCCAGGGCCAATCACCCGGCCTACCAACGGCTGGCGGCGATCGACGTGCACATCCGCCGCCACTATGCCCGGCCGATCGCGCTTGAGGAGCTGACGGCACTGACCGGGTTGTCGGTGGCGCAGATCGAACGCTACTGCAAACGTATCTTCCACCTCACCCCGCGCCAGATGATCCACAAAGTGCGGCTGGAAAAGGCCACGGAACTGCTGGCCGGCGATCTGCCGATCACCGACATCGCGCTGCAGTGCGGCTACACCGATCACAGCGCCTTCAGCCGTCAGTTCAAAGCGATGACCGGCTCCACGCCGCGCGATTTCCGCCTGACGCTTTCCGCTTAACGCGCTGATTTATCTGGTTACCCCCCTCTTTTCACGGTGCGCCGGCGCCCGAATTTTTCACGCCCGCGTTCCGCCGGCATTGTGCCAATTTCGTCGCGGCAATCGGCGAAAAGCGTCAAGCCTCCCTGCGCAATACCGGTCAATCTGTCGGTGAGCCTTACCAAAGATTCACTTTTCATTAACACTTACGGACGACAGGACAAACACGATGAGCCATAAAGCCATAAGCTGGAGCGGCGTATTCCCGGCGGTGACGACCCAGTTCCGCAACGATTTCTCTCTGGATCTCGACGCCACCCATACGGTGATCAAAAACCTGGTGCGCGACGGCGTCTCCGGCCTGGTGGTGTGCGGCACCGTCGGTGAAAATACCTCAATGACGGTGCAGGAAAAGCTGGCGGTGATCGAAGTGGCGAGAGATGCCGCCGACGGTAAAGTGCCGGTAATCGCCGGCATCGCCGAGTTCACCACCGCCTTCGCGCAGAATATGGCGCGTGAAGCGCAAAAGGCCGGCGTCGACGGGATTATGGTGATGCCGGCGCTGGTCTACTCCGCCAAGCCGCACGAAACCGCCGCGCATTTCCGCAGCGTCGCCGGCGCGACCGATCTGCCGATCATGGTCTACAACAACCCTCCCATTTACAAAAATGACGTCACGCCCGACATCCTGACCTCGCTGGTCGACTGCGAGAACATCGTGTGCTTCAAAGACTCGTCGGGCGACACCCGCCGCTTTATCGATCTGCGCAACGAAGTCGGCGATCGCTTCGTGCTGTTCGCCGGGTTGGACGATGTGGTGCTGGAAAGCATCGCCGTCGGCGCGCAAGGTTGGATCTCCGGCATGTCCAATGCCTTCCCGCGCGAAGGGGAAACCCTGTTCCGGCTGGCGAAGGAAAAACGCTATGAGGAAGCATTGGCGCTGTACCGCTGGTTCATGCCGCTGCTGCACCTCGATGCCCGCCCTGACCTGGTGCAGTGCATCAAGCTTTGCGAGCAGCGAGTCGGCCGCGGCAGCGCCGTCACTCGTCCGCCGCGCCTGGCGCTGCAGGGGGAAACGCTCAGCGAGATCAACGCCATGATCGATAAAGCGCTGGCCACTCGCCCGGCGCTGCCGAACGTCGGCCTGTAACGCCTTCACCGCCCGGCCATGCCGGGCGTCATGCTTTCTCTACCGGGGGAACCGATGCCCAACGCTCGCTATGCCGCCATCAGCGGCCAACAATTTATCGGCGGCCAGCGCCGCGCCGAAGGGGAAGCGGCGCTGCTCAGCCTGCGCGCCGACGACGCTCAGCCGACCGGCTACCGCTTCCACCAGGCCACGGCGGCAGAAACCGCCGCCGCCGCCGAAGCCGCCGCCGCGGCTTTTGCGCCCTATTCGCAGCTCAGCGCGGAACTACGCGCTAACTTTCTCGACGCCATCGCCGAGGAGATAGACGCGTTGGATGATGTTTTCTTCGCCTTCGCCATGCAGGAAACGGCCTTGCCCCAGGCGCGGTTGAGCGGCGAACGTGCCAGAACCAGCGGCCAGATGCGGCTGTTCGCCACGCTGCTGCGGCGCGGCGACGTCGAGGGCGTGCGCATCGACTGCGCGCTGCCGCAGCGTTCCCCCCTGCCGCGTCCCGATCTGCGTCAATACCGCACGGCGCTCGGCCCGGTGGCGGTCTTCGGCGCCAGCAACTTCCCGCTGGCGTTTTCCACCGCGGGCGGCGACACCGCCGCCGCGCTCGCCGCCGGCTGCCCGATCGTGTTCAAGGCGCACAGCGGCCATATGATCACCGCGGAGCTGACCGCTCAGGCGATCGAGCGCGCACGCGAACGCACCGGGATGCCCGCCGGCGTCTTCAACATGATCTTCGGCAACCGCGTGGGGGCCGATTTGGTACAACATCCGGCGATTCAGGCGGTGGGATTCACCGGCTCGCTGCAAGGTGGCCGGGCGCTCTTCGATCTGGCGACGCAACGCCCTCAACCTATCCCGGTCTTCGCCGAAATGTCGAGCATCAACCCGGTAGTGATCCTGCCCAAGGCGCTGGCGCGGCGCGAGCAGCGCATCGCGCAGGAACTGGTCTCTTCCTTCACGCTCGGCTGCGGTCAGTTCTGCACCAAGCCCGGCGTGATAGTCGCGCTGCGCGGCGCCGCCTTCGATCGGCTGGCCGAAACGATGAGCGCCCTAGTCAACGCCGCCGAGCCGCAGCCGATGCTGAATGCCGGCACGCTGGAGCACTACCGTCACGGGCTGGCGGCCCTCGATGCCCACCCGGGTATGCGGCATCTGGCAGGCCGCAGCGAAACGCCCGCTCTTCGCGCGGCAGCGCAGCTTTATCAGGCGGAGGGGGCGCTGCTGCTGCAGGCCGACCCGCTGCTGCAACAAGAGGTCTTCGGCCCGGTCAGCATCCTGGTGGCGATGGATGACGAAGCGCAGCTGCATGCGGCGCTGGCGGCATTGCAAGGCCAGTTGACCGCCACGCTGCTGGCGGACGACGACGATCTCGCGATGGCCGCCGGGCTGACGACCCTGTTGGCGCGCAAAGCCGGTCGGGTGCTGTTCAACGGGTATCCGACCGGGGTGGAGGTGTGCGACGCCATGGTGCACGGCGGCCCTTATCCGGCCACCAGCGACGCGCGCGGCACCTCGGTAGGCACGCTGGCCATCGAGCGTTTCCTGCGGCCGGTCTGTTTGCAAAACACCCCCGCAGCGCTGTTGCCGCCGGCGCTGCAGGACGCCAACCCGCTCAACCTGCTACGGCTGGTGAACGGCGTTTACACCCGAGATCCCCTGGTTTCACCTGCCCAAAATTAGCCCGGCCGCATCTGCCTGCCACTCAATAACAAAAGGGTAATACCATGACAACCCAAGGCAAATTCAAGAAGCAGCTTACGCTCACCGATCTGACGTTCATCGGTCTGGGCGCCATCTTCGGCTCCGGTTGGCTGTTCGCCGCCAGCCATGTCTCCTCCATCGCCGGCCCGGCCGGCATCTATTCCTGGCTGATCGGCGGCCTGGCGGTGCTGCTGCTCGGCATCGTCTACTGCGAGCTGGGCGCCGCCCTGCCGCGCGCCGGCGGCATCATTCGCTATCCGGTATTCTCACACGGCGAACTGATGGGTTATCTGCTGGGATTTATCACGCTGATCGCCTTCTCCAGCCTGATCGCCATCGAAGTCGTCGCCGCCCGGCAGTACGCCGCCGCCTGGTTCCCGTTCCTCAGCCAGCCGGGTTCCGGCGACCCGACCCCGGTCGGCTGGCTGGTGCAGTTGGCGCTGCTGTGCTTTTTCTTCGCGCTCAACTATTACAGCGTCAAAACCTTCGCCAAATCCAATAACCTGATTAGCGTGCTGAAGTTTCTGGTGCCGCTGCTGGTGATCGTGGTGTTGTTCAGCTTTTTCAAACCGGAAAACCTGCACAGCCAGGGCTTTGCCCCCTTCGGTTCCGCCGGCGTTGAGGCCGCCATTTCCGCCGGCGGCATCATCTTTGCCTACCTCGGCCTGACGCCGATCATTTCGGTCGCCAGCGAGGTGCAACGGCCGCAGCGCACCATTCCCATCGCGCTGATCCTGTCGGTGGTGCTGTCCACCATCATCTATGTGCTGCTGCAGATAGCGTTTCTCGGCAGTATCCCCAGCGAGATGCTGAGCGGCGGCTGGGCCGGCATCAGCCAACAGTTCTCCCTGCCGTTCCGCGACATCGCCATCACGCTCGGCATGGGATGGCTGGCGTTTCTGGTGGTCAGCGACGCGATCGTTTCGCCGAGCGGCACCGGCAACATCTATATGAACGCCACGCCTCGCGTGATCTACGGTTGGGCGCGCGCCGGCACCTTCTTCAAACTGTTCACCCGGGTGGATGGCGACTCCGGCATCCCCCGCCCGGCGCTGTGGTTGACCTTCGCTCTCTCGGTATTCTGGACGCTGCCGTTCCCGTCGTGGGAAAAGCTGATCGGCGTGGTGTCCGCCGCCCTGGTGCTGAGCTACGCCATCGCCCCGGTCACCGCCGCCGGGCTGCGGCGCAATGCGCCCGATATGCCGCGTCCGTTCCGGGTGCGCGGTTTCTGCGTGCTCGGCCCGCTGTCGTTTATCATTTCGGCGCTGATCGTCTTCTGGTCCGGCTGGGACACCGTCTCCTGGCTGCTCGGCTTGCAGATCCTGATGTTCTTCATCTACATCCTGTTCAAGAATCAGGTGCCGACCCATGCCGTTAGCCTCCGGCAGCAAATTTGGTCCTCGCTGTGGCTGATCGTCTTCTATGCGCTGGTGATCGGGCTTTCCTATCTCAGCAGCTTCGGCGGCATCGGCGCTATTGCCCACCCGTGGGACACCCTCACCATGGCGGTGATTGCGCTGGCGATTTACTACTGGGGCGCCTATACCTGTTTACCCCAGGCCAATTTTATCGGCGATGAAGAAGAATGAACTCGGGGAGGACATCGAAATGACATCCATGCACGTGCTGTCGCTGGAACAGGCTTATCAACTGGCGTTGCGTACGCTGCGCAGCAACGGTTTCAATCCGGCGCATGCCGAGGCGGTGGCGCAAAATGTCACCCAGGGCGAACGCGACGGCTGCGCTTCTCACGGGCTATACCGGCTGTTGGGCTGCGTGCGATCGCTGCGGGCAGGCAAGGTCTCTGCCGATGCGATGCCCAGGTTGTTCGACCAGGCGCCGGCCATCTTGCGCGCCGACGCCGGCGGCGCGTTTTCCCTGCTGGCCTACCGCACCGCTCTGCCGGTCTTTATCGAGAAGGTGCGCGCCAATGGCATCGCCGCGCTGGCGATCAACCGCTGCGTGCATTTCTCCGCGCTGTGGGCCGACATCGAACCGCTGACCGAACAGGGGTTGGTGGCCTTGGCCTGCACACCCAGCCACGCGTGGGTGACGCCGGCCGGCGGTTCGCGACCGCTGTTCGGCACCAACCCCATCGCCTTTGGCTGGCCGCGTGCGGATCGGCCGCCGTTTTTGTTCGACATGGCCACCAGCGCGGCGGCGCGCGGCGAAATCGAACTGCATCGCCGCGCCGGCACCCCGCTGCCTGAAGGCTGGGGCATTGATAAGGCGGGCAATCCGTCCACCGATGCCGCCAGCGTGCTGGAGGGGGCAATGCTGACCTTCGGCGGGCATAAGGGCTCGGCGCTGGCAGCGATGGTGGAATTGTTGGCCGGGCCGCTGATCGGCGATATGACCAGCAAGGAATCGCTGGCCTATGACGACGGCACCGGTTCGTCGCCTTACGGCGGTGAGCTGATCATCGCGTTGGATCCCGAGCGTTTTCTCGGTGCGGATAAGGCGAAATATTTCGCCGGAGCAGAGGCGATGTTTGCCGATATGCAGGCGCAAGGCGCACGCATCCCCGGCGAACGCCGTTATCGGCAGCGGCGCCAGAGCGAGCAATACGGCGTGGAAATCCCCAGGACGTTGTACGACGAAATCGTGGCGCTGTGCGATTAGCGCCGGGTTAATGCCCCGCGCCGGCAACCCGGCGCGGGGAAAGGCTTATCCTGCCTGAGCCAGATCGCTGTGCAGGCGCTTGCGCCACACCGGTTTGGTGTCCCAGCGGGCAAAGTGTTTCGCCTCTTTACCCGGCTGCACCTGATGCCACATATCTTCTTGCCACCGGATCGGTTCCTTTCCTCGCAACGTTGGGCGGGTCTGTTTAATCGTCCGTTGCAAGACGCCCGCTTCCTCAGCGGTAATGGGCGGCGCCTGTCTGGCGGCATCCAGCGCCCGGCTTCCCAACGGTGCCATCACCTGATACAACACGTTGACCTGCTGCAGCGTCGCCTGCTGATTAGTGCTCATCCCCTTACCCGACCAACCGTCGAAGTTTTCACCGGGATCGTCCCCCTGCGCGCGATACTCATTACCTGGCCCCTCGACGATATTCCATCCTTGCCAGGTCACCAGAGTGTGTAATCCATCACGATCCTGCAGGTTTTTATTCTTGATCTGTTTGAGCACTTCGGCGCGGTTTGGCACACCGATCAGGTTCATAAACTCGTCCAGCGCGTCCCAATGCTGCCCCGCCACCAGACCATTCCAGACATTACGCAAACAGTTCCAGGGAATGGTGTGATGCCAGGTCAGCGTAATAAGCGGTTTGGTTGACGCATGTTGCCAACGGCTCGGTTCACTGCCCCGATCGCCTCTGATAATCCCATCGACTTCTAATGGCATAGCTGCCCCTCTTCTGGCTGAGATGAAGAATATGCGCAAGGCCGGTGGCCCGGTTGGCATAAAAACGTCAGCTAAAATCGTAGCAGCTCAGGCTGAGATGGCAATAAAGCGCAAGGCACGCTCTGCTGCCGGCCGGCAACCGCAGAACGCGCCCGAAAACGGTGGGCTTAAGACGGATTATCTGACCACCATTACCGAAATATTGGCATGGCGAACGATAGCGGCGGCGTTAGATCCCAGCAGATAGGTTTTCACGCTCGGGCGACGCGAACCGATGATGATAAGATCGGCGTCGATCTCTTCCGCCAGTTCCAACACCTGATCGCGTGCAGAGCCGAAGCTGACGGTGTAATTGAGGCGATCCAACGGCAGATCGATTTCAGACATGATTTTCTTCAGTTTGTCCACCGCCTTCACTTCCGCCTGATTCTCAAACTCCTTGAGACCGAACGAATAGGCAGTAACAAACGCCGAGGCATCCGGTAGCGCATGGAAGAAATGCACTTTAGCGCCGGACAGCTTCGCCAAATATTCCACATGCTTCAGCGCATGCTCAGTCAACAGATCCTCTTCAATATCGATCGGCACTAAAATAGTCTTGTACATATCACGTCCTTTCTATGTAAACCGGGTGCCTACAGAGTACTGCCGCGCACGGCCGCGGTGAATCGCTTTATCACGCTTTTGTGATCGGGGGGTAAATACTGAATAAGGACAGTTCTTAATTTAACAAAATATAAACATCACGCCGATAACGGATAGGGACTTAATTATTTATTACTCAAGATTAAATCAGCTGCAAATAAACCGCTTTGGCGGTGGCGGCGGTTTTATTAGCGACAGAAAGTTTTTTAATCGAGTTGCCGATATGGAAATTGACCGTGCGCTCGCTCACCCCCATCAACAGCGCGATCTCTTCCGCCGTTTTCCCTTCGCTGCACCAGCGTAGGATGTCTTTTTCGCGCAGCGTCAGCACATCTTTTATCGCGTCGTCGTTCACCGAGATCAAGGCTTCACGCAGCGTTTTATGGGCGGTTTGCGCCAGCCAAAGGAAGAAGGTTTCATTTGCCGCCCGCGCTTGCGGCGTTTGCTCGGGTAGCGCTTTGCCGGCAAACGTCAGGATCCCCAGCCGGCCATAGCAATCCTTGACCGACTGCGACCAACCGGCGCACAGGCCGAACTGCGCCATATGCCGCCAAAGCAGCGGCCGCTCGTGATAAAAGCTTTCGTCCCACTGAAACTGCAGCGTGGAATGGTGAGCGCGCTCAATAACCGGATCCTGCAAATACACCCGCTGCCGCCGATAATCTTCGAGATAGTTCGCTGAAAAATTCCCTTCGATCAGCATCTTGGGGCGGCTGGCCGGATAACAGGAAAACACGATGTAGGAGAAATAATCAAACCCCAACGCCTCAGCGCAGGGCCCCAGTTGCGTCAGAAAACGTTCGCGATCGGCCAGGCTGCCAATCACCTCCGCCATGAGCCGTTGAGTGCGGGTATCCATAACGCAGGTTCTCCAGATAGCGATGCCGATTTATCGATAGGTCAGACTCACTATAGAATATCGCCGTCCGGCGTCAGTAGCCGTTTCATATAATAAAAAATACCAACGCTATAACGAAAACAGCTATTCCCCTTAAAATAAGCCTTTTTATTGCGCCGCACAGGAAAACTACGCGAATAGCATAATTTCCTCGGCACGTAAACCTGTCATTTCTACCGTTAGACAGCCAGGACACCGCCAATTACTTTCCAGACAGGCACCCAGTGCCGCCGTAAATCCAAAGAGATAATAAGCATTTGCGAATTTCGCATGGCATACAGTGACGGGGATTTTCTATGGCAGAAAGTAATGCAGCAATTCAGTCGGCTGCGATTATCGGCGCGGGAACGATGGGCAGAGGCATCGCTTATCTTTTCGCACAAAAAGGCATTCGCACGGTGCTTTATAATCGCAACGGCAATACCCTCAATCAGGCTCGCGAATATATCGAGCTAGACCTGAACAAGAAAGTCGAACAGGGCAAGATCGCGCTGCAGGATAAAGGCGCGGTGCTGGCCAATCTGGTGTTCACCTCGGCGTTTGAGACCATTGCCGACAGCGAGCTGGTGATAGAAACCATCGCCGAGCAAGAGCAAACCAAACTTGAGGTGCTGGCGGCCATCGCCGCGGCGGTCAAGCCCGACACGCTGATCGCCACCAATACCTCCTCACTGTCGCTTAACAAGCTGGCAACCGCGGTGACGCACAGCGAGCGGTTTATCGGTTTGCACTTTTTCAATCCCGCGCCGCTGATGAAACTGATTGAAATCATCCCGGCCTACTTTACCGCACGCGCCACCACCGAACGTTGCCGTCAGCTGGTAGCCGCGTTGGGGAAACGCGATGTCGTCTGCCAGGCCACGCCGGGGTTTATCGTCAACCGCATGGCCCGCCCCTACTACCTGGAAGGGTTCCGCCTGTTGGAAGAACACGTGGCGCGCGCGCCGCAGATCGACCGCGCCCTCAAGGCCGGCGGGCACTTTCGCATGGGGCCGCTCGAGCTGACCGATTTTATCGGCCAGGACATCAACTATCAGGTCAGCCGGCAAATCTGGCAGGACATGCAATACGATCCGCGCTATACCCCCGGCCATCTGCAGCGTTCGCTGGTCGATGCCGGTCTGTTGGGGAAAAAGAACGGCCGCTCCTATTTTGCCGCCGAAGAAAACGCCTTACCGGTAACGGCCGCCACCGATGCAGACGTCGAGACGCTGCGCGTTTACGGCGAACACCCTTTTTTTACCCTGTTGCAACAGCGGGCCGCGCTTCAGTGGCCACGGCTGCGCGTGGAGCAACGGCCGGCCTTACCGGGCCTGGGGCCGGCCGTCCAGATCAATGAGGCTTTCACCGTCAGCGTCACCGATGGCCGCACGGCGAGCCAGTTGGCGGAGCAGACGGCGGCGGATGCCTTTGTGGTCGATGTCGCCCTGAATTACGCCGACACGGCGTATCTGGTGGCAGCGCACAACCGCCACGCCTCTGCGGCCAATAAGGCGCTGTTTTTACGCCTGCTGCACACGGCAATCCCGCAGGTTGAATTTATCAAGGACTCCCCGGCGCTGATCGTCGCCCGCGTCCTCAGCAGCCTGATCAACGAGTCGGTGATCATGGTGGAAAGCGGCGTCTGCAGCCGGGAAGACATCGATGTCGCCGCCGTCGCTGGCGTTAACTACGCCGACGGCATTTTCGGCTGGCTCGATAGCCTGGGGGAGAAAAACGTCAGGACGACGCTGAGCAACATGGCGCAGCTGCTGCACGCGGCACGCTATGCGCCGCATTACACCCTTCTGCACGCCGCGCAACCGGCGCTGATGACCACGCCTTAAGGATCCATGATGAGCATTAACGATGACGGCGTTTATCTGATCGACGGCACGCGCACGGCGATTGGCGCCTATGGCGGCAGCCTGGCGCATACCCGCCCCGACGACATGGCGGCAACGATCATTCGCAGTCTGCTGCAGCGCCATACGGCGGCGGAAGCGAAGCTGGACGAAGTGGTGCTGGGCTGCGCCAACCAGGCCGGCGAGGACAACCGCAACGTCGCCCGCATGGCGGCGCTGCTTTCCGGGCTGGATCCGTCGGTGCCGGCCATCACCCTCAACCGCCTTTGCGCCTCTGGGTTGGATGCGGTGATCTACGCCGCGGCGAAAATCCGCAGCGGCCTTAGCGAACTGATTCTGGCCGGCGGCGTGGAAAGCATGAGCCGCGCGCCCTATGTGCTGAGCAAGGGCGACACGCCGTTCGACAAGGGGGTGAAGCTGTATGACACCACGCTGGGATGGCGCTTTGTTAACCCGCGGCTGGCGGAGCGCTACGGCAGCGATCCGCTCGGCATCACGGCGGAAAACGTGGCTCAACGGCAGCACATCTCGCGCGAGGAGCAGGATCTGTTCGCGCTGGCCTCGCAGCAAAAGGCCCGCCGGGCGATCGACAGCGGCCGGCTGGCGCGGGAAATCACGCCCGTGGACGTGCCGGCGGATCGCAAGACCACGCGTACATTCGCGCAGGATGAGTTCCCGCGCCTCAGCACGCTGCAGCAGCTGCAGGCGCTGAAACCGGCGTTCTCCGCCGGCGGTTCGGTCACGGCGGGCAACGCTTCCGGCATCAACGACGGCGCCGCCGCGCTGCTGCTGGCTTCCGGGCGCTACGTGAAACGCCAGGGGTGGCAACCGCTGGCGGAGATCGGCGACAGCGCGGCCGCCGGCGTTGAACCGGCGCTGATGGGGCTGGGGCCGATCGCCTCCACCGAGCGCTTGCTGCAGCGCGGCGGGTTCACCTTGAACGACTTCGACATCATCGAGATTAACGAAGCCTTCGCCTCACAGGTTCTGGCGGCGCTGAAACACTGGCGCATCGACGCCAACGACGCGCGGGTCAACCCGAATGGCGGCGCCATCGCGCTCGGTCACCCGCTGGGGATGTCCGGCGCGCGCCTGGTGCTGTCGGCGGCGCTGGAACTACGCGATCGGCAGGCCGGCAACGCATTGGTGACGATGTGCGTCGGCGTCGGTCAGGGTCTGTCATTAAACCTTAAAGCCGTTTAACACAAGGAACATACGATGAGCGTACTGAACATTCTTGAAGAAAAGCTGGCGGAAACCAAAAAACAGGGGCGTTTTCGCGAGTTCCTCAACCTTGAACGCGGCGTGCAGGACAAACCCTGGGCCACCAGCCACGGGCACCACGGTGAGCGCCGCCTCAACGTCTGGTGCTCGAACGACTATCTGGCGATGAGCCACCACCCCAAAGTGCTGCTAGCCACCACCGAAGCGGTTAACCGGGTCGGGCTGGGCACCTGCGGCGCCCGCAGCATTTCCGGCACCTCGGTCTACCACAGTGAGCTGGAAACGCTGTTGGCCAGCGCCTACGGCAAAGAGTCGGCGCTGCTGTTCACCACCGGTTTCGGCGCCAACGACGCCACCTTGTCCACCCTGTGCGACGCCATTCCCGATCTGATCGTGTTCTCCGACGAGCTGAATCACGCCTCGATGATTTACGGTATCCGCTACAGCAAAGCGGAGAAAAAGATCTTCCGCCACAACGACGTGGCACACCTTGCCGAACTGCTGCAGGCCGCCGATCCGGCGCGGCCAAAGCTGATCGCCTTCGAGTCGCTGTATTCCATGGACGGTGACTTCGCCCCGCTGGCGCAGATCGTGGCGCTGGCGGAGCAATATCAGGCGCTGACCTATCTCGACGAGATCCACTCCGCCGGCGTCTATGGCGAACGGGGGCTGGGCTACGCCGAACAGCTGGGCCTGCTGGATAAAATCACCATTATTCAGGGTGGGTTCGGCAAATCTTACGGTGCGGCGGGCGGTTATATCGCCGCGCCCCGCTCGGTGGTGGAGGCGGTGCGCAGCTGGGCCCCGGCATTCGTCTTCAGCACCTCGTCGCCGGCGCCGGTGGTGGCCGCCGCGCTGGCCAGTTTTAAATACAACCTCGAGCATGACACCCAGCGCAAGCACCTGCTGGCGATCGTCGATCACCTGAAAACCGGCCTGCGCGCCGCCGGCATCCCGCTGGTGTCGGCCGACAGCCATATCCTGCCGCTGCGGGTCGGCGATCCGCACCGCAACAAACACATCAGCAAAGTGCTGCTCGATGAGCATGATATTTACGTGCAACCGGTCAATGCGCCGACGGTGCCCGCAGGCAGCGAGCGGCTGCGGGTGACGCCGACCTCGGCGCACTCCCATGCCGACGTGGAGACGTTCCTGGCCGCGCTGGGGCGGGTCTGGGCGGCGAACGATCTGCGGAGGGCGGGATGACGTTAGCGGATTATAACGGCCATCTGGTCACGCTCTGTCTGATGGCGACCGGCACGTTCGCCATCGGCACCGACGCCTTTATCGTCGCCGGCGTGCTCAGCGACATTTCCGACACCTTTGCCGTCAGCCCCGCGCAAGCGGGGCAGTTGATATCGGTATTCGCACTGGCTTATATGCTGTTCGCGCCGCTGACCGCCTGGCTGCTGGGCAACGTCAACCGCAAGCATATCCTGCAGCTGGCGCTGGTGCTGTTCATCGCCGGCAACCTGGCCTGCGCCTGGGCCACCAGCTACCTGCAGATCTCGCTCGGCAGAGTGCTGGCCGCATTGGGAGCAGCCTGTTACACGCCGCAGGCCGCCGCCGCCGCGGTGGGGCTGGTGGCGGAAAAACGCCGCGGCCTGGCCATTTCCATCGTCTATGGCGGCATGACGTTGGCTATTGCGCTCGGCATTCCGTTCGGTACCTTTCTCGCCAAACTGATCGGCTGGCGTGAAATCTTCCTGTTCATCGCCCTGCTGGGGGCGATTGCGCTGCTGGGCCTGTCGTTGGCGCTGCGCGCCATCGCGCCGCCGGGCAAGCATTCGCTGAAAGAGCGGCTCGCCCCGCTGCGGCAAAAGGCGGTGCTGACCACGCTGCTGATCACCTTTTTCGCCGTTTGCTCGGAACACATCGTCTATAGCTACGTCAGCGTATTGCTGAAAAACACCCAGTTCGGCCCGCAGGCGATCCTGCCCCTCGCGCTGCTGGTGTTCGGCATTGGCGCGGTGATCGGCAACTTTGCCTCCGGCGCGTTAACCGATGCCCTCGGCAGCAAGTTCGTGCTGCTGTTTTCCGTGGCGATCCAGACGCTGTCCCTGTTCCTGCTGGCCTTTTATGTCACTTCCCCCTGGTGGGTGCTGGCCATCTTCCTGGTCTGGGGCATCACCGGCTGGATGTACCTGGTGCCGATCCAGCATCACCTGTTGTCGCTGTCGAAACGCTTTGGCGCGCTGACCGTGTCGCTCAACAGCTCGGTGCTGTACGCCGGCATCGCGGCGGGCGGCATGCTGGGCGGCCTGACGCTCTACGCGCTGCCGGCCTATTACCTGCCGCTGTTTTCGCTGCCGCTCGGCGCCATCGCCCTGCTGCTGACACTGCTGTTTTTCCGGGGAGAGACCGGCAATGAGTAAAGCCCTTCCGGTGCTTTATGAGCGCCATGGCGAGCAGGTTGCGGTCATCACCCTCAATCGGCCGGAAAAAAAGAACGCCATCAACCTGCAGATGGCCGAGCTGATCCGCACTTACCTGCGGCAGGCGGATAACGATGACTCGGTGCGCGCGATCGTTCTGGCCGGTCAACCGGCGGTATTTTCCGCCGGCATGGATGTCGACGCCTTCCGTCAGGGCGAACTGCCCATCGTCACGCCGGAGGGGTTTGGCGGGCTGATCCATGCGCAGATCGCCAAGGTGATCATCGCCGCCGTTGACGGCATCGCGTACGGAGGCGGCTTTGAGCTGGCGCTGGCGTGCGATCTGATCGTCGCCGGCCAGAACGCGCGCTTCAGTTTCCCCGAAACCGGGCTCGGGTTAGTCGCCGCACAAGGTGGATGCGCGCGCTTGCCGACGCGCATTTCCCCCTATGTCGCACTCGACTGGCTGCTGACCGGCAGAACCGTCGGCGCACGGGAGGCGCTGTCACACGGCGCCATTTCCCGTATCAGCGAGGGGGCGGCCCGGGAAGAGGCGCTGCGCATCGCCGAACAGATCGCCGCAAAAGATCTTGCCGCCAGCCAAACGGTGAAGGCCATCGTGCGCCAGGGGCTGGCACGGCAAGAAGCCCCCTCATTCGCTTTTCAACAAGGCCCGGTCGAGCGCCTGCGCCAGGCTGCCGCCCGCCGATAATTCTCCCGCCGGTTCGCCTGAACCGGCATTTCCCGCTTTTCCGCCTCCGCTCATTTTACGCAGCCCATCTCTCGGCGCCGGGTTACACTGCGGTAGCCCTAATGCGCTGATAAGGAAAAACAATGCGCCATTTGCCTCTGCTGACCCCCAGACTTCGCCTGCGCCCGTTCACCGCCGACGATCTGCCCGACTTTACCGCCTACCGCAGCCACCCGGACGTGGCACGCTATCAAAGCTGGAGCGACTACAGCGCCGCCGATGCGCAGGCCTTTTTCGCACGGCAACGGCGGCTCGAATTCAACCGTGACGACAGCTGGTTTCAACTGGCGGTCGAACGCCGCGAGGACGGCGCGTTGCTCGGCGATATCGCGGTGCATTTCTTCGATGAGGGGCGTCAGGCTGAACTGGGCGTGACCTTCGCGCCCAGCCACCAGCGTCAAGGGCTGGCGCGCGAGGCGCTGAACGCCGTCATCGCCCTGCTGTTCGGGCCGCTGGCGAAGCACCGTATTACTGCGGTGGTGGACGCGCGTAATCTTGCCGCCGCCACGCTGTTCGGCAAACTGGGTTTTCGGCGCGAGGCCCATTGGCGGCAAAACGTGTTTTTCAAAGGCGCGTGGGGCGACGAATTCGGTTTCGCTCTGCTGCAAAGCGAATGGCGGGAGAATGCAAAGCATGACGCTGCTGAATAAATACCTTGGGCAATACCAGTTCTCGGAGCGGCATGCGATCGCCATCGCCGCGCCACAGGCGCGGATCCTGGCGGCCGTGGCCGCTTACGATCCCAAGCACGACCGTTTTTTCCGCAGCATGATAGCGCTGCGCGAATTGCCCGCGCGGCTGATGCCACGCAATAAACCCAGCCCGCCGCCGTTTGGCCTGCATAACTTTTGCCTGCTTGAGCAGGATGACAGCGCGTTGGTCTATGGCCTGATCGGCCGCTTTTGGCAGGCTGAATACGGTCTGGAGCAGGTCGCTGACGGGGCGGGCTTTCTGGCCTTCGTTAAGCCCGGCGTCGCCAAACTGGCGCTGGGTTATGTCGTGAGCCCTCTGCCGGACGGCCGCTGCCGCCTGGTGACGGAAACGCGCATCTTCTGCCCCGACGACGCCAGCCGGCGGCGGTTTACCCCCTATTGGTATGCGATTCGCCTGGTCAGCGGGCTGATACGCCGCCGTATGTTGCGCGCCATTAAAACAGTCAGCGAAAAGCCGGCGGTGAATCATTCACCAGGCTGATTTATTTAAGAGCATTCTTAGAGAATGAAAATCATTATCAGCCTATTTTTTAATCACAACAAGATAGTAGTGAGAAGCCATTGACCCCGCCCCCTGCGGGGATTTTTTCGCCTATTTATCACCTGTTTCAGGAAATACCTGCATAAACAGGAAGGTGCAAGGCTTGCGCTGATGCTGGTTGATCTGCGGCACCAGCCGGGTGAAATGCTCGGTCTGGCAATGCGCATCCAGGGCGGCGCGATCCGGCCAGCTTTCGATAAAAATAAAATGCCCGGGATCCTGCTGGTCGATACACAGCTCATAACTGATGCACAAAGGTTCCTGCCGGGTTTTCTCCACCAGCTCGCGATACCATGGCATAACGGTTGCAATGTGTTCCGGGTGGATAAAATCTTCAGCGATGACCTTCAGCATGTAGCGCTCCTGTATTTTGTTTTGCCGCGTTTCACCTTATATCCCCCCCTCACGAGATGAAAGCGCCTTTCTCCGGGTCTACCACCGGGTTGCCAATTCGGTGATAGCGCACACAGATCGCGATCAAAGCGCTTGAACGCGCCATAGCCCTGTGTGAACTTTTAATTAACAAGAAAGCAACACACTATTCACCGTGGTGATGTCTGCACCAACCTGCCGACTCGATACGCGGCGTTTTTTTCGCCTCTAAAGGCCTGACCATTAGTCCTTTAGACCTTTAAGGCTCACGAAAAAATCCGTGGTTACCGCCGTGTTGCGGGCAACGGCATCAGGACGGTCCTGTGACCGACGTTTGTCATTCTCAGAAGAGAGGTTATCGCCAGTGAATCACGCCACCTATGCCGCTCCAGCGCTCAACGCCGCCATCCGCAAAACCTGGCGCAGACTGGTGCCCTTGATGTTCGCCATGTACTTTGTCGCCTTTATCGACAGGGTTAACGTCGGCTTTGCCAAGGACGCGATGGCCATCGATATCGCGCTGTCGCAATCCGCCTTTGCCCTGGGCGCCGGGATATTTTTTGCCGCCTATGCGCTGTTCGGCATCCCGGCCAACCTGCTGATGAACCGCTGGGGCGCCAAACGCTGGCTCAGCGCCACCACCGCGCTGTGGGGGGCGCTGTCGGCCTGTACCGGGCTGGTGACCAACGAACAGCAGTTTATCGTCTTGCGCTTTCTGCTGGGGATCGCCGAAGCCGGCTTTTACCCCGGCATCCTGCTGCTCGCGTCGATCTATTTTCCCAATAAGGTGCGCGCCTCGGTGATCGGCATTTTCGTGCTTGGCGTGCCGGCGGCCCTGACGCTCGGCTCGCCGCTGTCGGGAGCCTTGCTGGAGATGCACGGCGTGCTGGGCAAACCCGGCTGGTTCTGGATGTTCGTGCTGGAGGGGCTGCCGGCCGTCGCCCTCGGCGTCTTCGCCTTTTTCTATCTCGACGATAGCCCGCAGCAGGCCCGCTTTCTGACCGAGGAAGAGCGTGCGGCGCTGGTGGCACAGTTGGCCGCCGAACAGCAGCAGACCGAAACCAGCAGCGTCAAAGCGGCGATGAGAAGCGGCAAAGTTTGGCATCTGGCGTTGATCTACGGCACCCTGCAAATCGGCGTGTACGGCCTGATGTTTTTCCTGCCGTCGCAGGTCGCCTCGCTGATGGGCACCCATCTCGGCTTCAAGGCCTCGCTGGTGGCCGCCATTCCCTGGGCGTTCTCTGCGCTGGGCGTCTATTTCCTGCCGCGCTTTGCCGACAGAAACACCGCCAGAAGATTACCGATCGCCGTCGGCTGCATGATCGCGGCGGCGCTGGGGTTGGTGGTCTCTTCCTATGCCGGCCCTTTGCTCGCTATCGTCGCCCTGAGCTGTTGTGCAGTCAGTTTCCTGGCGGTACAGCCGATTTTCTGGACGTTTCCCGCTCAGGTGCTCACCGGCCCGGCGCTGGCGGCCGGCATCGGCTTTTGCACTACGCTCGGCGCCGCGTTCAGCTTTTTAGCCCCGCTGATCCGCACCGAGGCGGAACAGCGTTTTCACAGCCCGCATGCCGGGCCGCTGGTGCTGGCCGCTTTCTCGCTGCTGTGCGCCGCGCTGTTGTGGGCGCTCAGAAACCGGCGCGCCGAGGTGAGCAAGCAAGACGCAAAGATTGCCGGATAGCGGCGCGTTATTTAACCCTTATTGAACCTGCGGATGGGACACTGGCACTCAGCCCCCTCGCCCGCAGGTGTTAAATGGATGAATTGACGCACATTATCGCCAAATACAGTCCGGAGCCGGAGATGTTGCTGCTGCTGATTTTCCTGTTTGCGCTGGGTAAATCCGTGATCTTCGTTTCCTCCATCCTGCCGCCCGCTTCGGTCACGCTGCTGATGGGCATTGTTGCGGGCAAGCACGCGCTGCCCCTCGGCGCCGTTTGGGCGGCCATCGCCCTCGGCGCCGCGCTGGGATCGATCTTGTCGTTCCACTGCGGCGCGCTGCTATGCCGCCGCGATCTTGGCCGCCGGCTGCCGGCACGCTTTCACGCGCCGCTGCGCAAAGCCCAGCGCGCCTTGCAAAAGAGAGGGCTGCCGCTGCTGTTCGCCTCGCGTTTTCTGGCGGTGATGCGCTATACCGTACCGCTGATGGCCGGCATGCTGAAACTGCCGCTGGGGCGCGTCTATGCCACCGCCGCGCTCTCGGCTGCCGCCTGGGCGCTGATCTTGATGTCGGCTGCGCATGTATTCCCCGTATCTTGACCTGAAAGATTCTTGGGCAAATTTTCGGCCCATGCGCCGACGTTGCGCCAGCGCACAGCCTCTCTTGCCGTATAAACTGCGGTGCAACATCGCAGTTTGCGCCAGATCACCTTTCTGAACATCAGTCGAAAAATGCGAATTTTTTTGCAGAATGCGCGCTTAAAACGGCGCAATGAGGAAACAAACAGAGAAAAGTCCGAGCGTAACACGCTGATTTGGTTGGCGGGTCGTACAGGGGTCGAACCTGCGCCCCATTGATTAAGAGTCAACGGCTCTAGCGACTGATCGAACAACTCAACGCGCTAAACTGTCTTCCTCACCGGCGCCGCTGTCGAACGCTTACACCCATTACTTTTTCTCATGCGAACTTTACAACCCTTTGTTTAATCAACGAGATAAGCCGCATAAGGTCTGTTAATCCCACGTTTTGAAGAGTAATCTTCCGCTCCCTGAACGTCCGATTTGCCTCCTCCGTGTAAAGATTGATCGACTTTTATCCCGCGTATAAATGTTGTAAACATGTTGCACAAAGGTGGCGTTATTGCACTACCTTACTAAAGCCGGACCAACCGGATAAATGTATAAAAAAGAGCCACTTCAGAGCTCGCGACTTCACTAATGACAGGTAAAACAGGACATCATCAGATGGTAGATCACTCTAAAATAGCGACTGACGCGACGCCCGCTTCAGAAGATCATCTACGGCGAAACCTCACTAACCGACATATTCAACTGATCGCCATCGGCGGCGCCATCGGCACCGGTCTGTTTATGGGCTCCGGTAAAACCATCAGTCTGGCCGGCCCTTCGATCATCTTCGTGTACATGATCATCGGCTTTATGCTGTTCTTCGTGATGCGCGCCATGGGCGAGCTGCTGCTGTCCAACCTGGAATACAAATCGTTCAGCGATTTCGCCGCGGACCTGCTCGGCCCGTGGGCCGGTTTCTTCACCGGCTGGACCTACTGGTTCTGCTGGGTGGTCACCGGCATCGCCGACGTCGTGGCGATCACCGCCTACGCCCAGTTCTGGTTCCCCGAGCTGTCGCAGTGGATCGCTTCGCTGCTGTGCGTGCTGTTGCTGCTCGGCCTTAACCTGGCGACGGTGAAAATGTTCGGTGAAATGGAGTTCTGGTTTGCGATGATCAAAATCGTCGCCATCGTCGGGCTGATCGTCGCCGGGCTGGTGATGATCGCCATGCAGTTCCAATCGCCGACCGGCACCGTGGCCTCATTCACCCATTTGTGGAATGACGGCGGCATGTTCCCGAAAGGCATCAGCGGCTTCTTCGCCGGCTTCCAGATTGCGGTATTCGCCTTCGTCGGCATTGAGCTGGTGGGCACCACCGCCGCGGAAACCAAGGATCCGGAGAAATCGCTGCCGCGCGCCATCAACTCGATTCCGATCCGCATCATCATGTTCTACGTGTTCGCCCTGATCGTCATCATGTCGGTGACGCCGTGGAGCTCCGTGGTGCCGGACAAGAGCCCGTTCGTTGAGCTGTTCGTGCTGATCGGCCTGCCGGCCGCGGCCAGCGTGATCAACTTTGTGGTGCTGACCTCAGCCGCCTCTTCCGCCAACAGCGGCGTATTCTCCACCAGCCGCATGCTGTTCGGGCTGGCGCAGGAAGGCGACGCGCCGAAATCGTTCGCCAACCTGTCCAAGCGCGCGGTGCCGGCCAACGGCCTTACCTTCTCCTGCATCTGCCTGCTGGGCGGCGTGGTGCTGATTTACCTGATCCCGAACGTGATGACGGTCTTCACCCTGGTGACCACCGTATCGGCGATTCTGTTCATGTTCGTCTGGACCATCATCCTGTGCTCGTACCTGGTCTACCGTAAACAGCGCCCGGCGCTGCACCAGAAATCGATCTACAAGATGCCGGCCGGCAAGCTGATGTGCTGGGTGTGCATGGCGTTCTTCGTGTTCGTGCTGGTGCTGCTGTCGCTGCGCGAAGACACCCGCCAGGCGCTGATCGTCACCCCGCTGTGGTTCATCGTGCTCGGCCTGTCTTACGTGTTCCTGCGCAAGAAGAAAACCGCGTGATGCAAAAGGGGCGGATATCTCCGCCCCTTCCTGCTTTCTATGTCTCTGCGCTAATCCGCTTCCGTCGCCACCGCCGCTTTATCCCTGCGCCGCACGCGCAGCTCGCTGACCACCACCCCGATTACAATCAACGCGCCCCCCAATAACGCCACGCCCGGTAAACGCTCGCCGGCCAACCGCCCGACGATGCCCGCCCAGACCGGTTCGCCGGCGTAAATCACCGTGGCGCGCGTCGGCGAAACGCTGCGCTGCGCCCAGTTCATGGTCAGCTGAATCAAGGCGCTGGCCAGCCCCAGCCCTATGGCGCTGTACAGCAGGTAATCCGAATACGGCGGCGGCGACTCGCCGGTCGGCGCCATCATCAAAAAGGAGGCCAGCGAGGCGGTCGCCAGCTGCACAATGGTCACTCGGCGAATATTGACCTTGCCGGCGAAGGCGCCGATCAGAATGATCTCTGCCGCCATGCCCAGGGTGCCGGCCAGCGTCAGAATTTCACCGAGGCTCAGCGTCATGTCGGTGCTGCTCGGCGCCGCCAGCAGCATCAGGCCGGTGAAGGCCAGCAGAATGCCGATCCACGACATGATGCCGGGGAAGCGCCCCAGCACCAGCCATTGCAACAGAGGCACGATCGGCACGTACATGGCGGTGATAAACGCCGATTGGCTGCTGGTGATGGTCTGTAGGCCGACGGTTTGCATGCTGTAACCGAACATGATCGCCAGCCCGATCAGCATGCCCGCCTTCAGTTCATACCGGGTCAGGCCGCGCAGCACGCGCAGCGAAAACAGCGTCAGCGCCAGCGTGGCGGTGGCGAAACGCAGGCCGACGAAAAAGAACGGCCCGCTGACCTGCATCGCGTGATGCACCGCCAAAAAGGTGCCGCCCCAGATCATGGTGATGAAAATCAACACCGCTTCCGGCAACCTGATTTGCGGAACCACGGCGGAAATAAAGGATTTTTTTGCTGCTGACACCGGCTTGCCCTTCCTGCTGAGTGCAATATAATGCACAGATCCTGCCAGTATGAGATAAAGTCCGGCGATGAGCAATACGGCGCATAACGCAAAAACCGATCCTCCCAAGGTGCTGCAATACCTGAGCAGCAATCTGCGCGGCTACCGCCAACGGGCGGGCCTGAGCCAGATGGCGCTGGCCGAGCTTTCCGGCGTCAGCCGCCGCATGCTGGCGGGCATCGAGGCCGGCGATCGCAACGTCAGCCTGGCGGTGCTCGACAAGATCGCCGCCGCCCTGGCGATTTCTTTCACCGATCTTATCCAGGCGCCGGAAGCGCGCGGCAGCCATCTGGTGGGCGAGTTGGCCTGGCAAGGCGCGCAGCCGGGCAGCCAGGCGCTGTTCGCCGCCAGCGTGCCGGCGCGGCAACGGGCCGAGCTGTGGGAGTGGACGCTGATGCCGGGCGAGCGCTATGACTCTGCCCCGGACGCCGAAGGCTGGAGCGAAATGATCTACGTGATTGCCGGTACCCTGACGCTGGAGCTGGAACAAGGCACGCTGACGCTCAGCGCCGGCGCCGCACAAACCTTCAACAGCGATCAACGCTACGCTTACGCCAACCACGGCAACCTCCCCCTGCGCTTTATCCGCAACGTCGCCTTCTGACCGCCCGCCGACCCGCGCCGGCACGCTGGCAGGAACAGCGGCTGGCGCACAAGCTGCGGCGCTTGCCCTGAATCCGCCATCCAACAAAACCAAGTTCGTCATTCGCTTCTATGCTTATCAAGGGTTTTTGTTAATCATCTGAGCGGGAGTACGGAACATGACGAAAGTGTTGGTGCTTTATTACTCAATGTACGGCCATATCGAAAGCCTGGCGCAGGCGGTGGCCGAAGGCGCGAATCGGGTTAACGGCGTGGACGTGACGATTAAACGCGTGCCGGAAACCATGACGCCGGAGGCCTTCGCCAAAGCCGGGGGCAAACAACATCAACAGGCGCCGGTCGCCACCCCGCAAGAGCTGGCGGACTATGACGGCATTATCTTCGGCACGCCGACCCGCTTCGGCAATATGGCCGGGCAGATGCGCACCTTCCTCGATCAGACCGGCGGTCTGTGGGCTTCCGGCGCGCTGTACGGCAAGGTAGGCAGCGTCTTCTCCTCCACCGGCACCGGCGGCGGCCAGGAACACACCATCAGTTCCACCTGGACCACGCTGGCGCACCACGGTTTCATCATCGTGCCGATCGGCTATGCGACCCCGGAGCTGTTTGACGTTTCGCAGGTGCGCGGCGGCACCCCGTATGGCGCCACCACCATCGCCGGCGCCGACGGCTCGCGGCAGCCGAGCAACGAAGAGCTGACCATTGCCCGCTATCAGGGCGAGCACGTGGCAAAAATCACCGCCAAGCTGAAAAGTTAAGTCCCCTCCTGCGCCTGTGATTCAAAGGGCCGCGCATTCGCACGGCCCCATCTTGTTGCCGACACGCCGCAAGGTTAGAATGCCCCTCCCCCGGCCATTCAGCGTCTGAAGGCCAGGCCCGAATTCGTTCTGCCCGTCGCTCATCCGCTTTCAGCCCGAGGACGGGCGTTCTGTTTTTTGCGCACAGCGAAGGGAATAAGTCAGTGTCTAAAGATTTTGATGAACTAATAAGAGACATGGATCTTATTATTGAAAATGTAGACAGCTTCAAGGCTCTGGCTCCGCGCGCGCCCGAGCCGGCTCCGGCCCCGCCGCCGCCGGTTCATCACTACGACTCGTTCTGCGAGAACATCGCGCTGAAAGTGGTCTTGAAGGTGCTGCTGTCTTCGGTGGACAAAATAGTCAAAGTGCAGATCGCCAACAAGGTCGAGCAGGAGATTACCCAGATCGAACAGCAGGTGGTGCGCGCCGGCGGCGGCCCGGTGTCGCCGGACGATCTGGCGCAGATGACGCACTATGTGCGCCGTACGGTCAACGACCTGCTGGAATAACGCCCCCGCCATACTTATTAGGCGATATGAATTTTTACGTTATTTTTATATCGCCTGCTTTATGCTTGATACACTTCAATAAATTGACGCATTGTCGGCAGGCATTCCGAGCAACAGTATGGTCAGAACCAAACAGATCCTGGTCGTTATTCATCTTTGCAGCTTTTTGGTCCTTCTTTACAGCCTTTCAATGATCCCGCCCCTGCTGATGGGGCTGTTGTATAAAGAAAAAAGCGCCTTCTCATTTTTCTATACCCTAGTGGTGGCCGCCACGCTCGGCGGATTGGGCTGGTTCAGCACCCGGCAGTCGAAAGTGCAGCTGCGCACCCAGGACGGTTTTCTGATCATCGTGATGTTTTGGCTGCTGTTTTCCGCGATCAGCGCCCTGCCGCTGTGGCTGGATGACACGCTGAACGTCCGGCTGGTCGACGCGATGTTTGAGGGAGTCTCCGGCATCACCACCACCGGCGCCTCGGTGCTGAATGACGTCTCGAACGTGCCCAAATCGTTCCTCTATTACCGCTCCCAGCTCAATTTTATCGGCGGCCTCGGGGTTATCGTGTTGGCCGTGGCCGTGCTGCCGCTGCTGGGCATCGGCGGCGCCAAACTTTACCAGTCGGAAATGCCCGGCCCGTTCAAGGAGGAACGCCTGACGCCACGCCTGGCCGATACCTCGAAAAACCTGTGGTTGATCTACCTTGGGCTGGGGTTGGCCTGTACCGTCGCCTTTCGTCTGGCGGGCATGCCGTGGTTCGATGCGCTGTGCCACGGCATTTCCACCGTGTCGCTCGGCGGATTTTCCACCCGTAACGAAAGCCTGGGGTACTACGACAGTT
The DNA here is from genome assembly GCF_052169115.1 of Serratia sp. CY33525. Taxonomy (NCBI): domain Bacteria; kingdom Pseudomonadati; phylum Pseudomonadota; class Gammaproteobacteria; order Enterobacterales; family Yersiniaceae; genus Serratia; species Serratia sp. CY33525. The sequence continues at coordinate 727,352 of NZ_JBJNLK010000002.1, read as the reverse complement.
CGGCGGTGGAAATGGTCGGCGGCATTTTCTCTATTCTGGCGGCGGTGAACTTCACGCTCTATTTCATTGCCGTCGGCCGTCGCAGCCTGAAACCGCTGTACCGCAGCCCCGAGCTGCGCTTTTTCCTGTTGATTCTGGCCATCGTCGTGGCGATCGTGTGTATCGAGCTGTACCGCTCGGGCATGTACGGCGTCAAAGACGCCTTCGTGCACGGCTTTTTCCTCACCAGTTCGATGATGACCGACAACGGTCTGGCCATCGCCGATTACACCCGGATCCCGTCCCACACCATCATGCTGCTGCTGGCGGCGAGTTTCTTCGGCGGCTGCGTCGGCTCCACCTGCGGCGGCATTAAAGCGCTGCGCTTTCTGATCATGTACAAACAAAGCCGGCTCGAGATCAACCAGCTGGTGCATCCCAACGCCATGTACACCATCAAGGTCGGCAATGCGCCGATCCAGGATCGGACGCTGCGCTCCGTCTGGAGCTTCTTCTTCCTTTACGTGCTGTTCACCTGTCTGTTTATCTGGCTGCTGAACTTGATGGGCTATGATCTGGTCACCGCTTTCGCCACCGTCGCCGCCTGCATCAACAATATGGGGCTGGGGTACGGAGAAACCGCCGCCGGTTTCGGCACGCTGAACGACGCGGCGAAATGGCTGATGTGCGCCGCCATGCTGCTCGGCCGCCTTGAGATCTATCCGATGTTGATCCTCTGTTCACGCGCGTTTTGGCGTTTTTGATAGTCCGAGCGGCGTACAGGGCGCCGTTCCGCTCTGTCAACGCCGACACATTCACAACATGAATGTGTTGCATTGTTGTATTCGTTTCACTGCGATAAGTTTAATTCACTGTAAATATATACAGTATTTTTTAACTTATTGAGGATATGAATATGCGTTTTAACAACAAGATGTTGGCCCTGGCCGCCCTGCTGTTCGCCGCGCAGGCGTCGGCCGACACGCTCGAATCCATCGACAACTGCGCGGTCGGCTGCCCGACCGGCGGCAGCAGCAACGTATCGATCGTGCGTCACGCTTATACGTTGAACAACAACAGCACCACCAAGTTCGCCAACTGGGTGGCCTATCACATCACCAAAGACACGCCGGCCAGCGGCAAGACGCGCAACTGGAAAACCGATCCGGCGCTCAACCCGGCGGACACTTTGGCGCCCGCCGATTACACCGGCGCCAATGCGGCGTTGAAGGTCGATCGCGGTCATCAGGCGCCGCTGGCCTCGCTGGCGGGCGTTTCCGACTGGGAGTCGCTGAACTACCTGTCCAACATCACGCCGCAAAAGTCCGATCTGAACCAGGGCGCCTGGGCGCGGCTGGAAGATCAGGAACGCAAGCTGATCGATCGCGCCGATATTTCCTCGGTCTATACCGTGACCGGGCCGCTGTATGAGCGCGATATGGGCAAACTGCCGGGCACCCAGAAAGCGCACACCATCCCCAGCGCCTACTGGAAAGTGATTTTCATCAACAACAGCCCGGCGGTGAACCACTATGCCGCTTTCCTGTTCGATCAGAACACGCCGAAGGGTGCCGATTTTTGCCAATTCCGCGTGACGGTGGACGAGATCGAGAAACGCACCGGTCTGATCATCTGGGCCGGTCTGCCGGACGACGTGCAGGCCTCGCTGAAGAGCAAGCCCGGCGTCCTGCCGGAATTGATGGGCTGCAAAAACTGACGAAAAAACCCGCCAAGGCGTGTTTATTTTTCATACGGGCGCCGGCGGTTTATTCCGCCAGCGCCTTTTGCGCCGCGGCCAGTTCACGCTGCCGGGGCGACGCCACCGCGTGATCGCGCGCCAGCAGCGTATACACCGTCGGCAACACAAACAGGGTGAACAGCGTGCCCACCAGCATGCCGGATACGATCACCAGCCCCAGGCCGAAGCGGCTGGCGGCGCCGGCGCCGCTGGCGAACAGCAGCGGAATCAAGCCGAACACCATCGCCCCGGTGGTCATCAACACCGGCCGCAGGCGAATTTGCGCCGCCTGCAAAATCGCGACGCGGCGCGTCAGCCCCTGATGCATCTGCAACTCGTTGGCGAACTCCACCATCAAAATGCCGTGCTTGCTGATCAGCCCGATCAGGGTCACCAGCCCGACCTGGGTATAGATGTTCATCGTGGCGTAGCCCAGCGCCAGCGGCAGCAAGGCGCCGCAGATCGACAGCGGCACGGTGATGAGGATGATCAGCGGATCTTTCAGGCTCTCGTACTGCGCCGCCAGCACCAGATAGATGATCACCAACGCCGCCAGGAACGCGAATGCCAGCGCGCTGCCTTCCTGGGTATATTGGCGCGAATCCCCCTGCCAGTCGTGGCTAAACTCGGCCGGCAGCGCATTGGCCTGCCGTTCGAGGAAGGCCACCGCTTCGCCCATCGAAACGCCGGGCGCGGGAATGGCCTGCAGGGTGGCGGCGTTCTGCTGGTTGAACTGGATCAGCTTGTTCGGCTCGACCTTAACGGCCACCGACACCACAGTGGAGAGCGGCACCAGCGTATTGTCCTGCGTGCGGACGTACTGTCGCGCCAGCGCCTGCGGCGTCAGCCGCTGTTCGCGCAGGCTCTGCGGGATCACGTCATAGGCGCGGCCGTCCATGCCGAAGCGGTTGAGGTAGTTTTCCCCCACCAGCACCGCCAGCGATTCGCCGATGTCGCTCATGCGGATCCCCAGACTGTTGGCCTTGGCGCGATCGATATGCACCTCCGCCAGCGGGTTGTTGTAGTCCAGATCGCTGTCCACCACCATAAACAGGCCGCTGTTTCTGGCGTTCTGCTTCACCTCTTCCAGGGTGCGATACAGCTGCGGGTAGTCCTGCGGCGTGCGCAGCACCATCTGCACCGGCAGCCCGCCGGTGGAGCCCGGCAAGGCGGGCAGCTGGAAGGCGAAAATGCTGGTGCCTTCGACGTCATTCACCGCCCGCTGCAGATCGGCCTGCACCGCCGACGCCGAGCGCTGGCGCGCCTGCCACAGCGTCAGGTTGATGCCGCCGATGCCGGACGCCGTGCCGTCGCTGCCGTTGATGATCCAGCGGCTTTCGGTTTCCGGCATGCGGTTGTAAACCTCGTCCAGCTTGTAGGCAAAGCGTTCGACATAGTTCAGGTTGGCGTGCTGCGGCGCCTTGATGGCGGTCAGTACGATGGCCTGATCCTCGGTCGGCGCCAGCTCGCGCTGCGGCATCAGGTACAATAGCGGCAGGCTGATCATCACCAGCAACGCCAGCGCGCCGGTCAACCAACGGTGGCGCAACGAAAAATCCAGCGCGCGCGCATAGCGCCGCGTCAGACCGCCGAAGAACCACTCGGCGGCGTGCGCCACGCGCCCTTCGCTCTGTTTGGCCGGCAGCAGGAGCGAGCTCATCACCGGCGACAGCGTCAGCGCCACCACGCCGGACACCACTACCGCCCCGGCCAGCGTCAACGCAAACTCGCGAAACAGCGCGCCGGTCAGCCCGCCCATCAGGCCGATCGGCGCATAGACCGCCGCCAGCGTCAGGGTCATGGCGATCACCGGCCCCGCCACCTCGCGCGCGCCGATCATCGCCGCCGCCAGCGGCGTTTTCCCCTCTTCGATATGACGATGCACGTTCTCCACCACCACGATGGCGTCGTCCACCACCAGGCCGATCGCCAGGACCATCGCCAACAGCGTCAGCAAATTGACGCTGAAGCCGAAGGCCAACATCAGCCCGGCAGCGCCAAGGATCGACAGCGGAATGGTCACCACCGGGATCAACACGGTGCGCAGCGACCCCAGACACAGGTAGATCACCGCCACCACGATCACCAGCGCTTCAAGCAGGGTATGCACCACTTCATCGATCGAGGCCTGAATAAAGCGCGCGGTTTCGAACGCCAGCGCCATCTTCACGCCCGGCGGCTGCATCTTGTCGATCGCCGGCATCAGGTGACGAATGCCGTCGACGATCACCAGCGGGTTGCCGGTCGGCGTAGGGAAGACGCCGAGGAACACCGCCGGTTCGCCATCCATCAGGGCGCTGGTTTCCGTGGCCGCGGCGCCCAGCTCCACGGTGCCGACGTCTTTTAAACGCACCAGGCCATTGCCGTCGTTGCGCACCACCAGATTGCGAAATTCCTCAACGCTGGTGAGATCGGTATTCACCCGCACGTTGGCAACCACATACTGCCCTTTCACCTTGCCCGGCGCCGCCTGGTAGTTGTTGCGCCGCACCGCGTCGGCCACGTCGGCGGCAGTCAGGCCGCGGCCGGCCAGCCGATCGCTGTCCAGCCACAGGCGCATCGCCATTTTTTGCCCGCCGAACACTTCCACCTTGGCGACGCCGTCGATGGTGGTGAACATCGGCTCCACCACCCGCGTCAGGTATTCGCTCAGCGCCGGCGTGGACAGCGTTTTACTGGAAAAGCCGACATAGGCCACGGCGGTGGCCTCACCGGCGGAACGTTCAATCACCGGATCGTAAGCCTGCTCCGGCAGCTTGTAGCGCACCTGATTGACCTTGGCCATCACTTCGGTCAGCGCCTGGGTGGAGTCGCGGTTCAGCGCCATGCGCACCGTCACCACGCTGCGCCCCTGCACCGAAGAGGAAGAAAGGTAGTCAACGCCCTCGACAGAGGACACCGCCTGGGCGATCGGCTGCGTGACAAAGCCCTGCATCAGCTCGGACGACGCGCCGGGATATTCAGTGCTGATGGTGATGGTCGAGTTTTCCAGCAGCGGGTATTGGCGGATCGGCAACTTGCTGAGCGCCAGCGCGCCGAACAGCAGGATCAGGGTGCTGACCACCAGCGCCAGCACCGGCCGGCGCACGAACAGATCGGTAAATGTCATCGGTCTCTCCTCAGGAACCGGCCTGGGCGGCGTTCAGGGTATCCTGCGCCACCGGCTCGGCCGCCATGCCGTCGCTCAGCTTGAGCTGGCCCGAAGTCACCACCCGATCGCCTTCCTGCAGGCCATTGACGATCTCGACGCGCCCGTCGTTGCGCTCACCCACGGTGACCGAAACGCGCTTGACCGTCATGCCCTTTTCACCCTGCTGGGCCAGAAACACGGTATCGCCGTACGCGGTATAGGTCAGCGCCGTTTCCGGCACCGTCAGCACCGCCACGCGCTGCTGCTGCGTGACGCGAATGCCGGCGTACATGCCGGCCTTCAGCAATCCCTCACGGTTGGTCAACGTCGCCTGCACCTGCACGGTGCGGGATTTGCCGATCATCGGGTCGATAGCGGTAATGACGGCGGGGAAAGCGCGATCGGGATACGCCCCAACCTGCACCGACACCGCCTGGCCTGGCGCCAACCCGGCGCTGCTTTGTTCGTCCAGCGAAAAGTTGACGCGCAGCGTATCGGCGTCCACCAGGTTCGCCACCGCCTCGGCGGCGTTAAGATATTGCCCTTCATGCACGCGGCGAATGCCGATGACGCCGGAAAACGGCGCGCGGATCGCCTTCTGCGCAATTTTGGCCTGCGTTTCCCGCACCGCGCCAAGCGCCATATCCCGCTCGGCCAGCGCATCGTCCAACTGTTGCCGCGCAGTGGCATTGAGGTTCATCAGTTTTCGCATGCGCCCCAGCAGCAGATCGGCGTTGCGCAATTGCGCCTGCAGACGCACCAGCTCAGCCTGTTCGACCGCATCGTTGAGCTGCACCAGCAACTGCCCCTGCCGCACCGTTTGGCCAGATTCGAACAGGATGCGCGTGATGCGGCCGCTGGTTTCCGCCGCCACCTCCACCTGGCTGGCCGCCTCCAGCTCGCCCACGCCGGCGTAGCTGCGCGCCGCCTGTTCACGCAGTGCGGGCGCCAGCGCCACTTTCACCGGCGGATAGGCCGGTGCGCCTTCGCTTTGCCGCGCGGTGGAACGCATCGCTACCGCAGCGACGACGAGTACCGCCAGCAGCGCCGCGATAATGAGATATCGTTTCATCATGCAGCCTCACGCGTGTTGGCCAGACGTTGACGCAAACGGCTGGCGATGGCCGTCACCCACAGCCCGCCGATCACCGTGATGTGTTCCAGCGCGAAGTAGAGAGAAATCTGCATATTGGGAGCGGACATATTCCAGAAGGTGTGGACGATCGCGATAGTCAGGATCAGAAACACCGACAGCATGCCGGCGCCCAGCCACACCCACCGGTTCAGCAGGATCAATACCGAACCTGTCAGCAGCACCGCCGCCGACGCCAGGTTGAACAGCCAGGCCGGATGCAAACCGGCGGCGCGCATCTCCGCCAGGCTCCCTTCGATGTCGAACAGCTTGGCGAGCCCCGACGAGATGAAAATCACCATCAAGCACAGACGTGCGAGCAGCCAAAGCCAATAACTGTCCAGAGCGGTGTTGATAAAGCGTTGCATAACGGTTTCTTCCTGATTTTACAGCCAAAGCCATCCTTCTCCCCAATAAGACGGGGGCAGGTCTCGAGAGATGCCGGTTGCCAAGCCCGGCAGGCTGAACTATAAAACCTCAGGTTAACTTGAGGTCAAGTTGAGGAAGATAAAATGGCAAGAAATGAACCGATTGACGCCAATCGGCTATTGACCGTCGGGGAAGTGGCGAAACGCAGCGGCGTGGCGATATCCGCGCTGCACTTCTACGAGAGTAAAGGGCTGATTCAGGCGACGCGCAACGCCGGCAATCAGCGGCGTTATCCGTCGGTGGTATTGCGCTATATCGCGGTGATCAAGATCGCACAGCGCGCGGGCATTCCGCTGGAAGAGATCCGCGCCGCGCTGAGCCGTTTCCCCATCGGCAGCAAGCTGACCTCAGAACAATGGGGAGTGCTGTCCTCCGCCTGGCGCAAAACGCTGGATGAGCGTATTCAACGGCTGACGGTGCTGCGCGACCATCTCGATAGCTGCATCGGCTGCGGCTGCCTGTCGCTCGCCGACTGCCCGCTGCGCAACCCGAACGATATATTGGGCCGGCAAGGAGCCGGCGCGCATATTTTCGAACACCCGGATGGGCAGTGACAGGCGGCTAGGCAACCGGCATCATCGAGAGGCGGCGATTGGCTTCGGCGAATACCGCGACGCTGTGATCGATAAACGCCCGCACCGGCGGCAACAGGCCTTTGCCGCTGGTGAACACCAGATGAACAATGCTGCTCGGCGCACGCCACTGTGGCAGCAGACGCAGCAGTTGACCCGTTCGCAATTCGTTGGCACACAAATGGATCGGCAAAAACGCGACGCCCATCCCGGCAATCGCCGCACTATGCAACGTGCTGTAATCCCCGCAACACAGCCGGGGGACGTGAACGAAAGTACGTTGATTGCCTGCATTATCCTCGAATTCCCATCGATCGCGATCCAGCCACTCCCCCATCGACAACGTCGGCAAGCTGGCCAGCTGTTCGAACGACTGCGGCAAGCCGCCGGCTTTCTCCACCAGCTGCGCGCCGGCGACCAAAATGCGTTGCCGTACGCCAAGATCGCGCTTTATCAATGATTGATCCTGGTCGAAATGACTCGTAATGCGAAACGCCACATCGATCTTTTCGTTGATCAGATCCACATGGCGCTCATGGATCAACAGTTGTACGCGCACGTCCGGGTAACGCGCCATAAACCCCAACAGCAGATGGGAATTATAATACTGCATCAAACCGGGCGGCGAACTGATGCGCAGGCAGCCGCTCACTTCGTCGCGCGCACGGGCGACAATGGCATCGGTCGCCTCCAACCGCTCGATAATCGCCTCACACTGCCGATACACATCGCGGCCAATATCCGTGACGCGGAAACTGCGCGTCGAACGTTCGATTAACCGCGCACCGTAACTCGCCTCCAGACGAGCCACGCGTTTGCTGAGTTTGGATTTGGCTTCGCCGCTCGCCCGCTCGGCTGCGGCGAAACCACCATGTCGCACCACCAAAGCAAACAGTTGAAGATCGTTCAAATCCTGCATGCCCCCTCCTTATCGTTTCCAGTTTGGAAACGATGCATTACGCTTTCAGGCACTACCGCGCCGACACCTCGCTGCTTATCCTTTAGCATAACGAAACAAAAAGATTCAACCATAGCAAAGAACAAGCGTATTGCGCTTGGGGAGAACATCATGAAGAACGTCATGTTGAAAACGATGCTGCTAGGGGCTTTTGTCTTTTCAGGCGCAACAGTCGCGGCAACGCAAATCAATAGTCAACAGGCGGACGCCCTGACGCCGCGCCAGGTGATTACCGTTAGCGGTGCCGCGAATCTGAGCGATGCGGAAAAGATGTTGGCGGACAAAACCGCCAAGGCTGGCGCCCGTTACTACAAAATCATCGCGATCGTAGGCAATAACAAGCTGCACGCCAGCGCGATGACTTATCAATAACCAACCCCGGCAGCGGCGGCTGCCGGTTTTTTTGCACCCACCCATTCATCAGGGATAAATAATGTTCAGCGTGGCCGAGGTGTTGATTTCACCCTGCGTCACGCCATCGCGCTGATAAGGGTAATAATAAGCGCCCATGCCGATGATAAAGTGACTGTTCAGGCTGCCGCCGGCGGCGACGTGAAACAATGAGGTGGCGCTGCCGCGATCGACATTGGAGGGCGACAGTATCACCGGCGAGCTCGGCATATCGCGTTTGACCAGGCGCAGCCCCACCCCTTGCGCGCCGCTCGCGTTGGCATTGGTCAGCACGCTGGCGTCGGAGGCCAGCAGGTTATTGCTGGACAGGAACATCTCGACGGTACGATCGGCGATACCTTCCTGCTGCATGTTCTGGCAGCTGATGTTCAGCGAGAACGGCGTGTAGCCGGGTTGGTTGTTATTCAGCACCTGCGCCACGCCCATTTTCGGCAATCTGACCGTCAGGCCGGCGTTGTCGAAACGGCAGGTGGTGGTTTTGGGCGCGTATTTGATGTTCATCGGCTGGCCATACATATCGCGTTCGTCATAAGGCCAGTTGCCGGTCAGGAGCCAACTGAGTATTTTCCCGACTTGCTGCAACAGCCAAATCGGCAATTCCCATATCTTTATGCCGGTAATGTCCGAGACCATCAGCGCGTCATCCAGCATCAGCGTATCCCCCGGCACCACACGGCCATTTTTGGGCTTCGATTCTAATGAGTAGCGCACGGTCATCGGCGTATTTAACTCGGCGGCGGAATGTTCGCCGCGCTTTGACAGTTCACGATCGCCAATCTTATTGACGATTTGCGCGCGTATCCACTGCGTGCCGTTGTTAAAACCAAAAATAGCCGCATTCTTATTATCGGGCGACAGCTTGAGCGTATAGGTAAATTTGCTCTTTGAAGAACTGCAGTCGAAAGTGCCGACATATTGGGTGCTGTATTGCTCCTCCCACACCGGGGTGTTGGCATTCAGCTTATCGGAGAGATCGACATTCAAAGCCGGTGCAAATGAGATCCCTTTGCCAAAACAGGTGGCATAGCTATAGCCGCTGAACAGTCCGGACAGCAGCAGCAAAAAAATCAGCCTGATCATAGGTTCGGTTATCCTGTATTAGCGGCAAACGCCGGGCGACGCGTCGAGCGCCAGAGTCGGTTTGGCGATGCGGCAACGGCCGTCGCGCAGTTGCACCGTCAACGCCGTTGGCGGCTGTTCGACGCGCAGGTACAGCACGCTGGCCTGGCCGACAAAGCCTATCGACCGGCCGTTTTCATCCAGCACTTCGGCGCCGAACGGCAGCGGTGCACCATCGGCGCGCTGCGCCCGCAGCTGGAATGGCTGACGTTGATCGGTTTCGAATTTCAGGTAGCTGACCGCGCCGTAGTAAGGCACGTGGTTGGCGACGTTGCCGCTGATTTCCGCCCCGCTGCTGTGGCCGGTATCCGACAGCGTGACCGAGTTTTGCCGGTATGGCGTGGCATAGGGCACCAGCGCCAGGCCCTGGGCGTTGGTCACGATGCTTTCATCACCGTTGACCATCAGCCCTTCGGCCTGCGGCGCCTCGACCACCGTCATGGTGTTGCCGATTTCGTTCGACGCCAGCACATGCCAGGGGATCGCCACCAGGCTGCCGCGCGCGCTGAGGCCACTCTGGCGATAATCGTTGCCTTCGCTGTAGGAGACGCCAAGCGTCGAGACACGGGTGCGGTAGGCCGCATTGACGCCGGCCATGTTGTCGCCGCCGCTGCGATTGCTGCCGTTCAACGAGTAGCTCAGACGGTTGGACTCCAGCGCGTTGCCGCTCAGGCTGACCGTGCTTTGCTGATAGTGAGAGTCCGTCGCCGACAGGCCGGTGCTGAGGTAGGCGTTGTTGTCGAACACCGACAGCGGCAGGCTGAACGACAGGTAATAACGCGTCTCTTCCTCACGCTGGCTGTTGCGCACCCGGCTGGCGGAAACGGAGTAGCTGACGCGCCCCAGATTGTTGGAGTACCCCAGCTGGTATTCGCGGCTTTTCGCGTTGGCCGTCCAGTAATCGCGCTGGGAGCCGGAGAAGAACAGCGTGCCCCACCCTTCGTTAAGACGCTGGTTCAGGTTAAGCGTAAAGGTATTTTTCGGCCGGGCGGACCGTAGCGCATCCCAGGTGTTCATATCCAGTTCGGACAAACCCTCCTCGTCGCGCCAGCGGTCAAACTGCCGTTCCAGCTGGCGGTAACCGTCATTAGAGTAAATGGCGTCGGTAAAGCTGTAGTAACCGCGGGTGGAGTAACGGTAGGCCGCCAGCGTGAAGTTGGTCGCGGTGGCATCGAGAAATTTACTGTAGGCGATACGGAAGCTCTGCCCGCTTTCACGGCGGTTTTTCAGGCGGGTATCGGCATGCGTCAGGTCGATGGACACCGCCCCTATCGGCAGGTTCCAGCCGCTGCCGAGCAGCCAGGCCTGATAGTCGTCGCTCAAAATGCTGCCGGCATAGCCGGTTACCAGGTTGTTGAAACCGTACTGCAGGGTGCCCTGCACAAAGCCGGGATCGTAATCGGTATTGCTTTCGTTCACCTTGCCGGCCAGCACGCTGTATTGGCTGACGCCCTGTTTCAACATGTTGGGTACGGCGGAAAACGGCACGCTGAACGACTGTTCACGCCCATCCGCCTCTTTGACCGTTACCCACAGATCGCCCGCCGAGCCGGTCGGCTGAATGCTGTCGAGGGTAAAGGCGCCCGGCGGCACGTTTTCCTGGTAGATCACGTTGCCGTTCTGCACCACTTTCACCAGGGCGTTGGTTTGCGCCACGCCCCGCACGATCGGTGAAAAGCCCTGCTGCGAGTTGGGGCGCATGCTGATGTCCGACGCCAGCGCCACCCCGCGGATGCGCACCGAGTCGAACAGATCCCCCGGCGAATAAAAATCGCCGGCGGTCAGGTTGGATTTGATGTCGGCGAAGCCGCGCTGCAGATAGCGCGTGTTATTCTGCCAGTGGCTCCCCCGCCCGCTGCCGTGGCGAAAGCTGCTGCTGTCGCGAAATTGCCAACCGGCCAGATTGATCCCGGATTCCAGCCCGGTATAAAAATCGTCGTTGTTGCTGCGATTGCCGTCGCCGCGCGCCTCGGCGTGGTAGTACGTCGCGTTGTAGGCCAGCGTCAATGCGGAGATGCCGCGATTCCAGAAGGCCGGATCCACGTATCCCGCCTCCGATCGGTTGACCCGCGCCTGCGGCACCGTCAGCCGCAGGCTCAGCGCGCCGACGTCCATATCGAACCGGCCGCCCTGCACCAGCGTGGCGATCGACAGCGTCGTCTGGGGCGCCTGAGGCGTCGGCAATTGACTCAGATCGATGCCCAGCCGCTGCGCATCCTGGTAGTCGATTTGGATATCGTCGCGTTGGGTGCCAAACAGCAGCGCATAGCGCCCTTTCCAGTCATGGTTGACATACACATCGATCTCCTGCCGGCCGGCAGGCATGTCATTATTGAGGTAAAAACGCGAGAGATCGGAATCGCGCGATTCGCCGGCCAACAGCGACGTATCGAACGTCACCGTCCAGGCCGTATCCGGCAACAAGAATGAAGAGGCGGTCAGCAGCGAGAGGACTTTTTTATTCAGCTTCATTGTTGTTCTTTCAGGTTAGTGTGCGGTGATGGCTTTAGACTTGTAAGCCCCCAGATCGTCGATATACATCAGGTCATAACGGGCGTTTTTGCTAACCGCTCGTTTGCTGGCGGCAAACTGGGTGGAAAACGGCGCGACCATCAGCGAATCAACCAGCAGATGCTTGTCCGCACCCTGGCCTATATTCGCTACCGTAATGAAATACGGGCTTTTATTGATGACGTTGAAGCCTTTGCCATTGGCTTGCAGCGTCAGTTCTTCCAACGCATTTTCCACGCCGCGGGTTAACGCCTGCGGGCGGTAGAACAGTTTGATGCGCGACTTGATCGCCAGCTGCAGCGTATTGGTGCCCTGCAGGTTTTCCGGCGTCGGCGGGATATCCAGCACGTTGAGGTAGAACACCGATTCACGATCCGCCGCCAACGCGGCGCCAACTTTCTGAATACGCAGTTGCTGCCCGCTGTTGCCGTTCACTTTCACCACCGGCGGCGACAGCAAAAACGGCACATTGGCGGTTTCCGGGGTGGAATTGATATCGCCGTCGTCGATCCAGGCCTGAACCAGCGAGGGGTCGGTACCGTTATTCAGCAATTGGACAATCACGTCCTTGTTGTTTGCCGGGTAGATCACCCGCGTGCCGTTAACCACCACATTGGCCTGCGCGCCAACGGAACCCAGCAACAGCGCCGCTATCATCATGTATTTTTTCATCGTTCCCCCGGGTGGCCAGGCCCTATCAAGGGCCTGGCTGTCAGCGCGATTACAGGTAAGAAATGGTGTAAGTCACGTTGGAGCTCAGAGCGCCCACTTTTGCCGCTTCGGCGTTGGTTTTGTAGTAGTACGCGTCCAGCGTCAGGGTTTCTGAATCCGGCGCCTCTTTGTCGCCCATGATGTCGGTGACATAAGGCACGTTCAGCTGGATCGGGGTGGAAGAACCGGTTTCCGCCAGAGAGAAGCCTACGTTCTTCGCGACGGAAGCGTCGTTCTCGTTGACCGAGTTGTTCAGCAAATATTTGCCGTCGGTGGAGATGTTATCCGCGGAGGAGAAGTAGATTTTCAGCGGGGTGCCTGCGGTACCGGCCGCCGGCGAACAGCCGGAGAAGGTCAACGAGAAGGACTTCTTGTTCTTGGTGATTGGCCCGACGGTGTTACCCGCGTCGGTCACCGAGATCGGGCTCAGTGCTACGGTGAAATCCGCGCTCTTGCCGCCGTTAATCGTACAGGTGGTGTCGGTAATGGCGCCGGTAAAGTTAATCACGCCACCGGCGGAATTGTCTTCAGCAAAAGCCACAGGCGCAGCGACCGCGGCCGCCATGATTGCAACAGAAAGCATCTTCTTCATCATGAGATAAAACTCCATAACAGTTTGGTTTGAGAGAATAAATAAAAAGCAGCCGCTGCTGGCGGGATGAAACAATCCCTCCCCGTAATACAGAGGCAAAAGGGTGAACACATTCCTGTTTTTATAAAATCAAGCCATAGCGTTATTCATCAGCCGATAATAAAAGCGACAAAATAACGAACTCCTAGATAACCGCCGAGAAACCGGATGAAATGTCCAATAAATTGTGCACCCGATTCTTCAATCCCATTTTGCGTAATGCACTGCATTTCTGCGTGCTGACCGTTTTTACGCTTTTATCAAGCATTCGGGATACCTGGGTCACCGTATAGCCGAAAGAAAGCAAATGAAGCGTTTTCACTTCACTTTCAGTCAGGCAACTTTTCGTATTGCGGGCCGCCCCACCCTCAACGTTTCCATTTAATGCAGAATGCTGCGAAATATTAGCCAGCAGCAAAGACAATTCCTTATTCATGTCGGGAACTCGCACTCTTTTATCGAGCACCACCACATCACGCGTGACAGAAAGAAATAACAGACGACGCTTCTCTTCTGTCGTCAAAAAAATTTTCACGCCATGAATAGCAGACAATAACGCTGCCGCCATGCTGAAACGCAACAGGCTTTTTATCGCATCATCGACGATCAGAATATCCTGGCAATTTCGCCCCATGGCCAAAGGCAGATCGTCGTAGTAAGCAATAACGTGATCCTTATGAAAAATCCTTGGCGCCAATATCCTTTTCATCGCCTCTCTGAAAAAGATGTTTTCAGATACGATACCGATACTGAGCATACTTCCTCCATCCATGGCTAAAGAAAACGGCGATGCCTTGCACTAAATACCTGCCGTTTTCTTGGAAAAATCGCATTGCCGTTTGGGAGCCATCAATAAGCGCCCGGCACATAAGCAGGCGCCGTAAAACATTAAGATAATTCTGCATCAAATCATTAACAACAGGAACATTATTTTTATTAACGCAAATTTTAATTATTATAATCTAATAAATTAGATTTTTTCAGAATTTAACTCTGTTAAGCATAATAAAAAGAGCAATGCACCATGCATTCTGTTCGTCGAAGAAATAAAAAACACCCTGAATTATTTATGTTTCCCTCCCAGAACCTTGACCTGACCGACGTTTCACTAAATACTAGCCGCGACCTGGAAGCCTATACCATTATAAAAACCTGAATACATGAAATATATTATCGACCTCTGCGTAATCTATGACGCAAATGCGTGTCGTCTCCAACTCATTGATAACGATGAGTCATCGATACGGATATCCAATCCGGCCTCGCGCCTGTTAATTGAAATGCTGACTCATCCGAATATCCCATTGAAACGTGAGGTATTGATAAAAAAGGTATGGGAAGAGTATGGTTTTTCAGGCTCATCGATCAGCCTCAATGTAGCCGTCAGTGAAATAAGGAAAGCGTTCAAACTGCTGGGGAGAGAAACCTCGCCGATAAAGACCCTGGCGAAAGTCGGTTTTTGCTTTACCGCCATGATTGATATTTACCCATCACCGCAGGCAACCGTTAACGAAACTCCCCCTTATTCCGCCTCAGTGCCGCTTTCGTCTTTCCCGTCGGTTGCCGAATCACATAACACGCCGCCGCAGAAACAGGTAAATATTCGCGCTATTGCCGCTATCTGCGGCGCATTTATTCCGCTGTTGTTCGTCGCGGCGTTCTATCCTGTTGAACCGCCTGATCAACCCAGAGAAAATTTAATCTCGTTAGGGAAAAAAGACCGCTGCACCTTGTATTCTCTGGATGCAGACAAGCATATTGATGACGAACTGGAAAAGCGCATGGTCAACCAGGCGCTAGAAGATAGCGGTGTGGATTGTATAGCCAGTAAAGCGGACATCTATTTTTCCTCCGTAAAACACACGTTGACTTATAACACCTTCCTCGGTGTGTGTTATCTCGGCTCACAAGATCGATATACCCAGTGTGTTACCTACAAAATTCTCAACGGAAAATAAATGGCCGCATTGCTCAACCCCAAAATGCTGACTATCGGATTTTTGGCAGTGATTCTCTTCATTGTGCTGTTTCGCATTTTAACCCCCGCCGCGCCTGTGCATATGAATTGCCAGGCCGATACGATCACTAAAAAACGATTAGCTTCAGGCGATGACCTGGAATTAAAAGTGACGGGTAGTTTATTCATCTATGACGAACATCATGCCATGATCGTGCAGCGTGGGGACATCACCGTGAGAGGAAAAACCTACAGCCTGGATAGGAAAATAAACTTTGATATAAAGAGGTTAGATCACGGGTTTTACATGACCACCCACCGAGAAATCAGTAAAACGCCCGACGACAACGCGCCGGATGAGCTGACCCAGGAAATCCCCATGATCTCTCTCGGCATTAAGAACGGCGTTTTTTCGATGCGTAAAGCTCGGCAAGATGCGTACATCGTTCATGGCGTGCTTTTCCCGGTAACGCTATGCCGTTAACCTGAGAACAGAATGCCATAGAGAGACAGCGAAGGATCGCAATGGGGCGCGCTTATGGCAAACACGCCCCAGATACCGATTGGGGAGGAAGGGCTATTTTACCGACATATCCGTACGGACGATGCCATGGTTTTTCATCACCTCTTCCATGGTGAGGTTCTCATCATACGGCGTATCGTCCACCACGACGTCTTGCGGGCGCACATAAGGTTTGGTCGCGCGTTTGAACATCCACCACCACACGAATACCAGGAAAGCGCCGGACTTCAGAAAGATCATGGTCCATAGGGCGACTTGATACCAGTTCATCTCTGTCTCCATAAGAGCATTAAGCGAAATCGATAAGGCAGCGTTGTTTATCACCCCGGCGGTGCCTGACAGCAGCAGGCATCCGAGCAGCCAACCTTGATGACCGCATAATCTCACCGATGCGTGGCCCTTATCAATAGCCGATCGCGTTTCCTGCAAAAGCGCCTCGGTTTCTGCGCACGCAAAAACAAAAACCCCGTGCTCAGTGAGCACGGGGTGAGAATGTATGGCGGAGGAGCAGAGATTCGAACTCTGGAACGGTTTCCCGTCGACGGTTTTCAAGACCGTTGCCTTCAGCCACTCGGCCACCCCTCCGCAACGACGCGCACTATAAACAGACCTCATTCGCTTGTAAAGCCCGGGCGCGTTCAACCGCGCGAAAAATCGGCGAAGACGCAGCAAACGGCGAACAAACGCGCGTCCGCTCCTCCCTGCTGTTGCAACAATGATAACTAAGGGTAAAGATTGGTAAACAAACTTTAATCAAGCGCTTGCGCTGCCTATCATCGGGATTATTTTGTGATGGCTTGATAAGAGAGAGCATTATGGACCGCATTGTCGTCTCATCTTCTTCGCGCGACTCGCTGCTCAGCACGCATAAAGTCCTGCGCAACACCTATTTCCTGTTATCCCTGACGCTGGCTTTCTCGGCGCTGACCGCGACCGCCAGCACGATGCTGGGGCTGCCGGCACCGGGCTTGCTGCTGATGCTGGTTGGCTTCTACGGCCTGATGTTCCTGACCCATAAACTGGCCAACAGCCCGGCAGGCATTCTGGCGGCGTTTGCGCTGACCGGTTTCATGGGGTATGCCCTCGGCCCCATTCTCAGCTCGTTCCTGAACGCCGGCGCGGGCGATCTGATCATGCTGGCGCTGGGCGGCACCGCAGCGGTGTTCTTCTGCTGCTCGGCGTATGTGCTGACCACCCGTAAAGACATGTCATTCCTGTCCGGCATGATGATGGCAGGTTTTGTGGTACTGCTGGTGGCGGTGATCGCCAACCTGTTCCTGCAGATCCCTGCCCTGCACCTGGCCATCAGCGCGCTGTTCATCCTGTTCTCCGCCGGCGCGATCCTGTGGGAAACCAGCAACATCATTCACGGCGGCGAGACCAACTACATTCGCGCCACCGTTAGCCTGTACGTGTCGCTCTACAACATGTTCATCAGCTTGTTGAGCATTCTGGGCTTCGCCCGCAGCAACTGATCGCACGTTACACCAGCTTTCCAGGCCCCGCTCCGGCGGGGCTTTGTTTTTTGCGGCTGAAAAAATTTGCTAAACTGGCGGCCGTTCCGAATTATCCGTTATCGAGGCAGTATGTTGGAGTTTGAAGGTCAGGTTATCGACACTGACGCGCAGGGGTATCTGAAAAACAGCGCCGACTGGCATGAAGGGCTGGCGCCGCTGCTGGCCGCGCAGGAAGAGATCGTGCTCACCGAAGCACACTGGGAAGTGGTGCGCTTCGTGCGCGACTTCTATCAGGAATTTAATACCTCACCGGCTATCCGCATGCTGGTCAAAGCGATGGCGCAGAAATACGGCGAAGAAAAAGGCAACAGCCGCTATCTGTATCGCCTGTTCCCGAAAGGGCCGGCCAAACAAGCCACCAAAATCGCCGGATTGCCGAAACCGGTAAAATGCATTTGACCGCTCTGCCCGCAGCGCCGCTGCAGGCGAGCGTTTAATAACGAATGCCAAACCCGCTGTAATCAGCCAGGCCCTGCGGCTCCACCAGCACGCGTTCGACGCGCGCGCTGCGCGGGCCGCCCTGTTTCAACCACTCCAGCAGCTTGTCCACCTGCGCCTGTGTGCCGCAGGCCACCACCTGAACACTGCCGTCATCGAGATTGCGCGCATAGCCTGTCACCCCCAACGCCTCGGCCTGCCGCTGGGTGGAATAGCGAAACCCAACCCCCTGCACCACGCCATACACATACGCAGCAATGCAAACTTGTGTCATAATCGCCCCCTTATTCAGTTTTCGTTATGGCATTGCCGTGCCTTTGCACCGCCGTGTCACTCTTTCTATCCTAGCTGGCAGCATTCTTAATTATGACCGTACGCCTGTTTCTCGCCAAAGGACGTGAAAAGTCCTTACTCCGTCGCCACCCTTGGGTGTTCTCCGGCGCCGTTCAACGCGTTGAGGGCAAAGCCCACTCCGGTGAAACCATCGACATCCTCGACAGCCAGGGTAAGTGGCTGGCACGCGGCGCCTATTCGCCCGAGTCGCAGATCCGCGCACGCGTCTGGACCTTCCAGCAAGATGAAGAGATTAACATCGATTTCTTCATTCGCCGCCTGCAGCAAGCGCAAAGCTGGCGCGATTGGGTCGCACAGCGCGACGGTCTGGACGGATACCGCCTGATCGCCGGCGAGTCCGACGGCCTGCCGGGCATCACTATCGATCGCTTCCAGAATTTCCTGGTGCTGCAGCTGCTGTCCGCCGGTGCCGAATACCAGCGCCCGGCCCTGCTTTCCGCCCTGCAGCATTGTTACCCGGAATGTTCGATCTACGATCGCTCCGACGTTGCGGTACGTAAAAAAGAAGGCCTGCCGCTGGCGCAGGGCCCGGTGCTGGGCGATCTGCCGCCGGAACTGCTGCCGATCACCGAACACGGCATGAAGCTGCTGGTGGACATTCAGCAGGGGCACAAAACTGGTTTCTACCTCGACCAGCGCGACAGCCGCCTGGCGGCGCGCAATTACTCCGCCGGCCGTCGGGTGCTGAACTGCTTCTCCTACACCGGCGCCTTCGCCGTTTCCGCTTTGATGGGCGGTTGCGCGCAGGTGATCAGCGTGGATACCTCGCAGGCGGCGCTGGATATCGCCAAACAGAACGTCGAGCTCAACAAGCTGGATCTGAACAAAGCGGAGTTCGTTCGCGATGACGTGTTCCAGCTGCTGCGCAACTACCGCACTCAAGGCGAAAAATTCGATCTGATCATCATGGATCCGCCGAAATTCGTCGAGAACAAGAATCAGTTGGCCAGCGCCTGCCGCGGCTACAAAGACATCAACATGCTGGCGCTGCAGCTGCTGAATCCGGGCGGCATTCTGCTCAGCTTCTCCTGCTCCGGCCTGATGCCGACCGACCTGTTCCAGAAAATTTTGGCCGACGCCGCTGTAGATGCCGGACGTGATGTACAATTTATAGAGCAGTTCCGACAGGCTGCCGATCACCCGGTGATCGCCACATACCCTGAGGGGCTGTATCTGAAAGGATTCGCTTGTCGGGTGATGTAACTTGAAATGCGCTGCCCTGCCCCCATATATGAGCAAGGCATTGTTTCTCAGGAGGTCATCATGATTGCCAGCAAATTCGGTATCGGACAACAGGTTAGGCATAAACTGCTGGGGTATTTGGGCGTCGTGATCGATATCGACCCGGAATACTCTTTGGAACAACCCAAAGCTGACGAAATAGCGGCGAACGATGAACTGCGTTCAGCCCCTTGGTACCACGTGGTGATGGAAGACGAGGAAGGCCAACCGGTACACACCTATCTGGCGGAAGCGCAGCTGGATAGCGAAGCCCAGGAGGCACACCCCGAGCAACCATCGCTGGATGAACTGGCGGAATCCATCCGTCACCAGCTACAGGCGCCACGCTTGCGCAATTGACCGCGCCAAGACCTGAGAAACCCGAGAGGGCCCGGCATCGCGCCTGGCCCTTTTTATTTAGCGCTCCAACCCTAAGCGCGGGATTTCGATTTTCGGACAGCGATCCATCACCACACGCAACCCGGCCTGTTGCGCCAGCGCTGCCGCCTGCTCGTTAATCACCCCTATCTGCAGCCAGAGCGCCCTGGCGCCGATCGCTATCGCCTCTTGCGCCACACCGTAAGCCGCTTCTGAATTGCGAAACACGTCAACCATATCCACCGGCTGCGGGATAGCGGCCAGCGTAGGGTAAACCTGCTGCCCCAGCAGCGTCTGCCCCGCCAGTTTTGGGCTGACCGGGATCACCTGATACCCTTGCGCCAACAGATACGCCATCACCCCATAGCTGGGCCGCGATGGGTTATCGCTGGCACCGACCAGCGCGATAGTTTTCACCTGTTGCAACAGCTCAACAATCTCTTGATCTTGCATCTTCAACTCCCGTTTATCACTGCGTCACTTTCCATTTCGAGTGTAACCGATCGGCATTCGTTCGGTTAAACGCAACGCAAGGGAAACTTCACCGCAATCTTATGGTCAGAGGCTGTCGCGGTTCAGCTGCGCATGGTCATGTCTAATCGCGATAAAATATGTAAAAATGTAAACAAAATACCCGATTGAAAAATTTTGACACAACCTATGCCGTGTTCAACACTTAGCGTTACGCCACTTTATAAGGAGATAATGATGAAATTTGGTCTGGTGGTTGCGGCGTTGCTCAGCATCAGCATGCCTGCCGCGGCTACGACCCTGAAACTCTCCCCGGACATCGACCTGCTGGTGGTCGACGGCAAGAAAATGACAGGTTCGTTGTTAAAAGGCGCCGACAGCCTTGAACTGGATGGCGGGCAGCACCAGTTGCTGTTTAAAGTGACCAAAACCGTACGTTCCGGCCAGCATACGCAGGCCTATGCTTCCTTGCCGCTGGTTGCCACCTTCAATACGCAAAAGATCAGCCAGGTGGCGATCGAACTGCCACGCATCGAGAACGATCGTGATGCGCAACGCTTTGACAGAACGTTGAATTATCTGGTGGTCGATAAAGACGGCAACGCCCTGCCGTTCCGGCATGATGTGCTGCATCCCGACAGCGTCACCTTCAATACCGATTTGGAAAAGGTGATGACCGATTACAACCGCCAGAACCGCCAGAACCGCCCGGCCTCCGTTCCGAGCTTTGTTCAGGCGAACGCGGGCAATGCCTCAGCCCTCGCGTTGGCCGGCGCGCCGATAAACGCCCCGACGGTGACGTTGAAAGGTGAAAACGTGTCGGAACAAATGCTGCAATACTGGTTTCAACAGGCCGACAAGGAAACACAGAAGCGTTTTCTGCGCTGGGCCAATAAACAACCGATTCGCTGATCCCTCCCGGCGCCTTTCCCCGTAAAGGCGTCTTTTCTTCGCATTTTCAAGCGCAAACGCTAGGCAGTGAAAAACAGTTTCAGTAATCTGTCGCACATTCCCCGATTAGCGAAGGACACCGAGATGGAATTGACCACCCGCACTATCGCCGCGCGCAAACACATTGCGCTGGTGGCGCACGATCACCGCAAACAGGCCCTGCTGGAGTGGGTAGAAAGCCACAAGACCATTCTGGCGCAGCACCAGCTGTACGCCACCGGCACTACCGGTAATCTGATCCAGCGCGCCAGCGGCATTCCCGTCACCAGCATGCTGAGTGGCCCGATGGGCGGCGATCAGCAGGTTGGCGCACTGATTGCGGAAGGCAAGATAGACATGCTGATCTTCTTCTGGGATCCGCTGAACGCGGTGCCGCACGATCCGGACGTGAAGGCGCTGCTGCGGCTGGCGACCGTATGGAATATTCCGGTGGCCACCAACCGCTCGACCGCCGACTTTCTGATCGACTCTCCGCTGTTCAAAAGCGAGGTGGAGATCGCCATCCCCGACTATCAGCGCTACCTGCAAGACCGCCTGAAATAGTCCTCGCGGCCTGGCAGCCGCCAGGCCCAGGCTTACGGTTTTTTCTGCACCGGTACGCCAAGATCTTGCAGGTGTTCAACGAACACCGAAGGACGTTCACGATCCTGCAACAGCCATACCTGATGTTTAGCGCGCGTCAACGCGACATACAGCAGACGGCGCTCTTCGGCATCCGGGAAATCCTCCGGCTGCGGCAGCAGCACCTCTTCCAACACCGACTCGCGCGCCACGGCGGGGAAGCCGTCACGCCCATCATGCAAACCGGCGATGATGACGTATTCCGCCTGCTGCCCCTTGCTGGCGTGGATGGTCATAAATTCCAGATCCAGCTTGGGCCAGCGGGTGGCCGCCTTCGCCAGCGCTTCCGGTTTCAGATGATGGTAGCGCGCCAGCACCAGGATGCGCTCATCCGGCTTGGCGTAGCCGCTCAGTTTATCCAGCAAGGGCTCCAACTGCTCGTGCGGCAGGATCGCCACCGACTTTTTATTGCCCTTGCTCAGGCTGTTGAGCGGTTTTTTCAGCTGGTGCGGGTTCTGCTGCACGAACCGGTTGGCCACCTCGCCGATACGTTCGTTGAAGCGATAAGTGGTGTCCAGCGCGCACTGCGCCCCTTCGCCGAAGTGGGTGGCAAAAGCCGTGGTTAACGTCAACTCTGCGCCGCTGAAGCGATAAATCGCCTGCCAGTCATCCCCCACCGCAAACAGGCAGGTCTGCTTGTTCTGCCGACGCAGCGCCGCCAGCAACAGCGCACGCTGCGGCGAGATATCCTGAAACTCATCGACCAGAATATGTTTCCACGGGCTGACGAAGCGCCCCTTGTCGAGAATGTTGACCGCCTGATGAATAAGGCCGGAGAAGTCCACCGCTCCTTCCTCTTTCAAGGCGCTTTTCCAAGCTTTCAACAGTGGCGCCATCAGCCGAATGCGTTTCGAAAACAGATCGCGGATTTCTTCATCCGCCTGCTCAATCATTTCCGCCTGGCTGCCGCCGTGCATGCGCATCAGCCCCAGCCAGCGTTCCAACCGGCCCGCCAGCCGGTCCGCCAGGCGTTTATCCTGCCAGAAGTCGCCTTCCGGCACGTCCCATTCCAGCTCCTCGGTCAACCATTGACGCCACCCCTTCGCCTGGGCTTTTTTCTCTGCACATTGCTCGCGCCAATGGGCAATCAGCAACGCTTTGCGCGCGCTGGCATCGGTTTCCAACCGGCTGATGGCCGGGGCTTTGCGGCTGCCTTGTTGAATGATCTGCAGCGCCAATGCATGGAATGTTTTGGCCTGAATACCGACATCGCCCAAACGTTCTTTGATGCGATCATTCATCTCACTCGCAGCCTGACGGCCGAACGCCAACAGCAAGATTTGGCCCGGCTCCGCCTCCTGACGGCGCAGCAGCCAGCCGGCGCGCGCCACCAGCACCGACGTCTTGCCGCTGCCGGCCCCCGCCAATACCAGGACGGAATCCTCGCCGTTGACCACCGCACGGCTCTGAGAGTCATTGAGCGGTGAGCTCTCGACGGTCTGGAAGAAGTCGTGATGTTGCTCCAGCATGCGATCGGTCCACTGCCGGTTGCGTTGGTCGACACTGCGTTGCCCCTGCTGCAGCCATTGCAGACACAGATGGTAATCGGCCCGGCAGTTATCGAATTCCTCCAGGCGCGCCACCGGCATTGGCAGCGCGGAGAAGGCTTCACGGATTTGCTGCTGCAGTTTGCCCAGCTCAGACTTTTTGAACCATTTATCTTGCTGCTCAATGCGCTGAATCTGTGCCACCTGCTGTTGCAACACGCCGGCACTGACCTCACTCATTTCGGCGCTCCACTGCTGCCACGCCTGCTGCAGATAGTGATAAAAACGCTGCGTTTCCTGCCACTCGGTGCCGTGCAGTCGCACCACTTTTTCGTCCGGCAATTCAAATTCCAGCTCGCCCCAGACGATGCCGCGCTTGCACCTGACCTGAATCAGTTGATTGAAGGGGATCAGGTATTCATGTTTTTCCCCGCTCACCTCAACGCCGGCGTGCAGCAACCGCACGCGGTTATAAGGGTGCTGAGCCAGGTGTTTCCCCAGCGATGTCGCTTTAAGTTCCATATCGTCGCGCCATGACTATGTTGAGATTAAATAACGGATATCTGCCAGTTTACCTGCGATAAGCAGTGGCACTCTAGCGCTAAAAAAAGGGTAGAATAGATTTTGCGTTTTTATCGTGAATACGCCCGCATCGCGGTTTGGCCAACATTAGAGCAGAATGACGTCTATGCGTACTGTACTGAATATTCTTAATTTTGTGTTGGGCGGTTTCTTCACCACGCTGGGTTGGCTCATCGCCACGGTGTTCAGCGTGCTGCTGGTCATCACGCTGCCGCTCACCCGCTCCTGCTGGGAAATCACCAAGCTGTCGCTGGTGCCGTTCGGCAATGAGGCAATCCACGTCGATGAGCTCTACCCGGAAAAAAGCAATGCGCTGCTCTCCGCCGGCGGCTCACTGCTCAACGTTATCTGGCTGGTGCTGTTCGGCTGGTGGCTGTGCCTGTCACACATCGCCGCCGGTATCGTGCAGTGCGTTTCGATCATCGGCATTCCGGTCGGCATCGCCAATTTCAAAATTGCCGCCATCGCGCTGTGGCCGGTGGGGCGCCGCGTCGTCTCGGTAGAAATGGCTCAGCAAGCGCGTATTGAGAATGCTCGCCGCCACTATCATCAGCGTTAATTTTTTCTCCGTTTGAGGAGTTTTTCGTGCGCTCTTTTGCACCCGCAGTACGTCGTTACACATATAACAGCAATCTGCTGTATCACCTGCGCATCCTTATTGCGCTGATCGGCACCACCGCCGTTCCCTGGTGGCTGGGCATTCCCAAGCTGACCATCCCGCTGACGCTGGGCGTGGTGGCAGCGGCCCTGACCGACTTGGATGACCGCCTGGCCGGCAGGTTACGCAACCTGCTGATCACGCTGGTGTGCTTCTTTGTCGCCTCAGCTTCAATCGAGCTGCTGTTCCCCTATCCCTGGTTGTTCGCCCTTGGCTTAACCACGTCGACCTGCGGTTTTATCCTTCTGGGCGCCTTGGGGCAACGTTACGCCACCATCGCCTTCGGCGCACTGCTGATCGCGGTTTACACCATGCTCGGCACCGCCATGTACGATGCCTGGTATCAGCAACCGCTGCTGCTGGTGATCGGTGCGCTGTGGTACAACCTGCTGACGCTGGCGGGCCACTTGCTGTTCCCTATCCGGCCACTGCAAGAGAACCTGGCGCGCTGCTACGATCAACTGGCCAACTATCTGGATGCCAAAGCCAACCTGTTCGATCCCGACGCCGAACGCGACGCCGACCTGCCATGGATGGATGTTGCGATGGCCAACAGCGCGTTGGTCGCGTTGCTTAACCAGACCAAAGCCTCGCTGCTGACGCGCCTGAAAGGCGATCGCGGCCAGCGCGGCACCCGCCGCACCCTGCACTACTACTTTGTCGCGCAGGATATCCACGAACGTGCCAGCTCTTCCCACGTTCAGTATCACGCGCTCAGCCGGCAATTCCGCCACAGCGATATTTTATTCCGCTTCCAGCGTTTGCTGAGCATGCAGGCGCGCGCCTGCCGCCAACTGGCACAATCGATCCTGCTGCGGCAAAAATACCAGCACAACCCACGTTTTGAGCCGGCCTTCAGCCGCATTCAGGAGGCCTTGGCGCGCATCGCCGAAACCCAGGGCAATTCAGAACAAACCAAGGCGCTGGCGCACCTGCTGAAAAACCTGCATGCGATCGATGCGCAGCTGGCCAATATTGAGTCAGAGCAGACGCTGGCAAACGGGCAAGCGGAAGAGAACAGCCTGGCCGACGATCGCTTAACCGGCTGGAGCGACATCCGTCTGCGCATCAGCCGCCATTTGACGCCGCAATCGGCCCTGTTCCGCCACGCGATCCGCATGTCGGTGGTGCTGTGCGTGGGTTACGCTTTCATCCAGTTCACCGGCATGCAACACGGTTACTGGATCCTGTTGACCAGCCTGTTCGTCTGTCAACCGAACTACAACGCTACCCGCCGACGCCTGGCGCTGCGCATCATCGGCACCCTGGCCGGTATCCTGATCGGCCTGCCGATCCTCTATTTCGTGCCTTCACTGGAAGGACAGCTGGTGTTGATCGTCATCACCGGCGTTCTATTTTTCGCTTTCCGCACCGTCCAGTATGCCCACGCCACCATGTTCATCACGCTACTGGTCTTGTTATGCTTTAACCTGTTGGGTGAAGGATTCGAAGTAGCCGCCCCGCGCGTTTACGACACCTTGTTGGGCTGCGCCATCGCCTGGGCGGCGGTCAGCTTTATCTGGCCGGACTGGAAATTCCGCCAACTGCCGGCGGTGGTGGATAAAACCCTGAATGCCAACTGCCGTTATCTGGACGCCATTCTGGTGCAATACCACCAGGGTAAAGATAACGGCCTCGCCTACCGCATTGCGCGGCGAGATGCCCACAACAGCGATGCCGAACTGGCTTCGGTCATCTCCAACATGTCGGCCGATCCCAAGGCCGACAAGGAATTGCAGGAAGCCGCCTTCCGCCTGCTTTGCCTCAACCACACCCTCCTGAGTTATATCTCGGCGTTGGGGGCGCACCGCGAGCGGCTGAATACCCCTGTCACCCTCGATCTGCTCAATGATGCCGTGTGTTACGTGGACGGCGCCCTTCATCAGGAAGAACGGAACAGCCAGCGCATTGCGAAAGCGCTGGAACAGCTGGCGGAGCGCATTCGCAGAGCCGTTCCGGAACCTGAAAGCAAAGAGCAGTTGGTGTTGCAACAGGTGGGGTTGATGCTCGAACTGCTGCCGGAGCTCACCGCACTCCACGCCCAAATCAATAAGGCAATCTAATTATTCAGGGCTCGCTCGATGGGCCCTGAACCACTGGCTCATGCCCATGGCGGCGCATCGCCATCGTATGATCGAACCAGCGCACCAGTTCGTTGCGCAATTCGGCCGGCAACGCCGCCTGATGATAACCGGCTATCGCGCCGCCCAGCGACAGCAGCACGCGCAGCCCCAGATTGGTCTGCTGTTGCAGCAGGCGGAGATAGCTGCGTTTAGCGCCTTGCAGCCGCAGGTCATAGGCATTGCGGATACCCGCTCGCCATAGCAAGCGCTCCATGTTGACATCGATATTCGGCAACGCCTTCAATCGACCGTGATCGCCGGCCTTAAGCCGCTGCTCTCGACGCGCTTCCCTGACGGCCTGCCAGGCCAGCCCCACCAGCTCGTTGCGTTCCCGCCACAGCGACTCGTCAACCCAGTAATAACGCAAAGTGATGGGCACTCCACGCTTGGAATAGACCATATTGACCATCCCTCTGGCGCGAAAAGCCGGTTCCATGCTCACCGTAGCCCGCAGGTACAACTCTCCTTCCGCTATCACTGCAAACATTACCCCCTCGGCCAGCAGGCCGTAGCCGCCAAACTGTGACCGCGTGGTGATGGCGCCCAGCGCCGCGAAGCAATTTTTAGCCTGTGCGATCCTTCGTATCGACATCCTTTTCATAGCGTTTCTCCTTTTTAGGTTCCGGTCGTATTATTTCTCTTATCAATGAAAAGAGTAACGTGAACAACTAATTAGGAAAATACGCACTATCCACCCGCATGCCAATCACAAAAAACACCGGTACAAAAAATGATCGCAATTATGCGAGCCGCTACGAAAATTTGGGTTGATCTTATCCCAAATCAGGGATACTGTATAAACATACAGTAACACGACGGGCGGGAACTTTATGCGTACTCAATCACTCTACCAACCTCATTTCAGCCAAGGCTCTTTTACAGCGCGCAATGTTGAGAAGAACACGGATGTCGGCAAAGAGAATGGCTTGATCAGTGAACTTGTTTACAACGAGCGCCAGCCCGCAGTGGCTCAATTGCTGTTGCCCCTGCTGCTGCAACTGGGCAAGCAGTCTCGCTGGCTTCTGTGGCTGACACCGCAGCAAAAATTAAGCAAGCAATGGCTGCAGCAATCCGGCCTGCCTGTAGATAAGATGGTGCAATTGAGCCAGATCAGCCCGGTGAATACGGTCGAGGCGATGGAAAAAGCACTGCAAACGGGAAATTACAGCGTGGTTCTCGGTTGGTTGCCCGAGCTAACGGAGGAGGATCGTCTAAAATTAAGACGTGCGGCAGAATTGGGTAATGCCTATGGGTTTATCATGCGGCCTCAACGTGACATTAACCCGACTCACGGACACTGTTCCACCCTAAAAATTCACTCTTCTTTGTATCATTAAGTAAATTTAGGATTTTTCCCATCATTTTCGCACCCCATAAGCAGAACCTTTGCATGGGAAGGCAAAAAGCGAGTCCGGCTGCGGTTTGGCAGGCAAAAACGTTCGATGAATCGCCGTTTTTTTAGGCTAAGAATGTTAGCAAATATGTACGATTCCGCGTTTTTTTTTAGAGCCTTATCACATCACACTTGTAACTTTCGCGCCACGTTGTAGACTTTACATCGCCAAGGTTGCTCTATAACGTCAGAAAAACTGGCGAGTAACAAACGAGGGCTTAAACCTTGGCGAAGGAATTTAACCAAGGGCTTAAACAGCTTTAAAGCTCATTGCCTATTTGGATGATAACGAGGCGCAAAATGAAAAAGACAGCTATCGCATTAGCAGTGGCACTGGCAGGTTTCGCTACCGTAGCGCAAGCCGCTCCAAAAGATAACACCTGGTACACCGGTGCTAAACTGGGCTGGTCCCAGTACCACGACACTGGTTTCTACGGTAACGGCTACCGCGTAGACAACGATGCACGTAAAGACCAACTCGGTGCTGGTGCATTCTTGGGCTATCAAGCTAACCAATACCTGGGCTTTGAAATGGGTTACGACTGGTTGGGTCGTATGAAATATACCGGCCGTAACACCGGTTCCTTCAAAGCACAAGGCGTTCAATTGGCCGCTAAACTGAGCTACCCAATCGTTGACGATCTGGACATCTACACCCGTCTGGGTGGTATGGTATGGCGTGCAGACAGTGACGGCGTAGGCTCTAACGGCGGTAACCACGACACCGGCGTTTCTCCGCTGGCTGCTGTTGGTGTTGAATACGCACTGACCAAAAACTGGGCTACTCGCCTGGATTACCAGTTCGTAAGCAACATCGGTGACGCAGGTACCGTTGGCGCACGTCCAGACAACACCATGCTGAGCCTGGGCGTTTCTTACCGCTTCGGTCAGGATGACGTAGTTGCTCCAGCACCAGCTCCGGCTCCAGCTCCAGTTGTTGAAACCAAGCGTTTCACTCTGAAGTCTGACGTGCTGTTCAACTTCAACAAGTCTACTCTGAAAGCAGAAGGCCAACAGGCTCTGGATCAGCTGTACAGCCAGCTGAGCTCCATGGATCCTAAAGACGGTTCCGTAGTTGTTCTGGGTTACACCGACGCCGTTGGTTCTGACCAGTACAACCAGAAACTGTCCGAACAACGTGCACAGAGCGTTGTTGACTACCTGGTCTCCAAAGGCATCCCGTCAGACAAAATCTCTGCACGTGGTATGGGTGAAGCAGATGCAGTTACTGGCAACACCTGTGGCTACAAATCTGGCCGCGCTACCAAAGCTCAGATCGCTTGCCTGGCACCAGATCGTCGCGTAGAGATCGAAGTTAAAGGTATCAAAGACGTTGTAACTCAGCCTCAGGGCTAAGTTTACTCGCCTAATAAAAACCCCGCATAGCGGGGTTTTTTTTCGTCCTATTGTTGAAACCAAGCGCAACAAAGGCGCGCTCACGCACTTACTTGGGATCTTTGCCAAGAATCGCCTTCAAGTCTTCTTTCAACGACGACATCTGGTTCGCATACTTTTCTTTGCGTTCAGCGTCTTCGATAAGCTGCACGACGGTTTCCGACAGCGTAACGCCACGTCGGCGCGCCAGGGCAGCCAATCGTTGCCAAACCAAAAACTCCAGATCGATAGATTTTTTACGCGTATGCTGATGTTCTGCGTTAAAATGACGTTTACGGCGGGCGCGGATCGTTTGTTTCATCCGGTTATCCAGTTCCGGATTCATGTGAGCGGCAATCCATGCAAGTACCTTTACCGGCTCATTTTCCAGCTTCAGCAGCTCGTTAACCGCCTCCTGAGCAGCGCTGTTTTCAATGTAGCGGGTAATGAGTTCCCCTTCCCGATGTTTCTTCACCAGGTACTTCCATTTCCAACCGCTCTCCAGATTTTCCAGTTGCTGATATTTCATCTTGAGCTCTTCAGTGACCGCGTAACTTCAAATAAGCATAACAGCTTTGCGCCAAATTTCCCCGGCAATTAAGCCGTCTTTTAGACTGTTTTTTGCACAGTCACCGCGCGATGTCAAACTCCCTGATGCCAACTGGCACTCCGCATGTATCAAGCCGCCGTTATTCTTGTATAATCGCCCTTTCCCTTTTTAACGATTGCATCTAACACTTTGACCAATAACCGACTTGAATGGCAATCTTTATTGCCGGACGTAACGCCTTATCAGGCGATATTTGATACCGCCGCTCAGTTGGCACCCGTGCCCTTTTCCGCCATTCAGCCTCGGCTGGAAAATGCCCTGACGCTATTTTGCCACCCCCAATCGCCACCGCGTTTCATGCTGTTGAAGGCGCAAGAAACACGAGAGTATCTGGAACTGATCGCTCACGCCGTCACGCCACTGCTGCCGAAAAACACGGCATGCCGCGGCAGCCACTATGTCATTCAGGATGGCAAAGTCAGCGTAGAACCGGCCAGCCGTGGCGATGAACCTTTTGCCGCCGGCGGCGCTTGCCTGTTCCAGGAGTGGGTTGAGCCAGAGCAACTGTTTGGCTGCGTACGGATCCACAATGGCGACATCACCCTGCAGCCGGGTCTGGTGCACCAGGCCAACGGCGGCATTTTGATTCTGTCGGCCCGCGCCCTGTTGGCTCAGCCGTTGCTATGGCTGCGGCTGAAGCAAATGATCGGCCAACGTCAGTTCCATTGGGTTTCGCCAGACGAAACCCGCCCGCTGCCGGTAGCCATTCCGCCAATGCCGCTGGAGCTGCGGCTGATTGTGGTCGGCGATCGCCACGGCCTGGCCGATTTTCACGATATCGAGCCGGAACTGAGTGAACAAGCGGTCTACGGTGAATTCGAAGACGATCTGCAGCTGACTGAAGTTGATGATATGGCGCAGTGGTGCGGCTACGTCAACGGCGTGATTGCCGACCAGCAGTTGCCGATGCTGGCGAGCGACGCCTGGGCGCCGCTGATCGTTCAGGCCGTGCGTTACAGTGGCGACCAGGGCATCCTGCCACTCTCGCCGGTTTGGCTTGGCCAGCAGCTGTCCGAAGCCGCACTGTATGCCGAAGAAGATCGCATTACGGCCAAAGCGTTCGAAGCGGCGTTAAATGCCCGCGAATGGCGTGAAAGCTATCTGGCCGAACGTATGCAGGATGAAATCGAGCTGGGCCAGATTCTGATTGAGACCGAGGGTGAAGTGATAGGGCAAATCAACGGCCTGTCAGTCCTGGATTATCCCGGCCATCCACGCAGTTTTGGCGAACCGTCGCGCATCAGTTGCGTTGTGCATCTCGGCGACGGCGAATTCACCGACGTCGAGCGCAAAGCCGAACTGGGCGGCAACCTGCACGCTAAAGGCATGATGATCATGCAGGCGTTTTTGATCGCCGAGCTGGATCTGGATCAGCAGTTACCCTTCTCCGCTTCCATCGTCTTTGAGCAATCTTACGGTGAAGTAGACGGCGACAGCGCCTCGCTGGCTGAACTGTGCGCGTTGATCAGCGCCCTGTCACAGCAACCGATCACCCAGCAGATCGCCGTCACCGGCTCCGTCGACCAATTCGGCAACGTACAGCCGATAGGTGGCGTTAACGAAAAGATCGAAGGTTTCTTCGAGGTTTGTTTGCGCCGCGGCCTGACGGGTAAACAGGGCGTCGTATTGCCCGCGACCAACGTGCGCCACCTGTGCCTGCGCCAGGATGTCGTCGACGCGGTACGCGAAGGGCAATTCCATCTGTGGGCGGTAGAGAGCGCGGCGGAAGCCTTGCCTTTGCTCACAGGTTGCCTCTACTCTGACGAACAACAGCCGAACTTGTTGGCGGCCATTCAGGAACGGATTGCGCAGGTGAGCCTGCAGGAACGCCGTCGTCCGTGGCCGCTGCGCTGGCTCAACTGGTTCAACCACGGCTGATCGGACTTGTTCAGCGTACACGTGTTAGCTAACCTGCGTCCTTCATTAAAATAAGGCTTACTGAGAACATGGTAGATAAACGCGATTCCTATACGAAAGAAGACCTCGAAGCATCCGGCCGTGGCGAGCTGTTCGGCGCCGGTGGCCCACCGTTGCCGGCAGGTAACATGTTGATGATGGACCGCGTGGTCAAGATGACCGAAGACGGCGGAACTCACAACAAAGGTTATGTGGAAGCGGAGCTGGATATTAATCCGGACCTATGGTTCTTCGGTTGCCACTTTATCGGCGATCCGGTCATGCCAGGCTGCCTGGGCCTGGATGCGATGTGGCAGCTGGTCGGTTTCTACCTCGGTTGGCTGGGTGGCGAAGGCAAAGGCCGCGCGCTGGGCGTCGGTGAAGTCAAGTTTACCGGCCAGGTGCTGCCAACCGCGAAGAAAGTGACCTACCGCATTAACTTCAAACGCGTCATCACCCGCAAGCTGATCATGGGCGTCGCCGATGGCGAAGTGCTGGTTGACGGCGAAGTGATCTATACCGCTACCGATCTGAAAGTGGGTCTGTTCAAGGACACCACAGCGTTCTGATCACGCTGAGGAGAAGGCGGCCATCGTCTTGTTTTCTAATCCTCTTCGCATGCCATCACGCCCAGCGTGATGGCATTTCTTTCTCTTCTCGTTTAAAGACTACTCACCTCCTTTAATTGCCCGCTGCCGAAACGTTTTCTCCCCCCTGTCTCCACCCTATTCCTACCCGAACGCAGGCCAGTTGAGCGAGGCCCCTCCCTGCAGCCCGCACCGACGCGATAGCGGTTTTTTCCATCCGGTCATTTTCTTGCCCCTCAAAATCGCCTAGTATAGCTATCATGTAACTACAATAAATGTATCCACAAAGAGGCGATATGCAAAAAACCCGCTTTAGCGATACACCTTGCCCCGTCGCACGTTCGTTAGATCGCGTCGGAGAATGGTGGAGCATCCTGATCCTGCGTGATGCCTTTCAGGGGTTGTCCAAGTTCGACGAATTCCAACAAAGTCTGGGGATTTCACCCACTCTCCTGGCCCGACGCCTGAAGGATTTAGTGGCCCACGGCATTCTGCATAAGCAACGTTATCAAACGCGGCCGGTTCGCTATCAATATCTGCTCACCGAACGCGGCAACGACTTTCTTCCCGTACTGGCCGCTCTCTCACAATGGGGCAATCGCCATTTGATCGACGGTGACATTAGCGCCTTGTTAGTCGACGGCCGCACCGATCGGCCGATCCAGGTCCAGTTGATCAACGTCGAGACCCAACAGCAGGTGCCGCTGCAGTTTATTACGTTGGCACCGGGGCCTGCGGCAAATGACGGCATACGTCAACGCGCCGAACTGATGCGGCAGCGGCGCCTCGCCGATTTATCCGAACTCACCAAGGAGCAGTCATGAGCAATCGTCGTATCGTTATTACCGGCATGGGCGCCGTTTCACCGTTAGGGTGCGGCGTGGAGGCCATCTGGCAACGTTTATTAAAAGGAGAGTCCGGCATTCGGGCTTTGCCTGACGAGATCGTTGCAGATTTGCCGGTCAAGGTCGGGGGGCAAGTCCCCGAACTGGCGCAAGATGCCGAGGCGGGATTCAACCCAGACGCGTCCGTCGCCCCCAAGGACCAAAAGAAAATGGATCGCTTTATACTGTTTGCCATGGCGGCGGCGGATGAAGCCGTTCGTCAGGCCGGCTGGATAGCCGATACGGAGGAAAAACAAGAGCGAACCGCCACCGTCATCGCCTCGGGCATTGGCGGCTTCCCGGCCATTGCCCAGGCGGTGCGCACTACGGACAGCCGCGGCGCCAAGCGCCTGTCGCCATTCACCATCCCCTCTTTCCTGGTCAATCTGGCGGCCGGTCACGTTTCCATCAAGCATCACTTCAAAGGCCCGATTGGCGCACCGGTCACCGCCTGTGCGGCCGGCGTGCAGGCCATTGGCGACGCGGTGCGTATGATCCGCAATGATGAGGCCGATATCGCCCTGTGCGGCGGTACAGAAGCGGCTATCGACACCGTAAGCCTGGGCGGATTCGCCGCCGCGCGCGCCATGTCCACCGCACCGGCCGAGTTGGCGCGACAGGCCTCCCGGCCTTTCGACAGCGCCCGGGACGGTTTTGTCATGGGGGAAGGCGCCGGCATGCTGGTGATTGAAACGCTGGAGCATGCGCGGGCGCGCGGCGCTACGCCGCTCGCGGAAATCGTCGGCTATGGCACCAGCGCCGACGCCTACCACATGACCTCCGGCGCTGAAGACGGCAACGGCGCCTATCGGGCGATGAAAATCGCGTTGAAGCAGGCGAATGTCGCCCCAGAAGAGGTTCAGCATTTAAACGCGCACGCGACTTCGACACCCGTAGGCGATTTAGGCGAAATCAATGCCATCAAGCACCTGTTTGGCACCGCCGGGACTGTCGCCGTGACCTCGACGAAATCAGCGACCGGGCACCTGCTCGGCGCCGCCGGCGGGCTGGAAACCATCTTTACCGCCCTGGCTCTGCGCGATCAGATAGCTCCTGCAACGCTGAATCTGGATAACCCCGATCCGGCGACGGCAGGCTTGCATCTGGTCGCGAAACGGGCTGAATCGATGGACATGACCTACGCCTTATCAAACGGCTTTGGCTTTGGCGGCGTGAATGCGAGTATTTTACTGAAACGTTGGCAGGACGAATAAACGGCACAAACAAAAACCTCCGCCAAGGGCGGAGGTTATTCCTTTTATTTGACAGGGAGCCGCTTAAGCGGTCACAGCCCTGTCTTCCATGGCTTCTCGCCAACCTCCCAGCCATTGAGACCGGGCGTCCACCGATGATTGGTAGGGACAATGTTCCCTGGAACGCCCTAAAATACCTGCCTGATACCCTCTCGAATGCGCCCTTTCCAGACGATCGCGTTTCTGTCTCTTCATGCCTCGTTTCCCTCATTTTGGTCTGGTGGAAAGAAAACAATGGCTGCTTTTTGCGCAGCCACGAGTAATCAATAGCGCTAAAAGAAGAGAAGATCAATGCGCAAAATTCACGCCAATGTCATATTTGTGAGCTACGCCCGAGGAAAGTGCTAAGTGGCTGATCTGCCGGGGAAGGGTTTAACTTTTTGAAATTAAATAGAAATCCCTGCCAGCGAAAAAAACGAATTTTCACGCTGACAGGGATTAGACGATTTTAGACCAAATTATGACTAAATGCCGCCCATCTGTGCTGCGATAGCCTGAGCTTCCTGCTGCCAGCCCTGCGCCAGGGTGCGCACCAGGGCATCATAGCCGTCCTCGCCCTGTTTCAATTCCAGGCTGAAAGGCCGTTTGATCAAACGCCCCTGGCGGTTCAGCACCCACTCGCCGCGAACGATCGCCTTGCCGTCAAAACGGCCGTGGAAGCCGCTGACGGTGACGTTGAGCACATCCTGATCGCTACTCATCGGCTGCGAAGAGACCACCCAGCCCGGCAGCGCACTGCTCAGGTTGGTGACCAGCGTTTGCTGCAGCTGCTGGTCGAGCGGGCTGGCCCACAGATTGTTCTGCGCTATCACATACTGCACGTCGTTGGTCTGATACACCACGCCGCTCTGCGCCAGATAATCCGCCACGCTCACGTGCTCCAGCCACAGCTGGCGCGTGGAGGCACCGCTGCTGCTGGCCGCGGCCGGCGCACCCAGCGCCGGCAACTGATAGTAGGTCTTCTGTGGCGAACTGCTGCAGGCGCTGAGCAACAACGCCAGGGCTACCGGGATCCATTTCATCATTTCGTGGCCTTCTTCGGCTGAGGGTCAGTGCTGCCGGCGGCTTCAAACACCAGCGCGTTGCTCTTCTCATTCAGGGTGCGCAGCACCGGTTGCAGCTCACGCAACACCTGGTCGAGGCGCTGCATATCGCCCACCATCTTGTTGTAAGCCGGCGAACCAGGCTGGAACCCTTTCATGCTGCGGTTCAGCTCCAGCAGGGTTTTCTGCATGTCCTGCGGCAGCGCCTGCATCTCTTTGCTGGCGATGATGTCGTTCAGCGACTTCATGGTCTGCTGCGTCGATTTCATTGTTTTCTGACTTTCCGCCAGCGTCTTGGTCGCTTCGTTGATCATCGGATTGATCGGCATCGAATTAATCTTATCCAACGTCTGCATCAGTTTCTGCTGGATCTGCGCCAGACCGCCGCTGGTGGTCGGCATCAGCGGATAACCGAACAGCTCGCGCGGCCCTTTCCACGGTTTCTCCTGCGGATAGAAGTCGAGATCGATGTACAGCGAACCGGTCAGCAGGTTGGCGGACTTCATCGAGGCGCGCATGCCGCGGGATTCGGCGTCTTTCAAATGCCCTTCGATATCGAAATTGCCGCCCAACTCTTTCTGGAAGCGATCCGGCTCGATGCGGATCAACACCGGAATGCGGTAATCGTTGTCCAGGCGCTGCGCCATGCCCTCTTTGTAGAACGGCACCTGCGCCACCGTGCCCAGACGAATGCCGCGGAACTCGACCGGGGCGCCCGGCTGCAGGCCGCGCACCGAATCGGAGAAGAACAGCAGGTAGTCCTTATGCACGGTATACAGCGAATCCTGCGTGCTGCGCTGGTTGTCGAACAGCTGGTACTCCGCCTTCTCTTTCGCCTGTTCGCCGCGATCCCAGCCCTCCGGCACGTCAAAACTGACGCCGCCGCTGAACAGGGTGGTCAGCGACCCCATCTCCACCCGCATGCCCTGCGCCGACATGTCGAACGCCACGCCGCTGTCTTTCCAGAAGCGCACGTTGGTGGTAACCAGCTGATCGTAAGGCGCGGTAATGAACAGCTGATAGCGCATGGCGCGCGTTTTAGGATCGAAATAGCTGGTTTCCACCGAGCCGACGCGGTAGCCGCGGAACAGCACCGGATCGCCGGCGTTGAGCTGGCCCGATCTTTCGCTGTCCAGCACGATGCGCAGCCCTTTGGCATCCGGAGAGGCCAGCGGCGGCGCGTCGAGCAGCTGATAGTTGTCTTTGCCGTCTTTGCCCTTGTTGCCCGGCTGCAGTTCGATATAGGCGCCGGAGAGCAGCGTGCCCAGCCCGGAGACGCCTTCACGGCCGATCTGCGGCTTCACCACCCAGAAGGCGGAGTCCTGGCGCAGCAATTTCTCCATGCCGGAATTAAGGCGCGCCTGCACCATCACCTTGCTCAGATCCTCGCTCAGCGTGACGGTTTCCACCACGCCGACGTCCACGCTGCGGCTTTTGATTTTGGTTTTACCCGCTTCTAGCCCTTCCGCCGTCGTGGTGACCAGCGTCACTACCGGCCCCTGATGGCTGAAGTGGTAAAACAGGATCCAGGCGCCGATCAGCGCGGTCACGATGGGAATGATCCACACCGGCGACCAGCGCTTGATCTTCTCGACGTCCGCGACGCTATGATTATTTTCCGTCACCTTGCGGCTCCTTGTTGATTGTTTCACTTGCGCGATCCCAGGTCAGCCGGGGATCAAATGTCATGGCGGCGAACATGGTGAGGATCACCACCAGCGCGAACAGCACGGCGCCCGTCGCGGGGTAAATGCTCATCAACTGCCCCATTCGCACCAGCGCCGACAATACGGCGATCACAAACACGTCGATCATTGACCAGCGGCCAACGAATTCGACCACTTCATAAATCAGATGCATGCGCTCGCTGTCGGCGCGCGGTTTCTTCCTGCCGTTGGCATCCCAGCACAGCCAGCCGATCGCCAGCATTTTCAGCGACGGCACCATGATACTGGCGATGAAAATCACCAGCGCCACCGGATAAGAGCCGTCGCCCCACAGCAGGATCACCCCCGCCATGATGGTGGAGTTCATCTTGTTGCCCAGCGCCTCGGTCACCATGATCGGCATCAGGTTGGCCGGAATGTACAGCATGACGGAGGTCACCAACAGCGCCAGCGTCCACTGCAGGCTGTGGCGGCGACGTACGTAGCCGTTGGTGTGGCAGCGCGGGCAGCGCACCTGATTGGCCGGCAGGATCGCCGTGCAGCAGGCGCAAGAGCGCACGCCCTGCCGCATGCCGGTGCGCCCCACCGTCAGCGGGCGATCGAGACGCGGCGCCGGTTCGATGTCCTGCCACAGCCAACGCCTGTCCACGCACTGGAAGGCGCGCACCTGCAGCAGGCAGAACAGGCAATAAGGCACGAAGCTGCTGCCGATGCCGATATCGCCGTAGGCCATCAGCTTGACGAAGCTGACCAGCACCCCGGCGAGGAAAATTTCCACCATGCACCAGGTCTTGAACTGGAACAGCACCCGGGCCATCCACTCTTTCAGCCCCAGCGGCAAACGCACTTTGGCGCACAGCAGAATGATCGCCACCATGCAAAACGCCGGGATCAGCTGCACGAACACCATAAACAACGTGGCCATGCTGGCGTAGTCTTCCGCCACCATGACTTCCGGAATTTGAATCAGCCGGATTTCATTGCCGATGCCGGCGACGCGCATATTGATAAACGGGAAAATGTTGGCCAGCACCAGCATGAACAGGGCGCTGAGGGCGTAACCGATCGGCCGCTTGCGCGGCTCGTCCCAGCGGGCGCTGAGCGTGGTTTTGCAGCGCGGGCATACCGCTTTGCTGCCATAGGCCAGCGGCGGCAGCGCCACCAGCATGTCGCACTGCGGACACAGCATCAGGTTATCCTGGTGCTCCGCCGAAGGTGCGGAATGACTATGCTGCTGATGATTGTTGTGGGAACACACCATATTCCTCCTAAATAACGTTGCTCACCGGCACGTCGATACCGCCCGCAGCAGCGCGCGGGCGGTATCGCAACGGTCAGCCGTTTTTCATCGCTTCCAGCTCTTCCCAGCGGGCGAAGGCCTGCTCGAGCGCCTGCTCGGCGTTAGCCAGCGCCGTCAGCACTTGTTGCGTTTCGCTGTGCGGCCGCGTGAAGAAGTCGGCGTCGCTCATCTGCGCCTGCAGCGCTTCGATCTCCGCCTCCAGCTGTTCGAGCCGCTGCGGCAACTGTTCCAGTTCGCGCAGCAGGTTGTAACTCAGCTTGGCCGCCGCTTTCTTCGGCTGTTCGGCCTTTTTCTCCGCCGCCGGTTTGCTCGCGCTCGGCGCCGCCTGACGAATCGGTTTCGCCGTGGCGCGCTGATGATGCGCATCGTAGTAACCGCCGACAAAGGCGTTGATCACGCCGTTGCCTTCGAAGATCCAACACTCGGTCACCGAGTTGTCGACAAACTGACGATCGTGGCTGACCAGCAGCACGGTGCCCTGATAGCCGTCGATAAGCTCTTCCAGCAGCTCCAGCGTTTCGACGTCGAGATCGTTGGTTGGTTCATCGAGGATCAGCAGATTGCTCGGTTTCAGAAACAGCTTAGCCAACAGCAGGCGGTTACGCTCACCGCCCGACAGCGCCTTCACCGGCGTCATCGCGCGTTTCGGGTGGAACAGGAAGTCCTGCAGGTAGCCCAAGACGTGACGAGGACGGCCGTTGACCATCACTTCCTGCTTGCCTTCCGCCAGGTTGTCCATCACCGTGCGCTCCGGATCGAGATCCGCGCGGTGCTGATCGAAATAGGCCACTTCCAGCTTGGTGCCGCAGTGCACGCGGCCGCTGTCGGCTTTCAGCTGACCGAGCATCAGTTTCAGCAGCGTGGTTTTGCCGCAGCCGTTCGGCCCCACCAGCGCAATCTTATCGCCGCGCTGTACCTGAGCGGAGAAACCGCGCACCAGCACTTTTTCGCCCACCTGATAATTGACGTCTTCCAGCTCGAACACGATTTTGCCGGAGCGGGTCGCTTCTTCCACCTGCATCTTGGCGGTGCCCATCACTTCGCGGCGCTCTGAACGCTCGACGCGCAGCGCCTTCAGCGCACGCACGCGGCCCTCGTTACGGGTACGGCGCGCCTTGATGCCCTGACGGATCCAGACCTCTTCCTGCGCCAGCTTGCGATCGAACTCGGCGTTTTGCAGCTCTTCCACCCGCAGCGCTTCTTCTTTGCTCTGCAGATACAGATCGTAGTTGCCCGGCCAGGAAACCAGCTTGCCGCGGTCCAGATCGACGATGCGCGTCGCCATGTTGCGGATAAACGAACGGTCGTGCGAGATGAAGACGATGCTGCCGTCGAACTCTTTCAGGAAGCCTTCCAGCCAGTCGATGGTTTCGATATCCAGGTGGTTGGTCGGTTCGTCGAGCAACAGCACGCGCGGCGAGCTCACCAGCGCGCGGCCCAGCGCCGCTTTACGCAGCCAGCCGCCCGACAGCGAGGAAAGCTCGGCGTCGCCGTTCAGCCCCAGCTGCAACAGCACTTCGCTGATGCGGCTGTCGAGCTGCCACAGCCCCTGGTGATCGAGGATCTCCATGATTTGCGCCATGCGCGCCAGATTTTTCTCGCTCGGGTCGCTCTCCACCAGATGGGAAATCGCATGGTACGCCTTCAGGTGTTCCGCCTGCTCCGCGACGCCTTCGGCCACGAAGTCGAACACGCTGCCGCCGATATTGCGCGGCGGATCCTGTTGCAGGCGCGCCACGATCAGATCCTGCTCGTAGATCACCCGGCCGTCGTCCAGCGGGATCTCTTTGCCGAGGATCTTCAGCAGCGTGGATTTGCCGGCGCCGTTGCGCCCGACCAGACACACGCGCTCGTTGTCTTCGATATGAATTTCGGTGTTGTCTAACAGTGGCGCATCGCTGAAAGAGAGCCAGGCGCCGGACATGCTGATTAACGACATAGTAATTATTTTCCTTCGCCGGCGTGAGTCACCAGCCAGCAGTTGTGGATCTGACGGTTACGGGCAAAGTCCTGCGACAGCGTCTTGGCGGTGATCTCTTTCGCCTCCAGGCCCAGCGCGCTCAGCCCTGCCATATCCATTTGGAAACCGCGCTTGTTGTTCGAGAACATGATGGTCCCGTTACGGCGCAGCAACCGTTTCAAATCTTTCATCAGCGCCAGATGATCGCGCTGCACGTCAAAAGTGTTCTCCATCCGCTTGGAGTTGGAGAACGTCGGCGGATCGATGAAGATCACGTCGAACTGTTCATTGGCGTTGCTCAGCCACGACAGGCAGTCGGCCTGGATCAGCCGATGCTGACGGCCGGTCAGGCCGTTGGCGCGCAGGTTCTTCTCCGCCCATTCCAGATAGGTACGCGACATGTCCACCGTGGTGGTGCTGCGCGCGCCGCCCAGCCCGGCATGTACGCTGGCGGTGCCGGTATAGGCGAACAGGTTGAGGAAGTCCTTGCCGTTGCTCATTTCGCCCAGCATGCGGCGTGCGATGCGGTGATCGAGGAACAGGCCGGTATCGAGATAGTCGGTCAGGTTGACCCACAGCTTGGCGTTATACTCCTCCACCAGCAGGAACTCGCCTTTCTGCGCCAGTTTCTCGTACTGGTTCTTGCCCTTCTGCCGCTCGCGGGTTTTCAGGATCAGCTGATTCGATGGCAATTCCAGCACCGCCAGCGTCGCGTTGATCACATCGAACAGGCGCTGACGCGCTTTCTGCGCATCGACGGTTTTCGGCGGTGCATATTCCTGCACCA
Source organism: Serratia sp. CY33525 (assembly GCF_052169115.1). Classification (NCBI taxonomy): domain Bacteria; kingdom Pseudomonadati; phylum Pseudomonadota; class Gammaproteobacteria; order Enterobacterales; family Yersiniaceae; genus Serratia; species Serratia sp. CY33525. The sequence continues at coordinate 685,996 of NZ_JBJNLK010000002.1, read as the reverse complement.
CCACCTTGCTGCCGTAGCGATCCACCGCGACGTTGTATTCTGGCAGATCGGCATCGTACAAGCGGTAGCATTCAATGCCCTGCTGTTTCGCCCACTTGTCGAGCTTCTTCAAGTTTTTGCGCAGGCGGTTGGCGAAATCCTCCGCCACCTGCACGCCGCCGGCAGTGGCGCCGGCCGGGTTCGCCGCCAGCTGATAGTTTTTCTGCACGCACTCCAGCGGGCCGTTCTTCGCCTTGAACTGGCGCTCGGCGCGCAGCTGCAGGCAGCTCAACAGCTCCGGCGAGGCGCTGAACAGCGAAAGCTGCCAGCCGCCGAAGGCGCTTTTCATCACGCGCCCCAGCATGTTGTGCAGCGCGATCAGCGCCGGTTCGCTTTCCAGACGCTCACCGTACGGCGGATTGCTGATCACGGTGCCGTGCGGGCCTTCCGGCAGCGGGTTGGTCAACCGCGCCACGTCACCGACGTTGAAGGTGATCAGCTCGGCGACGCCGGCGCGGCGGGCGTTGCCGCGCGCCATCTCAATCACCCGGCGATCGATATCGGAACCGAAGAAGCGAGAGGCGGTTTCCTGCAGGCCCCGGCGCGCGCGCACCTGCGCTTCGGCGGTGATTTCACGCCACAGTTCGGCGTTGTGGCCATTCCAGGCGCTGAAGCCCCAGTGCTGGCGGTGCAGGCCAGGCGCGCGATCGGCGGCGATCATCGCCGCTTCGATCAACAGCGTGCCGGAGCCGCACATCGGATCGAGCATCGGCGTGCCCGGCTGCCAGCCTGAACGCAGCACGATGGCGGCCGCCAGGTTTTCCTTCAGCGGCGCCTGGCCGGTGAGATCGCGGTAGCCGCGCTGATGCAGGCCTTCACCGCTCAGATCGAGGGCCACGCTGGCCATATCGCGTTGCAGGAAGACGTTAACGCGAATATCCGGCTGCTGCTTGGCGACCGTCGGGCGTTGGTCGAGTTTGCGGGTAAAGCTGTCGACGATGGCGTCTTTCACCTTCAGCGCGCCATACTGGCTGTTGCGGATCTCTTCGTTCACGCCGCTGAAATGCACGGCAAAGGTTTTATCCACGCCAAAAATGCTCGGCCAGTCGATCGCCTGCACCCCGAGGTACAGATCCAGATCGCTGTGCACGCGGAATTCGTTCAGCGGCAACAGAATGCGCGAAGCCAGGCGGCTCCACAGCAGGCTTTGGTACAGAAGACGATCTTCACCCTGAAAATGTACCCCACCCTGCACCACTTTGCAGTCGTGAGCGCCAAGCGCTTCCAGCTCGCTTTTTAACAGTTCTTCCAATCCACGCGCCGTGCTGGCAAACAGAGAGTTCATATCGTGCTTATCACCAAAAAGAAAATTGTTGCGCATTATAGCTAATCCGCACCGCTTGTCATAAAGTTGCTCCCTTCTATTTAATAATCGCACGGAGATGAGGGTGATCACGCTTTCCAGACTCTACGTCCATCCGGTTAAATCACTGCGCGGTCTGCAGCTTTCTTACGCCCAGGTCGGCAGCAGCGGTCTGGCCTTCGACCGCAACTTTATGATCACCGAGCCGGATGGCACCTTTATTACCGCGCGCCAATACCCGCAGATGGTGCTGTTCACGCCGGCGCTGCTGCCGGACGGGCTATTCCTGACCGCGCCGGACGGCGAAAGCGCCGCCATTCGCTTCAGCGACTTCGCCGCCGCGCCGCAGCCGACCGAGGTGTGGGGCAATCATTTCACCGCGCTGATCGCGCCGGATGAGATCAACCGCTGGCTGAGCGGCTATTTCCAGCGTGACGTGCAGCTGCGCTGGCTGGGGCCGGAGTTGACCCGCCGGGTGAAGAAACACCCCGAGATCCCGCTGACGTTTGCCGATGGCTATCCTTATCTGCTGATTAACCAAGCTTCGTTCAACGATCTGCAGCGGCGTTGCCCCGGCAGCATCAAGCTGGAGCAGTTCCGCCCCAATCTGGTGGTGAGCGGCGCAGCCGCCTGGGCCGAGGACGGTTGGCAGGTTATCCGCGTCGGCGATGTGATGTTCGATCTGGTGAAACCCTGCAGCCGCTGCGTGCTCACCACCGTCAGCACCGAGCGCGGCCGCAAGCACCCGAGCGGCGAACCGCTGAGTACGCTGCAAAAATTCCGCTCCGCCGACAACGGCGATATCGATTTCGGCCAGAACATGATCGCGCGCAGCAGCGGCATCATCCGCGTGGGCGATACGGTGGAAGTGCTGTCGACCAAGCCGCCGCGCCCTTATGGCGCCGGCAAAGTGGTGGAGAGCGTGCAAGCGCCGCAAGACAGCGAGCACAGCGTCACTATCGAATACGAAGGAAAGGTGTTTACCGGCAACAACCAGCAGATCCTGCTCGAACAGCTGGAACAGCAAGGCATTCGCGTGCCTTACTCCTGCCGCGCCGGGATTTGCGGCAGCTGCCGCATTACGTTGTTGAGCGGTGAAGTCGCGCCCCTGAAGAAAAGCGCGCTGGGCGACAACGGCACCATCCTGTGCTGCAGCTGTATCCCGAAAAGTGATTTGACCCTGGCGTAATCCGCCCTATACCGCCCTGTCGTAAGCCGGGGCGGCGCTTTCATCCTGCGCGCAGGGTTTCAGCCGATCGTGCATCACCTTGATGGCGTCGCCCAATACCATGGTGCGGCCGGCGACAGTCAGTTGATTTTGCGCCAGCAGGCACAGGCTGGCGTTATCCCCGGCCTCTACCACCAGCAAGCGCGCTTCCACGCCGCTTTCCATCACCTTCACCGCCGCCAGCTCGCCGTTTTTCGGCTGCAGCGGGTAATGCTGCTGCGAGAAATGCCAGCTCTTCGGCATCAGCGGTTTCAGGAAGCGGTAGGCGACCAGCGCATTCAACACCAGCTCGGCGCGCTGCTCATGGCTGAGTTTGATCTGCTTGCACTGTTCTTCATAGGTGAAATAAAGGGCGGCGTCATCCACGCAAAAAGCGCATTCATCGAAGGCGTCCGGCGTTAACATTTTGGCCGGGAAACGTGAACGGAAGATCATACCATTAGCTAAATCCAGCATTAGCCGATCGTGTTCGGCATCAAAATACCAACGCCAATTATCGTCAGGTTTTATCTTCATTTCGTATCCTTCTCGCTGCCTATGCCAACGCCGCACTCACCCTAAAAGGCGATTTTATCACCGATAAAATAGCTTAAACATCGGATAATTCCGCGAACGATATTTATGCTAACGAACAAAATATAGACGAGCCGGGGGCAGAAATAAACCCCCGGAATAAAATGAGAGGAAAAATATTAGATATGGGTAACGATATCTTTAATCAAACGCGGGCCGTGATAGATAAATCCGGAATAAATTTGCAGCAGGCTCGCGCCGGCCTCCATTTTTTCGCGCGCCGCCGTCAGCGAATCGATGCCGCCCACGCCGATAATCGGCAGGCGCCCTTGAAGTTCGGTGGAAAGACGACGGATCACTTCCGTGCTGCGTGATTGTAACGGACGCCCACTTAACCCGCCCGCTTGTTCGCAGTAATTTAACCCCTGGATCAATTTTCGATCCAAGGTGGTATTGGTGGCGATCACGCCATCGATATTATGCCGCACCAGGCTATCGGCAATTTGGATCAATTCTTCTTCTGAAAGATCCGGCGCGATCTTTACCGCCACCGGCACATATTTGTGATGGCGCGCATGTAATTCCTGCTGCTTATTTTTAATCGCGGCCAAAAGATCATCCAGCGCTTCGCCATACTGTAAGGATCGTAACCCCGGGGTATTCGGTGAAGAGATGTTAATCGCGATATAACCGGCATACGGATAAACTTTATCCATGCAGATCAAATAATCGTCTTTACCCTGTTCGACCGGGGTGTCTTTATTCTTGCCGATATTGATCCCAAGAATGCCGCCGAAATGGGATTTCTTAACGTTTTCAACCAGATTGTCCACGCCATGGTTATTGAACCCCATGCGGTTGATCAGGCCTTCCGCCTCAACCACGCGGAACAAGCGCGGCTTGTCGTTGCCCGGTTGCGGGCGTGGCGTCACGGTGCCGACTTCCACATGGCCGAAGCCCATCGCGCCGAACGCATCGATGCATTCGCCGTTTTTATCCAGACCGGCGGCCAATCCCAACGGGTTTTTAAACGACAGCCCCATGCAGCTGACCGGTTTGGTCGGCACGGACTGACGGACAAGAAACGCTAATGGGGTGCCGGTAATACGGCTGAGCTGACGAAAGGTCACTTCGTGCGCGCGCTCGGGATCGAGCTGGAACAACGCTTTCCTGATGAGGGGGTAGTACATGGACTCTCCTGATTTCCCGGTTGCAAACCGGGGGCGTATTATCCGGTATCCCCCGCCCAATTGGAATTGATTAAAGGCAAAAAAAGCCGTTTTTACGCAATCGTTTTCTCTCTTCACCGCCAAATCGGCGCCAATCCGCTTTTGCGCATATCGAAATCAAAAAATGAGATTTAAAAAACGCGCCCGGTTGCTGGTAGGTTTAAAACACTTCTTTTTTATTTTCTAATTAAACCTAACTTTTAGTTATAAGGAGTGGCAATGCGCGTTATATCACTGGCCGGCAGCCCACGCATCCCATCACGTTCCGCCGCGCTGCTCGCGCTGAGTCAGAACTGGCTGCGGCAGCAAGGGGCGGAAGTGACGGCTTATACTCTGTACGACTTCGATGCCGAAGACCTGCTGTACGCCAACTTCAACAGCCCGGCGATCAAGGCGTTTGCCGAGCAGCTGGCGCAGGCCGACGGCCTGCTGATTTCCACGCCGGTTTATAAAGCGTCGTTCTCCGGCGCGCTGAAAACCCTGCTGGATCTGCTGCCGGAACGCGCGCTGGATCATAAGGTGGTGCTGCCGCTGGCGACCGGCGGTTCGATCGGCCACATGCTGGCGGTGGACTACGCGCTGAAACCGGTGCTGGCGGCGCTGAAAGCGCAAGAGGTGCTGCATGGCGTGTTCGCCGACGACAGCCAGATCCAACTGGCCGGCGAAGGCGCCACGCTCACCGACGCCGTCGCCGCCCGGCTGGAAGAGGCGCTCGCCAGTTTCTATCTGGCGCTTGGCCGCCGCAAACCACCCGCGCTGCGCGTCGCCTCACCGCTGGCGGCGCGTCAGACCGCCTGAAACGCCTGGAAAAGGAGAGCCTGAATGAAAAAACGCATCGTTTTACGGCGCTGGCTGAGCGCCGCTACCCTCACCGGCCTGCTGTCGTTGGTTTGGGCCACTGCCGCCGCCGCGCAGGATCCGGCGCAGTTCCGCATCGGCTACCAAAAAGGATCGGTCAGCCTGGTGCTGGCGAAGAGCCACCGGCTGCTGGAGGAACGTTTCCCCGCCACCCGCATCAGCTGGATAGAGTTTCCCGCCGGCCCGCAAATGCTCGAGGCCTTGAACGTCGGCAGCATCGATCTGGGCAGCACCGGCGATATTCCGCCGATCTTCGCGCAGGCCGCCGGCGCGGATCTGCTGTATGTCGGCGTTGAGCCGCCCAAACCGAAGGCGGAGGTGATCCTGGTGCCGGAAAATAGCCCGATCAAAACCGTCGCCGATCTGAAAGGCCATAAGGTCGCTTTCCAGAAAGGATCCAGCTCGCACAACCTGCTGTTGCGATCGCTGCAAAAGGCCGGCCTGAAATTTACGGATATCCAGCCTGCCTATCTGACCCCCGCCGATGCGCGCGCCGCCTTCCAGCAGGGCAACGTCGATGCCTGGGCCATCTGGGATCCTTATTATTCCGCCGCGCTGCTGCAGGGCGGCGTACGGGTGCTCGGCGACGGCACCGATCTGAACCAGACCGGTTCCTTCTATCTGGCGGCGCGCCCCTACGCCGAAGCCAACGGCAGCTTTATCAGCCAGGTTCTGACCGTGCTGACCCAGGCCGATGCGCTCACCCGCAGCGACCGGGCGCAAAGCGTGACCCTGCTGGCCAACGCCATGGGGCTGCCGGAGCCGGTGATCGCCAGCTATCTGGATCACCGCCCGCCGACCGCCATCACACCGCTCGATGCGCAGACGATCGCCGCGCAGCAGCAAACCGCCGACCTGTTTTACGCCAACCGGCTGGTGCCGGTGAAGGTCGACATCTCGCAACGCATCTGGCGCCCAAGCGCGCAATAAACAATGGGAGAACATTGACGATGAGCCTGAACGTTTTCTGGTTTTTACCCACCCACGGCGATGGCCACTATCTCGGCAGCGCACAGGGGGCGCGCAGCGTCGATCACGGTTACTTGCAGCAGATCGCCCAGGCGGCGGATCGGCTGGGATTCGGCGGCGTATTGATCCCCACCGGCCGCTCGTGCGAAGACTCCTGGCTGGTGGCCGCCTCGCTGATCCCGGTCACCCAGCGGCTGAAGTTTTTGGTCGCGCTGCGGCCGGGCATCATCTCCCCTACGCTGGCGGCGCGCCAGGCGGCGACGCTGGATCGCCTGTCCAACGGGCGCGCGCTGTTCAATCTGGTCACCGGCGGCGATCCGGAAGAACTGGCGGCGGAGGGGTTGCATCTCAATCATGAAGAGCGCTACGAAGCCTCAACCGAGTTCACCCACATCTGGCGCCGGGTGCTGGAAGGCGAAACCGTCGATTTCGACGGCAAGCACATTCAGGTGAAAGGCGCCAAACTGCTGTTCCCGCCGGTGCAGCAACCGCGCCCGCCGCTCTATTTCGGCGGATCCTCCGCCGCCGCGCAGGATCTGGCCGCCGAACAGGTAGAAATGTATCTCACCTGGGGAGAGCCGCCGGCGCAGGTTAAAGAGAAAATCGAAGAGGTGCGCGCCAAAGCGGCGGCGAAAGGCCGCCAGGTACGCTTCGGTATCCGCCTGCATGTCATCGTGCGGGAAACCACCGAAGAGGCCTGGCGCGCCGCCGATCGGCTGATCGCCCACCTCGATGAGGAAACCATCGCCGACGCGCAGCAGGCCTTTGCGCGCTTCGATTCCGTCGGCCAACGGCGCATGGCGGCGCTGCACGGCGGCAAGAAGGACAACCTGGAGATCAGCCCGAACCTGTGGGCCGGCATCGGCCTGGTGCGCGGCGGCGCCGGCACCGCGCTGGTGGGCGATGGCCCGACGGTCGCGGCGCGCATGCAGGAATATGCCGATCTGGGCATCGACACCTTTATTCTCTCCGGCTATCCGCATCTGGAAGAGGCCTACCGCGTCGGCGAACTGCTGTTCCCGCACCTCGATCTGGCGCAGGAGGAAACGCCCGTGCGCCTTCAGCCGGTGCGCCCGCAGGGCGAAGTGGTGGCCAACATTTATGTTCCGCAAAAAGTGTCGCAGAGCTGAGGAGCGCCCCGATGGCAAAGAACGCGCAACGCATCCTGTATCGGCTGGCCCCTTGGGCGCTGCCGCTGGCGCTGGTGATCCTCTGGCAGATCGCCGTCGAAACCGGCTGGCTGTCCAACCGTATTTTGCCGGCGCCGAGCGCGGTGCTGGCCGCCTTCTGGAGCCTGAGCCAAAGCGGCGAACTATGGCAGCACCTGAGCATCAGCAGCCAGCGCGCGCTGATCGGCTTTGCCATCGGCGGCAGCATCGGGCTGATCCTCGGCTTTATTACCGGGCTGTCGCGCTGGGGCGAACGCCTGCTGGACAGCTCGGTGCAAATGATCCGCAACGTGCCGCACCTGGCGCTGATCCCGCTGGTGATCCTGTGGTTCGGCATCGATGAATCCGCCAAGATCTTTCTGGTGGCGCTCGGTACGCTATTCCCGATTTATCTCAATACCTATCACGGCATCAAGAACATCGATCGCGGCCTGTTGGAGATGGCCCGCAGCTACGGCCTGAGCGGTTTCCGCCTGTTTACGCAGGTGGTGCTGCCGGGCGCGCTGCCGTCGATTATGGTCGGCGTGCGTTTCGCTCTCGGCTTCATGTGGCTGACGCTGATCGTCGCCGAAACCATTTCGGCCAATTCGGGCATCGGCTACCTGGCGATGAACGCGCGTGAATTCCTGCAAACCGACGTGGTGGTGGTGGCGATCGTGCTGTACGCCCTGCTCGGCAAGCTGGCGGACGTGGGCGCGCAACTGCTGGAGCGCGTCTGGTTGCGCTGGCATCCGGCCTATCAACTGAAACAGGGAGAAGCGCTATGACCCTTCCCGCTCGCCTTGCGCAAGGCACGCCGGTGACGCTGGAGTCCATCGGCAAAGGTTACGGCAACCGCACCGTGCTGGACAATATTCAGCTGCGCATTTCCGCCGGGCAGTTCGTGGCGGTGGTCGGCCGCAGCGGCTGCGGCAAGAGCACCCTGCTGCGCCTGTTGGCCGGCCTGGAACAGCCCAGCAGCGGCGCGCTGCTCAGCGGCAACGCGCCGCTTGCCGCCGCTAAAGAGGATACCCGGCTGATGTTTCAGGATGCGCGCCTGCTGCCGTGGAAAACGGTGATCGACAACGTGGGCCTGGGGCTGCGCGGCCAGTGGCGCGATGCGGCGCTGCAGGCGCTGGACGCGGTCGGCTTGGCGGATCGCGCCCGCGACTGGCCGGCGGCGCTGTCCGGCGGGCAAAAGCAGCGGGTCGCCCTGGCGCGCGCGCTGATCCACCGCCCTCGCCTGCTGCTGCTGGACGAACCGCTCGGGGCGTTGGATGCCCTGACGCGCATCGAGATGCAGGGGCTGATAGAAACGCTGTGGCAACAGCACGGTTTTACCGTACTGCTGGTCACGCACGACGTCAGCGAAGCCATCGCGCTGGCGGATCGGGTGATCCTGATCGAAGAGGGGCGTATCGGGCTGGATCTGACTCTCGATCTGCCGCGGCCGCGCCGCAAAGGCTCGGCCCGGCTGGCGGAACTGGAGGCCGAAGTGCTGGAGCGGGTGTTATCACCGCCGGCCACAGAGGCCAGCGGCCGTCGGGCGGCGAATTGAAGGGATGAAAAAAGGGACGGCGCAGGCCGTCCCTTGATCTATCCAGCGCGAAAAGATCAGGCGTCGAGCGCCTTGCTGATCTTCTCGTACAGATCGCCGGACAGGTTTTCCAATCCTTTCAGCTGTTCCAGCGCCTTGCGCATCAGCGCCTGGCGGCCCGCGTCGTAACGCTTCAGGCGAATCAGCGGTTCAATCAGGCGCGCGGCGATCTGCGGGTTGCGCTGGTTGAGATCGCTGAGGATCTCCGCCAGGAACTGATAGCCGCTGCCGTCCGCGGCATGGAACGCCGCCGGGTTGCCGGAAGCGAAGCCGCCGATCAGCGAACGGGTGCGGTTCGGGTTGCTCAGGCTGAACGAACGGTGTTGCAGCAGCGCGCGCACCTTGCTCAGCACGTCTGCCGCCGGGCTGCTGCCCTGCAGCACGAACCATTTATCCATCACCAGGCCATCCTGATGCCAGCGCTCGTCGAACGCCGCCAGCAGCGCATCGCGGCACGGCAGCTGGGCCGCGACCGCAGCAGACAGCGCCGCCAGCGAGTCGGTCATGTTGTCCGCCTGGCGATACTGTTCGCTCACCAGCTGGTCCGCCAGCGCCACATCTTCGCCGAACGCCAGATAGCCCAGGCACACATTACGCAAGGCGCGCTTGGCGATCTCGGCGTGCTCCACGCGGTAGCCGTCGGTCTTGTTGGCGTGATATACCGCCAGCCACTCATCGGCCAGCTCCCGCGCCAGGCAGCGAACGATCGCTTCATGCACCGCGGCGATCGCTTCCGGATCGATGGTGGCGAACAGCTCGGCGATTTCGTTCTCCGACGGCAACGTCAGGATCTGCGCCGCCAGCGCAGGATCCAGTTTTTCGTCCAGCAGCACTGCGCGGAACGCATCGGCCACGTGCAGCGGCAGCGACAGCGGCTGCTTCTGCTGGTGCCGCGCCACGTTCAGCTTGATATAGGTCGCCAGCAGGCTCTGCGCCGCATCCCAGCGCGCAAATTCATTGCGCGCGTGCTGCATCAGGAAGGTCAGCTGCTGATCGCTGTACGGATAGTCCAGCTTCACCGGCGCGGAGAATTCGCGCAGCAGCGACGGCACCGGCTTATGCGCCACGCCGTCGAACACGAAGATCTGCTCCGCTTCGGTGACGTTCAGCACGTTGTTGACCGGCAGGCCGCCCTTTTGCAATGGAATGACGTTGCCTTCGCTGTCGTACAGTTCGATATCCAGCGGGATATGCAGCGGCAATTTCTCCGGCTGATCGGCGGTCGGCGCGGTTTGCTGGCTGACATGCAGGCGATACTGCTGGGTTTCCGCGTCGTACTCGTCGCGCACCGTCAACAGCGGCGTGCCGGACTGGCTATACCAACGGCGGAAGCGCGACAGATCGACGTTGGACGCGTCCTCCATCGCCTGCACGAAATCGTCGCAGGTGGCGGCGCTGCCGTCGTGGCGTTCGAAATAGAGCTGCATCCCTTTCTGGAAGTTCTCCTCCCCCAGCAAGGTGTGCATCATGCGGATCACTTCGGAACCCTTTTCATACACCGTCAGGGTGTAGAAGTTGTTCATCTCGATCACTTTGTCCGGGCGGATGGCGTGCGCCATCGGGCTGGCGTCTTCGGCGAACTGCGCGCCGCGCATCACGCGCACGTTGTCGATGCGGTTGACCGAACGCGATCCCAGATCGGAACTGAACTCCTGGTCGCGGAATACCGTCAGCCCCTCTTTCAGGCTGAGCTGGAACCAGTCGCGGCAGGTTACGCGGTTACCGGTCCAGTTGTGGAAGTATTCGTGGCCGATCACCGCTTCAATGTTCAGGTAATCCTTGTCGGTGGCGGTTTCCGCCTTCGCCAGCACGTATTTGGAGTTAAAGATGTTTAACCCTTTGTTCTCCATCGCGCCCATATTGAAGAAATCGACCGCCACAATCATATAAATGTCGAGATCGTATTCCAGGCCGAAGCGGGTCTCGTCCCACTTCATTGAGTTCTTCAGCGACGTCATCGCCCAGTCGGCGCGATCCAGGTTGCCGCGATCGACGAACAGCTCCAGCGCGACCTTACGGCCGGAACGGGTGGTGAAGCTGTCGCGCAGCACGTCGAAGTCTCCCGCCACCAGCGCGAACAGGTAGCAAGGTTTCGGGAACGGATCCTGCCATTGCACCCAGTGGCGGCCATCGGCCAATTCGCCCTGGCCGATGCGGTTGCCGTTCGACAGCAGGAACGGATAGCGCGCCTTGTCGGCCTCGATGCGGGTGGTAAAGCGCGCCAGCACGTCCGGGCGATCCTGATAATAGGTAATGTGGTGGAAACCTTCGGCTTCGCATTGCGTGCACAGCGCATCGCCGGACAGGTACAGCCCTTCCAGCGCAGTGTTTTTCGCCGGGTGAATGTCGTTGACGATGGTAAGAGTGAATTGTGCCGGCAACGCTTCGATGATCAGTTGGTTATCCTGCTGGCGGTAGGCGCTCCACGGTTGGCCGTCCACCTGAATGCTCACCAGCGTCAGATCTTCGCCATCCAGCACCAGCGGTGCGCCGGCCGCGCCCTGACGTTTGATTTTACTGACGGCGGTCACGCGCGTGGTTTCCGCGTCCAGACTGAAGTCCAAATCGATATCGGTCGTGGTGTAATCGGGCGCGCGATAATCGTGGCGGTATTTTGCCTGTGGCTGTTGTGTCATAAAAACCCTTAAACGTCTCGGTGAGTTATAGGTGCCAGGCCGCTCTTCTGCTTCGTACCGTAGCCGGAGTGTTCCCCTGCGGCGCGCGGTGGGCCTGAATTGTGAATAAACTGTATCACAGCTGGCCGAAAAGCCCAGAGCCGCCGGGCGACCACGAGAGAGAAATCAGAGGCAAATCATAAATCGCCCGCCAGGCGATAGCGCAGGTAACCAATGGCCAAATAAAAATCAGCATTTAATGCTAAAAAACCGCCGCCGGAGGGCGCCGGCATAGTTGAGGCGACGCAGGCGGCATGGTGGTATAATTGCGGCATCAGGCCCAGGGATGACTCGCACTATGAAAATTAAATACGCAATCTATTTTTTTACCCTGTGCCTGATGACTTCCTTCTCTCTGTTCATCGTCGATGAGCTACTCGAAGCTCATACCGACTACCGCGATAACCAACTCAATCTGTACAAAATTGATCGCGCCAAAGAAATCTCCGAAGCCTTTCAGGCTGCCTTGCAGGCGCACCGCCTCAAACGCTTGAGCCTGATCGATCCGCAAATCACCCGAGCGCAATGTTTGGCCGCCGATCGGGCGGCGCGCGAAAGAATTACCCGCATCCGCGAACATCTGGACGATGAGGTCGCCAGACAGCTCGGGGTTCGGCAAAAAATCGCCGCGCTGTCGATGATCAGCCTGATGGAACAGCTGCTGGATAATGACAACCTGCAGCTTTCGCAGGTCAATAACACTAACGCCAATCTGTTCAACATCAACAGCGCCTATTACATCTCGCAAACCAGTAAGAGCTATTACCGCTACACCTACGATACCCGGATGGTGGATACCGACTCTTTTATGTTTCTCGAGGCCATCCGCCTTAATAACCGGCTGAATATGTCACTGACGGAATTGAGCGATCAGATTATCGACGTCAACGTCAGGCCGCTCGTTCGCAAAGACGCCTACCTGAAGTCCATTCAGCTGACCGGCGTGCTGAACGCGCTGAGCACCCGATTGATCTTCATGAAGATCAACTACGACGATGTGCAAATCACCAACATCGTCAATGCATTGCTCACCCAGGTGTCCGCTGAGCGCCTCCAGCAGATTACCCATGGGCTGTACACCGCTATCGATACCCATCAGCCCTACCCCACCGCGCTTATTTCGCGCTATGTCGACGATGTGAGCGGGCTGTCGCAGGCGCTGTATCAACGCAGCTTCGAACTGGAAACCCTCGCGTCGCGCCACAAGATTTACGACAGCCAGACGACCATTTACGGCATGATCGCACTCGCCGGCCTGGTGGTGTTGCTGTTCATTTTGCCGGCGCTGGTGTTCTGCACCAGCATCAACCGCTGGCTGACCAAGACCCACAACAATATCGTGCGGCTGTCGCGCGGCGAGATAAATATCGATCGCAACGACGCCTTCTACAGCCAGGAATTGATCGCCATCAGCGACGCCATTCAGCAGCTCAGGCAATACCAGTTGGACAAGGTCTCGCTGGAAAGCGAGAAACAACTGCTGATTAAAGAGCTCGAGGCCTCTTCTTTCCTCGATCCGCTTACCAATATTTACAACCGCCGTAAATTCTTCCTTGAATGTCAGCTGCTGGGCGACGGCAGCTACCCGCAGGCCTTTTGCCTGATCGACATCGACAACTTCAAACAGCTCAACGACAGCTACGGCCACGACGTGGGCGACCGGGCGCTGGTGGCATTCGGCCACCTGCTGCAACGCGCGTTCCGCGCCAGCGACATCTTCTGCCGCTACGGCGGCGAAGAGTTCGCGGTGCTGCTGGGCAACTGTTCGTTGGACAACGCGCGGGACATCATGGAGCAATTGCGTGCCCGCACTCATCGCCTGACGCTAAATCTGGCCGATGGACGGCAAGTGCGTTTCACCACCAGCTGCGGCATTGCGCCGGTCAACGCATTCACCGCGCTGCAGGCGGCGATCAAACAGGCGGACGAAGCGCTCTATTTTTGCAAAAAGAACGGCAAGGATCGGGTCAGCGTGCATACCCAGACCGGCTATATCTGATTCGCTGTTTAAAATAATTAACATTATAATTTTTATGACTAATTAGGCTAAGTCATTCACCTTACAGGCATATCTGGCTTTTTTTCCTCCCCGCCGCTATCAGGCCGCCATAAAGGCACGTTTAATCCTCGACCCGCTTTGGTGATTTATGGTGTGATGCAGCTTCAATAACAGGATAATCCGGGTATACTCCACCCCCACTTTTATGATTATCCGGATTTGGACACGCGCCTGACGAGGATGCTGTAACGCGCTATGACTCAATACGCTTCCCCGATTTTGACATCACTGCTTGATACCGATGCTTATAAGCTTCATATGCAGCAAGCAGTGTTCCATCGCTATCCCGCGATCAGCGTGGCGGCGGAATTCCGCTGCCGCGGCGACGAACTGCTGGGCGAATATGCCGACGAGATCCGCGCGCAGGTGGCGTTGATGAGCCGGCTGGCGCTGACCGATGCCGAATTCGCTTATCTTTCGGGCCTGCCCTTCTTCCGTCAGGATTACCTGAGCTGGCTGCGAACGTTCCGCTACGATCCGCAGCAGGTCACCATAGACAACCGCGACGGCAAGCTGCAAATCCGCATCGCCGGCCCCTGGCGTGAAGTGATCATGTGGGAAGTGCCGTTGCTGGCGGTGATCAGCGAAGTGGTGCACCGTCGGCGCTCTCCGCTGGCGACGCCGGAACAGGCGGTGGCGCATCTGCAAACCAAGCTGGCTCAGTTCAAGACGCTGGCGGGCGATCTGGATCTTTCGCGCTTCAAGCTGATGGACTTCGGCACCCGTCGCCGTTTCTCTCAGGGCGTGCAACAGGCCATCGTCAGCACCTTGCAGGCCGAATTCCCGTACCTGTCGGGCACCAGCAATTACGATCTGGCGCATCAGCTCAGCCTGGCGCCGGTCGGCACTCAGGCGCATGAGTGGTTCCAGGCGCATCAGCAAATAAGCCCGGTGCTGGCCAACAGCCAGCGCGCCGCCTTGCAAGCCTGGTTGGATGAATACCCGGATCAGCTTGGCATCGCGCTCACCGACTGTATCACCATGGATGCCTTCCTGCGCGACTTCGGCCCGCAGTTCGCCGAACGTTATCAGGGGCTGCGCCACGATTCTGGCGATCCCGTCGAGTGGGGTGAAAAGGCCATTGCCCATTATCAAAAGCTGGGCATCGATCCGATGAGCAAAACGCTGGTGTTCTCGGACAACCTGGATCTGGAAAAAGCGCTGGCGCTCTATCGCCATTTCTACCAGCGCATCAATCTCGGCTTCGGCATCGGCACGCGCCTGACCTGCGATATTCCCGGCGTCAAACCGCTGAATATCGTGATCAAGCTGGTCGAGTGCAAAGGCAAGCCGGTGGCCAAGCTCTCCGACAGCCCCGGCAAAACCATTTGCCAGGATCAGGCGTTCGTCAGGGCCCTGCGCAAGGCCTTCGATCTGCCGCTGGTGAAGAAAGCCAGCTGAGCCTTCTATATATAGAGAGAGAAAGCCGGCCCGGTTCAGGCGCCGGCTTTTTTGTTTTTATCCCGACCGCCCTCTTTTCAGCCAGCCACGATAAATGTTGCGCCAATCCGATGATTTCTGCTTGTGCTCTGCACCGCGGCAAGTAACATAGCCATTACCCCCATATTCTTGGGTTGTAAGCTATTTCTAAACCAAATTATTAAAGAGAGAAATCTATGAGCGTAGTGCCTGTAGTCGACGTACTGCAAGGTCGTGCTGCGGTTGACAGTGAAGTCACCGTACGCGGCTGGGTACGTACCCGGAGAGATTCAAAAGCTGGTATCTCCTTCCTGGCCGTCTATGACGGTTCCTGCTTTGATCCGTTACAGGCCGTCGTTAATAATTCTCTGCCGAATTATCAGGATGAAGTGCTGCACCTGACCACCGGTTGCTCAGTTGAAGTTACCGGCAAGGTCGTCGCCTCACCGGGCGAAGGCCAGAGCTTCGAGCTGCAGGCCACCGCGATCAACGTGGTCGGCTGGGTCGACGATCCGGATACTTACCCAATGGCGGCCAAACGCCACAGCATCGAATACCTGCGCGAAGTGGCCCACCTGCGCCCGCGCACCAATCTGATCGGCGCCGTGGCGCGCGTGCGTCATACCCTGGCGCAGGCGATCCACCGCTTCTTCCATGAAAATGGTTATTTTTGGGTGTCCACCCCGCTGATCACCGCCTCCGACACCGAAGGCGCCGGCGAGATGTTCCGCGTGTCCACGCTGGATCTGGAAAACCTGCCGCGCACCGACAAGGGCGCCGTCGATTTCAGCCAGGACTTCTTCGGTAAGGAAGCCTTCCTCACCGTTTCCGGCCAGCTGAACGGCGAAACCTACGCCTGTGCGCTGTCCAAGGTATACACCTTCGGCCCAACTTTCCGCGCTGAAAACTCCAACACCAGCCGCCATTTGGCGGAATTCTGGATGATCGAGCCGGAAGTGGCCTTCGCGACGCTGGACGATGTCGCCGGCCTGGCCGAAAGCATGCTGAAGTATGTGTTCCAGGCGGTGCTGGATGAACGTGCAGACGATCTGAAATTCTTCGCCGAGCGCGTGGATAAAGACGCAATCTCTCGTCTGGAGCGCTTCGTCTCTTCCGATTTCGCCCAGGTGGACTACACCGACGCCATTGAGATCCTGCTGGCCTCTGGCCAAACCTTCGAAAACCCGGTTTCCTGGGGCATCGATCTCTCTTCCGAACATGAGCGTTATCTGGCGGAGAAACACTTCCAGGCGCCGGTGGTGGTGAAGAACTACCCGAAAGACATCAAAGCGTTCTATATGCGCATGAACGAAGACGGTAAAACCGTCGCGGCCATGGACGTGCTGGCGCCGGGCATCGGTGAAATCATCGGCGGTTCGCAGCGTGAAGAACGCCTCGACATGCTCGATCAACGTCTGGAAGAGATGGGCCTGAATAAAGAAGACTACTGGTGGTATCGCGATCTGCGCCGCTACGGCACCGTGCCGCATTCCGGTTTCGGCCTGGGTTTTGAACGTTTAATCGCCTATGTCACCGGCGTGCAAAACGTGCGCGATGTGATTCCGTTCCCACGCACACCACGTAACGCAAGCTTCTAATTCATACGATCAAACGTTTTTTAAACGATTTCGTTACAAAACAAAGGCCAGCCTCGCTGGCCTTTCGCATTTTTTAATATTGACGCACATCACAAAGTTCCCGAAAAATTACATTTGGTTACACATACTTTCCTTTTGCAACCTGATTGGGACATTGGTATCATTTTCGTCCTAGATTAACCCGCCTGTGAATGGAACACTGCGTTCAGACACAGGACGACACCAATCTATCAACAATAGTTCCCAAAGAATTATTGGCGGCAGTGGCAAAGGTGTCCGAATAACACCAATGAGGGTAATAATGATGAAGCGCAACATTCTTGCAGTGGTTATCCCGGCTCTGTTGGCTGCTGGTGCAGCAAACGCAGCTGAAATCTACAACAAAGACGGCAACAAGCTGGATCTGTACGGCAAAGTTGACGGTCTGCACTACTTCTCCGACGACAAAGGCAATGACGGCGATCAGACCTATGTTCGTTTCGGCTTCAAAGGTGAAACCCAGATTACTGACCAACTGACCGGTTACGGCCAGTGGGAATACAACGTTCAGTCCAACCACGCCGAATCTCAGGGCACCGAAGGCACCAAAACCCGTCTGGGCTTTGCCGGTCTGAAATTCGCTGACTACGGCTCCTTCGACTACGGCCGTAACTACGGCGTACTGTACGACGTGGAAGGCTGGACCGATATGCTGCCAGAGTTCGGTGGCGATACCTACACCTACTCCGACAACTTCATGACCGGCCGTACCAACGGCGTTGCGACCTATCGTAACAACAACTTCTTCGGTCTGGTTGATGGTCTGAACTTCGCCGTTCAGTACCAGGGCAAGAACGAAAACGATGGCCGCGCGCTGAAGAAACAAAACGGCGACGGTTGGGGCCTGTCTTCAACGTATGACATCGGCGAAGGCGTAAGCTTCGGTGCTGCATACGCGTCCTCTGACCGCACAGATGCCCAGACCCGTCAGTCAACCGCTGGCGGCGACAAGGCTGACGCTTGGACCGTGGGCGCGAAATACGACGCCAACAACGTCTACCTGGCAGCGATGTACGCAGAAACCCGCAACATGACTCCGTATGGCGATTTCGATAGCGGCATTGCGAACAAAACTCAGAACTTTGAAGTGACCGCACAGTACCAATTCGACTTCGGTCTGCGTCCAGAAGTGTCTTACCTGCAGTCTAAAGGCAAAAACCTGGCTGGCCGTACCGCTCACGGTTCAAGCTTCGCCGGCGGCGATGCCGATCTGGTTAAATATGTTTCTGTTGGTACCACTTACTACTTCAACAAAAACATGTCCACCTACGTTGATTACAAAATCAACCTGCTGGATGACAACGAGTTCACCAAAGCAACCGGCACCGCTACCGACGATATCGTAGCCGTTGGTCTGGTGTACCAGTTCTAAGTTGTCTCGCTTAACGGCGGTTTACCGTCGGCTAAGTTAAAAAACAGGGCTTCGGCCCTGTTTTTATTTGTGTCTCCCGGTAACGTTTTATCCTGCAGATTTCCCCTTCCCCATCATTTTTTCTGTCGAATCCTTCCCGTTCACAAGATCGCGGTGTTTTTATCGCAAACGGTTGGCAAAGCCGATAACTGGCGCTACCCTGATGCTTCTGTCTGCTTAACTCCGAGATTTGGAAGCACCTGACATGTTTGAAAAAATCACCGCCGCACCCGCCGACCCGATCCTGGGCCTGACCGACATTTTCCGCGCCGACGCCCGCCCGAATAAAATCAATTTAGGGATTGGCGTTTATAAAGACGAAACCGGCAAAACGCCGGTGCTGACCAGCGTAAAAAAAGCTGAACAGTATCTGCTGGAAAACGAGACCACCAAAAACTATCTCGGCATTGAAGGCATCCCGGCGTTCGCCAGCTGCACGCAAGAGCTGCTGTTCGGCAAAGAGAGCCCGATCGTTACCGCGCGGCGCGCGCGTACCGCACAGACGCCCGGCGGCACCGGCGGCCTGCGCGTGGCGGCAGACTTTATCGCCAACCAGACCAGCGCCAAGCGCATCTGGATCAGCAACCCAAGCTGGCCAAACCACAAGAACGTCTTTAGCGCCGTGGGCCTGGAAGTGCTGGAGTACGCCTACTACGACGCCGCCAACCACGCGTTGGACTTTGACGGCCTGCTGAACAGCCTGAAACAGGCGCAGGCCGGTGATGTGGTGCTGTTCCACGGCTGCTGCCATAACCCGACCGGTATCGATCCAACGGCGGAACAGTGGGCACAGCTGGCTGAGCTTTCCGTCGCCAATGGCTGGCTGCCGCTGTTCGATTTCGCCTACCAGGGCTTCGCCAACGGTCTGGAAGAAGATGCGCAGGGCCTGCGTATTTTCGCCGCCAAACATCAAGAGCTGATCGTTGCCAGCTCCTACTCGAAAAACTTCGGCCTGTACAATGAGCGCGTCGGCGCTTGCACCATTGTGGCTGCCGATGCCGAAACCGCCGATCGCGCCTTCAGCCAGGTGAAAGCGGCCATTCGCGCCAACTACTCCAACCCGCCGTCACACGGCGCGGCGGTTGTCGCCACCATTCTGGGCAACGATGCGCTGCGCGCGATGTGGGAGCAGGAGCTGACCGACATGCGCCAGCGTATTCACCGCATGCGTCAGCTGTTCGTGAACACCCTGCAGGAGAAAGGCGCGCAGCAGGACTTCAGCTTCATCATCCAACAGAACGGCATGTTCTCGTTCAGCGGCCTGACCAAAGAACAGGTGCTGCGTCTGCGCGAAGAGTTCGGCGTCTACGCCGTGAACTCGGGCCGGGTAAACGTGGCCGGCATGACGCCGGACAACATGGCGCCGCTGTGTGAAGCCATCGTCGCCGTGCTCTAAAGGCATCGACGCAGGTCATAAATCGTAAAAAAGGGCGCTCTATGCGCCCTTGATTATTTCTGCCGGGAAATAATCGTTACCACACCGCCGGCTCTTCGCGCAGGAACGGGTTGGTCTGGCGCTCGTGGCCGAAGGTCGACATCGGGCCGTGGCCAGGAATAAAGCGCATGTCGTCGCCCAACGGCAGCAGTTTGGTGCGAATAGAGGCGATCAGCGCCTGATGGTCACCGCGCGGGAAGTCGCTGCGCCCCACGCCGCCGTTAAACAGCACGTCGCCCACCAGCGCCAAACGCGCCTGCTCATTGATAAAGACGATGTGGCCCGGCGTGTGCCCAGGGCAATGCAACACCTTGAGCGTCATCTCGCCCACCTGCATCTCATCGCCTTCCGACAGCCAGCGGGTCGGCGTCAGCGGCGCGCACTCTTCCAGCCCAAACATCCGGCTCTGCGCCGGCAAACCGTCCAGCCAAAACGCGTCTTCTTTATCCGGGCCATAGATTGGCACCTGATAATGGTCCGCCAGCTCCGCCGCCGCGCCGACATGATCCAAATGGCCGTGCGTCAGCAAAATCTGGGTGACCGTCACCCCCTGCCGCGCGACTTCCGCTTTGATTTTTTCCGCTTCACCGCCGGGATCGACCAACGCCGCCTGCTGCGTGTTTTCACACCAAATCAGACTGCAGTTCTGGCTAAAGGCGGTAACGGGAATAAGATGGTATTTCATAAGGCTCCAACGACAATAACGCCGCTTCCGCAAGGGGCGGCGTTATTCACTGACGGCACAGCGATTACCAAGTCCGAACCGGGCCGGTATCGATGTGTACGAAGTTGCTACGTGGGTAATATCCTACACCACCGGCGCGCATTTTTAACGCCGCTTTGCGGATATTGCTCAATTGGATACCTTCAATGTGGAAATCCATCGCCTGGCCTTTGGTGTGGTAGCTGTGCTTGGCCACGCCGCGGCTATGCGCACGCAGTTCGTTGTTGGTGTCTACGGAACGGTATCCGGAGATCAGCTGCACCGGCTTGCTGGTGCCCAGCAGCCCCTGCAGACGATAGAGGTGATCAAACAAGCGGGGATCGATCGATTTAACCTTGTTGGCGCGATAATCGCGGAACAGATGATTTAGCCGCACCAACTCTTCTTTATTGTAACCTTTGCCGTCAAAGAACTCGGCTTTAATAGATTCACCGGTATTCAGGTTATTCAACACTAAAATACGCGGTCGAGCGGTGGAAATACTGGCAAACGCCTGCCCTGGAAGCAGCGCTATGCCCATAGCGGCGCCACCTAGCGCCAGCCATTTACGGCGGTGATGATCAATTTTGTCCATGACTCTGTTAAACCCGGCAAGAATGTCAAAATAAATGCACAAAGCAGCGCACTGTCCGAACCATAACCGCCTGCGTATGCTGAGTCAACCCGCGATACGCCTAGGTTTACAGGCCCCCGGCTACGAGGGCCTGCGGTATAGCCAAACATTCTGACCGTTATTTATTTATAATTACTGCATTTACTGCATTAATTTTTTGGCCTGAGCCAAAATTTGTGCGCCCGATCGCACCGTATTATCATAATTGTAAATATCTGTACGGAATTGCGGTTGGCCGTCATCCGAAACCCAGGCGGTCAGATAATACAGTTTTACGGGAATACGCTGGCGAATATTCACATAAGTGGTATTCCCTTCTTTCAGCGTGGAAGACACGCGGCTGTTGTTCCAGCCGGCGTCCTGCAGCAGCATATTCGCCAAATCGGAAGCCTTGTTCACCCGCACGCAGCCGGAGCTGAGCGCGCGGATGTCTTTCTGGAACAGGCTGTGGTTCGGGGTATCGTGCAGGTAGATGGCGTCCGAGCTCGGCATATTGAACTTGAAGCGCCCCAGCGAGTTGGTCGCGCCCGGCGCCTGACGCACGCGATACGGGAAGTTGCGCGCAGAGATCATGCTCCAGTCGATCATCGCCGGGTTGATCACTTCCGCATCGTTGCTCCAGCCCGACAGCACGGTATAGCCGTGTTTCTGGAAGTAGTTACCGTCACGCATCGCCTTCGGCACGATGTCCTCACGCACCAGGGTAGTCGGCACGTTCCACGGCGGGTTGACCACCACGTTGTTCAACGCGCTGCTCATCAGCGGCGTCTTGCGGCTCGGCCGCCCGACGATAACGCGGGAAGACAGCACCTCATTGCCGTTCTGGTAGTAGGTCAGCGAATAGTTGGGAATGTTCACCATGATGCCGGTGCCGACATGCCCCGGCAGGATCCGCAGGCGCTGGATATTCAGCGCCAGCAGCGCGGCGCGGGTTTTCGGTGACACGTTGAGCCACTCGCGGGTGCGCACGCCGATCACACCATCCGCCGTCAGCCCTTGCCATTTCTGGAAGCGCTTGACGCCCTCCACCAGTTCGTCGGTATAGAGGTTATCGCTCACCACGCTGCCAATCTGCGGCGGCGTCTGTTCCGCGGTCAGCTCCGTCACCGGCGCTGCCGATGGACTGACCGTCACGCGGCTTTTCTCTTCGTCTACCGTCAGCCCGCCGTCGTCGGGCTCATTGATCTTCGCCGAGACCACCGCCGGTTCCGGATCCGCTTCCGGCGCCGAGGCGGCGAGCATACCGGTGCGCGTCAGGATCTCACGCAGCGCCGGAATATCATTGCTCATTTGGCCTGGACGCAGGCTCGGGCCGCTGCCCACCTGCGGCCAGGGACGATTATCCGCCAGCATGTCGCGCAGCGCCTGATGCATCTTGGCGTATTGCGGATGCTGCGGCGCGAGCGAATTCACGTAGCTCAGAGTACGCGCCTGGCGCACCGCCAGCTGCCATTGGTTGATCACCGCGGTGGGCGGCAAGCCAAGCTTGTAGGGAATATTGCTGTACAGCCAGTTGTTGCCGTTGGCACCGATGGCGGAGACGAACTGCAAATAGCCCAGCATCGCATCGGACAGCACCGCATCGCGGCCCGCTTCACTGAGCGCCGGATCGGTCAACATCTTCACCCATTGGGTGAACTGCGGCTGCACGCCGGACATCGCCAGCTCGGCCAGCTGCTGCTGAAATTGCTGAACGGCTTCGCGATCCTGCCACATCGGCTGCATGTGATTCGCCGCATACAGCGGCGCCAGCGTGGACAGGTAGTGCAAATCCATGCCGCGCGGCAACGCGGCCAGCAGTTCAGAACGGCTCTGCGCAACGGACATGCCTGCTGATGCCACCGGCAACGCCGGGACGGTGGCCGATGCGGAAAACGACGACACAAGACTACAGGCGATAGCGCCACTCAGCGCCAAACGTCGTAGAGAGTTTCCCTTTTTAAGCAACATCCCTTGCCCCCTGTATGCTCACAAAAAAAACGTCAAAAACTGCATATAGTTTCAGTATACAAACAGAAAGGCCGTTTCGCCCTGCGGGCGCCGAATAACTGTTTATGTGATTAAACTAACCGCTTTTCAACGGATAAAAAAGCAGGACTATCATCCACGCGCACAAAAAAATAGCCACCCTGCGGCGGCTATTTTCGGATTTTTAGGGCGTTTTTCTGCGTTACGGCGTTTCAACCGGCGCAGTACCCAGCGCCGGCGGCTCACCGGCGAAACCGCGCAGCCCCACCACGTGCACATGCTCGTGGTTCTGGAACACTTTACGCACCAGTTTATAGGTGGTGCCCTTCTCCGGACTGATGTTTTCCGGCGCCGCGATGATCAGCTGCATTTCCAGACGGTCGCACAGTTCGAACAGCGTAGCGATCGACTTGGCATCCAGACGCGCCGCTTCATCGAGGAACAGCAGGCGACACGGCGAGATGTCTTTACCGCGCAGGCGGCGGGATTCTTCTTCCCAGCTCTGCACCACCATCACCAGGATTGACATCCCGGTACCGATGGCTTCACCGGTAGACAACGCGCCGCTTTCCGCACGCAGCCAGCCGTCGGAGCCACGGTATACCTCCACTTCCATCTCCAGGTAGTTGCGGTAGTCCAGCAACTCCTCGCCGATGGTCTGTGGTGTGCGCTGCCCCATGTCGATCTGCGGATTCAGGCGCTGATACAGCTTGGCCAACGCTTCGGAGAAGGTCAGACGGTTGCTGTTGAACAGATCCTGATGCTGTTCCTGCTGCTCGGAGAGCACATCCAGCAGGGTAGCATGCGCTTCGCGCACATTGACGTTCAGGCGCACGCTCTTCACCTGGCCGAAGGAAACGGCCTGCAGCCCCTGGTTCAGCATGCGAATGCGGTTCTGCTCGCGCTGAATGGTTTTGCGAATGATGTTGGCCACGCTTTTCGAACTGATCGCCAGCTTCTGCTCGCGCGCGGTCAGCTCTTCGGTCAGACGGCCCAACTCGATTTCCATCTGTTCGATGGCCTCGACCGGATCGTCGGTGCGGATGATGTCCTGACGGATGCGCTCGCGCAGGTGCTGGTACACCGCGATATAGAACTGAATCTTACGCTCCGGCCGCTTCGGATCTTCCGACAGGCGCAGCACATCGCGCAGGTGTTCGTTATCCGCCACGGCCAGACGCAGCGCACCGAGCGCCTTATCCGACATCGAGCGCAGCTCGTCGCCATCCATATACGCCAGCTCGCGGCGGTGCAGGCGGCGTTCCACGCCGTTGTCTTTCACCAGGCGCATCACCGCGCACCAGCCCGCCTTGGCGGTCACCACCTGCTCACGCAGCTGATGATAATCGCGTTCCAGCTTGCGCAGTTTCTTCTGCAGGCCGTCCATTTCGGCTTCGCAGAAGGTCAGCTGTTTCTCCAGCTGATTGCGGCGAGCGCGGTTGTTGCTCAGCGCCGCATGCAGTTCGTCGCGACGCGCGCGGGCGCGCGCTTCGGCATTGGCGTCGGCCTGCACGCCGATGTCCACCAGCTCTTGGCTCAGCTCTTTCAGCATGTCGCGCTTGGCGTCGTACGAGCTTTTCAGCGAGGCCAGCACCTGGCTGTACTGGGTGAACTGGGTTTGATACTGACGCAGTTGCTCACGGGCGCGGGCGCGTTCGGCTTCCGCCTGCTCCAGACGCTGGCGCAGCTTATCGTTCAGATCGTTGTTGGCATTCTGCATGCCGGCAGAGTCGGTGTAGCTGAAGTGCGCACGACGCTGCACCACTTCAGTGAGCGCGAACGCCTGCTGTTTAGCCTGACGCTGCACGCTTTGCGCCTGCGCGTAATCCTGCTGCAGCTGTTCATGCTGCTGCGGATCGCTCTGCAGCACCGACAGCAGCGGCTCCAGCTTGGCCAGCGACACGCCGTGCTGCTGAATATGACGCGCGGCGTCCTGCGCTTCTTCCAGCTCTTCGCGCATCTCGTCGACGCGGTCCTGCAACGTTTCATCGTTCAGCAACGACACCAGCGGCATCAGGCGGTTGAGCGCGGAAATGCCCTCTTTGGCCTGATCGTACTGCTGACGCTGCTGCTGGTTCTGCGCTTCGTGATTGTTCAGCGCGCGTTCGATTTCGCCACGGCGGGCGTTCAGGCCGCGGATCTCCGCTTCTGGGTCGGCGTCGAACGCCACCGCCAGATGAGTGCCGATAAAGCGGCTGAAAGCCTGGTGCGAGCGCTGGGTTTTCTGCACGTCGAACGACAGCGTGGCGTAGCGCTCCGCCAGCGTTTCACGCTCGGCATGCAGCACTTCCAGGCGATTTTCGCGCGCCGCGCGGCCGAACAACGGCACTTCCGGGTAGCGGGAATAACGCCACTGGCGATCGGCGATTTTCACCACCACCGCTTTTTCCTGCTCTTCGACGGCGAATACGCTGTCATCGAACGACTGCGGATCCCCTTCGATCAGGTAAAGATCTTCCGGGCAATCTTCCAGCCCTTCCAGCATCTCGCGCACCAGCGACAGATCCGGCACCACGATGGCGTGGCGCGAAGGGCCGTACAGCGCCGAGAAGTAAGGCGCGTCGTCGATGGTGACGTCATCGTAGATTTCCGACAGCAACACGCCGCCGAAACGTTCGGCCAGCGTGACCAGGCGTTGATCTTCCGCGCCGCCCGGCTGGCTGAGACGTTCGATCTGCGCTTCCACTTCACGTTTGCGGGCCGCCACTTCGTCGCGCTCGACGGTGGTTTCACGCTCGCGCTCCAGCAGCTGCTGCATGTATTCGGTCACCTGCTGGCTGTTTTCCAGCGGCTCTCCGCTCTGATCGCTGAGCTGGCTCAGAGCGTCCTGCGCCGCCAGCCACACCGGCGCGCGCGCCGTCAGCTCACGGATGCGCTGCTGGATCTGCTCCAGCTCCTGGCGCATCTCCATGCGGCGTTCGCCGGCTTCGCTGACGTTCTGCGACAGCGCTTCCAGGCGCTCTTCCAGCTCCTGCTGCAGCATGTCAAGATCGTCCGGCTGGTACTCTTGGCCATGGCGTTTGCAAAACTCTTGCAGCAGGCGCTCGGCGTCCTGCTGCGAGCGCAGGCGCTGTTCCAGTTCGCTCAGGCGCAGGCGCAACGGCTGAACGCGCTCGGCGAGGTGCTGCTGCGAAGGCCAGTCGCGCAGCAATTCGCGCGCGCACTGCCAGGCTTCGCTGCGGCTGACCTGGCCGGCGATTTTACCCACCAACTGATAGGCCTGTTCGAACTGGCCGTGCGCGGCGTCGGCCACGCTCAGCTTCTGTTCCAGCATCAGCAGCGCTTCGGTCGCCTCCTGCTCGCGGGCCTGGAAGGTATCCAGCCACTGTTCGGCGTTATCGGCGGTCAGATCCGGCAGTTGGCACAGCGCGCGTGCGCGCTCCAGCGCCTGCAGCGCCTGCTGATACTGAATGGCGCGGGTCTGCTGCACGTCGAGCGCCTGCTGGTAGTCGGCCAGTTGGCTCTTTAGCTCATCCACTTCCAGCTCGGCCGCTTCGGCGCGCGCTTCATTTTCGGCCTGTTGCTCGCTCGCCTCGGCCACCACTTCGTTCTGCTCTTCCAGACGGTAGGTCAGCTCTTCCAGATCGGCTTCATAGCGCTCGATCTTCTCCTGCTGACGCATCGCCGTCTGCACCAGATTCAGGTGGTCGCTGGCGGCCTGGTAATCGGTTTCCAGATCGGATTCGGCACCGCTCTGTTCGCTCAGCTCGCGCGCCATTTCCACATGGCGATACTGTTCGGCGGCCAGCTGCTTGCGGCTGCCCAACAGATCGCTGCGCAGCGCCAGCGCGCCGTCCAGATGGATGCGGCGTTCGTTGGCGTGGCGCATATAGTCCGCCGCCACATAGGAAGTGGCCTCGGAGATCAGATGCTTGAACAGATCGCGATCCGACTGGGTGACGCGGATCGCTTCCAGCGTCATGCGGTTTTCGCGCAGCGCCGCTTCCATATCCTGGAACGCCTTGCGCACGCCGCTGTTTTCCGGCAGCAGGTAATCGCGCAGCGAGCGGGTGATGGCGCTGGAAATACCGCCGTACAGCGACGCTTCAATCAGACGGTAGAATTTGCTGCGATCGGCGGATGAACGCAGGCGTTTCGGGATCACGCCCAGATCGAACATCAGCGAGTGGTAATCGGTGATGGAGTTGAACTGCTTGAACTGCACGCCCTCCATCTCTTCCACGCGATCCTTCAGTTCCTGCAACGACAGCACGCGCGCCTGGCGCTCACCCACGGTCTGGGTCAGCAGCTCGGTCGGCTGCACCGCGGTCGGCAGGCCCTGAATGGTGAACGGTTTGATGTCGACCTTGCGATCGCGCCCCGCCACCTGCTGCAGACGCACGCCGACCACCACGCGCTGGTGGCGCGAGTTGACGACGTCGAGGGTGGAGTAGCACACGCCGGCGCGCAGCTTGCCGTGCAGGCCTTTATCGCGCGAACCGCTGGTGGCGCCCGCTTCGGTGGTGTTACGGAAGTGCAGCAGCGTCAGATCGGGGATCAGTGCGGTGACGAAAGCCG
The DNA here is from genome assembly GCF_052169115.1 of Serratia sp. CY33525. Taxonomy (NCBI): domain Bacteria; kingdom Pseudomonadati; phylum Pseudomonadota; class Gammaproteobacteria; order Enterobacterales; family Yersiniaceae; genus Serratia; species Serratia sp. CY33525. The sequence goes on along the minus strand of NZ_JBJNLK010000002.1, from coordinate 658,653 downwards.
CCATGGTGGTGGATTTCCCTGCCCCGTTACCGCCGGACAGCGTGGTCACCAGCTCATCCAGATCAAAGGTGCGGGCAAAGAAGCCGTTCCAGTTAACCAGCGTCAGCGAGCGAAATTTACCGCGTTCAATCATTCCTGTTCATCCTCTGCACCGTCAGGAGCGTTATCAACCTGCTGATCCTCAGCCTCATTCTCATCGTTCAGCGACAGGCTGGTTTCAACCGGCATCGCCTCGCCGTCGCGAATCATGCGCAGCTGCGCTTCACGCGGATCGTCGCCGCTGCGCACGTCGGCGCCGAAGCGGAACACCGCCTCGGTAATGCGGAACTTGCTGCTGTCATTGCCCATGAAGTAGACCATGCCAAGGCGGCGCAGGCGGTTCAGCGAGGTGCGCACCTTTTCGTGCAGCTTCTGCCGATCGAGATCTGAACCGGTGGAGCGCTGGTTGACGAACTTCAGCAGCTTGTTCTCATCGGCCAGGCTCAGCAACTCGTCGTACAGCTCCTGATGGCTGAAAATGCCTTCGTGCGCCAGGCGCTCGGGGCTGAGGTACAGGTAGCACAAGATCTTACCCACCATCATATCCAGCTCGGACAGCACCGAGCGCGGGATCAGCGTGGTGGAGCGCGGGCGCAAATAGAAGAAACCTTCCGGCGCCCGAATCAGCTCGACGCTGTAACGGGTGTAAAATTCTTCCAGCTCATCCTGGAAATCCATTAAAAAGGCATGGTTGTCCAGCTCATCGATACCGATGTGACGACCCGCGCGCAGTTGGCTGTCCAGCGCCGGGAACAGCGAGTTGGACAGTGCCTTGGCCAGCTTGACTGGCATTACTTGTTCAATATTTGTCGATGACATGGGCCTGGACCTTGGCTCCGTAATCATTGATTGCCTGCCATTCCGCCGGCAACCCTGAGAAATCTGCTTCAGCCACACCGAGGCGCACTGCCTGGTCGACCACTAAACGTGCCACGTCGAAATGACGCGCACGCGGATATTGCGCCAGATAATCGCGCATCACCGCTGCAAGGTTGAGCGGCATCTGCTGTTCCTGATACACCTTCAGCGCCTCTTCGATCATTGCCGCCAGCTGTTCGCGAATTTCGCTGAACTCTTCGAACTCCAGATCCGGCGGCAGTTCCCCGGTCACTTCCTCGCTGCGCAGCGCCAGTTCTTCGTCGCGCATGTCCAGCAGACGATCGGCATTGGCATGGGTCAGCGCCCACGGGTGGTCGAAATAGGTTTGCACCGACTGGCGCAGGCGTTGGGCGAACACGCGGTTTTTATCCATATCGATAGCGGTACGGATAAATTTATGCACGTGGCGATCGTAGCCGATCCACAGGTCAATCGCCTGCTGGCCCCAGCTGATGATGCGATCCAGCTTGCTTTGCAGATCGAACACCAGCTTGTCGACGAAGCCCAGCTCCACGTTGCCGAGGGTGGCGTCCTGGATGCGCAGCAGGTTGGCCTGCAGCTTGTCGCCCGCCGCATCCAGCGTATCCTGCAGCTCGCGCAGGGTGCCCGAGGTTTCCGACAGCAGCATCTCGCAGCTGGAGATCGCCGCCCGCCAGTCTTTGCTCAGCAGCGCCGCGATGTCGTTTTTCACGCTCTGCTGCTGCTCGTCCATCACGCGTTGGGTCATGTCGATACTGTCGAAGATTTCCGCCACCGAATATTTCAACGGCGCGAACACGTTGCGGTGCCAATGGAAATCGTCGCCGCCCTCGTCGGCGGCGTCGGCGGCGCGCTTGAGCTCCTGCGCCACGATCGACAGCTGCATCGACAGACGCAGCGTGGAGAATTCGCGTTGGCGAATATAGTAATCGGTAATGCCGATGCCCAGCGGCGTGAGGCGGTAAATCGCGTTACCGTCCGCCAGTTCGCTGGTAAAGCGGTTCAACAGGCGCTGGCGCACCATGTCGTTGATCGCATTGTTGGCGCGCATCGCCACCGTTTCATGCGTCTGTTCAAAACCCTTGCTGACATGGCGAAATGCATCAACCAGCTCACCTTCGCTCATCTCGCCGTCCAGCCGTTCGCCGTTCAGGGTGGCGATGGCGAGCAAAAATGCGAGACGCTCAGTAGGGAGCGAAATAGAGAAATCATTTTTCCGTGCCCAGGCGACCAGTTCGGGTACTGTCTGGGAAAATTCACTCATAGTTCGTCCTTCAGGTTTGGTTTATGCGCCATGACGTGAATATAGCGCCCCAAACTCACGTACGGCTCCTGCCGGCAATAGTGCTGTTCAAGCGCCAGTAACTCTTCAAATTTTTGTGTTTGCAGCTGTCTGCTCTGCAGATAGTCGTGGAACACCCGCACCCCGGTTTTGCCGCTGATGCGCATGCCCAGCTGTTCCAGCCAACCGTAGACCAATAGCGGATCGTGCGGATATTGCGGCGACAGCGAACGCTTGCGGCGCCGCCTGACCTCGGGATCCACCAGTTGGAAATTACCCAACACCACGTTGCGCATCAAGAGGCCGTTGGCGTTGAAAAACATCAGCGACAGCGCGCCGCCCGGCGTCAGGCAGTCATACAACGCCCGCAGCGCCGCTTCGGGCTCGGCGATCCATTCAAGCACTGCATGAAACAATATCAGATCAACCGGCTGTTCCAAATGTTGAGCGATATCCTGCGCAGAACTTTGTACGAATTGCATGTTCTGGCTCACACCTTTCTGCTCCGCCAGCTGCGCGGCGCGCTGGATCATCTCACCAGAAAGATCGCACAACAACACCTGATGTCCTAATTCTGCCAGTTGGCAGGCCATATGGCCTTCACCGCCCCCGGCGTCGAGGATGCGCAGCGGCCGCTGCGGCAACTGCGCCAGCAGCCCGGTCAGATCCTGCCAAACCACCGCCTGGCGGATTTTTCCTTTCGTGGTGCCGTAAATATTACGCGCAAATTTTTCAGCAATATCGTCAAAATTGCGATCCTGCATGGACAACGGCTCCGCTGATCTCATTCTTGTCGGCGGCAAAGCGCACGCCCATTCAAACCTGCTATTTTGGCACAGACTGGCTTAGAATGTATCTTCTTGCGGCCGGTTTATGCCTGGATGCCGCTTTTTCACCCAAAAGGATCTGATTTTCGATGCTGTTCAACCTGAAAAAGTTCTTTGGCGCCCTGCTGATGCCGCTGCCGCTGTTGATGCTGCTGATGGGGCTGGCGCTGCTGCTGCTGTGGTTCACCCGCTGGCAAAAAAGCGGTAAGACGATTTTCACGCTGAGCTGGCTGTTTTTACTGCTTTTCAGCCTGCAACCGGTGGCCGACCGGCTGCTGCGGCCGATCGAAGCCGAATACCAGACTTATCGCGGCAACGATCCGGTCAGCTACATCGTGGTATTGGGCGGGGGCTATACCTACAATCCCGATTGGGCGCCCAGCTCGAACCTGCTCGGCAACAGTCTGCCGCGTGTGACGGAAGGCGTGCGGCTTTATCTTGCGCATCCCGGCGCCAGGATGGTGTTTACCGGCGCGTCCGCCGGACGCATGCAAAGCAACGCCGCCACGGCGGCGCTGGTGGCCGAAAGCCTGGGCGTGCCGCGCAGTGATATGGTGATCCTGGGGGAACCGCGCGATACCGAGCAAGAGGCCGCTCAGGTCGCCAAGTTGGTCGGCGAGCAACCCTTCATTCTGGTCACCTCCGCCAACCATCTGCCGCGCGCCATGCGTTTCTTCAAGGCCAAGGGCCTGCACCCGATCCCGGCGCCGGCCAACCAGTTGGCGATCGACTCGCCGCTGAATATCTGGGATCGCGCCACGCCATCGTCAATGTTCCTCGGCCATACCGAGCGCGCCTGGTATGAAACGCTGGGCAGCCTGTGGCAATGGCTGAAAGGCGCGGACCGCGCCGGCGCCGAGTAAGGCCCGTTCAACCGGCCAGCCAGGGCAGCAGCTGTTGCGACGCATAATCGAACGGCCGCCGCTCCAGCTTGCCGGTATGGATCAAACGCCCCACCGCTTCCCACACCACGTACAGCCAGCGCCGCGCCAGAAAAGCGTCGGCGACCGGCGCGCGCCGCAGATAGCTGAACAGCAGTTGGCTGGGCATACCCGCCTCGCACAGGCGGAAAAGATCGTATTCGCGTGGCGCCCACAGCACCACGCCGGGATTGAGCATCGCCAGCAGTTGATCGCTTTTGGGATCTTTCAGCATGCTGCGCAGCGACAGGTTGCCGTGCACCAGAACGCAAGGATCGTCGAAGCCGACGAAAAAATGGGTCAGCGCTTCGCGCGTGCGGTACAGCAAACGGCGATCCGCCATGGTCAGCTGCGGGGTGGTGAGATTGACCACCGTCGCCCACAGCACTTCGACCCGCTGTTGATACCAGCAAAACCAGTCGTTCTCCTGCGTGCTGTCAACGCTGCCGACGCTGCCGTGGCTGTCGATGCGGTGCCAGGCCAATATCCCGTCAACGATCTGCTCCATCAGCATATTCCAGCGATCCGGCGAACGCGTCGGCGCTTCAGCCGACACGCCGCGCAGGCGCTCGATCAGCAGGATTTCCTTGTACGGCGCCTGGTGGGTACACACCACGCCGTACACCGTAGGCAGGCGAATATCCCCGTCGCGCGCCAGCATTGACAGCTTGTACGCCTCCTGCTGGGCGATACCCTGACAGATAAAGCTTTTCGCCATCAGCGGGATCGCGTTGCCCTGCCGATCGTACAGCGAATACATATGCGCATAAGGCTGCTCGCTCACCCGCTCCAGCCGGCTGATGGACTCACCCAGCACAATGCTCAGTTCGGCGCGTAACTGCTCCATAAGGCATTCACCTCAGGCTAATAGGGGGATGCGTAACATCATCGAACGGTGAGCGGAAAAATTCTTCAACGCAGATCAACAAAACGGGGATCAATAATGGAGGGTATTGCATCGTCGGCGCGTTGCGCGCCGCGCCGACGAACTCAGGCTCAGGGTTGAATGCTGTCGCGCACGCGCTGGAGATCTTCCGGCGTATCGACCCCCACGCTCGGGATCGCTTTCGCGACCGCCACGTGGATTTTTTCACCGTACCACAGCACCCGCAGCTGTTCCAACAGCTCGATCTGCTCCAGTTGGCTCGGCGCCCAGCTGACGTAGCGGCGCACGAAGCCGGCGCGATAGGCGTAGATGCCGATATGACGCAGCAGGCTGTCGCCGATGCTCTCTTTCGACGCGGCGAAACGCTCGCGATCCCACGGAATGGTGGCGCGGGAGAAATAGAGCGCGTAGCCCTGCGCGTCCATCACGACCTTCACCGCGTTGGGGTTGAAAGCCTCTTCGGCGCTCTCGATCGGCACCGCCAGCGTCGCCATACCGGCCTGGCTGCCCGCCAGGTTCTCAGCCACCTGACGCACGATCACCGGCGGGATCAGCGGTTCGTCGCCCTGCACGTTAACGATGATCTGATCGTCGGCAAAGCCGTAGTGCGCGATCACTTCCGCCAGACGCTCGGTGCCGGAATGGTGATCCGGGCTGGTCATGCACACTTCGCCGCCGGCGGCTTCCACCGCTTTGGCGACTTCAGGGTGATCGGTCGCCACGATGACGCGGCTGGCGCCGGACTCGCGGGCGCGCTCCATCACGTGCACCACCATCGGCTTGCCGTGAATATCGGCCAGCGGTTTGCCCGGCAAACGGGTTGAGGCGTAGCGGGCGGGAATAATAGCGATAAAACTCATGCGTGCTTCTCATCCAGCGACAGCGCACGCGCTTCATTTTCCAACAGCACCGGAATGCCGTCGCGCAGCGGGTAAGCCAACCCGTCCGCTTTGCACACCAGTTCCTGGTTTTCTTTATTGAAATAGAGTTTGCCGTTGCATACCGGGCAGGCAACGATTTCGAGTAAACGGTGGTCCATGCATCCTCCGCTAGGGGATTGGTCATCTGGGAAAGGCAGTGAGGATAGCATAACGCCCGGCCTCAGGTTAATCACCGGCGGCGCCAACCCAGCGATATTTCCTCAGCGCGCCGGCGCAACAGCTTGAACTGCGGCGCATCCCGGCGTAGAATTTTGTGATACAAATCACAAAAAGGCCGTGATACGTGATCAAACGTCTGCATAAAATCATCGCTCTGTTCGCTAACTTCAGCCACTGAGCCCCTTTGTAACGAGCGGCGCTGAACTTCGTTTTACCCCACCGACGGCGTCGCTCGTTATCCCACTTCCCAGCCGGTACCCCATTCAGCGGCCAACGCCGCCGGAATGTCGCCCAGCGCGACGCGTTGCGCGCCGTGCCATTTGGCCATACGCGCGATGGCCTGCCGAATATCCTGGGCCCGCCGTTTGCCGAAGCGCACCCGCGGCTCCGCATGAAAGCTGATGATCTCGAACACCCCCTGGCGGCGGTGCGCCTTGGCGTCAATGCGCCCCACCAGTTCACCCCGATGCAGCACCGGCAAGGTGAAGTAGCCATAGCGGCGTTTTTCTTTCGGCGTATAGCACTCCAGCCGATAGTCAAAGTTGAACAGCTCGAGCGCCCGGCGGCGATCCCAAACCACCGGATCAAACGGCGACAGCAGGCTGGTGACCGTCGATTTCAGCTTGCCCTGTTCCGCCAGCGGCAGCAGTTCCGTCAGTGAGCCATGCACATAGAACTGCCCTTCCAGCCCCTCTACCCGCACCGGCGAAATCTCCCCCTGATCCTGCAGCTCTGCCAGCAAAGTTTTTGGCGCCACGCGTTTCAGCCGATAGTAATCCGCCAACCATTCGGCGCGGAAAATGCCCAGATAGCGGCAGGTGCGATGCAACATTTGCCGGCGCGCCCGCTCCGCAGGCAGCGCATGACGCGCATCGTCCCAGGCCGGCAGCAGCCTTTCGGTCAGATCGTAAACCCGGTGGAAGTTGCGACGCTCGGCCACCATCAGCTTGCCGGCGGTAAACAGGATCTCCAGATGCCGTTTCTCCGGTTTCCAGTCCCACCATCCGCTGTTGCCTTTCTTCTCGGCGCTGAAATCGGCGGAGCGCACCGGCCCCTGTTGTTCGATGTGCCGCAGCAGGTTGTCCATCGCCGCCTGGTGCTGCTGCACCCAGTCGGCGGAATATTTCCAGCCCATATCATGCGGCGCCAGCATGCGATGCCGCAGCAGACCAAAATCCTCGATCGGCAGGAAACAGGCTTCGTGCGCCCAATACTCGAACAGCTTGCGGCCGGCGAGCGCCTGCTCCAGCCATTCCGGTTGATAGGCCCCCAAACGGCTGAACAGCACCAGATACGGGCTGCGGGCGACGACGCTAATGGTATCGATTTGTAACAGCCCCATGCGCTGGATCGCGTTCACGACGTCGTCGGGCCGAGCCTGGCGTTTAAGCGGAGAAAGCAGCCCCTGGGCGGCAAGGTGCAGCGCGCGAGCGGCGGTAAGGGAAATTATCGGGGTGGTCATCCTGATATCCGTGGCAAGTAGGCAATGGCCTGATAATAGTGGATATCGAGGGATTTATCTTCGCCAGTGCATGCGGGTGGCGACACCGGCACTGGCGAGGAAGGTGGATGCGATCAGAACGCGATAACGTCTGCCGCGGACAGCCCATGTGAGCTGCGATAGATCGAGAACTCGACGTTCTGACCTTCGTTCAACGACTTATTTTTGGTGTTGGCGATAGCGTTGCGATTGACATAGATTTCGTCGCTGCCATCTACCGGTGAAATAAAACCATAGCCTTCGGCCTGATTAAACCATTTCACGCGGCCCATTTTTAACACAGTATTTTTAAACATAACTTATATCCTTTTACTTGAGCATCCTTGACAACGTCATTTTTTATATTGTCTGGACGCTACCAGCCCATCCTAAAGTTTTTCGTAACAAACCTCTCGTGAGCAAAAAATAAAAAACCCGCACTAAGGCGGGCTTGTTGAACTTAATATCTTCCGCATGACTCAGCGCTGACGCATCACCATGGTTGTATTAAGATCTCTTATACGCGTTCCCTGTATTCTTACAGAGCAACTACGTTGGCGGCAGCCGGCCCGCGCGGGCTGTCCTGAATGGTGTACTCGACGCGCTGGCCTTCAGCCAGGGTCTTGAAACCGTCGGTCATGATTGCGGAGAAGTGTACGAATACATCTTTGCCGCCGTCGTTCTGCTCAATGAAACCAAAACCTTTGCTTTCGTTGAACCACTTAACCTGACCAGTCTTCTTAGACATTACATTTACCTTTAAATATATTTACAAAACCTGCCATAAGAGGCAATTGGGGCCGTTTCAGAAACATTACTTATGGGAGGTACTTAGAAGGTTCGTCTTTGAAGCGGAATCGGATGATAACGTTTTTGGAGGAACTGCTTAACTCTAAACTCGAACATAAATAGGTCTGGATTACAGGCCGACTTGCATTTACTCATAAAACTGGTGAATGCACAAGAGGTTTATTGTCTTAAATTCATAAATAAGCCGAATTTATTTTTATCTCCCTGAATATGCATGACTTAATTTAATGGTCGCCGCGGCCGGACCACCGCGTCTCTCCGCTCGCCAGGGCATCTTTTGCCCGTCTGTGCGCTGCAAATGAGAGCTGACGCATAAAACTCTAATATGCTTGCCACGTCTATAACAAATCCCAAACCAGATAGCTAAACTTGAGGGGAAAACAAGGCAGACGGCTTTTTCGCCAGCACTTTTGCCGCTAAAAACACGATTTTTCAGATTATGCTGAATCAAGGAGCTATGCGCATGACCGCCCAGCAGTTCGTTTCACCTAATGAAATCCGCGCCAGATTCTCTCACGCGATGTCGGACATGTATCAAAAGGAGGTGCCGCTGTACGGCGATCTGCTGGAGCTGGTGGCGGAAACCAACCGACAGGTTCTGCGCGAAGATGCCGCACTGGCTCATCAACTGCAAATTACCGGCGAGATAGAACGCCTGGCGATGGAGCGCCACGGCGCCATCCGGGTCGGCACCGCGGACGAGCTGGCCACCCTGCGCCGCCTGTTCCGGGTGATGGGCATGGCACCGGTCGGTTACTATGACCTGTCGGTGGCGGGCGTTCCGGTGCACTCCACCGCTTTTCGCGCCGTACACGAAGACGCGCTGCAGATCAGTCCTTTCCGCGTGTTCACCTCCCTGCTGCGCCTGGAACTGATAGAAGATCCCGCGCTGCGTGCGCTGGCCGAGCGCTTGCTGGCGCGCCGCCGCATCTTTACCGATCGCGCGCTGGAGCTGATCGCGCTGCAGGAAGCACAAGGCGGGCTGAATGAAGTGCAGGCGCAAGAATTTGTCGAACAAGCGCTGGAAACCTTCCGCTGGCACAACCAGGCGACGGTCAGCGCCGAAGAATACCGGCAGCTGCACGATCAGCATCGCCTGATCGCCGACGTGGTGGCGTTTAAAGGGCCGCATATCAACCATCTGACACCGCGCACGCTGGATATCGATCGCGTTCAGCAGGCGATGCCCGGCCGCGGCATTACGCCCAAGGCGGTCATCGAGGGCCCGCCGCGCCGCCGTCGCGCGATCCTGCTGCGCCAAACCAGCTTCAAGGCGTTGGAAGAACGCGTCGATTTCGTTGAGCATGACGGCCGTGCCGTCGCCGGCCACCATACCGCGCGCTTCGGCGAGATCGAACAGCGCGGTGTGGCGCTGACGACGAAAGGACGAGAACTCTACGACCGTCTGCTGCAGGCCACCAACGATGCGCTGCAGGGGCCGCCGAGCGAGAAGAATGCCGAGCGCTACTATCAACTGCTGGAGGAAAACTTCCGGGCGTTTCCGGATGATTACGCCACGCTGCGCGAGCAACAGCTGGCCTGGTTCCGCTATTTCCCGACCGAATGCGGCCTGGCGGCCAAAGAGTCGCTGGATAAGCACAGCACTCTGGAGCAACTGATCGAGAAAGAACACGTTCGCTTCCAGCCGCTGGTGTATGAAGATTTTCTGCCGGTCAGCGCCGCGGGGATTTTCCAGTCGAATCTGGGGGACAGCCGCCACGCGCAGTACAACGCCGCTTCCAGCCGGGCAGCGTTTGAACAAGCGTTGGGCAGTGAGGTGATCGACGAGCTGGCGCTGTATCAGCAAACCCAGCAGCGTTCGCTGGAAGCCTGCGCGCAAGCCCTGGGGCTTGCCACGCTGACATCCTGAGGTTACTTGGTCAGCAGAGATTCGATATCCTGCAGCAGTTGCTCAGCCTGAGCGGACGGTAGCACCGCATCAACCGGCAAATACCACCAATTGGGCTGGGCAAAGGCGCGACATTTCACCGCGTCCTTCTCCGTCATCAACAGCGTTTGATCGGCAGCAACCAGCGCCGCCAGCTGCGCCTGCTGATATTCCTGATGATCGGCAAACGCCACTTCCTGCACAACCTCGACGTTCAATTTTTCCAACGTCGCGAAGAAACGCGGCGGATGGCCGATGCCCGCCATCGCTACCACGCACGGCAGCTCGGCCGCCGGGCGACGTTCACCGCTCAGCAGGTTCACCGCATCACGCGCCTGCAGGCGCATGGCAATTTCCCCGGCCTGCGCCACGCCGCCATTGGCGACGCGCGCATTGACGCTGCCAAGCCGCGCAGCACGCTCGCGCATCGGCCCGGCCGGCAACCACCAGCCGTTGCCGAAGCGACGCACGCCGTCGATGACCACCAGCTCGAAGTCACGCTGTAAAGCATAGTGCTGCAAGCCATCGTCGGTGACGATCGCATCCAGCGGCTGTTGTTGCAGCAAGGCCTGCACCGCCTCTGCTCGCTTGGGCGCGATCGCCACGGGCGCACCGGTCCGCTGATAAATCAGCACCGGCTCATCGCCCGCCTCGCGGGTCGAGGTATTCTGATTGAGCACCAGGGGATAGACCGCCGACTTACCGCCGTAACCGCGTGACACCACACCAACGCGATAGCCCCGCTGCTGCAGGTGTTCCACCAGCCAGATCACCATCGGCGTTTTGCCGTTGCCACCGGCGGTGAGGTTGCCCACCACCACCACCGGCACCGGCGAACGCCAGCTTTTGCGCAGGCCACAGCGGTAGCTGAGGCGGATCAGCCAGCTGAACAGGCCATACAGCCAGGAGAGCGGCAACAGCGCCAGATAAAGCAGCGAACCGCCGGACCAAATGCGCTCAATCATTATTGACCAAACTGCATGCGGTGCAGTTGCGCATAGGCGCCCTGCCGTTCAAGCAACTCGGCGTGCTCGCCGCGTTCGACGATGCGACCGTCCTCCACCACCAGGATCTCGTCCGCCTTCTCAATCGTCGACAGACGGTGCGCGATCACCAGCGAAGTACGGTCTTTCTGCAGCTCGTCCAGTGCGGCCTGAATGGCACGCTCGGATTCGGTATCCAGCGCAGAAGTCGCCTCATCCAGGATCAGGATCGGGCAATCGCGCAGCAAAGCACGCGCGATGGCGATGCGCTGACGTTGGCCGCCGGACAGCATCACGCCGTTTTCACCGATCACCGTATCCAGGCCGTTTTCCATCTTGTTGATGAAGTCCATCGCGTACGCCATTTCGGCCGCTTTCTCAATCTGCTCGCGGCTGTATTCGCTCTCGCGCGCATAGGCGATGTTATTGGCGATGGTATCGTTGAACAGGTGCACGTTTTGCGAGACCAGCGCCACCTGATTACGCAGTGAGGCCAGGGTATATTCACGCAGATCGTGGCCATCCATCAGGATTTCGCCTTCCTGAATATCGTAGAAGCGCGTCAGCAGGTTGGCGATGGTGGATTTACCCGAACCCGAGCGGCCCACCAACGCCACTGTCTTGCCTTCGGCGATTTTCAGGTTGATATCACGCAGCGCCGGCGTTTCTTTAGCCGGATAGTAGAAGGTGACGTTGCGGAATTCGATGTCGCCTTTCGCACGCTTCACTTCGCGGGTACCGGTGTCTTTTTCCTGTTCCATATCCAAAATGGAGAACAGCGTCTGGCAGGCCGCCATCCCACGCTGGAACTGGGCATTGACGTTGGTCAGCGACTTCAGCGGACGCATCAGCGCGATCATTGACGAGAACACCACGGTAATGGTGCCGGCGGTCAGGGTTTCCATCACGCTCGGGAAGCTGGCGGCAAACAGCACGAACGCCAGGGCCAGCGAAGCGATCAGCTGAATGATCGGATCGGAAATGGAAGACGCAGAGACCAGTTTCATGCCCTGTTGACGCATGCGGTTGCTCACCGAGTTAAAGCGCTCGGTTTCCACCTGCTGGCCACCGAAGATCAGCACTTCTTTATGGCCTTTCAGCATCTGTTCGGCGCTGGTGGTCACCTGCCCCATGGTGTTCTGCATGTTCTTGCTGATGTTGCGAAAACGCTTGGACACCAGGCGAATGGCGATGGAAACGATCGGCGCCAGCACGATCAGGATCACCGACAGCTGCCAGCTGTAGTAGAACATCATGATGAACAGGCCAATGATCGAGGCCCCTTCGCGCACCACGGTCACCAGCGCGCTGGAAGAAGAAGACGCCACCTGCTCGGAATCATAGGTAATGCGCGACAGCAACGTCCCGGTGGATTGCTGATCGAAGAAGGCCACTGGCATTCTCATCATGTGGCCAAACAGGCGGCGGCGCATCTGCATCACCACCATGCCGGAAACCCAGGAAATGCAGTAGCTTGAAACAAAGCTGGTCACGCCGCGCATCAGCATCAGCGCAATCACCGCCAGCGGCATCCACACCAGCACGCTGCTGTCGGTTTTTCCAAACCCATCGTCCAATAACGGTTTAAGCAGAGACAGCATCAGCGTGTCCCCCGCTGCGTTCATAATCAACGCAATGGCGGCCACAATCAGCCCGGTCTTAAAAGGAGTGATCATCGGCCAGAGTCGACGGAACGTCTGCCAGGTCGAGAGATCTTTATCATTCATCATGCAAATACCAGCATCGGAAGAAATAGCGGCCTATTTTACTCATTATCGCCCTCTACGCCAAACCGCTGATGGTACCAACGGGGCATTAATTGTTCGCGAAAGCCTTTAATTTGCCAATCGTTGTCGAAAAAAAGCACCGACAACTGGCCGGAGCGCGTCGTATCGTGCCATGTAATGCCATTTGCCCGATATCGGGCGACCACTTTACGCGCCGGCAAACGCCATTTACCGTAACGAGATGCGGACGCCAGCGCAGCTTCGGGATTAACCGCGCGCAAAAAAGGCGGTGTTGAGGAAGTTTTGCTGCCATGGTGCCCCACCTGCAATACCGTGGCCGTTAAGCGGTCGCGCCGCAATCGGAGCAGCTGCGCCTCCGCCCTCTTTTCCGCATCGCCGGTGAGCAGCAGACTGTATTTCCCGTCGTCGATACGGATCACACAAGAGTCGTCATTAACCGGCCTTTTGAGCATTTTCGGCGGCCACAGCACCTCGAATTGCAACGACTGCCAGCGCCAACGCTCGCCGGCGATGCAGGGTAAATGCCCTTCCCCGCGTATCGGGCTGCGCACGGTAGCTTGCGGGAACGCTCGCCGCATCGTCGGGAGCCCGCCGATATGATCGAGATGAATATGGCTGATAATGATCTGCTCCAGCTCAATGCCCCGCCAGTTCAGCATCGGCAATATATGCCGTTCTGCGGCACTGCCTGTCGCCCAACGATCGCCGGTGTCGTACAGTATCCCCTTGCCGTTTTGCTCGATCACCACCGCCAGGCCGTGCCCGACATCGAGCATGTCGACGCGCCAATGGTAATCCGGTGCTTTACCTCGCCATAACACGCAGCATATGGCTATCGCTGCCAGTCCAGGCGCATAGCGCCACCACCAATGAAAGCGCCAACAGATAACGAGAAGCCATCCCGACGCGCTGGCAAGCAACGAGGCGGCCCCCAAATCCACCCAACCGCGCTGCAGATAATTTAACGGCACAAACACCCATCCCAACGTGAAATCCGCCAACCACCAAAGCCCGTAACTTAGCGAGGGGAAGATGCCGCAAATCAACGCCAGCAAAATCAACGGCACCGTCACCAATGAGACGATGGGCACCGCCCAGAGATTGGCCGGCAGCGAGGTCAACGTCAGGCCCAGAAACAGCGCGGCCTGCATCGGCACCAGCAGCAACGTCATGCCTAGCTGAATATGCAGCCAGCGCACCGGAGCCCAATACCACGCCGAACGAAATCGCTCGCCGAGCGGTGCCCACTCGAACCAAAAAATCAGGCACCCGACCGCCAGTACCGACAACCAGAAACTGTCTGACAAGACCGCCAACGGATCGCACAGCAAAATAAGCCCGATGCACCACAGCCACACTTGCCATGAAGAGCAATGCACGCCGCGCAAACGCAGCAGCATCCACAGCGTCATCGCCAACGCGGTACGCACCGCCGGCGGCTGGGCGCCCACCAACCAAACATAGATCAGCGTCGCCACCCAGCCCGCGATCAACGGAAAGCGATAACCAATCAGATGGGCGGGGAGGAAAAACTGCAGCGCGCGCAGCACTGCCCAGAACAAAATGGCGACCATCGCAACATGTAACCCCGATATGGCCATCAGATGAGCGATACCGGTTTTCAACATCAGCGTGCGCAAAGCCTGTTCGAGCGCGGTTCTTTCCCCAAACGCCAACGCCAGCAACACCGCCTTGTAACGCAATTCACCAATGTTGGCTTCAGCATGGCTGATAATGCGCTGGCGCAGGCCGCAATTCCCCTCCAGCAAGCGCGCCTGCCTGACCTGAGCGGTCAACGGCTGGCGCTGTGCGATCGCCCAACGTTGGCTGTCGAAGCCTCCTTCATTGAGCTTGCCATGCACCGGCCGCATGCGCAGTTTCAATTGCCAACGCTGCCCGGCACACAGCCGTTGCTCTTTCGGAGCCCATGTCGTGGTAAACGCCAGCGCAGGCGCCAGCCAATGGCCGTCGACCCGCTCGATGTGCATCAGGGTCTGCTTACTGACGGCAGGCTCCAGTGCGACGCTGCTTATCTGCACCACCGCCGTCACTTCCGGCACGCGGCTTAAGCGATCCATTTGCCCGAGCAGGCTTCCGGCGTTGAAAACCGCCCATATGAATCCCAATCCCAGGCAGGCCAAATAACGGCAGAACGGCCAACGGGTGCGCAGCAGTAAACCGGCGACCAGCAGCATCGGCCACAGCAACCATTGCTCTGGCAACTGCGGTAAAAGCAGCAGCGGCAAGATGCCGCAGATAACGGCGAATATCGCCAGATCCAGCGAAATTTTGATCGCTCTTCTCCCATCAGCTTCACCATGAGCAAAAACGCGTCACGAAGAGCAAGCAGGATTATTCAAGCGACATGTCGCCGCCAGCGGGCTTTAGTGAGGATGCGGCGAGCACGGCAGGATAAGAGAGGCTTATGCAGCAGCCACACCGCAAATGCGGCGCGGTACGCAATTCACAAGCAGAGCTAGGGGAATTGCAGGCGAAAAAAAACGGCGCCTTAAAGGCACCGTTTTATATTCTTTACAAGCAACAACGCTATGGGCAGTCAGTCAGCGACTAGCCATAGATATTGGCGCGGTCACGCAACTCTTTGCCTGGTTTGAAGTGAGGAACGTACTTGCCGTCCAGCTCGACTTTGTCGCCGGTTTTCGGGTTGCGGCCTACACGCGGGGCACGGTAGTGAAGAGAAAAACTGCCGAATCCGCGGATCTCAATGCGTTCGCCCTCGGCCAGCGTTGCGGCCATGTGCTCAAGCATCTCTTTCACTGCATCCTCAACGGCCTTCGCCGGAATATGAGATTGCTGGCCAGCAAGTCTTTCAATAAGTTCAGACTTGGTCATAGTACCTCCAAGCTTTGCAGCTAAACTACCGTATCGGGGCGGTCAGAGACCGCCCCCCGTCATTACTCGCCTTTAGCCGCTTTGAAAGCTTCAGCCATTGCGTTAGAGAAGTTGCCTTCTTCCTGTTTGTTGTTAACAGTTGCGATGGCGTCTTTCTCGTCAGCTTCGTCCTTAGCACGTACGGACAGGCTTACAACGCGGTTCTTACGGTCAACGCCGGTGAATTTGGCTTCAACTTCGTCACCTACGTTCAGAACCAGAGTTGCATCTTCAATGCGGTCGCGAGAGGCTTCAGATGCACGCAGGTAACCTTCTACGCCGCCTGCCAATTCAACTGTAGCACCTTTGGCGTCAACTGCAGTGACTTTACCAGTAACAATAGCACCTTTCTTGTTCATAGACAGGTAGTTATTGAACGGGTCTTCAGCCAGTTGCTTCACGCCCAGGGAGATACGCTCGCGCTCTGCGTCAACTTGCAGAACAACCGCTGCGATTTCGTCGCCTTTCTTGTATTCACGAACTGCTTCTTCGCCTGCAACGTTCCAGGAGATGTCAGACAGGTGAACCAGGCCGTCGATGCCGCCGTCCAGGCCGATGAAGATACCGAAGTCAGTGATAGACTTGATTTTACCTTCAACGCGGTCGCCCTTGTTGTGGGTTTCTGCGAACTGCTGCCATGGGTTGGATTTGCACTGCTTCAGGCCCAGGGAGATACGACGACGTTCTTCATCGATGTCCAGAACCATCACTTCCACTACGTCGCCCACGTTAACAACTTTGGACGGATGGATGTTTTTGTTGGTCCAATCCATTTCAGAAACGTGTACCAGACCTTCAACGCCTTCTTCGATTTCTACGAAGCAGCCGTAATCAGTCAGGTTGGTTACACGACCAGTCAGCTTGGTGCCTTCTGGGTAACGTTTCGCGATAGCAACCCATGGATCTTCGCCCAGCTGTTTCAGACCCAGGGATACACGAGTACGCTCGCGGTCGAACTTCAGCACTTTAACAGTGATTTCATCGCCAACGTTGACGATTTCGCTTGGGTGCTTAACGCGTTTCCAAGCCATGTCAGTGATGTGCAGCAGGCCGTCTACGCCGCCCAGATCAACGAATGCACCGTAGTCAGTGAGGTTCTTAACGATACCTTTAACTTCCATGCCTTCCTGCAGGTTTTCCAGCAGTTGATCGCGCTCAGCGCTGTTCTCGGATTCGATAACCGCACGGCGAGAAACGACAACGTTGTTGCGCTTCTGATCCAGCTTGATGACTTTGAACTCAAGCTCTTTGCCTTCCAGGTGCAGAGTGTCACGTACCGGACGCACGTCAACCAGGGAACCTGGCAGGAACGCGCGGATGCCGTTCAGCTCGACGGTGAAGCCACCCTTCACTTTGCCGTTGATAACACCGGTTACAGTCTCAGCTTCTTCGTAAGCTTTTTCCAGCGTGATCCAAGCTTCGTGACGCTTAGCTTTCTCACGGGACAGCAGGGTTTCACCGAAGCCGTCTTCAACAGCATCCAGAGCAACGTCAACTTCGTCACCAACCTGGATTTCCAGCTCGCCCTGGGCGTTTTTGAATTGCTCAGCCGGGATGGCAGACTCAGATTTCAGACCGGCGTCAACCAGTACGATATCTTTGTCGATAGCAACAACGACGCCACGAACGATGGAACCCGGGCGGGTTTCGATTTCTTTTAAGGATTCTTCAAAGAGTTGAGCGAAAGATTCAGTCATGTTGTTAATCTTCAGGGTTCTTTAGTTTAACGTCCATTTAGCGTCCCGCCGAATGGGGTTGTTTCACATACCCCGCCATTGGCTCCATGCCGACAGGGTTTAAGGTTACAGGGGTAAAATTTTACCCGATATATTGCGATACCGCTATGACAAATATGACAAAAAGCCAATAGCGCCGCCGCGCTTATTGCTGCGGCAACGCCAACACTTTCTGTGCATACGTCAACGCCTGCCGGATCACTTCTTCGATCGACATGCTGGTAGAGTCCAGCACGAGGGCGTCAGAAGCGGGCACCAGAGGCGCGATAGGCCGATTACGGTCACGGTCGTCCCGTTCCTTTATCTCGGCTAAAAGACGTTCAAAGTTAACATTAAAGCCCTTCTCCTGCAACTGCAGCATGCGGCGGTGCGCGCGCTCCTCCGAGCTGGCGTCGAGGAAAATCTTGACCGGCGCGTCCGGAAACACCACCGTGCCCATGTCGCGGCCATCGGCAATCAGGCCGGGCGCCTCGCGGAATGCGCGCTGGCGGCGCAGCAGCGCCTCGCGCACGCGCGGAAACGCCGCCGCTTGCGACGCGGTGTTGCCGACGGTTTCGGTGCGGATCTCATTGCTGACGTCCTCACCTTCCAAAATCACCTGCAGCTTGCCGTCCTGGGCAACGAAGCGAACATCGAGATGTGCGGCCAGCGGAACCAGCGCTTCCTCAGAAGTGATATCCACCTGATGATGCAACGCTGCCAGCGCCAGCACGCGATAGATCGCGCCGGAGTCCAGCAAACGCCAACCCAGAGACTCGGCCAACGCTTTACACAGCGTGCCTTTGCCTGCGCCACTTGGTCCATCAACGGTTATCACCGGGGCTGTAGCCGTCATTTCTCTCTCCTTCAGGTAGAAAACCTCACAGAGACACGGCGTGCTTCGACTCGAAGCCCGTGCGCTCTGTCACCTGCCCAATCAGGGGCAAATACGGTGGCGTATTATACGCTGCCCTACGGCGATCTGTTACCCTGGAACTGTCCGGTTGTTGAAAATAAGCGCACAACCGCGAAAAAGTATAGAAGAAATGCCGGTCGCCAGAGGTTAAAAATGATAAAGGCCCACAAAGGGGCCTTAAAATAAACGATTTGACGGGTTACGCCGGCTGGCTGATGCGCGCCAGCTGTTCGAAATAGTCCGGGAAGGTTTTCGCGGTGCATTTCGGATCGAGAATGGTGACCGGAGTATCCGACAGCGCCACCAGCGAGAAACACATCGCCATGCGGTGATCGTTGTAGGTGCCAATCTCGGCAAACTGCAGTTTGGCCGGCGGCACGACGTGAATGTAGTCTTCCCCTTCGTCCACTTCCGCCCCCACTTTACGCAGCTCGGTGGCCATCGCCGCCAAACGGTCGGTCTCCTTCACCCGCCAGTTGTAGATATTGCGGATGGTGGTCGGCCCCTCGGCGAACAGCGCCGCGGTGGCGATGGTCATCGCCGCGTCCGGAATGTGGTTCATGTCCATGTCGATGCCGCGCAGTTCACCGCGGCTGCACTCGATGAAATCGTCGCCCCAGGTAATACGCGCGCCCATTTTCTCCAGCACGTCGGCAAACCTGGTGTCGCCCTGCACGCTTTTGCGGCCGATGCCGGTCACGCGCACGGTGCCGCCCTTGATAGCCGCCGCCGCCAGGAAGTAAGAAGCGGAAGACGCGTCGCCCTCAACCAGGTAATCGCCCGGCGCGATATACGTCTGGCGCCCCTGGATATGGAACACCCGATAGTTGTCGTGGCTCACCGATACGCCGAAAGTGCGCATCAGATGCAGCGTGATGTCGATGTACGGCTTGGAAACCAGCTCGCCCTTGATGTGGATCTGCGTATCCTGCGGCGCCAGCGGCGCAGTCATCAGCAACGCGGTCAGGAACTGGCTGGAGACGCTGCCGTCAACGGTGACGTCGCCGCCCTGGAAGCCGCCACGCAGGCGGATCGGCGGGTAATCGGTCTGCTCGAGGTAATCAATCTGCGCCCCGCCCTGGCGCAGCGCGTCCACCAGATGGCCGATCGGGCGCTCTTTCATGCGCGGTTCGCCGGTCAGCACCACGTCGCCTTCGCCGAGGCACAGCGCCGCCGCCAATGGGCGCATCGCCGTCCCGGCATTGCCGAGGAACAGTTCCAGAGGCCGATCGGCCACCAGCGGCCCGGCTACGCCGGTCACTTCGCACAGGGTGCGATCGGCGGAAAGCTGGTAGTTCACGCCCAACGCCTGCAGCGCGTTCAGCATATGACGCACGTCGTCGCTGTCCAGCAGGTTGGTCAGCCGGGTCGTGCCTTTCGCCAGCGCCGCCAGCAGCAGAGCGCGGTTAGAAACGCTCTTCGAGCCGGGTAAGTTGACGGTGCCATTGACCAGGGCGACCGGTTGTAACGTCAGGGAATCCACCATGTGAACAAAACTCTCCAATTCTGATAAACGAAACGGCTCCGGAATAATGCCGGAGCCGCTTTAATGCAAAAGGACAACAGCCTGAGGCAGCCCGCGCCTGGCGGGCTGACGGAATCAACCGTGACGACGTTCGAAGTCGGCCATGAAATCGGTCAGCGCCTGCACGCCGGCCAGCGGCATGGCATTGTAAATAGAAGCGCGCATGCCGCCAACTACCCGGTGGCCTTTCAGCGCCTGCAGGCCGATGGCCTCGGCTTCGCTGAGGAACACCTTGTCCAGCGCCGCATCGGCCAGTTGGAACGGCACGTTCATCCACGAACGGTTGGCGATCGCCACCTGGCTGCGGTAGAAGTTGGATTTATCGATGGTCGCGTACAGCAGCTCGGCCTTGGCCTGATTGCGTTTTTGCATCTCCACCAGGCCGCCCTGCTCTTTCAGCCATTTGAACACCAGCCCGGACAGGTACCAGGCGAAGGTCGGCGGGGTGTTGAACATCGAGTCGTTCTCGGCCAGCACGGTGTAATCGAGGATCGACGGCACTTCTTTGCGCGCCTTGCCCAAAAGATCGTCGCGCACGATCACCAGCGTCAGGCCAGCCGGGCCGATGTTTTTCTGCGCGCCGGCGTAAATCACGCCGAAGCGGCTGACGTCGAGCGGGCGGGACAGGATGGTCGAGGAGTAATCGCCGATCACCACCTTGTCGCCGAAGTCCGGCGTTTCATCGATGGCCACGCCGTCGATGGTCTCATTCGGGCAATAGTGCACGTAAGCCGCGTCGTCGCTGAGCTGCCACTCTTTCATCGGCTTGATGCCGCTCAGGCCGTCGATGCGGGTTTTCACGTCGATGACGTTCGGGGCGCAATACTTTTCCGCTTCCTTGATGGCGCTGTGCGCCCAATAGCCGCCGTCGATATAGTCGGCGGTGGCCTTGTCGCCCAGCAGGTTCAGCGGCAGCGCCGCGAACTGCGCGCGGGCGCCGCCGTGGCAAAACAGCACTTTATAGTTGGAGGGGACTTTCAGCAGATCGCGCAGATCCTGTTCCGCCTGCTCGGCAACGGCGATGAATTCTTTGCTGCGATGACTGATCTCCATCACTGACGTGCCCAACCCGTGCCAGTTGCACAGTTCCTGTTCCGCACGACGCAACACTTCCACCGGCAGCATCGCCGGGCCAGAGCTAAAATTATAAACCTGAGTCATTTCCCCTCACCACATTCACTGTTCGCCGCAGAAAAGCGACCTGTCGAAAAGACGCCCGAAGTTAACGCTCGCGTTAACCAACCCATCGGTTTTATCACTCACGCCCCATAGCTGCAACGCTTATTCGCCCGTCGGCGGCAAACGGCTGCACCGGGTGATGACAGGCTCTGCGGCCGTCGCGATTGTTTGGACGATAAAACCCTGTGACATGGGGAAATTCAGCGGGTTAACGCGGTGTTTTATGCTGTATTCAGCCAAGATGGCTGCGAGAGCCCGGCCGGCCCCCGCAGGAGAGAAAACGATCAGTACTGATTGAACATCTGCTGGATCTGCTTCGCGTCTTTGGTTTGCGTCAGCGCCAGCTGCAGCAGTATGCGCGCTTTTTGCGGATTCAGCGTGCCGGCGGCCACAAAGCCGTACTTGGCGTCGTCCACTTCCGCATCTTCGGTGGTGGCGCCGGTCGGCACGCGCGATGAGCGCACCACCGCCACACCATTGTGCGCCGCCGTCGCCAGGGTGTCGAACACGGTTTTATACAGGTTGCCGTTGCCGACCCCGGCGCTGACGATACCCTGGTACCCTTCAGCGATCAGCGCCTTGGCCGGCGCATCGGAAGCATTGGCGTAGTTGTAGATGATGCCGACCTTCGGCAATTCGTTCAGCTTGCTGACGTCGAACGGCGTATCGCGGGTATGCTTACGCTGCGGCGAGCGCTGGTAATCGATCTTGCCGTTGTGGATATACCCCAGCGGGCCGTAGTTCGGCGACTGGAAGGTCTGCACGGCGGTGGTGTTGATCTTGGTGACGTCGCGCGCGTCCAGCACGGTGTCGTTCATCGCCACCAGCACCCCGCGGTTGGCCGATTGCGGATCCGCCGCCGTCACCACCGCGTTGTACAGATTGAACGGGCCGTCGGCGCTCATCGCCGTCGCCGGCCGCATCGCCCCTACCAGCACCACCGGCTTGTCGCATTTCACCGTCAAATCGAGGAAATAGGCCGTCTCCTCCAGCGTATCGGTGCCGTGGGTGATGACGAAGCCGTCGGTCTTGCCGCAGTCGGCGTCAATTTTCTTCGCCAGCGTCAGCCAGACCTGATCGTTCATGTCCTGCGAACCGATGTTCACCACCTGCTCCCCCTGCACGTTGGCGACGTTCTTCAGCTCCGGCACCGCATCGACCAGCGCCTCGACGCCCAGCTTGCCCGCGGTATAGTTGGATTTCGTCGCCGACTCACCGCCGCCGGCGATAGTGCCGCCGGTCGCCAGCAGGGTGATGTTGGGCAGCGCCAGCGCCGAGGCGCTGAAGCCGGTCAACAAGAGGGTTAACGCGCTGAGTTTCACTGATTTCATTAGATTTCTCCGTGACAGATAACTCGCTGAATTATGGCCCCTATCCTTAAAAAAACTGTGACTTTGCCGCCGCTTTAGGAATACGTGGAGCTCCAGCGTAAAACCCCGTATCATTGCGCGTTTTTAGTACGCGCAAAAAGTGAAGACAATGACGCAAACTTTTATCCCCGGTAAAGACGCCGCCCTGGAAGACTCCATCGCCCGTTTCCAGCAGAAACTGAGCGATCTCGGTTTCAACATCGAAGAAGCCTCCTGGCTGAACCCGGTGCCGCACGTGTGGTCGGTGCACATTCGCGATCGCGATTGCCCGCTGTGCTTCACCAACGGCAAAGGCGCCAGCAAAAAAGCCGCGCTGGCCTCCGCGCTGGGTGAATATTTCGAGCGCCTGTCCACCAACTACTTCTTCGCCGATTTCTATCTGGGCCGGCAGATCGCCGAAGGCGACTTCGTGCACTACCCGAATGAGAAATGGTTCCCGATCCCTGAAGACGACGCGCTGCCGGCCGGCATCCTCGACGAACGCCTGCACGCCTTCTACGATCCGCAGCAAGAGCTGAGCGCCAGCGATCTGGTCGATCTGCAATCCGGCAACGCCGATCGCGGCGTGTGCGCGCTACCGTTTACCCGTCAGTCCGACCAGCAAACCGTGTACATCCCGATGAACATCATCGGCAACCTGTATGTTTCCAACGGCATGTCCGCCGGCAACACCGCCAACGAAGCGCGCGTGCAGGGCCTGTCGGAAGTGTTCGAGCGCTATGTGAAAAACCGCATCATCGCCGAATCCATCAGCCTGCCGGCGATCCCGGACGAAGTGCTGAACCGCTACCCGGGCGTGGTGGAAGCCATCGCCAAACTGGAAGAGGAAGGTTTCCCGATCCTCTCCTATGACGCCTCGCTGGGCGGCAACTACCCGGTGATCTGCGTGGTGCTGTTCAACCCGACCAACGGCACCTGCTTCGCCTCGTTCGGCGCGCACCCGGACTTCGGCGTGGCGCTGGAGCGCACGGTAACCGAACTGCTGCAGGGCCGCAGCCTGAAAGATCTCGACGTGTTCACCGCGCCGACCTTCGATGACGAAGAAGTGGCGGAACACACCAACCTGGAAACGCACTTCATCGACTCCAGCGGCCTGATCTCCTGGGATCTGTTCAAACAGGACGCGGATTACCCGTTCGTTGACTGGAACTTCAGCGGCAGCACGCAGGAAGAGTTCGCCACCCTGATGAGCATCTTCGACAAGGAAGACGCGGAAGTGTACATCGCCGACTACGAGCACCTGGGCGTCTACGCTTGCCGAATCATCGTGCCGGGCATGTCCGACATTTATCCGGCGGAAGACCTGCTGCTGGCCAACAACAGCATGGGCGCGCACCTGCGCGACACGCTGCTGGCGCTGCCGGGCAGCGAGTGGGAGCCGGAAGAATACCTGGCACTGATCGAGCAGTTGGACGACGAAGGGCTGGACGATTTCACCCGCGTACGCGAACTGCTGGGCATTGCCAGCGGCAAAGACAACGCCTGGCATACCCTGCGCGTGGGCGAGCTGAAGGCGATGCTGGCGCTGGCGGGCGGCGATCTGGATCAGGCGCTGATCTGGACCGAATGGACGCAGGACTTCAACGCCTCGGTGCTGAGCCCGGCGCGCAGCAACTACTACCGCTGCCTGCAAACGCTGCTGCTGCTGGCGCAGGAGCCTGAACGCGAAGCGGCGCAGTACTATACCGCGTTCGTGAAGATGTATGGCCAGGAAGCGGTCGACGCCGCCTCCGCCGCCATCAGCGGTGAAGAACGCTTCAACGGGCTGTTCGCCGTCGATGCCGATCTGAAGGCGCTGCCGGCCCATCAGGCGCTGCTGGCGGCCTACGAGAAGCTGCAGGCGGCCAAACGCCGCCACTGGGCTAAGGCCTAAGCGTCATCAGGGGCACTGCCACTTTGGGAGTACCCCTGCTGCCAAACGCCGCACGCCGTTGCGGCGTTTTCATTTTTGCGGTTTATTTCAACGCATGCGGTTTTATTTTTTCGTCGGAAAATAGGCGGTTAAACGACCATAAAAATAAATAAACCGTCAATTGTTGCCGGACGGTGAAATAATAATTAACCGATAATTAAACTTTCAGCGCTGCGCGGCGACAAAACGCCTAAAAATTTAACTTTAGCGCCTGCGGCCCACCCTGCACATTCAAAAAAATTTGCAAACATTAAAAAATTGTTTTATCTTAAAAATCAATAGATTAACCACAAAAACCACACAAAAAACACGTCATTTTGCCGCTCTACTTCCCCGCCTTATGATCCAAATCAAATTTTCCCCTATACTGCTTTGCTAGTATCTCATTGCGTTGTTTTAACCCTTAAGAGCGAGAGTTAGTTTGAAAACTGACAGCCCCTTCGATCTGATTTTACCTGCGGCAACGGCGAAAATCGCTGAAGATGCCGGCGTGTATAAAGCCACCAAACATCCGCTGAAAACGTTTTATTTGGCGATCACCGCCGGTGTCTTCATTTCCATCGCCTTCGTCTTCTACATCACGGCGACCACCGGCACCGCCGGCGTGCCTTTCGGGCTGGCGAAACTGGTCGGCGGCATCTGCTTCTCTCTCGGGTTAATGCTGGTGGTGGTGTCGGGCGCCGACCTGTTCACCTCTACCGTGCTCATCGTCATCGCCAAGGCCAGCGGCCGCATCAGCTGGGGCCAGCTGGGCGCCAACTGGCTGAACGTTTATCTCGGCAATCTGGTCGGCGCGCTGTTCTTCGTGGCGCTGATCTGGTTCTCCGGCGAGTATATGGTCGCCAACGGCCAGTGGGGGCTGAATGTCCTGCAAACCGCAGACCACAAGCTGCATCACACCTTTATCGAAGCCGTGTGCCTCGGCATTCTGGCTAACCTGATGGTCTGCCTGGCGGTCTGGATGAGCTACTCCGGCCGCACCCTGACCGACAAGATGCTCGCCATGGTGCTGCCGGTCGGGATGTTTGTCGCCAGCGGCTTCGAGCACAGCATCGCCAACATGTTTATGATCCCTATGGGCATCGTGGTCAAACACTTCGCCACGCCGGAATTCTGGCAAGCCGTAGGGGCGGTACCTGAGCAATTCGCTCATCTGACAGTAAGCAACTTCATCATCGACAACCTGATTCCGGTCACCATCGGCAACATCATCGGTGGCGGTCTGCTGGTTGGGTTGACTTACTGGGTAATTTATCTGCGCGGGGGCCGCGAACAGCACTAAGCTGTGAGTTACCGCGCGCAGAGTTAGAAATCCACAATCAAAGGTAGGTGTACAATGACCGAACTTAACGAGAAATTAGCCAACGCTTGGGAAGGTTTCAGCAAGGGTGACTGGCAGAATGAAGTCAACGTTCGTGACTTCATCCAGAAAAACTACACGCCTTATGAAGGTGACGAGTCCTTCCTGGCTGGGGCAACTCAGGCCACCACCACCTTGTGGGACAAGGTTATGGAAGGGATCAAACTGGAAAACCGCACTCACGCGCCGGTTGATTTCGACACCAACGTTGCTTCAACCATCGTTTCTCACGACGCGGGTTACATCGCCAAAGAGCTGGAAACCATCGTGGGTCTGCAGACCGACGCCCCTCTGAAACGCGCGCTGATCCCGTTCGGCGGCATCAAAATGGTCGAAGGTTCGTGCAAAGTGTACGGCCGCGAGCTGGATCCGCAGCTGAAAAAAGTGTTCACCGAATACCGTAAAACCCACAACCAGGGCGTATTCGACGTTTACACCAAAGACATCCTGAACTGCCGTAAATCCGGCGTGCTGACCGGCCTGCCGGACGCCTACGGCCGCGGCCGCATCATCGGCGACTACCGCCGCGTGGCGCTGTACGGTATCGACTTCCTGATGGCCGACAAGCTGAACCAGTTCAAATCGCTGCAGGAAAAACTGGAAAACGGCGAAGATCTGGAAATGACCATCCAGCTGCGCGAAGAGATCGCTGAACAGCACCGCGCTCTGGCTCAGATCAAAGAGATGGCCGCCAAATACGGCTACGACATCTCCGGCCCGGCCACCAGCGCGCAAGAAGCGGTGCAGTGGACCTACTTCGGCTACCTGGCCGCGGTGAAATCCCAGAACGGCGCCGCCATGTCCTTCGGCCGCGTGTCCACCTTCCTCGACGTGTTCATCGAGCGCGACATCAAGGCGGGCAAACTGACCGAAGAACAAGCGCAGGAACTGATCGACCACCTGGTGATGAAACTGCGTATGGTGCGCTTCCTGCGTACCCCTGAGTACGATGAGCTGTTCTCCGGCGACCCAATCTGGGCGACAGAATCCCTGGCCGGTATGGGCGTTGACGGCCGCACCCTGGTCACCAAAAACAGCTTCCGCTTCCTGAACACCCTGTACACCATGGGGCCGTCTCCGGAGCCGAACATGACCATCCTGTGGTCTGAGAAGCTGCCGCTGAACTTCAAAAAATTCGCGGCGAAAGTGTCCATCGACACCTCTTCCGTTCAGTACGAAAACGACGACCTGATGCGCCCTGACTTCAACAACGATGACTACGCCATCGCTTGCTGCGTCAGCCCGATGATCGTCGGCAAACAAATGCAGTTCTTCGGCGCCCGCGCCAACCTGGCGAAAACCATGCTGTACGCCATCAACGGCGGCGTTGACGAAAAACTGAAAATGCAGGTCGGCCCTAAAGAAGCGCCGATGATGGACGAAGTGCTGGACTATGACAAAGTCATGGCGCGCATGGACCACTTTATGGATTGGCTGGCCAAGCAGTACGTGACCGCGCTGAACATCATTCACTACATGCACGACAAGTACAGCTACGAAGCTGCGCTGATGGCGCTGCATGACCGTGACGTTTATCGCACCATGGCTTGCGGCATCGCCGGCCTGTCCGTTGCGGCCGACTCCCTGTCTGCCATCAAGTACGCGAAAGTCACCACCATTCGCGACGAAGACGGCCTGGCCATCGACTTCAAAGTGGAAGGCGAGTATCCGCAGTTCGGTAACAACGACGCCCGCGTCGATGACATCGCCTGCGACCTGGTGGAACGTTTCATGAAGAAAATTCAGAAACTGCGCACCTACCGCAATGCGGTACCGACCCAGTCCGTACTGACCATCACCTCCAACGTGGTGTACGGTAAGAAAACCGGTAACACCCCGGATGGCCGCCGCGCAGGCGCACCGTTCGGCCCAGGTGCCAACCCGATGCACGGCCGCGACCAGAAAGGCGCAGTAGCCTCCCTGACCTCGGTAGCCAAACTGCCGTTTGCCTACGCGAAAGACGGGATCTCCTACACCTTCTCCATCGTGCCTAACGCGCTGGGTAAAGACGACGACGTGCGTAAAGCCAACCTGGCGGGCCTGATGGATGGTTACTTCCACCATGAAGCCTCCATCGAAGGCGGCCAGCACCTGAACGTCAACGTGATGAACCGCGAAATGCTGCTGGACGCGATGGAAAACCCTGAGAAATATCCTCAGCTGACCATCCGCGTTTCCGGTTACGCCGTGCGCTTCAACTCGCTGACCAAAGAGCAACAGCAGGACGTGATTACTCGTACCTTCACTCAAACGATGTAATACGCCGGCCGGGCGGGAAACCGCTCGGCACCAACGCAGGGGCCGGTTTTGCCGGCCCTTTTCTCCCACCGCTCTCCCCTGACTCTGTACGAGTCTGTTTTGCCGGACATCTATACTGAATGGATAGCCGGCAAAACAGTTATCCGGCAACTGACCGGCCGACAGGCATCATTACCCCGGTGGCGGTTCCACCCGCTGCTGCATCGCAGATACCTGGCCGGCGGCCACGCGCCTATTTTTAGACTGCGTTTGACAGTCAATATTGGAGAAAACCCCGCAATGTCAGCAATTGGTCGCATCCACTCCTTCGAATCCTGCGGCACCGTCGATGGGCCCGGGATCCGCTTTATCGTCTTCTTCCAGGGCTGCCTGATGCGCTGCCTCTATTGCCATAACCGCGACACCTGGGACACCCACGGCGGCAAGGAAGTGACCGTCGAAGAGCTGATGAAAGACGCGGTGGCCTACCGCCACTTCATGAACGCGTCCGGCGGCGGCGTGACCGCGTCCGGCGGCGAGGCGATCCTGCAGGCTGAATTCGTGCGCGACTGGTTCCGCGCCTGCCACGCCGAAGGCATCAATACCTGCCTGGACACCAATGGCTTTGTGCGCCGCTACGATCCGGTGATCGACGAGCTGCTGGACACCACCGATCTGGTGATGCTGGATCTGAAACAGATGAACGACGAGATCCACCAGAACCTGGTCGGCGTCTCCAATCACCGCACGCTGGAATTCGCCCGCTACCTGGCGAAACGCAACCAGCGCACCTGGATCCGCTACGTGGTGGTGCCGGGCTGGTCAGACGACGATAAGTCGGCGCACCTGCTGGGCGAGTTCACCAAAGACATGACCAACATCGAGAAAATCGAGCTGCTGCCCTACCACGAACTGGGCAAGCACAAATGGATAGCGATGGGGGAAGAGTACAAGCTGGACGGCGTGCACCCGCCGAAAGCCGAGACCATGGATCGCGTCAAAGGCATCCTGGAAAGCTACGGCCACAAAGTGATTTACTGATTAGCGCACGCCAAAAGAAAAACCGGCTCATGGCCGGTTTTTTCATGCTCAGGCGGCGGCGAACGGCGTGTGATGGTGATCCGGCTTCTGTTTCTTCAGCAGCATCAGCAGGTAAACCAGCGCCACGGCGGCGATCATCACGAACAGCACGCGGTCGGAATAGTTCTGCATCAGCAGCGCCGTCATCGATGGGCCCAGCAAGCTGCCGATGGTGTAACTCATCAGCAGCGCCTGGTTCATCGCCACCAGTTCGTGCGGCATTGCCTTCTCACAGGCCCAGGACATCGCCACCGGATACAGGGTAAAGCCGGCGCAGCCGAGGATGAACAGTGAAGGTGCCATGGCGTAGTTGCCGAGCATCGCCACGCTGGCGAGGATCACCACAAACACCTGAATCCGCAGCACCAGCAAGCGCCCGTAACGATCGGCCAGGCGCCCGACCGGCCATTGGCCGACGATGCCGGAGCTGACCAACAGCGCCATCCAGTAACCGACGTTAGCGTCGCTCATGCCCTGATGAGAGAGATACAGCGGCATCAGGCCATACAGAGAACCGAGCACAATGCCGGAGATGATGCAGCCGTTGATGCCCAGGCGCGCGCTGCGGCGTCTCAACATTGTCCATACCGCCGCCTGCTGCGGCTCGTCTTCATGGCGGTTTACCCGCGCGAACAACATCGGCAACATGGCGCTGATCACGATCGCGGTCACCCACGGCACCACATGCAGCAATTCGGTCGAGGTCATGCTCAACAGTAATTGGCCGGTCACCGTACCGAGGTAATAGACAATCATATAGGCCGCCAGCAGCTGGCCACGGTTGCTCAAATTGCCGCTGCGCAAAAGCGCGCTCTCCACGATCACCCAGATCCAGGCGCAACCGACGCCGGCGAAGAAGCGCCAGCCCAGCCAGCTCCAGAAATCGATCGACAGCACCATGCCGGCGGTCGCGGCGGCGAACAGCAAACAAGAGAGATGATAGCTGCGGGTGAAGCCGACGCGCTGGATCAGTTTGCCCGCTACCAACGTGCCCAACAGATTGCCGCTGAAATAAGAGGAGCTGACCATACCCACTTGCCAGGTCGACAGCTGAGCATGGGTTAACCAAAGCGGCACTAACGTATTCAAAACGGCAATGGATACCGTAAGCAGCAAAAGGCCGCAGAGCAATAAGAGCACCGGGCGGGAGTAAGCGGACATAGTGAAATTGTGACCGAACGCGCATTGAGAGTGCGCGCATCATGCCACTGGCGATAAAAAAGTCAATCGCCTCTTATCATTCCAGCGCACGATTTGTTTCCGGCTAAGCGGCTGAAAAAGCGCTATGCTCAGCGCAGAGCGGATTTAACGACGGAGAAGCGAGATGAGTCAGGCAAATAATGCGGCGGTCGAGACCTTGCTGGCAGACATCGGCAGCACGCACGGCGAGCTGCTGGAGATCGTACAACAGGTGCGCCGGGTCGCCACGGCGAGCGGCAGTGGCGTCACCGAATCGGTCAAATACGGCGGCATCATGTTCTCGCATACTCAATTTTTCTGCGGCGTTTTCGCCTACCGCAGTCACGTCACGGTGGAATTCGGCCAAGGGCACCGACTGGAAGATCGCTATCAGCAACTTGAAGGCAACGGCCAATATCGGCGGCACATCAAGCTCCACACGCCCGCCGAAGTGAAAAGCAAGCACCTGGCGGACTACATTAAACAGGCCTACGCGCTGGCGACAGACTGAATTTCCGACATAAAAAAAAGCGCCCGCAGGCGCTTTTTTCAAATGCTTTGCCGTTTAACCGATGTATTCCAGGCCGCCCATATAAGGACGCAGCACTTCAGGCACCTGAATGCGACCGTCGGCCTGCTGGTAGTTTTCCAGCACCGCCACCAGCGTACGGCCAACCGCCAGGCCGGAGCCGTTCAGCGTGTGGACCAGACGCGGCTTCTTGTCGGCCTTGCTGCGGCAGCGAGCCTGCATGCGGCGCGCCTGGAAGTCCCACATGTTGGAGCAGGACGAGATCTCGCGGTAGGTGTTCTGCGCCGGCAGCCACACTTCCAGATCGTAGGTCTTGCAGGCGCCGAAGCCCATGTCGCCGGTGCACAGCAGCACCTTGCGGTAAGGCAGGTTCAGCAGCTGCAGCACTTTCTCCGCATGGCCGGTCAGCTCTTCCAGGGCATCCATCGAATCTTCCGGACGGACTATCTGCACCATTTCGACCTTGTCGAACTGGTGCATACGGATCAAACCGCGGGTGTCGCGGCCGTAAGAACCGGCTTCCGCACGGAAGCATGGTGTGTGCGCGGTCATCTTCAGCGGCAGAGTTTCCTCTTCCACGATCTCGTCGCGCACCAGGTTGGTCAGCGGCACTTCCGCCGTTGGGATCAGCGCGTAGTTGCTGCTGTCGGCTTCTTCTTCCAGCGGGCGGGTATGGAACAGGTCTTCGCCGAACTTCGGCAGTTGGCCGGTGCCGTACAGCGTGGCGTGGTTGACCAGGTAAGGCACGTAGGCCTCCAGGTAGCCGTGCTGTTCGGTGTGCAGATCCAGCATGAACTGGGACAGCGCGCGGTGCATGCGGGCGATTTGCCCTTTCATCACCACGAAGCGCGAACCGGTCAGCTTAACCGCGGCGGCAAAATCCAGCCCGCCGGCCATTTCGCCCAGATCGACATGATCGCGCACCGCGAAGTCGTATTGGCGCGGTTCACCCCAGCGGGTGACTTCCAGGTTTTCGCTGTCGTCTTTACCGTCCGGCACGGCGTCGTCCGGCAGGTTAGGCAGCGTCAGGGCATAATCGCGGATCTCGCTCTGCAGCGCATCCAGTTCCGCCTTGGCGGCATCCAGCTTGTCACCCAGCTCGTTCACTTCGCGACGCAGCGGCTCGATGTCTTCCCCACGCGCTTTGGCCGCGCCGATGGATTTCGATCGGGAGTTGCGTTCCGCTTGCAGCGTTTCAGTTTCTACCTGCAGAACTTTGCGGCGTTCTTCCTGCGAACGCAGCAGATCCAGATCGAGTTTAAAGCCTCGGCGAGCCAGTTTGACGGCGACTGCGTCTAGCTCATTACGCAGCAGATTGGGATCGAGCATGCTAATCCTGTGCTTGTTGTTATTGAAAGAAGTGTTGTTGTTCTATGCGGCTGATTTATAGCCGCATAAAAGAAGAGTGATACCCGCTAACCTTACCGCAACGGCCACGCTAGCGGTAGCGTTTTGTCGGGCTATTTTGATCCTGCTCAGCCAGCCATGCCAACTTTTCGCCGATTTTCCCTTCCAGCCCGCGCGAGGTCGGTTGGTAGTAGCGCGTGTTGGCCATTTCGGGCGGGAAGTAGTTCTCGCCGGCGGCGTAGGCGTTGGGTTCGTCGTGAGCGTAACGGTATTCCGCCCCCAGCCCCATCTCCTTCATCAGCTTGGTCGGCGCGTTGCGCAGGTGCTCCGGCACGTCATAATCGGCCTGCTCTTTGGCGTCGCGCATGGCGGCCTTGAACGCGGTGTAGACCGCATTGCTCTTCGGCGCGCAGGCCAGGTAGACGATCGCCTGCGCGATGGCGCGTTCGCCCTCCGCTGGCCCCACGCGGGTGAAGCAATCCCAGGCGGCGATCGCCACCTGCATGCCGCGCGGATCGGCGTTGCCCACGTCTTCAGAGGCAATCGCCAACAGACGGCGCGCCACGTAAAGCGGATCGCCGCCGGCGGTAATGATGCGCGCATACCAATACAGCGCGGCGTCCGGCGCCGAGCCGCGCACCGATTTATGCAGCGCGGAAATCAGATCGTAATAACGGTCGCCCTTATTGTCGAAGCGCGCGCTGCGCTCGCCCGACACCTCTTTCAGCAGCTCCGGCGTCAGCACCCGCACGCCTTTGGCGTCCAACTCCGCCATGTCGGCCATCATTTCCAGGCTGTTCAGCGCCCGGCGTGCGTCGCCGCCCACCAGCTCCGACAGCAGGCGGCGCGTTTCCGCCGGCAGCTCGACGTTCTGATTGCCAAAGCCGCGCGCCTTGTCGCTCATCGCCTGATCCAGCACCTGGCCGATATCTTCGGCGGTCAGCGCCTTCAGCAGGTAAACGCGGGCGCGGGACAACAGCGCCGAGTTCAGTTCGAACGACGGGTTTTCGGTGGTGGCGCCGATAAAGGTGATGGTGCCGTCTTCGATATGCGGCAGGAAAGCGTCCTGCTGGCTTTTGTTAAAGCGGTGCACTTCGTCGACGAACAGGATGGTGCGGCGGCCGGCGTCGCGGTTTTGCCGCGCCCGCTCAATCGCCTCGCGGATCTCCTTGATGCCGGAGGTCACGGCAGAGATCCGTTCGACATCCGCCTGGCCATAACGGCCGATCAGCTCTGCCAACGTCGTCTTCCCGGTGCCCGGCGGCCCCCATAAAATCATCGAGTGCAGTTGCCCGGCCTCAATGGCACGCGGCAGCGGCTTGCCGGCGGCCAGCAGGTGCTGCTGGCCGATATACTGCGCCAGCGTGGTCGGCCGCATACGCGCGGCCAACGGCTGGAACTCGTTCTGGGAAAAATCGAGCGACAGATTATTACTCACTTGCACCTCACTGGCGCTGGTCGTCCAGCGTCACCCCCTTCGGCGGGGTAAATTTGAATTTGGCCGGATCGGCGGCGACGTTCTGCTGGCTTTTCAGCGTGTAGGAACTGCGCTGGCCGTCCTGCTCCACCGCGGCGAAGCTGCGGATGGTGCCGCTGTTGGTCACGCTGATGGCGAACTGCTTCAGGTTGCCGCTGGCGGACTTCGGCGTCAGCTCGAAATCATCGCCCTTTTGCTTCACGTTGTACTGTTTCCAGTCGCTGGCATTATTGCGGGTGATCAGCATAAACGGCGTATTGCCGGTGGCGTTCTTCAGCCAGGTTGCCGTCACCTGCTCGACGAATGGGTTATAGAACCACAGGGTCTGGCCATCGGAGACCAGCACGCTCTCATCGGGCGAGGTCATATGCCAGTTGAACAGGTTTGGCCGCTTCACCCACAGCTCGCCTTCCCCCTGTTGCACCGCGGCGCCGTCGGCGCTGGTCACGGTTTGTGAGAAGCTGGCGTGGAAACTGTTCACCTTCGCCAGGCGACTTTGCAGATCCTGTGCGGCGTCGGCCAGCACGGAGGTAGAAGCGAATCCCGAAAGCAGACAACAGGCAACTAACAGTTTTTTCATTATTCCAGATACCTTATGAAATGCGTTAACCGCAGGGCGACGCCGTGCGGGTCAAATCAACCCTTTACCCCGTTACTTTACCCGAAGCCGGCGATCGGCCGGTAGGCCAATGTTCCGAGAAGAAACGGGTTTACGCTTCTTTGCACAAGGGCCGCTTAAGCGGCCCTTTCTTATTGAATTGCAATGGCTAAACGACCATCAATCGTGCCGCGGCGGCGCCAGCACCTCGCGGTTGCCGTTGTGCCCCTGCTCGCTGACGATGCCCTGCGCTTCCATCTGTTCGATGATGCGCGCCGCGCGGTTATAGCCGATACGGAACTGGCGCTGCACGCCGGAGATGGAGGCGCGGCGTTTGTCCACCACGAAATCCACCGCCTGGTCAAACAGCGGATCCAGCTCTTCGTCGCCATCCATACCGCCGCCAGCACCGCCCTCGCCGTCTTCGCCGCCGCTGAGAATGCCCTCTTTATATTGGGG
This sequence comes from Serratia sp. CY33525, assembly GCF_052169115.1. NCBI lineage: Bacteria > Pseudomonadati > Pseudomonadota > Gammaproteobacteria > Enterobacterales > Yersiniaceae > Serratia > Serratia sp. CY33525. The sequence continues at coordinate 624,056 of NZ_JBJNLK010000002.1, read as the reverse complement.
CCGCTCGCGCGCTTTCCAATCCTTGACCACCGCGTGCACTTCCTGATCGCGCACGAATGCGCCATGCACTCGCACCGGAATCGAGGAGTTCGGCGCCAGATAGAGCATGTCGCCCATACCCAGCAAGGACTCGGCGCCCCCCTGATCGAGGATGGTGCGGGAGTCGATCTTGCTCGACACGGTAAAGGCGATACGCGTCGGGATGTTGGCCTTGATAAGACCCGTGATCACATCCACCGATGGACGCTGGGTCGCCAGCACCAGATGGATACCCGCTGCACGCGCTTTCTGCGCCAGGCGAGCGATCAACTCTTCGACCTTCTTGCCGACCGTCATGATCAGATCGGCGAATTCGTCGACCATCACCACGATGTACGGCTCTTTCTCCAACACCGGCGGCGTGATGTCCATGCTGTCGGTCGGCTTCCAGAACGGATCAGGGATCGGACGCCCCATCGCTTCGGCCTGATCGACGCGCTCGTTGTAGCCGGCCAGGTTACGCACACCCAGGGCAGACATCAGCTTGTAGCGGCGTTCCATTTCCCCCACGCACCAGCGCAGCGCGTTGGCGGCGTCTTTCATGTCGGTGACCACATCGGTCAACAGGTGAGGAATGCCTTCGTAAACCGACAGCTCCAGCATTTTCGGGTCGATCATGATAAAGCGCACTTCTTTCGGCGTGGCTTTATACAGGATGCTCAGGATCATGGCGTTGACCCCGACCGACTTACCGGAACCGGTGGTACCGGCGACCAGCAAGTGCGGCATTTTGCCCAGATCGGCCACCACCGGTTCGCCGGAGATGTCCTTACCCAATACGATGGACAGCGGCGACGGGTTGTCACGGAAGGCCGGGCAATCCAGCACTTCGCGCAGATACACCGTTTGCCGCTTGGCGTTCGGCAGCTCCAGACCGACGTAAGGCTTGCCGGGGATCACTTCTACCACGCGCACCGCCGACGTCGACAGCGAGCGCGCCAGATCGCGCGACAGGTTGGAAATGCGCGCCGCTTTAACGCCCGGCGCCAGATCCAGCTCGAAGCGGGTGATGACCGGCCCCGGCAGGATGTCTACCACGTCGGCTTTCACGCGGTAATCGGCCAGGCTGGCCTCCACCAGACGCGCCTTCTGTTCCAGCGCGAAGGAGTCGACCGGTTCTACCTCTTTCGGGGCCTCGGTCAGCAGATCCAGCGTCGGCAGCGGCGTGGTCGGCTTCTGCAGCGGCTGATCGTTGCGCATCAGGAACGGGTGAATCAAGCTGTCCATCGCCGGATGCTGCTCGGCCTGAGTTTGCTGAGGCTGCTGCTGCACCGGTTGCTGTGGCTGTTGATACTGCTGCTGCGACGGCTGTTGATACTGTTGTTGCTGCGGCTGCTGGTATTGCTGAGGCTGCGAGTGCGGTTGCTGAGGTTGGACAACCGGCGCCGCAGGCTCAAACTGGCCGAACGGCACGTCGTCCTGTTGCTCGCTTTGCTGTTCAATGCGCTCTTCAAGCTGCGGAGACAGCGTGAACATCGGCTCGCTCGGGCCATCATCCACCAGATCCGCCATCGGCGAGAAGCTGAAAGCATTGCGGGTATCCACCGGGCTGGCGGCCGGCGCTTGCGGAGCAGCCGCTTGCTGGCCGTAGCGCGCCTGCTGCTGCTCGGCGAACGCCTGGCGCAGCGCGGCCTCTTGCAGCGCCTCTTCGTCGTCTTGTTGATAGCCTTCGCCGTAGCGTTGGTTCTGCTGCTCGGCAAACGCCTTGCTCAGCTCGGCTTCCTGCAGGGCGCTCTCGTCATCTTGTTGCTCCGGCGCGTAGCTTTCGCCGTAGCGTTGGCTTTGCTGCTCGGCAAACGCCTGACGCAGCGCGGCTTCCTGCAGCGCCTCTTCTTCCTGCGGGCTCACCGCCGTCGGCTGCTGAGGATCCGCCTGGCGCTGTTCCTGCTCGGCCGCACGCTGCGAAGGCAGCTTGATGCCGTAAGAAGCCAGCTCGCGACGGGTCGGGATGCGCACCGGATTCGGCCGCGGCAGCTCAGGGCCGATGCCCTGCTTAACCTGCGGATTGCCGTCGCTGGTGGCCGTGAAGGCCGGCATGAAGGTCGCCGCTGCGGCGCCCGCAGCGGCAGCGGCAGCGGCTGCCGTATCCAGCTGTGGCTTGGCACCGGTAGCGCTGAAACCACCCGCTCCGCTGACGTCGGCGCTGTCGCGCTGCGCGGCGGTAAAATCAAAGGGAGAACGCGCCGGCGGCTGCGGCGCAGCCGGCTCTTGCCAATTGCCGAGACGCGGCTCATCGTCATCCTGATAAGGATCGACAGGGCGCGTCGCCTTCGGTGCAGGCGTTTCTTCCGGAATTTCGAAGGAGTACAGCGGCGGCGTGGCGTCTTGCGCCGGGGCGCTCACCGGGTGCTGATTGACCGAGGCCGGCGCGGCCGGCGCCACCGTTACCGACGGCGCCTGAGCGGCGATCGGCGCTGCAACGGGCTCGTGGATCGCTGCCTTCACTGCCGGTGCAGGCGAAACCACCGGCGCGATTGGCGCGGCGTCGGCTTCAACCTCAGCATCGTCGGTTCGCAGGCCGCTGAGCAACGGATCGGCGGCGTCTTCCGCCGCCTCTTTGGCGCTTTCAGTGACCGAAGGCGCAGAGAACAACACGTCGTCATCGGCGGCCGCGGCTCCGGCGGTGGTCGCGGCAACCGCTGCGGCGGCGCCCTTCCCTGCCTGCTCAGGCTCGTCGTCAACGTAACGCTCGTCATCCTCGAAATAACGCGCTTCGCGACGCGAACGGTTGGTCATGAAGGTCGCGACGCCCAGCACCGCCCCGCCGATCTTCTCGGCGATCACCAGCCAGGACCAGCCGGTAAACAGCGTCAGCCCCGCCGCCCACACGCACAGCAGCGCCAGCGTGGCGCCGATGCCGTTGAACCATGGCAACATGGCGTTGCTCAGCAGGCTGCCGATCACGCCGCCGGAAGCGAAGTAATAGAGATCGTCAACGTTCAGCGCCGCCAGCCCACAGGAGGTGAGCACTAACGCCAGGGTGCCGATCAGGCGCAGGGAGAGCGCGAAATAGTCGACGTAGTCTCTGTTGGCCCGTTGGCGATAGGCCGCCCAGCACAGAACCAGCATGATCGGCGGTATCGCGTAGGCGAGCACCCCGAAGGTGAAGAACAGCGTGTCGGCCAACCAGGCCCCAACACCGCCGCCCAAGTTGTGAATCGGCTCATGCCACGCGGTCTGCGACCAGCTTGGGTCAGACGGGTTGAAACTGACCAGCGCAGCCATGAGGTAAACGGCAAAAATCGCTACCACGATAAGCACAGCCTCCAGCAAACGCCGGCCACTGCTGAGTCTTTTCAGGGTAACTTCTTTATCTTCTGTATATTCCTGGCTCAAGAAAGGCTCTCCAGGTTCCTGTTAGCTGACATAGCAACAGCGCCGAGAAGCTTCCCCGGCGCCGAAACTGTATGAATAAACAGGAGTGTAACCAATTTAATCAGGTTTTGCACCTGCACCTTACCGTGTTTTGATAACCAGACGGTTACTCTGTTTCACTTCTTCCATCACTACGTAGGTACGGGTGTCGTTGACCCCCGGCAAACGCAGCAAGGTTTCGCCCAGCAGTTTACGGTAAGCCGACATGTCCGGTACGCGGGTTTTCAACAGGTAGTCGAAATCACCGGAAACCAGATGACACTCCTGAATCTCTTCAAGCTTCTGCACTGCCGAGTTGAATTGCTCAAACACATCCGGCGCGCCGCGGTTCAGCGTGATCTCCACGAAAACCAGCAGGGACGCATCCAGATAATGCGGGTTAAGCAATGCGGTATAGCCATGAATGAAACCCTGGCGCTCGAGACGGCGCACGCGTTCCAAACATGGTGTCGGGGATAACCCCACGCGCTTCGAAAGCTCGACGTTCGAAATACGCCCATCCTTCTGCAGCTCATTCAGGATGTTGCGGTCGATACGGTCAAGATCTTTACCCGGGCGTTTCTTGTTGTCTGCCATTATTATTGTCTCTCTTATTTTCTTCCGTGCACTTGCCACACCCTAGCCAACGTCAATGTGTAAGGGTTCGTTCCAAGCGAAGACCCGATGCCTGTCATATGCTTCTTCACTACCATCATTCCACGCCGCGCAGCCTGTCTGTCCAACCCCGCGCGGCGCCGGTAACGACGTTAAGGTCGAGAAAAAATCAGCAAACGCTTGCGCGCCCTGCTCCGCACATCCACCGCGCATTGCCGCCTCGCGGCGCAAATACGTACGATTTGCTGGTGTTACGGGGATAATTTCTTCTTCCTATGATGTTTTCGCAAATGCGCAGCGGATTGTCAAAGTAAAAGAAGCAAAATCAGAACAACGTACCGTCACGAAAAGTCTGCATCCCATTTTTGGTTATGAATCGCTGGCAGATAAACCCCGGCAGGGAGCGGCCTAAGTCGCAGAATGCGCCGTTTTTGCGCGCTTGGCGATTCAGCGGCCTAATGCGACTTTGATAAGGTAAATTTCTGCGTTCGGCGTACGATTTGCCGACAGCGGGTGCATTAATAGGCGACAACTATCATACAAATCGTTAACAACGTCGCCCGGCGCTTTTTTTACTGCGTCATTTTCCCTACAATCGGCTTCATTGTCCGCCATTGTGGAATAAAGAGGTTATTCATGGGCACGGCTAAACATAGCAAATTACTGATTCTGGGCTCCGGCCCGGCCGGTTACACCGCCGCCGTTTACGCGGCGCGCGCCAACCTGAGCCCGGTGCTGATCACCGGTATGGAACAAGGCGGCCAGCTGACCACCACCACTGAAGTGGAAAACTGGCCGGGCGACGCCGAAGGCCTGACCGGTCCGGCGCTGATGGAGCGCATGCGCGAGCATGCGGAGAAGTTCCAGACCGAAATCGTCTTCGATCACATCAACAGCGTCGATCTGCAGCAGCGTCCGTTCCGCCTGTTCGGCGACAGCGGCGAATACAGCTGCGACGCGCTGATCATCGCGACCGGCGCCTCCGCCCGCTATCTTGGCCTGCCTTCCGAAGAGGCCTTCAAGGGCAAAGGCGTTTCCGCCTGTGCGACCTGCGACGGCTTCTTCTACCGCAACCAGAAAGTCGCGGTGGTCGGCGGCGGCAACACCGCCGTTGAAGAAGCGCTGTACCTGTCCAACATCGCCGCCGAGGTTCACCTGATCCACCGCCGCGACAGCTTCCGCTCGGAGAAGATCCTGATCGACCGGCTGATGGAAAAAGTGAAAAGCGGCAACATCGTGCTGCACACCGACCATACGCTGGACGAAGTGCTGGGCGATGAAATGGGCGTGACCGGCGTGCGTATCCGCAGCACCAAAGCGGAAAACGAAACCCGTGAACTGGAACTGGCCGGCGTGTTCATCGCCATCGGCCACAGCCCGAACACCGGCATCTTCGGCGGCCAGCTGGAGCTGGAAAACGGCTACATCAAAGTGCAGTCCGGCATTCACGGCAATGCGACCCAAACCACCATCCCCGGCGTGTTCGCCGCGGGCGACGTGATGGATCACATCTACCGCCAGGCGATCACCTCCGCCGGCACCGGCTGTATGGCGGCGCTGGACGCGGAGCGTTACCTGGACGGCATCGCCGGCGCAGAAGTCTGCTAAAACGTTCTCTTCATCAGCAAAAAGCGGCTCTCGAGCCGCTTTTTTTGTTTCCCCCCTCCGTACTCCCCTTCTCGCGTCTGTTATAGCCACATTTGGCCGCTTTATTATTTTCAGTCTGCCGGGTGACGAGGTAACATGGGGCCTCGCTTGTTTGTCGCCGATTGCGCCAAACACTATTATTTAACAGTACGTTAACCCAGCCCGTAACAAACGGGCGCCGGCGACGCAGACGCATATCTGATGAAAAAAACCAGACAGCAACAGTTAACCCGTTGGCTTAAAACCCAGAGTTCGTTAGCGCAGCGTTGGCTGCGCCTTTCCATGCTGTTGGGGCTGTTCAGCGGCCTGCTGATCGTGGCGCAGGCGTGGCTGTTGGCCAGCCTGCTGCACGCCCTGATCATCGAGCATACCCCGCGCGAACAGCTGATCCCTTCGTTTATCTGGCTGGCCGCCGCGTTCGCGCTGCGGGCGCTGTTGAGCTGGCTGCGGGAACGGGTCGGTTTCCGGTGTGGCCAGGTGATCCGCCAGCGCATGCGCCAACAGGTGCTGGATAAGCTGCAGCAGCTCGGGCCGGCCTGGATCCAGGGCAAACCGGCGGGCAGTTGGGCCAGCATCATCATCGAGCAGATCGAGGATATGCAGGACTATTACTCGCGCTATCTGCCGCAGATGTATCTGGCGGTCTTCATCCCGCTGCTGATCCTGATCGCCGTCTTCCCGATCAATTGGGCCGCAGGCATCATTCTGCTGGCGACCGCGCCGCTGATCCCGCTGTTCATGGTGCTGGTCGGCATGGGGGCCGCCGACGCCAACCGCCGCAACTTCGTGGCGCTGGCGCGATTGAGCGGCAACTTCCTCGACCGCCTGCGCGGCCTGGACACCCTGCGGCTGTTCGACCGCGCGCAGGCCGAAACCGCGCAGATCGCCAAATCTTCCGAAGACTTCCGCAGCCGCACCATGGAAGTGCTGCGCATGGCCTTCCTCTCTTCCGGCGTGCTGGAGTTCTTCGCTTCGATCTCCATCGCCGTGGTGGCGGTGTACTTCGGCTTTTCCTACCTCGGCGAACTCAACTTCGGCAGCTACGGCCTCGGGGTAACGCTGTTTTCCGGTTTTCTGGTGCTGATTCTGGCGCCGGAGTTTTTCCAACCGCTGCGCGATCTCGGCACCTTCTACCATGCCAAGGCGCAGGCGGTCGGCGCGGCGGAAGCGCTGGAAACCTTCCTCAGCGCTGAAGGCGAGCAGATGGGCAACGGCACGCGGCAACTGCCCGCCGATCAACCGCTGACGCTGCAGGCGAACGCGTTGGAAATCCTGTCGCCGAACGGCGTACTGCTGGCCGGGCCGCTGAGCTTCACCCTGCAACCGCAGCAGCGCGTGGCGCTGGTCGGGCTGAGCGGCGCCGGTAAAAGCTCGCTGCTGAATCTGCTGCTCGGCTTCCTGCCCTATCGCGGATCGCTGACCGTCAACGGCGTCGAGCTGCGTGACCTGTCCGCAGAAAACTGGCGCCAGCAGCTGAGCTGGGTCGGTCAGAACCCGCACCTGCCGGCGCAAACCCTGCGCGCCAATATCCTGCTGGGCTGCCCGCAGGCCGACGAAGCGCAGCTGCAGCAGGCGGTGGAACTCGCCTACGTCAGCGAACTGCTCCCTTATCTGCCGCAGGGGCTCGACACTGAAGTGGGCGACAACGCCGCCCGCCTGTCGGTCGGCCAGGCGCAGCGCGTGGCGGTCGCCCGGGCACTGATCGGCCCGCGCCGCCTGCTGCTGCTGGATGAACCGGCCGCCAGCCTCGATGCCCACAGCGAGCAGCGGGTGATGCAGGCGTTGAACGCCGCTTCGCATCAGCAAACCACCCTGCTGGTGACGCACCAGTTGGAAGACACCGAAGACTACGATCAGATTTGGGTGATGGATAACGGGCGCATCGTGCAACAGGGCGATTACGCCACCCTCAGCGCCCAGCCGGGCCTGTTCGCCACTCTGATCGCTCATCGCCGCGGGGAGCTTTAATCATGCGCGTTTTGCTGCCGTTTTTGGCGTTGTACCGCCGCCATAGCCTGCTGATTAGCCTCGGCATCCTCTTGGCGATCGTCACTCTGCTGGCCAGCATCGGCCTGCTGGCGCTCTCCGGCTGGTTCCTGGCCGCCTCGTCGCTGGCCGGATTGGCGGGCCTGTTGACCTTTAACTACATGCTGCCGGCCGCCGGCGTGCGCGGCGCGGCGATCTTCCGCACCGCCGGGCGCTACGCTGAGCGCGTGGTCAGCCACGACGCCACCTTCCGCGTGCTGTCGCATCTGCGGGTGTTCACCTTCAGCAAGATCCTGCCGCTGACGCCGGGCGGCATCGCCCGTTTCCGCCAGGCCGAGCTGCTCAACCGCCTGGTGGCGGACGTGGACACGCTGGATCACCTTTATCTGCGGGTGATCTCGCCGCTGATCAGCGCAGCGGTGGTGATCCTGGTGGTCACCTACGGCCTGAGCTGGCTGGATCCTGCACTCGCCCTGACGCTGGGCGGCATCCTGTTGCTGTTGTTGCTGCTGGTGCCGCCGGTGTTTTATCGCGCCGGCAAGCCGATCGGCGGCCAGCTTACCGCGCTGCGCGGCCAATACCGCACCGACCTGACCGCCTGGCTGCAGGGGCAGGCGGAATTGGTGGTGTTCGGCGCCGTCAACGACTTCCGCCAGACGCTGAACGCCACCGAACAGCGGTGGCAACGCCGCCAGTGGCAGCAGGCCTCGCTGAGCGGCATGGCGCAGGCGCTGATGATCCTCGCCAGCGGGCTGACGGTAACGCTGCTGCTGTGGCTGACCGCCGCCGGCATCGGCGGCGATACCCAGCCCGGCGCGCTGATCGCGCTGTTTGTCTTCGCCGCGCTGGCGTCGTTCGAAGCGCTGATGCCGGTCGCCGGCGCCTTCCAGCACCTCGGCCAGGTCATTGCCTCCGCCACGCGGGTCAAGCAGATCATCGATCGTCAGCCGGAGGTCACCTTCCCGGCCGCCGGCCCGGCCGCCGCCGATCGGGCTCAGCTTAGCCTGCAGCAGCTGAGCTTCACCTACCCCGACCAACCGCAGCCGGTGCTGCGCGACGTCACGCTCGAGGTCGCGGCCGGCGAACACATCGCTTTGCTCGGCCGCACCGGCTGCGGCAAGTCCACCCTGCTGCAGCTGCTGACCCGCGCCTGGCGCACCGACGGCGGAAAAATTCTGCTCAACGGCGAACCGCTGGAGGATTATGATGAAGCCACGCTGCGTCGGATGACCACGGTCGTCAGCCAGCGGGTGCATATCTTCAGCGATACGCTGCGGGAAAACCTGCGGCTGGCCGCGCCGGATGCCGACGACGCTTGCCTGAGCGAGGTGCTGCGGCAGGTGGGGCTGGATAAATTGCTGGACAGCGACGGCGGGCTGAACGCCTGGCTGGGCGAAGGCGGCCGGCAGCTGTCCGGCGGCGAACAGCGCCGCCTGGGCATCGCCCGCGCGCTGCTGCACCCGGCCCCGCTGCTGCTGCTCGACGAACCGACCGAAGGGCTGGACGCCGAAACCGAGCAGCAGATCCTGGCGCTGCTGCGCCGGCATTGTCAGGGTAAAACGCTGATCCTAGTGACGCACCGTCTGTACGGCCTGGAGCATCTCGACCGCATTTGCGTAATGGACGACGGCCGGATTGTCGAACAGGGCGATCACGCCACCCTGATGCGCCGGCAGGGCCGCTATGCCCGCTTTCGCAACCGTATCAGCAACCTGGCGCCGTAATCGGCCCGTAGAGGACGCAGAGACCCCGTATGCGCATCGTGAAGCTTTCCCCACAGTCGCTGGCGTTCCCCTCGCCTGAAAGCGCCCTGCGCGACCCTAACGGCCTGCTGGCTATCGGCGGCGACCTGACGGCGCCGCGGCTGCTGGCGGCCTACGAGCGCGGCATCTTCCCCTGGTATTCGCCGGGGGAAGCCATCCTGTGGTGGTCGCCCGATCCGCGTGCGGTGCTGTTCCCGACAGAGTTTCATCTCAACCGCAGCCTGAAACGCTTTTTGCGCCACGATCCGTTTCGCATCACGCTCAATCACGACTTCGCCGCGGTGATCGCCGCCTGCGCCCACCGGCCGGATGAAGGCACCTGGATCGGCCCGGAGGTGCAGCGCGCCTATCAGCATCTGCACCGCCTCGGCTACGCGCACTCGGTGGAGGTATGGCAGGATAATCAACTGGTCGGCGGCATGTATGGCGTGGCGCAGGGCGCGTTGTTCTGCGGCGAATCGATGTTCAGCCGCGTCACCAACGCCTCAAAATGCGCATTGATGGCCTTTTGCCGCCATTTTGCCGCTTATGGCGGGGAATTGATTGACTGCCAGGTGCTGAACGCTCACACTGCCCGCCTTGGCGCGCGTGAAATTCCGCGCCGTCAATTTTTGCAGCAGCTCAGCACCCTTCAACGGCGGCCTTTGGCGCCGGCGTGCTGGGAGCCGCAAGTCATATCCCCACAGCCGGCTGAACCGCCCTCTCCAGTAAACTAATTGGTGGAAACGGTGCAATGTTCACCGACACATCTTTACATAATGGGGGTTTTTCGGCATTATCTTGCCGGTTAAAAACTAAGGTAGTTAGACCTAGAGGATTCGATGGCCAAAGAAGACAATATTGAAATGCAGGGCACCGTTCTTGATACGCTGCCGAACACCATGTTCCGCGTTGAATTGGAAAACGGGCACGTGGTAACCGCACACATCTCCGGTAAAATGCGTAAAAACTATATCCGCATCCTGACGGGCGACAAAGTCACTGTAGAGCTGACCCCGTACGACCTGAGCAAAGGCCGCATTGTCTTCCGTAGCCGTTAATCGGCTCACCGCGCGCCACACGTTGGCGGCATCGAGGATGTAATCCCTCGGGAGCCCTTTCCGTTTACCCCCGCAGCGACGTTACACAACGGGTTGCAGGTGCGCAGGTAAACTGAGAGGGCTCACTCGTTTCTGTTGTACGGTGAATCTCACCCATAAAAAAAGCGATGCCGAAGCATCGCTTTTTCTTTGCCTGAAGGCGGCCTTAGTGCACCGCGCCCTCGTCCGCCTTGCGCTTGGCGGCGCTGAGGAAGTGGTAGGTCAGCTGTTTCTTGTCCTTGTCCAGCTCGACCTTCACGGAGCCGCCGTCCACCAGCGAGCCGAACAGCAGTTCGTTGGCCAACGGTTTCTTCAGGTTCTCCTGCATGACGCGCGCCATCGGACGAGCGCCCATCGCGCGGTCGTAGCCCTTCACCGACAGCCAGTCGCGCGCTTCGTCGCTCACTTCCAGCGAGACGCCCTTCGCATCCAGCTGCGCCTGCAGTTCGACAATAAACTTGTCGACCACCTGCTGGATCACCTCGGTAGACAGATGGTTGAACCAGATGATGTTGTCCAGACGGTTGCGGAACTCCGGCGTAAACACCTTCTTGATCTCTTCCATCGCGTCGGTGCTGTTGTCCTGCTGCACCAGGCCGATCGATTTGCGTTCGGTTTCCCGCACCCCGGCGTTGGTGGTCATCACCAGGATCACGTTGCGGAAGTCCGCCTTGCGGCCGTTGTTGTCGGTCAGCGTGCCGTTGTCCATCACCTGCAGCAGCAGGTTGAACACGTCCGGGTGCGCCTTCTCGATCTCATCGAGCAGCACCACCGCATGCGGATGCTTGATCACCGCATCGGTCAGCAGCCCGCCCTGATCGTAACCGACATAGCCCGGAGGCGCGCCAATCAGACGGCTGACGGTATGCCGCTCCATGTACTCGGACATGTCGAAACGCAGCAGCTCGATATCCATCGCCTTGGCCAACTGTACGGTGACCTCGGTTTTCCCGACCCCGGTCGGCCCGGCGAACAGGAAGGAACCGACCGGCTTGCGCTCGTGGCCCAGGCCGGCGCGGCTCATCTTGATCGCTTCGGTCAGCGCTTCGATCGCCTGATCCTGGCCGAACACCAGCATCTTCAGGCGATCGCCCAGGTTTCTCAGCACGTCGCGATCGCTGGCCGACACGGTTTTCTCCGGGATGCGAGCGATGCGCGCCACCACGGATTCGATATCGGCCACGTTGACGGTTTTCTTGCGCTTGCTGGCCGGCATCAACCGGCTGCGGGCGCCCGCCTCGTCGATCACGTCGATCGCCTTGTCCGGCAGATGACGATCGTTGATGTATTTCACCGACAGCTCCACCGCGGCGCGGATCGCCTTGGCGGTATAACGCACGTCGTGGTGCGCTTCATACTTGGTCTTCAGGCCGTTGATGATCTGAACGGTCTCTTCCGCCGTCGGTTCGGTGATGTCAATCTTCTGGAAACGGCGCGCCAGGGCACGATCCTTTTCGAAGATGTTGCTGAACTCCTGGTAGGTGGTCGAGCCGATCACCCGGATCTTGCCGCTCGACAGCAGCGGTTTGATCAGGTTGGCGGCATCCACCTGCCCACCGGAAGCCGCGCCGGCGCCGATGATGGTGTGAATTTCATCGATGAACAGAATGCTGTTCTGATCCTGCTCCAGCTGCTTGAGCAGCGCCTTGAAGCGCTTCTCGAAGTCGCCGCGGTATTTGGTGCCGGCCAGCAGTGAACCGATGTCCAGCGAATACAGCGTGCAGTCCGCCATCACTTCCGGCACGTCGCCCTGCACGATACGCCAGGCCAGGCCCTCGGCGATGGCGGTCTTGCCGACGCCGGATTCGCCGACCAGCAGCGGGTTGTTTTTACGACGGCGGCACAGCACCTGAATCGCGCGCTCCAGCTCACGATCGCGGCCGATCAACGGGTCGATGCCGCCCACACGGGCCAACTGATTGAGGTTGGTGGTGAAGTTTTCCATACGGTCTTCCCCTCCGGACTGCTCTTCGTTCACCGGGTTTTCCGCATTCGGCGCTTGGCCCGGCTCGTCTTTACGCGTGCCATGTGAAATGAAGTTCACCACGTCGAGACGGCTGACGTCGTGTTTGCGCAGCAGATAGGCCGCCTGCGACTCCTGCTCGCTGAAGATGGCCACCAACACGTTGGCGCCGGACACTTCGCTGCGGCCGGAAGATTGCACATGGAAGACCGCGCGCTGCAGCACGCGCTGGAAGCTGAGCGTCGGCTGAGTGTCGCGCTCTTCTTCGCCGGCGGGCAGCGTCGGTGTGGTTTGTTCGATGAAGGCTTCCAGCTCCTGGCGCAACGCGGCCAGATCCACCGTACATGCCTCAAGCGCTTCTCGCGCGGCAGGGTTGCTCAGCAACGCCAGCAACAGGTGCTCCACGGTCATAAACTCGTGTCTGTGCTCACGCGCCCTGGCGAAAGCCATGTTGAGACTGAGTTCCAGTTCTTGATTGAGCATAAGCACCTCCCCAATAGATTGCCTTATTCAGGCTTTTTCCAGCGTACAAAGCAACGGATGCTCGTTCTCCCTTGCGTACCGGTTCACATGGACGACTTTGGTTTCCGCCACCTCGGCGGTAAAAACACCACAGATCGCCTTGCCTTGATAGTGGACCGTGAGCATCAGTTGCGTTGCGCGTTCAATATCATAAGAAAAGAACTTTTGCAGAACGTCAATCACAAATTCCATCGGTGTGTAATCGTCGTTGTTAAGTATAACTTTATACATAGACGGCGGTTTTACCGCATCGATTTGTTTTTCTTCGGCCAAGTGTTCAAAGTTTAGCCAGTCGTTGTTATTGCCCATCGCTGCTCATCTTCTCTGCTCTGCCCTCAGATATGGGGGCAGGTTTCGGTTATTCAAAGTGGGGATAGTTACTATTTTATCATCTTCGGCATCGTCCCGCCGCACTGTAACGTGCGCAAAAAAACGGGCCAATTGTGACTGAATCGTGGCAATAGCGTTACCTGCTTCAAACTTTGGTGAACTGCTCCCCGCCGACAAAAGCCGATCCCTTGACGCCCCGATCATTTGCTCTAGAGTGTAAATTCGTGGCTGGTGGTCTTTTAACCACCCCTTGTCCACCCTGCTACCCGCCCACGGCGGGTGCGAAATCAGTTATTCATCTCACTTAAAATAGCGTTGCGAGGGATGTAAAAGCATGGAGACGGGTACTGTTAAATGGTTTAACAACGCCAAAGGTTTTGGCTTCATCTGCCCAGCCGGCGGCGGCGAAGATATTTTCGCGCATTATTCCACCATCAAGATGGATGGTTACAGAACGTTGAAGGCGGGCCAGCAGGTCAGCTTCGACGTGCATCAAGGGCCGAAAGGGAACCATGCCAGTCTTATTGTGCCGGTGGAAAGCGAGGCGCTGTCCTAAACGCTTCCGGCAAAGTCGCGCTGCACTGAGCGTGACTGCGATAAAAATGCCAGCCGCCGTGTGACTGGCATTTTTTATGCCTGTTACCTACTCGCGCGCCAGCGCATCGATCGGATTCAGCCGCGCGGCATTGCGCGCCGGCAGATAGCCGAACACCACGCCGATGCCGGTGGAACAGAGGAACGCACTCAGCAACGCCGCCGGCGGGAAGCTGATCTGCCAGCCCGGCAATACCAGCTGCACCGCCAGGCCGATGGCGAACGACAGCGTAATCCCCAGCGCGCCCCCCACCAGGCAGACCAGAACCGCTTCGATCAGGAACTGCTGCAACACGTCGCCGGAACGGGCGCCCACCGCCATGCGGATGCCGATCTCGCGCGTGCGTTCGGTCACCGACACCAGCATGATATTCATCACGCCGATGCCGCCGACCACCAGCGAAATCACCGCCACCAGCGTCAGGAACAGCTGCAGCGTGCGGGTGGTTTTCTCGGCGGTTTGCACCAGGCTGTCCATGTTATAGGTGAAGAAGTCCTTCTTGCCGTGGCGCAGCGTCAACAGGCGCGACAGCTGCTGTTCCGCTTCCTTGCTGTCGTAGCCGTCGCGGATGCGCACGGTGATCGAGTCAAAATAATTGTTGCCCATCAATCGGTTGGCCATGGTGCTGTAAGGCACCCACACGTTCAGCGTCTTGCTGCTGCCGAACATCGACTGCTTCTCCCTGGCCACGCCGACCACCGTCGCCGGCATGTTGCCTACCAGGATCACCTCACCCACCACGTTCTTCTGGTGCGGGAACAGCCGCCGCTGGGTATTGGCGTCGATCACCACCGTCTGCGCCTGCGACTGCACCTGCATCGAGTCGATGCCGACGCCCTGGGTAAAGCTCATGCCGTACACGCGGAAGAACTGCTCGCTGACGCCGTTGACGTTGGCCGCCGCGTCGACGTTGCCCAAGCGCAGCCGCATGCTGCTGCTGATGCTCGGCGACAGCGCGCTGATGTACGGCTGTTCGCGCAGCGCATCGAGATCGCCGTATTTCAACGATTGCCGGTAGGTCGGATCGTCGTCGCCGAAGTCCTTGCCGGGATAGATATCGACGGTGTTGGTGCCGATAGATTTAATGTCCGCCAGCACCATCTGCTTGGCGGCATCGCCGATCACCAGGATCGACACCACCGAGGCGATGCCGATAATGATGCCGAGCATGGTCAGCGCGGTGCGCATCTTGTTGGCCGCCATCGCACGCCAGGCCATCACCAGCGCCTCGCGGAAACGGCCGCCCACCTGCCGCCAGGAAGGTGCCGCAGTGGCCAGCGCCAGCGGCTTGGCCTGCGCATTCTCCTGCTGTGCCGGACGCGAATCGGCGATGATCTCGCCATCGCGGATCTCGATGATCCGCTCCGCCTGGCACGCCACCGCCGGATCGTGGGTCACCAGGATCACCGTGTGGCCCTGGGCGCACAGCTGTTTGAGGATCGCCATCACCTCTTCGCCGGAGTGGCTGTCGAGCGCGCCGGTCGGTTCATCCGCCAGGATCACCTGCCCGCCGTTCATCAGCGCGCGGGCGATGCTGACGCGCTGCTGCTGGCCGCCGGAAAGCTGGCTCGGCCGGTAGTTGACGCGCTCCCCCAGCCCCAGACGCCGCAACAGCGCCTCCGCCCGCTCGCGCCGCGCCGCTTTGCCCAGCCCCGCGTACACCGCCGGCACTTCGACGTTGTGCGCTGCGCTCAGGTGCGGCAGCAGATGATAGCGCTGAAAGATAAAGCCGAAATGCTCGCGCCGCAGCTGCGCCAGCGCATCGTCGCTCAGCGTCGCCACATCCTGCCCGGCCACCCGATACACGCCGGCGCTCGGCTTGTCCAGACAGCCGAGAATGTTCATCAGCGTCGATTTGCCGGAGCCGGAGGCCCCCATGATCGCCACCATTTCACCGGCGTCGATGCTCAGGCTGATCCCCTTCAGCACCTCCACCGTCTGCTCACCGGAACGGTAGCTGCGGCGGATGCCGCTCAGCTGCAACAGCGCCGCCATCAGCCGGCCTCCACGCCGCCGCGGCTGACGATCACCTCATCGCCCGCCTCGAGGCCGCTGAGGATCTGCACGTCGATATTGTTACGCAGGCCGATAGCCACCTCGCGCTTCTCTTCCTTGCCCTGCTTCAGCACCGAGACGTGGTAGCGATTGTCGGCGATCTGATCGCCCAGCGCCGCCAGCGGGATCACCAGCGCCTGCTCGACGCCGGCCAACTGAATATGCACCTGCGCCGTCATTTGCAAGCGCAGCAGCCTTTCCGGGTTGGGCACTTCGAAACGCGCATAATAGAAGATGGCGTTGTTGACCTTTTCCGGCGTCGGCTGAATGTCTTTCAGCACGCCGTCGAAGCGCCGGGTCGGATCGCCCAGCACCGTGAACCAGGCCTTCTGACCCGGCTTGAGGTTGATGACGTCGGCCTCCGACACCTGCGCCTTCACCAGCATGGTGCCGAGATCCGCCAGCGTCAGAATGTTCGGCGCCTGCTGCGCCGCGATCACCGTCTGGCCCTGCAGCGTGGTGATCTGCACCACGTCGCCATCCATCGGCGCCTCGATGCGGGTATAGGCCAGGTTGATCTTGGCGGTATCCAGGCTGGCCTGGTTCCGCGCGATCTGCGCATTGATGGTGCCCACCTGCGCTTTCTTCACCGCCAGCTGCGTCGCCGCCTGATCCAGATCCTGGCGCGACACCGCCTGCAGCTTGGCCAGCGCCTGGTTGCGCTGCAGCGTGACCGCCGCCAGCTGCTGTTCGGCCTGCGCCTGCAGCAGTTGAGCATGCAGTTCACGCAGCGTCGCCTCGCCTTCGCGGATGCTGTTCTGCGCCTGTTGCGGATCGATAACGCCCAGCAACTGGCCTTTCTTCACCTTGTCGCCGATCTCGACATACAGCTTTTCCAACTGCCCGCTGACCTGCGCGCCGACGTCAACCTTGCGCACCGCGTCCAGCTGGCCGGTCGCCAACACGTTCTGCTGCAGATCGCGTTTGCTGGCTTTCACCGTTTTGAAATCGGTTGGCGCCGGATGGCGAAAGTGCCAAACGGCCGCCGCGGCAAGCGCCGCAATGACCGCCAGAACGAGTATCCAGCGGCGTTTATGTCCTGTAAACCCTGTCAAAATTGACCTGCCTGTGCTTGTGAATATCAACCGCCCATTGCGGCGGCGGAGCTAAATTAGCACGCACCGTAGGGAATAACTAAACCTTAGCTCAACACAATGTGGAGACACGCCTGGTTACAGTTCAGCATTGAACTCCCGTTTAGTGAAGCCTTGATGAAATAGCGCCATTCAATACAGCCAAGGATTTCATCATGTCACAGCTCAGCTACCCACTCGCCTCCGCCCGGCCGCTTAACGGCTGGCAACTGATGACGGCGCTGATCAATGGCGAAAAGGCGCCAAGCAACGCCTGGAAAAAGCCCGCGTTTCGCCTGAAGTTTCTCGGCCGTTCGCTGCTCAACTGGCGCACCACCAGCGGCCTGCTCAGCACCCTGGCCAGCAACCCGCTGCTGGAGGAGATCCTGAGCGCGCAGCCGAACCTGCCGTGCAAACTGCATCGCCCGTACCTGGCGGCCAACATGAGCAAGATAGAATGCCTGTTCGCCCTGCGCGATCATTACGATCTCATCGCGCAGCGCATGCCGCTGAAGATGCGCCTCGGCCACCTCGGCCCGCAGCCTTTCGTGCTGGCCCGCGCGATGGGCAAAAACGGAGCGCCGATCGCGCTGGAACTGGCGGCGATCGACAAGCTGAATAAGGAAGGGGAAGCCACGCTGCTGCTGCGCAACGCCAACGGCGTGATGCTGGCGGAGATCACCTTTGCGCTGATGCATTATCAGCAGCAGCCGACGCTGTTCATCGGCGGCCTGCAGGGCGCAAACCATGAGGTGCCGCACGCCGAGATCCAGCACACCACCAAAGAGTGCCACGGCCTGTTCCCCAAACGGCTGGTGCTGGAAGGCATCTGCACGCTGGCGCGGCACCTCGGCATCCGCCAGATCGTGGCGGTCGGCAACGCCACCCATATCTATCAAAACTGGCGTTACCAGAGTAAGAAGAAGGACCAACTGCACGCCGATTACGATCAGTTCTGGCTGTCGATGGGCGCCAAACCGCTCGACAGCGGCTATTTCCTGCTGCCCGAGCGCATCGCCCGCAAGCCGATCGAAGAAGTTGCCAGCAAGAAGCGCGCCGAGTATCGCCGCCGCTATCAGCTGCTGGACGAGCTGGAACAGGGATTGGCGGCGCATTTCTGCGCCCGATAACGCCCGGAGGGCCGTCGTCAGTCCGCCCGGCCGCGCGCCAGCCAGATCACCCGTGAGAACATTTTCTTCAGCAGCGGCGGCACCGAGTCCGTGCCCCATTCGCCGGCCTGCATCGCGACCTCGATCGCCAGATCCGGCTTCGACGAGTGGTGGACCGCTTTCAGGATCACCTTGCGCACCGGCATTTGCGCGTTGATCGGCACCGACGCCATCCGGTGATAGACCGGGCCGAACCCTTCGCGGAACATGAAGTGTTCCATATCCGGCGCCGGCAGCGCGGTCAGCCGATCGCGTTCGTTGTCTTCATGATTGTCCAGCAGGCTGCGCACGGTATTGGCGTACTTTTTGCCCGCCTCATCGCCGTCCACCAGCGCATGCCACTCGATGCCCATGCGGCGGGCGAAGCGCAGCAGCGGCTTCAGGCCGCACTGGGCGAACTCGATGACCCGCACCCCTTCCGCCTCGAAATGGTAGCCGCACTGCCGCGCCAGCTCGTTCAGCAGCCACACTTCGGTCTCGCCCTCCACCAGCAGCCAGCAGCGGGCGAACAGCGACGACGGCCGGTTGAAACGGATGTGAAACGCGATGCGCCGCCCGTCTTCGGCGCTCAGCCCGCGCGGCCCGAGACGGTAGGTCGCGACCCGCCCCGACTCGCGCACCAGCCGGCAGACGTGCTCCACCGGCACCAGCGACACCAGTTCGCTGGAGTTGGTGGTGGTGATGCGCTGCAGCGGCAACTGATTGAGCAGCCCCCAGGCCACCGACAGCATAATCGGGTGCAGGCGAGTTTCCGGGTCTTCCACCAGCAGCAGCGGCCGTGCATGCGCATCCAGCTTGACGTCGCCCTTGGCCTGCAGCAGGGTGGAAAACATCCCCAGCAGGATCAGGCGCATGCTGCGGCTGTTCGGCTCGGCCACCATACGGTTGATGCCGTCCAGCGCACGCCAGGCATCCTGCTCCGGTTCGCCGCCGCGGCGGCGCGGCCGCGTCACCTGCGAACTTTGCTCAGCGAAGTAGTGCTCCAGCAGTTGCTGCATGGCCGCCAGCCCCTGACGCAGTTCGCCGTTGGTCAGCTTCTGCGGATTGCGCACCAGCTCGCGCGTCAGCTGATCCAACTGCTGCGCCAGCGCCTGGGTATCGGGTTTGCGTTCATCGCCGAGGCTGCTGGGGCGCAGGCGACGAATAAAGCGCGCGTCGCGCAGGCGCAATACCGGATGAATGCGGATGATGGCGTGGGCCAGCTGTTCGATATGGTGCAGTTGAAAGGCGTTGCCGTCGGCGTCGAGAAAACCGCGCCAGGTGCACACCGTGCCGTCGTCGGCCAGCTCGCCTTCGCAGCGGTAATGAATGCGGCTCAGACCATCTTCGCCCTTGACCCACAGCGGCGTCAGGTGGCGATAGCGCGGCAGGTGCGCATGGCCGATGTCTTTTTCGCAGAAGGTGAACACCACCTGCAGGTGGCGCTCTTTGGCCGCCTCTTCTCCGGGCGGGAAATGGAAGTCGTGCGCCTCAAACCGATACAGCTTCTGCTCCGGCGCTAGCAGCAGCGTCAGCGCATCCAGCAGGCTGGATTTACCCCAGGCGTTTTCGCCGAGCAACAGCGTGTTGTCGTCCAGCATCAGGGACAGCCGGTTAATGCCGCGAAAACCTACAATTTCGATACGCTCCAAGAACATCCGCCGCCTCCCGTGCGCGCCGTCGCCTCGTCAATGAGGCAACCTTCACAGAGCATGGTCAAAAAACCCCTTGCAGGTCAAGCGGCCAACGTCAAATCTGCCGCTTTACTCCGGCCGGGCTTTTGGTTAGCGTGTGCTCCTCGCCGCCGTTCGGCGCGCGCCAAAACTCAAGGACACAAGCTGCACCATGTACTCAGGACTGTTGATTATTCTGTTACCGCTGATTGTCGGTTACCTCATTCCCTTACGCCATCGCCCGCTGCTGGTGCTGATCAACCGGCTGCTGAGCTGGATGGTGTACGTGATCCTGTTTTTCATGGGTATCAGCCTGGCGTTCATGGAAGATCTCAGCAGCAACCTGGTGCTGATCTTCCAATACAGCGCGGTGTTCTTCTTCTGCATTCTCTGCGCCAATCTGCTGTTGCTGGCGCTGCTGGAGCGGCGCATGCCGTGGCGCAGCAGCCATAAACAGGAAAAGCTGCCTTCGCGCGTGCACATGGCGCTGGAGTCGCTCAAGCTGTGCGGCGTGGTGCTCGGCGGCTTCCTGCTCGGCCTGACGCAGTGGCAATGGCTGCAGTTCGCCCATAAAGGCAGCGAATATGCGCTGATCTTCCTGCTGTTGCTGGTCGGTATTCAGCTGCGCAACAGCGGCATGACGCTGCGCCAGATCGTGCTCAACCGCCGCGGCACGCTGGTGGCGTTGGTGGTGACCGTCGCGTCGCTGGCCGGCGGCGCGCTGGCGGCGCAGCTGCTGGGGCTGCCGGTCAAGGCCGGGCTGGCGATGGCCTCCGGCTTCGGCTGGTATTCGCTGTCGGGTATTCTGATCACCGACGCCTACGGCCCGGTGATGGGCAGCGCCGCGTTCTTCAACGATCTGGCGCGCGAGCTGGTGGCGATCATGCTGATCCCGACGCTGGTGCGCCGCAGCCGCTCCACCGCCCTCGGCCTGTGCGGCGCCACCTCGATGGACTTCACCCTGCCGGTGCTGCAGCGCAGCGGCGGGCTGGACATGGTGCCCCCCGCCATCGTGCACGGCTTCCTGCTGAGCCTGCTGGCGCCGGTGCTGATCGCCCTGTTCTCCTGATCCTCTCCCCTGGGGGCCGGCCGGCCCCCAAAGCGTAATAATTCCCATCCGCACGGCAAAATTGCGCTAAATCAAACTTGCCCGCAGTAGTCGCACAAAAGCCTTTTGCAACCCCGATCGCCGATCTATGCTTTTAAACAAGCATTACAAATGCAACTTTAAAAATAAAAGGAAGCGACTATGTTCTGTGTGCAATGTGAACAAACCATCCGTACCCCGGCAGGCAACGGCTGCGCGTATGCTCAGGGCATGTGCGGCAAGACGGCGGAAACCTCCGATCTGCAGGATCTGCTGGTGGCGGCGCTACAGGGCCTCTCCGCCTGGGCGCTGCAGGCGCGTTCGCTGGGCATCGTCGATCACGAGATCGACAGCTTCGCCCCGCGCGCCTTCTTCTCCACCCTGACCAACGTCAACTTCGACTCCCAGCGCATCATCGGCTACGCGCGCGAAACCCTGCTGCTGCGCGATTCGCTGGCTGCCCGTTGCCGGCTGCTGGATGCCGGCGTGCGCGTCGATCACCCGATGGCGGCGCTGCAGCTGGCCGGTGACGATATGCCTGCGCTGCTGCAACAGGCGGCGCAGTTTGCCCTCAACGGCGACAAGGCCGAGGTCGGCGACGACGTCCACGGTTTGCGCATGCTGTGCCTGTACGGCCTGAAAGGCGCCGCGGCCTATATGGAACACGCGCACGTGCTCGGCCAGTTCGACGAGCAGCTCTATGCCGACTACCACGCCTTTATGGCCTGGCTCGGCACTCGGCCGCACGACGTCGACACCCTGCTGAACAACGCCATGGGCATCGGCAAGATGAACTTCAACGTGATGGCGATCCTCGATCGCGGCGAAACCCAGGCCTACGGCGATCCGCAGCCCAGCGCGGTCAACGTGCGCCCGGTGGCCGGGAAAGCCATTCTGATCTCCGGCCACGATCTGAAAGATCTGCGCATGCTGCTCGAACAAACCGAAGGGCAAAACGTCAACGTCTACACCCACGGTGAAATGCTGCCGGCGCACGGCTATCCGGAGCTGAAAAAATTCAAGCATCTGGTGGGCAACTACGGCAGCGGCTGGCAGAACCAGCAGACGGAGTTCGCCAAATTCCCCGGCCCGATCGTGATGACCTCCAACTGCATCATCGATCCGAACGTCGGCAACTACGGCGATCGCATCTGGACCCGCAGCATCGTCGGCTGGCCGGGCGTCAACCATCTGGAGGGCGACGACTTCGGCGCCGTGATCCGCCAGGCGCAGGGCATGAACGGCTTCCCTTACACCGAGATCGAGCACCTGATCACCGTCGGCTTCGGCCGCCAGACGCTGCTGAACGCCGCCGACACGGTGATCGATCTGGTGTCGCAGAAAAAACTGCGCCACGTCTTCCTGGTCGGCGGCTGCGACGGCAGCCGCGACGAGCGCAGCTACTTCACCGACTTCGCCCGCAGCGTGCCGCAAGACTGCCTGATCATGACGCTGGCCTGCGGCAAGTACCGTTTCAACAAGCTGGACTTCGGCACCCTGGAAGGGCTGCCGCGCCTGCTGGACGTCGGCCAGTGCAACGACGCCTATTCCGCCATTATGCTGGCGGTCAAGCTGGCGGACACGCTCGGCTGCAGCGTCAACGAGCTGCCGCTCAGCCTGGTGCTGTCGTGGTTTGAACAGAAGGCGATCGTCATTCTGCTGACGCTGCTGTCGCTGGGGGTGAAAAACATCGTCACCGGCCCGACCGCGCCGGGCTTCCTGACCGACAACCTGATGGCGATCCTCAACGAGAAATTCGGCCTGCGTCCGATCACCACCGTCGAGCAGGATATCAACGCGCTGCTCGCCTGATGCCATTACGTTATGGGGCCGCCTGCGCCGGCCCCTTTGCTTTTTGAGGTGCCCCGATGACTCAACCCACTCCGCTTTGCCCGAACCGCATGCAGGTACATTCCATCCAGCGCGAAACCGCCGACGTCTGGACGCTGAACCTGATATGCGACGTTTTCTACCCTTATCAGGCGGGCCAGTTTGCGCTGGTCAGCATCCGCAACAGCGAGGAGACGCTGCGCGCCTATACGCTCTCCTCCTCGCCCGGCCAGAGCCGCTTTCTCAGCATCAGCGTGCGCTGCCTGCCGGACGGCGTCGGATCGCGCTGGCTGACGCAAGAGGTCAAGCCCGGCAACACGCTGTGGCTGTCCGACGCGCAGGGCGAGTTCAGCTGCGAGCGCCACCCGGCCGATCGTTATCTGATGCTGGCCGCCGGCTGCGGCGTGACGCCGATCGTCTCGATGTGCCGCTGGCTGACCGCCAACCGTCCGGCCTGCGATATCGCCGTGATCTTTAACGTGCGCACCCCCGCCGACACGATTTTCGCCGATCAATGGCGCGCGCTGTGCGCCGCCCATCCGCAGCTGCGCCTGACGCTGATGGCCGAGCGGGATCTGCAACCCGGTTACCTCAGCGGCCGCATCGATGAACAGACGCTGCGGCAGGCGGCGCCGGATATCGCCGAACGCACGGTGATGACCTGCGGCCCTGCGCCCTACATGGACCACGTGGAGCAGCTGTGCCGCCGGCTCGGCGTGCCGGCCGAGCGTTTCCATAAAGAGCAGTTCCACACGCCGGCGGCGCAGGCCGATGCCACCGAAGGGCTGACGCTGCGCGCCGCCCGCCCGCTGCGCGAATTCCGCGTGCCGGTCGGCAGCACGCTGCTGGCGGCGATGGAGGCCAATGCCCTGCCGGTCAACGCCGCCTGCCGCGCCGGGGTGTGCGGCTCGTGCAAAACCCGCATCCTCGAGGGCGACTACACCACCACCAGCACCATGACGCTGAGCGCGGAAGAAATAGCGCAAGGCTACGTGCTGGCCTGCAGTTGCCAGCTGCAGGGCGACGTCACGCTGGCGTGATCCCCTGGCCCCATCGCCGCGATGGGGCATTTATCGGCAAGTTCCCCCCTCCCCGCCCGGTTACACTTCCCCCGTCCTACGCTCTTTACCCTTCCTGACCGCATCTCGTCCACCGCCGGTAAGCTATGCTTGCAGTTGTTCTGCTGCCGCTCACCGGATCGAGTACACATCGTTTTTTAAACCATGTTTGGGGGAACCATGAAGCAAACCGTAGCCACACTGATCGCCAAAACGCTGGATCAAGCCGGCGTAAAACGCATTTGGGGCGTGACCGGCGATTCGCTCAACGGCCTGAGCGACAGCCTGCACCGCATGGGCACCATCGAATGGCTGGGCACCCGCCATGAAGAGGTGGCCGCCTTCGCCGCCGGCGCCGAAGCCCAGCTCACCGGCCAGTTGGCGGTGTGCGCCGGTTCCTGCGGCCCCGGCAACCTGCACCTGATCAACGGCCTGTTCGACTGCCACCGCAACCATGTGCCGGTGCTGGCGATCGCCGCGCACATTCCTTCCAGCGAAATCGGCAGCGGCTACTTCCAGGAAACGCATCCGCAGGAGCTGTTCCGCGAATGCAGCCACTATTGCGAGCTGGTTTCCAACCCGGAACAGCTGCCGCGCGTGCTGGAGATCGCCATGCGCAAGGCGATCCTCAACCGCGGCGTCTCGGTGGTGGTCCTGCCGGGCGACGTGGCGCTGCGCATGGCGCCGGAAGACGCGCCCCTGACCTGGCATACCCCGGCGCTGCCGCTGGTGCAGCCGCCGATGAGCGAGCTGAACAAGCTGGCGGAAACGCTGAACAAGGCGAAAAACATCACCCTGATGTGCGGCAGCGGCTGCGCCGGCGCGCACGATGAGGTGGTCAAGCTGGCCGAGCTGCTGCAGGCGCCGGTGGTGCATGCGCTGCGCGGCAAAGAGCATATCGAATGGGATAACCCTTACAGCGTCGGCATGACCGGGCTGATCGGCTTCTCCTCCGGCTACCACGCGATGATGAACGCCGACACGCTGGTGCTGCTCGGCACCCAGTTCCCCTACCGCGCGTTCTACCCCACCAACGCCAACATCATTCAGATCGACATCAACCCCGGCAGCATCGGCGCACACTGCCCGGTCAATATGGCGCTGGTGGGCGATATCCACACCACCCTCACCGCCCTGCTGCCGCAGCTGGAGCCCAAGCGCGACCGGGCGTTCCTCGACAAGGCGCTGGAGCATTACCGCAACGCGCGCAAGGATCTCGACGGGCTGGCGACCGCCAACGACGACCAGCCGATCCACCCGCAGTATCTGGCGCAGCAGCTCAGCCGGTACGCCAGCGACGACGCCATCTTCACCTGCGACGTCGGCACGCCGACGGTGTGGGCCGCCCGCTACGTGAAAATGAACGGCAAGCGCCGCCTGCTCGGTTCGTTCAACCACGGTTCGATGGCCAACGCCATGCCGCAGGCGATCGGCGCCCAGGCCACCGCGCCGGATAAACAGGTGATCGCCATGTGCGGCGACGGCGGCTTCACCATGCTGATGGGGGATTTCCTGTCGCTGGCGCAGCTCAAGCTGCCGGTGAAAATCGTGGTGTTCAACAACAGCGTGCTGGGGTTCGTGGCGATGGAGATGAAGGCCGGCGGCTACCTGACCGACGGCACCGATCTGCATAACCCGGACTTCGCGGCGATCGCCAACGCCGCCGGCATCAAGGGCATCCGCGTGGAAAAAGCCTCGGATCTGGACGGCGCGCTGCAGGAGATGTTGGCGCACCCCGGCCCGGCGCTGCTGGACGTGGTCACCGCCAAGCAAGAGCTGGCGATGCCGCCGCAGATCAAGTTCGAACAGGCGAAAGGCTTCAGCCTGTACATGCTGCGCGCCATCATCAACGGCCGCGGCGACGAAGTGGTCGAGCTGGCGAAAACCAACTGGCTGCGCTAAGCAAGCTGCCCCCCGGTGAAATAAGGGTATATGATGCCATGTACCCTTTTCCTCTCCCTTACATTCCAGGAACCCTATGCTTATCGATCTACGCAGCGACACCGTCACCCGCCCCAGCGCCGCCATGCGCCAGGCGATGGCTCAGGCAGAGGTCGGCGACGACGTCTACGGCGATGACCCGACGGTCAACGCGCTGGAGGCCGAGGCGGTGCGCCTGTCGGGCAAAGAGGCGGCGCTGTTTTTGCCCAGCGGCACCCAGGCCAACCTGGTGGCGCTGCTAAGCCACTGCCAGCGCGGCGACGAGTATCTGGTCGGCCAACAGGCGCACAACTATAAATACGAGGCCGGCGGCGCAGCGGTGCTGGGCAGCATCCAGCCGCAGCCGATCGAGGCCGACGCGGACGGCACGCTGCCGCTGGACAAGCTCGCCGCCGCCATCAAACCCGACGATATCCACTTCGCCCGCACCCGGCTGCTGAGCCTGGAAAACACCATCGGCGGCCGAGTCCTGCCGCAGGCTTACCTGCAGCAGGCGTGGCAGTTTACCCGCGAGCGGCAGCTGGCGCTGCATATCGACGGCGCGCGCATCTTCAACGCCGCCGTGGCGCTGAACCTGCCGCTGAAAGAGATCGTGCAATACTGCGACACCTTCACCATTTGCCTGTCGAAAGGGCTGGGCGCACCGGTCGGATCGCTGCTGTGCGGCAGCGAGGCCTTCATTCAGCGCGCGCTGCGCTGGCGCAAGATGACCGGCGGCGGGCTGCGTCAGGCCGGCATCCTGGCGGCGGCCGGCCTCTACGCGCTGGAGCATAACGTCGCGCGGCTGCGCGAAGACCATGACAACGCGGTCTGGCTGGAGCAACAGCTGCGGCAGATCGGCGTGGAGGTCGTCGAACCCGGCGCACAGACCAACGTGCTGTACCTGCGCCAACCGCCGGCGCTGGCGGCCAAATTCGGCCCGTGGATGCGCGAACGCGACGTGCTGATCAGCAGCGGCCCGCTGACGCGCATTCTGACCCACCTCGACGTCAGCCGTCAGGATCTGCAGCGGGTGGTCGAGCTGTGGCGGGAGTTCCTCCAGCAGCACGCCTGATTTCCCCTCCCCGGCGCGCCGGGGAGCCCTTCACCGCCCGCCGATGGCCTCGACAAAGCGGCGGGTAATCTGCTGCGGGCGCGTAATGGCGCCGCCCACCACCACCGCATGCGCCCCCAGCGCCAGGCAGCGCGCGGCCATCGCCGGCGTTTCGACATTGCCCTCGGCGATGACCGGCACCGGCACCGCCGCCAGCACCGCACGCAGAAAGCCGAAATCGTCCTCCGCCAGTCGGGCGCCCCGGCTTTCGGCGGTATAGCCGTGCAGCGTGGTGCCCACGCAGTCGAACCCCAACCTGGCAGCCTCTTGCGCTTCTTCCACGGTGGCGATGTCTGCCATCAGCAGCAGCCGGGGATACCTGGCGCGGATCGCGGCAACCAGCGCCGCCAGCTGCAGCTCCCCTGGCCGCCGGTGGCTGGTAGCGTCCAATGCAATCATCTGCGGCGCCGCAGTCATCAGCTCATCGATTTCACGCAGGGTCGGCGTGATATAGACATCGCTACCGGCATAATCGCGCTTGATAATGCCGATCACCGGCAGCGCCACCGTGCGCAGGATGGCTTTAACGTCTTCGACGCCGTTGGCGCGGATCGCCGCCGCACCGCCTTGCTCGGCCGCCAGCGCCATGCGCGCCATGATAAAATCGCTGTGCAGCGGCTCGTCGTCCAGCGCCTGGCAAGACACCACCAGCCGGCCCTTAATCTGCTGCAAAATGGAAAGCGTCATAAATCCAACAACTCCTCGACTTCGTTTTTAATAATGGTCACGTGCGGGCCATAGATCACCTGAACGCCGTTGCCGCGAACGATCACTGCCCGCGCGCCGCTGGCCTTCAGCCCGCCCTCGTCCAGCAACCGGCTCTGTTTTACCGTCACGCGCAGCCGCGTGGCGCAACAATCCAGTTCGACGATATTCTCTTTGCCGCCCAGCGCCGCCAGCACCTGCTGCGAGCGTTCGGTGCCGGTCGTCACCGCTTCCGGCGCGGTTTCCACCTCGCGCCCCGGCGTTTTGAAATTGAAGCGCAGGATCAGGAAACGGAACGTGAAGTAGTACAGGAAGAACCAGGGCACCCCGACCAGCGGCACATACATCCAGTGGGTTTTCGCTTCGCCCTGCAACACGCCGAACAGCATGAAATCGATAAAACCGCCGGAGAACGTCTGGCCGATGGTGATATGCAGAATGTGCGCGATCGCGAACGCCAGGCCGTCGAACAGCGCGTGCACCACGTACAGCGCCGGCGCGATGAACAGGAACGAGAATTCGATAGGTTCGGTGATGCCGGTCAGGAAAGAGGTCAGCGCCGCCGACAGCAGCAGCCCGCCGACGCGTTTGCGGTTCTCCGGGCGCGCGCTTTGGTACATCGCCAGGCAGGCGCCGACCAGGCCGAACATCATGGTGATAAAGCGGCCGGACATGAAGCGCGCCGTGCCGATGTAGAACTGCTGCGTATTCGGGTCGGCCAACTGGGCGAAGAAAATGCGCTGCGTGCCTTCCACCAGCTGTCCGTTGATCACTTCGCTGCCGCCGAGCGCGGTGGTCCAAAACGGCAGGTAGAAGATGTGATGCAGGCCGAACGGCCCGAGCATGCGCAGCACGAAGCCGTAGATAAAGGTGCCGAGATAGCCGCTGGCGTCCACCAGGCCGCCCATGCCAAAGATCAGCCGTTGGAAAGGCGGCCACACCACGGTCATCAGGGCGCCGACCGCCATCGCCGCCAGCGAACTGACGATCGGCACAAAGCGCGAGCCGCCGAAAAAGCCCAGGAACGGCGGCAGCGCTATCTTGTTGTAGCGGCCGTGCAGATACCAGGTCACCAGACCGATGACCACCCCGCCGAACACCCCGGTCTCCAGCGTCTGGATCCCGAGAATCGTTCCCTGCCCCACCGCGCCGGCGTTCTGCGCGGCCAGCGTGCCGTTGATTTTCAACAGCGCATTGATGGTGGCGTTCATCACCAGGTAGGCGATCAGCGAGGCCAGCCCCGCCGTGCCCTTGTCGCTTTTGGCCAACCCCACCGCCACGCCGACCGCGAACAGGACCGCCAGGTTGGCGAACACGATGGCGCCGGCGCTGGCCATCACGGTAAATACGCTTTGCAGCCAGCCAACATCGAGGAAGGGATAAGCCTCGACGGTATTGGGATTGGACAGCGCACCGCCGATCCCCAACAGCAGGCCGGCCGCCGGCAGCACGGCGATCGGCAGCATGAACGATTTGCCGAACAGCTGGGCTTTTTCGAACCAGCCGCCGGAGCGCGACAATTCTGGTGTTGACATAAATTTTTCCCCGCTATCATTTTTATGATGAAAATTTTTACCACATTAAGATTAATTTAATGAAAATTTTACCCATAACGATGATCGGCTTCACAATCCGTCGATTTCGCTGGCGAGCGGCGGCGTCTTTCCGCCACAATAGAAACGGGAATACTCAGAAAGGTAACGTGATGAATACAGGCAACTTGTTATTGCGGCTGCGGCAGGATTTGGCGGGGTACAGCCCCACGCTGCAAAAGCTCGGCAACTATCTTCTTGCGCAGCCCTCCCGCGCCGTTTACCTGACCATCACCGAACTGGCGCGTGAAAGCGCCACCAGCGAAGCCAGCGTCACGCGGCTGTGCCGCCATCTGGGCTGTAAAGGCTATACCGAATTTAAAATGGCGCTGGCCCTCAGCCTACAACAAAGCCAGCCGGAGGCGGCGACGCGGCAAAGCGCGACGGAAAATTTGGTGGAAGAGAGCGTTCAGGCGCTGCGGGATACCGGCGCGCTGTTGGATCCGCAGGCGCTGCAACAGGCGGCGGACAGCCTGCAGCGTTGCGCTTCAGTGCAGATTTACGGCGTCGCCGCCAGCGCCATCATCGGCGATTTCCTGCACTACAAGCTGCTGCGCCTCGGCAAACCGGCGCAGCTGTTCAGCGACATGCACCGGGCGGCGATGAACGCCGCCTCGCTGAGTGAGCGGGATCTGCTGATCGTCATCTCCAGCTCCGGCTCCACCAAGGACGTGCTGCATGCGGTGGCATTGGCCAAAGGGCGCGGCGCACGCGTGATCGCCGTCAGCAACACCCAACGCAGCCCGCTGGCCAAGCTGGCGGATACGCTGCTGGTGGCGGCCAAACCGGAAGGGCCGCTGACCGCCGGCGCCCTGCCGGCCAAGGTCGGCGCCATGCTGCTGGTGGAGTTGATGATCGCCGAACTGGCTCGGCGCGATCCCGCCTACGCTCAGGCGATGCAGGCCACCGCCAGCGCCACCCTGCCGCTGCTGCTGTAATCAGAAGATCCAGCGGCCATAAACCCAGTACCACAACCCCAGCACCGCCACCAGGTTGAGCGCCACGCTGAGGATGAACCAGGTTTTAAACGGCTGCTTCTGGGTTTTGTGGCGAAACAGCTGCTGTGCCGCCAGTGCGCCCAACCACCCGCCCAGCGCGCCGAACAGCAACAGCGTCGCCTCCGGCACCCGCCGCCACCCCTTGCGCGCCGCCAGCTTATCGCCGCCGTAGATCAGAAACGTCAGCAGGTTGGCCAGCAGCAACCACATCCACACCGGATGCAGCGAGAACAGGCTGGCGACCAGCGCCAGGCCCAGCAGGGCGTAACAAATCACATTGAGCTTCATGGCATCCGGTTTTTCGTTCGATAAAGGGCGCGTAGTGTGAACCTGCGCCACGATGGATGCAACCGGCTTATACCCATACAAAAAGTGCATTTAAACCCCGAATTTGGCATCCTGTCGTTCTGCCAATCCTCTACCGCACAAGGCGGCCCGATGACACCCCAACGCGTACTGGTTCTTGGAGCCAGCGGCTATATAGGCCAGAACCTGATCCCGCACCTGATCGAACAGGGGCACCAGATTACCGCCGCCGCGCGGCGCATCGAGTGGCTGCAGGAGCGGAACTGGCCGCAGGTCAACTGCCTGTATGCCGATCTGTACCGCCCGGAGACCCTGAGCGCGGCGCTGTGGGAGACAGATACGCTTTACTATCTGGTGCACGCTATGGGCGACGGCGACGATTTTATCGAGAAGGAGCGCCAGGCAGCGGAAAACCTGCGCGACGCGCTGCGCAATGCCGGCGTCAAACAGGTGATCTTCCTCGGCGCGCTGCAGCCGAACGACGACAGTTCGCCCCACCTGGCGGCCCGCCGCCTGACCGGCGAGATTTTGCGCCAGAGCGGCGTGCCGGTGACCGAACTGCGCGCCGGCATCATCGTCGGCCCCGGCTCGGCGGCGTTCGAAGTGATGCGCGACATGGTCTATAACCTGCCGGTGCTGACGCCGCCGCGCTGGGTGCGCTCGAAGTCGTCGCCGGTGGCGCTGGAGAACCTGCTGGTTTATCTGGCCGATCTGCTGGCGCACCCGGCGCAGGAGCACCGCATCTTCGACGTTGCCGGGCCGGAGTACCTCAGCTATCAGGATATGTTCCAACGCTTTATCGCCATCAGCGGCAAACGGCGCTGGCTGATCCCGATCCCCTTGCCGACGCGGCTGATTTCGGTGTGGTTCATCAGCCTGATCACCTCGGTGCCGACGCCGATCGCCCGCGCGTTGATCCAGGGGCTGAAGCACGATCTGCCCGCCGACGGCCGGCCGCTGCAGGCGCTGATCCCGCAGCGGCTGCACACCTTCGATCAGGCGGTCGCCACCACGCTGCAGCGCGAACAGGAGGTGGTCGATTCCGCCGACTGGGGCTACGATCCGGCGGCGCGGGCCCGCTGGCGCCCCGGCTACGGTTACTATCCGAAACAGGCCGGTTGTTCGCTGGACACCACCGCCACCCGCGAGGCCCTATGGCAAACGGTGCAGCAGCTGGGGGGCAAAGAAGGCTATTTCTACGCCAATATTCTGTGGCGGATCCGCGCCCGCATGGACGACATGATCGGCAACGGCGTGGTCTATGGCCGCCCGGCGCGCGCGAGCCTGGCGCTGGGCGACGAGATCGACGGCTGGAAAGTCATCACGCTGAAACCGCTGCGGCAACTGGCGCTGCTGTTCGGCATGAAGGCGCCGGGGCTGGGGCGGCTGAGCTTCACCATTACCGATCACGGCGATCGCCGCACGCTGGACGTGCGCGCCTGGTGGCATCCGGCCGGCTTCAGCGGGCTGCTGTATTGGTTCGCCATGATGCCCGCGCATCTGTTCATTTTCCGCGGCATGGCGAAGCGCATCGCCGAACTTGCCGAGGGCCTGGACCGCCAACGGCGCTGAACGCCGTTCATTTGTCGATCAACCGCACAGTTTGCCGCTGTGCTTCGGGGCTTTCCGATTGCATAGCGCACGAAATCACGGAAGAATGGCATCTTATTTGCTGGGAGCGCCGCAAGCGCCCGCCGGTATTCCGATTTTGGGTGAGAATAGAGTCCGTTATGAAGGTATTGGTCACCGGTGCCACCAGTGGGTTAGGCCGTAACGCCGTCGAATATCTGCGCCGTCAGGGCATCAAAGTGCGTGCCACCGGCCGCAACCAGGCGATGGGCGGCCTGCTGGAAAAAATGGGCGCGGAGTTCATTCATGCCGATCTCACCAATCTGATCTCTTCGCAGGCCAAGGCGATGCTGACGGACGTCGACGTGCTGTGGCACTGCTCCAGCTTCACCTCGCCCTGGGGCACCGAAGAGGCCTTCGAACTGGCCAACGTCCGCGCCACCCGCCGCCTCGGCGAATGGGCGGCGGCCTACGGCGTGGCGCAGTTCATTCACATCTCTTCCCCGGCGATCTATTTCGATTACCACCATCACCGCAACGTGGCCGAAGACTTTCGCCCGCAGCGCTACGCCAACGAGTTCGCGCGCAGCAAGGCCGCCGGCGAGCAGGTGATCCAGCAGCTGGCGCTGTCCAATCCGCAGACCCATTTCACCATTCTGCGCCCGCAGGGATTGTTCGGGCCGCACGACAAGGTGATGCTGCCGCGGCTGCTGCAGATGATCAAACGCTACGGCAACCTGCTGCTGCCGCGCGGCGGCGCGGCGATGGTGGACATGACC
This sequence comes from Serratia sp. CY33525, assembly GCF_052169115.1. Lineage (NCBI taxonomy): Bacteria > Pseudomonadati > Pseudomonadota > Gammaproteobacteria > Enterobacterales > Yersiniaceae > Serratia > Serratia sp. CY33525. The sequence continues at coordinate 591,256 of NZ_JBJNLK010000002.1, read as the reverse complement.
TACCTGGAGAATGCGGTGCACGCCATGTGGCTGGCGACGCTAAAAGAAGATACGCCGTCCGGCCGCGCCTACAACATCACCAACCAGCAGCCGCGTCCGTTGCGCACCGTGGTGCAGCAGCTGATCGACGATTTGGGCATGAAGTGCCATATCCGCTCCGTCCCCTATCCGATGCTCGACATGATGGCGCGCGGCATGGAGCGCCTCGGCAGCAAAAGCGAAAAGGAGCCGGTGCTGACCCACTACGGCGTCGCCAAACTCAATTTCGACCTCACGCTCGATACCACCCGCGCGCAGCAAGAACTGGGCTATCAGCCGATCGTCTCGCTGGAAGAAGGCATCGCGCGCACCGCCCGCTGGCTGAAAGATCACGGCAAGCTGCACGGCCTGTAATCAACGTGCCGCGCCGTACTTCACCAGCAGCGCATCGACAATCGCTTCACTCTCCGCATCCGGTTCGCCGCGCACATCGTCGGGCCGGAAGTGCATCTGAAACGCCGCCAGCACATTGCGCTGCTGCCGCGCATTCCACGACGGGTCGATCGCATAGCCGTAACGCGCCAGCTTTTCGAGCAGCGGCGCCATCGCTACCGGCGCATGGCGATCGCGCCCCGCCAGCAAACGCTGCACGTCGCGTTCGTCCGGCCAGGCGCCGATGCCGGCCTGGGCCAGCTGCCGCCAGGGGAACAGCGGGCCGGGATCCTGTTTGCGCTGCGGCGCGATGTCGCTGTGCCCCACCACGTCCTGCGGCTGGATGCCATAGCGTTGGATGATGTCGCGGCTCAGCGGGACCAGCACGGCGATCTGCTCCGCCGTATAGGGCTGCCAGTGGGTGAACAGCATGCTGCGGGTGAAGCCCTTGTTGACGATTTCGATGCCGATCGAGGTGTCGTTGAGGTTGCTGCGGCCGCGCCAGGCGCTGGCGCCGGCATGCCAGGCGCGCATCGCTTCCGGCACCAGGCGGAACACCGTCGGTTTACCGTGTTCGCGCTGCGGATGCGCCGGCAGCAGATAATGCGCGCTGACGTGTTCGTCGGTCAGCGTTTTCAGCGATGAGTGGAAGTCTTCCGCCGTGTAGTGCATCACCAGAAAGCGGATGCGTTGATCCGCGCCCTGCGCCTGATGCAGGGTTTCGAGCTGGTAAGCGCCGCGATCGACGAGCGTGTCCTGCTGCGAACTTTGGCATCCCGCCAGCAGCGCGGCGGCGATGATCCCTGGCCAAATTTTCACTTATCCTCCCTGTGATGTGATGACCTGATATAGCGTTAACGTTAATCAATAATCGCCACGGAAGCCACCGTCGGACAAAGTAAAACGCCCCGGACGCGCCAGGGCGTTGAGGAGTGGGATTAGCGGCTGGCTTTCACCGCGGTGCCGCTGACGGTCACCATCAGCATGCTGCCGTCTTTGCCAACGGTTTCATAATCGATATCGATGCCGACCACCGCGTTGGCGCCCAGCTCTTTCGCCTGATCTTCCAGTTCTTCGAACGCGATCAAGCGCGCCTTGCGCAGCTCTTTCTCATAAGCGCCCGAGCGGCCGCCGACGATATCGCGCACGCCGGCGAAGAAATCACGAAAGATGTTGGCGCCGAGGATCGCTTCGCCGGTGACCACGCCACAGTATTCGGTGATGGTGAACCCTTCCAGGGTCGGGGTAGTTGAAAGCTGCATCAGAATTCCTTGTTTGATTAATTCAACGTATCTATGACCAGAAGATTAGCGTTATGTTCGCTTAATCAATGGCACGCAGTACGAATGCAAGGCCAAAAAACGCATTTATACTGTAAGCTATCGGTCTTCATGGTAGAGACTTTCACATAAGGTAATAAGATGAAAACAAAAACGATTGCGGCTGTTTTACCCTTAGCGCTGTTGCTGAGTGCCTGTACCACGGTGGAACCGGCATACAAGGATATCGGCACCCGCAGCGGCAGCTGTGTGGAAGGCGGCCCGGATACGGTCGCGCAAAAGTTCTATGACCTGCGCATCCAGCAGGGCGCCGGCCTGCCGGACAGCAACCGCCTGGCGCAGTTGCAGCCTTACCTGAGCAAAGTGCTGTATCAGGATCTGGTCAGCGCCGCCCAGAACCCGGGCAAGCATCGGATCACCGGCGACTTGTTCTCCGGCAATGCGCAGGGGCCAGGCAGCGCGTCCGTCGCCAGCGCCTCGACCATTCCTAACACCGATGCGAAAAACATCCCGCTGCGCGTCGACTTGAGCTACCAAAAAGACGCCAACAGCACCGTGAACTGGCAGGACGAAGTGCTGATGGTGCGCGAAGGCACCTGCTGGGTGGTTGATGATATTCGCTACCTGAATGTTCCAGCGCATGCCACCAACGGCAGCGTGCGCCAGGTGTTGGAAAACCAGTAACCCGCGATCCCCAGGCCGACGCGGGTTTGCCGCGTCGGCCATCCCCGCCTCCCGCCTGCCGCTCAGATTTCGTCCAATAGAAAAAATTTCGCTACCGATCTCACAGCCTGCACCACAAATCCCCTCCCTCGGCTTGAGTCGCGGTATCTTGTGCTAATCTTTTACTGTCCCGCCGCACACTCATAAATTTTAACGCACAAAGATTGCATAAGTATTCTGTGGAAGTTAACATTTGCGGCATCAATGTCTATTCAATTCTGGCGCATGAGTATTCAACTTAACGGTATCAATTGCTATTACGGCGCTCACCAGGCGCTGTTTGACATCACGCTGGATTGTCCAGCCGGGGAAACCCTGGTGCTGCTTGGCCCAAGCGGCGCCGGGAAAAGTTCATTGCTGCGGGTGCTGAACCTGCTGGAAATGCCGCGTTCGGGCCAACTGCAGATCGCCGGCAACCAATTCGACTTCAAGCAGGCGCCTGGCGAGAAAGCCATTCGCGAACTGCGTCAAAATGTCGGCATGGTGTTCCAGCAATACAACCTGTGGCCTCACCTCACCGTGGTTCAGAACCTGATCGAAGCGCCTTGCCGCGTGCTGGGTCTGACCAAGGCTCAGGCGATGGAGCGCGCCGACAAGCTGCTCAAGCGCCTGCGCCTGACCGACTTCGCCGATCGCTTCCCGCTGCACCTTTCCGGCGGCCAGCAGCAGCGCGTGGCAATCGCCCGCGCCCTGATGATGGAACCGCAGGTGCTGCTGTTCGATGAACCGACCGCGGCGCTGGATCCGGAAATCACCGCTCAGATCGTCAGCATCATTCGCGAACTGGCCGGCACCGGCATCACGCAGGTGATCGTCACCCACGAAGTGGAAGTGGCGCGCAAGACCGCCAGCCGCGTGGTGTACATGGAAAACGGCCACGTGGTGGAGCAAGGCGACAGCAGCCACTTCACGCAGCCGCGGACCACCGAGTTTGCCAACTACTTATCACACTAACAATTAACTTGCTGTAATTTGGGGAGTTTGCGATGAAAAAACTAATAATCGCCGCCGTTCTGGCCGGCATCAGCGTTTCCGCCTCCGCAGCCGAAACCATCCGTTTCGCTACCGAAGCCTCCTATCCTCCATTTGAATTTATTGACGCCGGCAACAAGATTCAGGGTTTTGATGTCGATCTGGCCAACGCGCTGTGCAAAGAGATGCAGGCCGAGTGCACCTTCACCAACCAGGCGTTCGACAGCCTGATCCCAAGCCTTAAATTCAAGCGTTTCGATGCGGTGATGGCCGGCATGGACATTACGCCGGAACGTGAAAAGCAGGTGCTGTTCACCAAGCCGTACTACGATAATTCGGCGCTGTTCATCGCGCAGAAAGGCAAAATCGCCGACGTGGCGGCGCTGAAAGGCAAGAAAGTGGGTGTGCAAAACGGCACCACTCACCAGAAATACCTGACCGACAAGCACCCGGAAATCACCACCGTGCCTTACGACAGCTACCAGAACGCCATTTTGGATCTGAAGAACGGCCGCGTTGATGCGGTGTTCGGCGATACCGCGGTGGTCAACGAGTGGCTGAAGCAGAATGACGCGCTGGCGGCAGTGGGCGCCAAAGTCACGGATAAAGACTACTTCGGCACCGGCCTCGGCATCGCGGTACGCCAGAAGAACACCGAGCTGCAGGGCAAGTTCAACGCCGCTCTGGACAAGATCAAGCAGGATGGGACCTATGAAACCATCTACAAAAAATGGTTCCAGCAGTAATACGCCCCGATGAATGAATTTCAACCTTTAGCAAGCGCCGCCGGCATGACCGTCGGCCTTGCCGTTTGCGCCCTGATCCTCGGGCTGATTCTGGCGATGCTGTTCGCCGTATGGGAATCGTCCCGCTGGAAAGCGGTCAGTTGGCTCGGCACCGCCTGGGTGACCGTGCTGCGCGGCCTGCCGGAAATCCTGGTGGTGCTGTTTATCTATTTCGGTTCGTCGCAGCTGCTGCTGATGCTCTCCGACGGCTTTACCCTCAACCTCGGTCTGTTCCAGCTGCCGATTCAGCTGGCGATCGACAATTTCGAAGTCAGCCCGTTCCTGTGCGGGGTGATCGCTCTGGCCCTGCTCTATTCCGCCTACGCCTCGCAGACGCTGCGCGGCGCGCTCAAAGCGGTGCCGCAGGGGCAGTGGGAGTCCGGCCAGGCGCTGGGGCTCGGCAAGGCGGCGATCTTCTTTCGCCTGATCATGCCGCAGATGTGGCGCCACGCCCTGCCCGGCCTCGGCAACCAGTGGCTGGTGCTGCTGAAAGACACCGCGCTGGTGTCGCTGATCAGCGTGAACGATCTGATGCTGCAAACCAAAAGCATCGCCACCCGCACCCAGGAGCCTTTTACCTGGTATGTGATCGCGGCGGCCATCTACCTGCTGGTGACGCTGTTCAGCCAATACGTCATCAAACGCATTGAGCTGCGCGCCACGCGCTTTGAGCGGGGGCCGGTCTGATGATTGAGTATTTGCCGGAAATCCTCAAAGGGTTGCACACCAGCCTGACGCTGACCGTCGCCGCGCTGATCGTCGCGCTGGTGCTGTCGCTGCTGCTGACGGTGATCCTGACGCTGAAAACGCCAATCCTGACGCCGCTGGTCAAGATCTACGTGACGTTGTTCACCGGCACGCCGTTGCTGGTGCAGATCTTCCTGATCTACTACGGCCCCGGCCAGTTCCCGGCGATCCGCGACTACCCGTGGCTGTGGAATCTGCTGTCGCAGCCTTGGTTGTGCGCGATGATAGCGCTGGCGCTGAACAGCGCGGCCTACACCACGCAACTGTTCTACGGCGCGGTGCGCGCCATTCCCGCCGGGCAATGGCAGTCGTGCGAAGCGCTGGGCATGTCGCGCCGGCAGACGCTGCGCATCCTGCTGCCGTTCGCCTTCAAGCGCGCGCTGTCGTCTTACTCCAACGAAGTGGTGCTGGTGTTCAAAAGCACCTCGCTGGCTTACACCATCACGCTGATGGAAGTGATGGGCTACAGCCAGCTGATGTACGGCCGCACTTACGACGTCATGGTGTTTGGCGCCGCAGGCCTGGTGTACCTGTGCGTCAACGGCCTGCTGACGCTGCTGATGCGGCTGGTGGAGCGCCGCGCGCTGGCGTTTGAGCGCCGCAACTGAGGCCGCCTCCCCTCATGAGCCCCGCCGTCGTGCGGGGCTTTTTTTATCTCCAAGGCAATATTTAATCATTTTCATTGCATTTTAATTCACTCGATGGCAGGGTTATCAGCAGGTGTCCTCGCAAAAACCTCTGGCGATTACCAGTAAAAACAAACGATAGCGAAAAATCACTTTCAGGATCCAGACAGGAGCTCTACGCATGAAAAAACTGCTGCTTGCCGCGACGATGTTGGCCGGAATCACCTTTAACGCCACCGCGGCCGAGACCATCCGCTTCGCCGCCTCCGCCACCTACCCGCCGTTCGAATCGCTCGACGCCAATAACCAGATCGTCGGCTTCGATATCGATCTGGCCAACGCGCTGTGCAAGCAGATGCAGGCGCAGTGCACCTTCACCAACCAGGCGTTCGACAGCCTGATCGCCGCGCTGAAATTCAAGAAATACGATGCGGTGATTTCCGGTATGGATATCACGCCGGAGCGCAGCAAACAGGTCGCCTTCACCCAGCCTTACTACGCCAACTCGGCGATCGTGATTGCGCAAAAAGGCAAGTTCAGCTCGCTGGCGGATCTGAAAGGCAAAAAGCTCGGCATGGAAAACGGCACCACCCACCAGAAATACATGCAGGACAAGCACCCGGAGATTAACACCGTCTCTTACGACAGCTACCAGAACGCCATTCTGGAGCTGAAAAACGGCCGTATCGACGGCGTGTTCGGCGACACCGCCGTGGTGAACGAGTGGCTGAAAACCAACCCGCAGCTGGCGCCGGTCGGCGAGCACATCACCGATGCGCAATACTTCGGCACCGGTCTCGGCATCGCGGTGCGCCCGGACAACCAGGCGCTGCTGGCCAAGCTGAACGCCGCGCTGGACGCCATCAAGGCCGACGGCACCTACAAGGCCATCAACGACAAGTGGTTCCCGCAGTAAGTCCGCATGTGGAGCCGCCATCCTTTGGCGGCTCCATCCGATTGCCACCCCATCCGGTTAGTGCTAAATTTGATACTGAATTTAGCATCAAGGATAACATCATGACGGTTCAACCCATTCTTGCCGATTCCGCAGTCAGCATCAGCGATTTTAAGAAATCGCCCAACGCCGCCCTTAAAGAGGCACAAGGGCAGCCGGTCGCCGTCCTGACCAACGGTAAGATTTCGGGATATTACGTCTCACCGGAAACCTGGGAGGCTATCGCGGAGTACCTGGAAGATATCGAACTCGCTGAAATCGTTCGTTCACGGATGAACGGCAAACGCATTAAGGTCAATTTGGATGACTTATAAGCTTGAATTCGAAGAACATGCGCTGAAGGAATTTAAAAAACTGTCCCCGGTGATCCGGGAACAGTTCAAAAAAAAGCTGGTATCGGTATTGGTTAATCCCCACGTCCCCGCCAACAAACTCGCCGGTTTGCCCGATTGCTACAAAATCAAACTCAGAGCATCAGGCTTTCGTTTGGTGTATCGCGTCATGGAAACGGAGATCGTGGTTCTGGTCCTGTCTGTGGGCAAACGCGAACGTTCAGCGGCTTATACGGCTGCCAAAAAGCGCCTTTAACACCGCACCAACAGCGTCAGCACTTCGTAGTGCGCAGTATGCGGGAACATGTCGAACAGCTGCACCCGTTCGATGCGGTACCCCGGCAACATCTCGATATCTTTCGCCATGCTCTCGGCGTTGCAGCTGGAATAGAGAATATAGTCCGGCGCCATCCGGCTCAAATAGTCGCACAGCGCCTGGCCGATGCCGCGCCGCGGCGGGTTAACCAGCACCAGTTGCGGCACCTGGCCTTCGGCGGTGGCGAAACGGGTAGAATCGAGCGCCTGAAAATCTACGTGCAACAACCCTAACCGCTGCGCCGACTGGCGCGCGCAGGCGATCGCTTCCGCGCTGATTTCGATGCCGGTCAGCCGCGTTTGCGGCTGCGCGCAGTGCAGGCCGAAACCGCCGACGCCGCAGAACAGATCCCACATGCTGTCGATACCCAGCGCGCGCACCCAGTCGCGGGCGGTGGCATACAGATCGGCGGCGACCTGCGGGTTGGTCTGGAAGAAGCTTTGCGGGCGGATGAACAGCGGCACCTGATTGAACCGTTCCTCCAGCGCCTGCTGTTCGGTCAGCGCAATCTCGCGCTCCCCTTCCATGATCGCCATGTGCACCGGCTGAATATTGGCGGAGATCACCTTGAGCTGCGGCAGCTGCTGCTGCAGCCACGGCAGCGCGGCGCGCAGCTGCGCCAGCTTGGTTTCCGAGCGCAGCACGAAGCGCAGCATCACGCCGCCGTCGAGCGTGCTTTCGGTCAGCAGCAGGTACTTCAGCTCGCCGCGTTTGCGCGCCACGTTATACGGCGTCAGGCCCGCGCGGGCGATAAAGCTTTTCAGCACCGCGAACATCGGCGCAAAACCGGCAGGGTACAGCGGGCAGTCGCTCAGATCGGCCGGTGTGCCGTCGCGGTGCAGCATGCCGAGCAGCGGGCGCTCCACGCTGCCGCTGACCACCATCTTGGCTTTATTGCGAAATGCGCTCAGTTCCCCCGCCACCGGCTGCAGCCACTGCGCGACGTCGCGCCCGGCCAGCAGCGAGTGCAGGTGATGCTGTTTGTCGGCCAGTTGCTGCGGATAGGGCTTTTCCAGCCACTGACAGGAACGGCAGGTGCCCGCCGTATACAAAGCGCAATGCATGAAGATTACCGTGAAGTTCAGGATGACGAATCAAGGGCGCAGAGTTTACCACTCCGCGCGCCTAAAATCTCACTTGCGCGCGGTGAAGAAGCGGCGGCTGGCGGTGGGAACGAACAGCAACGCCAGGATCACCGCGTCGGGGATCTTTTGCAGGATCAGAACGTGCAGGATTTGGCCGCTGGTTTCGCCTTCCACGGTGAACACCTCGGGAAAGACGCTGCCGATGGTGGCCAACAGCAGGTAAAGCACCACGATGCATTGGCAGGCCACATATCCCCAGCGCCCCCAGTTGCGGCCGCGCATCACGGCAAAACCGCAGCTGATTTGCAGGCACAGCAGCAGCAGGCCGGCCAGAAAGATAAAGGTAGAATCCCACGCCTGCGCGCTGGTATTGACGAACTCCTGCGCGCCGTCGACGCCCAGCTCGCCCAGCAGCAGCACCACGCTGATACATTTGATCGCGACCATGGCGGTACCCGCCACCATCACCGGCACCGGCGCATCCGAAGTCGATCCCATTCCCTGCCCGCTTTTCAGCATGTCTGACATATCCGTATTCCGCTACGACGCGCCACCTATACAGGTGGCGCATGTAAAGTCAGGTAGTTAGTTGCAATACTTATTGATTGCAAAAATAGCAGGTTTGTTACGATTCAGCTACGGGCCGCCCGCTGCAATTCGCGCGATCGTTGTTTTTCCGAGCGCGCCATAAACCACCAGGCGATCAGGCCGAGAATGCCCACCACCAGCAGGATCAGGCTGGCCAACGCGTTAATTTCCGGATTCACCCCCATGCGCACGCTGGAGAACACCAGCATCGGCAGCGTGGTAGCGCCCGGGCCGGAGACGAAGCTGGCGATCACCAGGTCGTCCAGCGACAGGGTGAACGCCAGCATCCAGCCGGAGATCAGCGCCGGCGCGATCATCGGCAAGGTGATGACGAAGAACACCTTCAGCGGCGGCGCCCCCAAGTCCATCGCCGCCTCTTCAATTGAGCGATCCACCTCGCGCAGGCGCGAGCTGATCACCACCGCCACGTAAGCGGTACAGAAGGTGACATGCGCCAGCCAGATGGTGAACATGCCGCGCTCCGACGGCCAGCCGAAGGCGTGCCCCATCGCCACGAACAGCAGCAGCAGCGACAGGCCGGTGATCACGTCCGGCATCACCAGCGGCGCAGTCAGCATAAACGCGAAGCCGGTCGAACCGCGAAAGCGGCCGAAGCGCACCATCACCACGGCGGCGATGGCCCCCAGTACCACCGCGGCGGTGGCGGAAGCGGCAGCGATGGTCAGGCTGAGCCCCACCGCGCTGATCATCGCCGAGTCGTGGAACAGTTCGGTATACCAGCGCGTGGACCAGCCGGCCCACACCGTCACCAGCTTGGAGCTGTTGAAGGAGTAGATCACCAGCATCAGCATCGGCGCATACAGGAAGGTAAAGCCGATCGTCAGGATGGCGATGCGCCACGGTGAACGCACTACCGGCAAGTTGTTCATGCCTGCCCCCCCATTTCCTTGTTCTGGTGTTTGTGGAACCACAAAATTGGCACGATCAGCAACAGCAGCATGATGGTGGCGACCGCCGAAGCCACCGGCCAGTCGCGGTTATTGAAGAACTCCTGCCACAGCACGCGGCCGATCATGATGCTGTCCGGCCCACCGAGCAGTTCCGGGATCACGAACTCCCCCACCGCCGGAATGAACACCAGCATCGAACCGGCGATGATGCCGCCGCGCGTCAGCGGCACGATCACGCTGAAGAAGGTTTTCAGCGGCCGGGCGCCCAGATCCAGCGACGCCTCCACCAGCGAGTAATCCAGCCGGATCAGCGCCGTGTAGATCGGCAGCACCATAAACGGCAGATAGGAATAAACGATGCCGATATACACCGCCAGGTTGGTGTGCAGGATCACCAGCGGCTGATCGATGACACCCAGCCACATCAGGAAGTTATTAAGAATGCCGTTGTTTTTCAGAATGCCCATCCAGGCATAGACGCGGATCAGGAACGAGGTCCAGGAAGGCAGGATCACCAGCAGCAGCAGAATGTTGCGGGTTGACGCCTTGCTGTGAGCCACCGCCCAGGCCAGCGGATAACCGATGATCAGGCAGCACAGCGTCGAGACCGCCGCCACGCGCAGCGACTGCAGGTAGGCGTCGATATACAGCGGATCGTCGGTCAGTTGCAGGTAGTTGGCGAAGTTGAGCGCGATGTTCAGCTTGCCGTCCACCCAGCTCATCAGCTCGGTGTAAGGCGGCACCGCCAGCGCCAGCTCCGCCAGGCTGATCTTGAACACGATCAGGAACGGCAGCATGAACAGCAGCGTCAGCCATAAATACGGCAGCGCGATCACCAGCTTGCGGCCGTGAGCCATCAGCAGGCGGTGGAACAGCGCCTTGAGGGTGCCGGGCGTTTTGGCCGGCGGTTCCGGCGTGCGTTCAGAAAGCAGGGTCATACGGGTTACTCCTCACCGGCTCCACTACACCGTCAACACTACGCAGCTGTCGGTTTCCCAGCACAGACGCACTTCATCGCCCCAGGTCGGCATCCCCTTGCGGAAACGGTGGCCGTTTTGCAGCTGGGCGCTGATAATCTGCCCGCTGTGCAGCTTCACGTGATAAATGGACAGATCGCCCAGGTAGGAAATATGCGCCACTTCTCCCACCGCGAAGTTGCAGCCGTCTTCCGGCACCTGTTCGCACAGCAGGATCTTTTCCGGCCGCAGCGCCACCTGGATCGGCACGCCGTCCACCACCGAGGCGTCCGGATCGACTTTGATCGCATGGCGCAACCCGGGGCTTTGCAGGATCAGCGCATCGTCGTGGCGCTCTTGCAATACGCAGTCGAAGACGTTGACCGAGCCGATAAATTCGGCGCTGAAGCGGCTGTTCGGATGCTCGTAGATCTCTTCCGGCTCGCCGATCTGCACGAACTTGCCGCGGTTCATGATGGCGATGCGCCCCGCCATGGTCATCGCCTCTTCCTGATCGTGCGTCACCATCACGCAGGTGACGCCGACGCGCTCGAGAATGTCGGTCACTTCCAACTGCATGCGATCGCGCAGTTTCTTGTCCAGCGCGCCCATCGGCTCATCCAGCAGCAGCAGCTTGGGCCGCTTGGCCAGGCTGCGCGCCAGCGCCACCCGCTGCCGCTGGCCGCCGGAAAGCTGGTGCGGCTTGCGTTTGGCGTACTCTTGCATGTGCACCAGCGCCAGCATTTCCGCCACCCGCTCGGCGATCGCCGCCCGTGGCATTTTGTCCTGTTTCAGGCCGAAGGCGATGTTCTGCTCCACCGTCATGTGCGGGAACAGCGCGTAGGACTGAAACATCATGTTGATCGGCCGCTGGTACGGCGGCACGTGCGACATATCCTGCCCATCGAGCACGATCTGCCCTTCCGAGGGCTGCTCGAAACCGGCCAGCATGCGCAGCAAGGTGGACTTACCGCAGCCGGACGGGCCGAGCAGCGCAAAGATCTCGCCCTTGTAGATGGTAAGGCTAACGTCTTCGACCGCGTTCTGCCCGTCGAAGGTTTTGGTGAGGTTACGGATTTCCAGCAGAGGGGTGAAAACCTTCTGCGACTTGGCTTGAGGACGAGGGATGGCGTCGTTCAATCGGGGTGCTCTCCGGCGTAAAGCGGCACAAAACCACGGCGAGCGCCGTGGCCCAAAACGGCAATGCAGGCGGGGAGCGCCCGCCTGCCGGTTTACCGACGATCGGGGGATATCCCCCCATCATCACTTCCCGCTTTTAACTTTAGTCCATGCGCGGGTAATGACACGGTCCAGCTTCGGCGACTGTACGTTAAGCGTGAACAGCTTGGCGCGCAGATCGGCCGGCGGATAGACGTTCGGGTTATTGCGCACCTCAGCGTTCACCAACGGCGTGGAGTCCTTCACCGCATTGGCGTAATAGACATAGTTGCTGATGCCGGCCATCACGTCAGGTTTCATCAGGAAGTTCAGGAACTGGTAGGCTGCGTCTTTGTTCTTGGCGTCCGCCGGCATGGCGAACATGTCAAAGTAGGTCAGCGCCCCTTCTTTCGGGATCGCGTAGGCCACGTTCACGCCGTTCTTCGCCTCTTTGGCGCGATTGGCCGCCTGCATCACGTCGCCCGACCAGCCGATCGCCACGCAGATATCACCGTTCGCCAGATCGTTGATGTATTGAGACGAGTGGAAGTAACGGATGTTCGGCCGCAGCTTCAGCAGCAGATCGTTAGCCGCGCCGGTATAGTCCGCCGCGTTGGTGCTGTTGGGATCTTTGCCCAGGTAGTGCAGCACGGTGGCGTAGACCTCGCTCGGCGCATCGAGGAAGGAGACGCCGCAGCTTTTCAGCTTCTCGAGGTTTTCCGGCTTGAGGATCAGATCCCAGCTGTCGACCGGCGCGTCTTTGCCCAATGCCGCCTTCACCTTGTCGACATTGTAGCCGATGCCGGTGGTCACCATCAGGTAAGGGATGCCGTATTTGTTGTCCTTGTCATTGTGCGCCACCAGCTTCAGCATCTCGGGATCGAGATTCTTGTAGTTGGGCATTTTGCTCTTGTCGAGCGGCTCGAAGATGCCAGCCTGCGACTGGCGCTCGAGGAAGTTGGATGAAGGAACCACCAGATCATAACCGGTGCTGCCCGCCATCAGTTTGCCTTCCAACACTTCGTTGGAGTCAAAGACGTCGTACACCACCTTGATGCCGGTTTCTTTCTGGAATTTGGCCAGGGTATCCGGCGCGATATAGTCGGACCAGTTATACACGTGCAGCGTTTTCTCTTCGGCTGACGCCGTGACGGACGCGGCCATCAACAGGCCGGCAACCACACCCGATAACCACTTTTTACGTTGGGTGACCATCCGTAACTTCCTCCAAAACAGGGTGAATCATAGAATTGAACTTGTATCTGCAGCGATACAAAACCTTTCCTGATCGAGCACAATCGTTGCAACCGCGAACTGAATGGCTATGCATATGATTGCATGCGCCTTTTTTCACTGCCCTGCTCGCGTGGCCACAAGGGAAATCGCAAGCCCTTTGCAGAATCAGCAGCATAGCCGCTGCCATCGCAACCCGCCAGCCCCCAGGGTAAAAAACGCCTTTTATCGATTTTTTATGCAGTTTTTCTCTATGTGATACGCCATTAACGGCACAAAAGGCGAGAAAGATCGGGCGGCAAAGGCCAAAGTGCAGAATATTTTATTGCGGAGGGGAATAACGGCAGCATGCCGCCGGAGCGACGGCATGCTTAAGGTACGACGAGGATCAGTGCAGCATCGGCTGACGCACGGCGCCAGCGGGGATCTCTTCTTCATCACCCATAAACAGCAGATCGTTCGCCCGCGCCTCGAGGATCACCATCGAGACCTGCTCTTCGCCCTGCTGCATGAAGTGGGTAAACTGCTCGTAGGTGATGCCGACCGCCACGCTCAACGACTGGCAGACGATCAGCTTCGGCAGGTTGTCGTCCTGAATGTCGACGAACGCCTTGATGGTCAGCGAACTGGCGTTGATCTGGCTCAGGTCCGCCACCAACGGGATCAGCGCGGTCGGCTTCACCTCGGCCAGCGCGGAAAACAGAATGACGTTGTCCACCAGATCTATCTTGGCGTCGAACACGCCGTCGAAGTTCTGCATGTGCGGCAGGTGCAGCGCCTGGCAGGAATCGCACTCAAAGAAAGAGATGCCCGACTGATCCAGCCAGCGCCGCAACAGCGCCAAATCGGGGACAATGAGTGAATCCATAATAACCAGCCTCACAATATTCAATACGCGAAAAGGCGCATAGCTTACGGAATATTCACCCGATACGCCACGATCAATGCGGCTTAATTCACTAATTCAGATATTGCACGGCGGGAAAAGCGCGCCCCCGCCCCGTCAACCGCCGGATTTCAGGCGAAAGCCCGGCCGGCCGCGCTGCTCAATGTATTCGATCATCATGCCGGCGATGTCCAGCCCGGTGGTGGTTTCCACCCCTTCCAGCCCCGGCGACGCGTTGACCTCCATCACCAGCGGGCCGCGCTCGGCGCGCAGGATATCCACCCCGGCGACGTCCAGCCCCAGCGTACTGGCCGCTTTCACCGCGATCGCCCGCTCCCTGGCGGTGATGGTCACCTTGCGGGCGGTGCCGCCGCGGTGCAGGTTGGAGCGAAACTCGCCCGGCTTGGCCTGCCGTTCGATGGCGGCCACCACCCGGCCGCCGACCACCAAACAGCGCACGTCGCGCCCCTGCGCTTCACGCACGTATTCCTGCACCAGGATGTGGGCGTTCAGCCCGCGAAAGGCGTCGATCACGCTTTCCGCCGCCTGGCGGGTTTCCGCCAGCACCACGCCGATGCCCTGCGTGCCTTCCACCAGCTTGACCACCAACGGCGCGCCGCCGACCAGTTCGATCAGGTCGCCGGTATCGTCCGGCGAATGGGCAAAGCCGGTAATCGGCAGATCGATGCCCTGCCGCGCCAGCAGCTGCAGCGAACGCAGCTTGTCGCGGGCGCGGGTAATGGCCACGGATTCGTTTAGCGGGTAGCTGCCGAGCAGCTCGAACTGGCGCAGCACCGCCGTGCCATAAAAGGTGATGGCGGAGCCGATGCGCGGGATCACCGCATCGTAACGCTCCAGTTGGCGGCCGCGATAATGAATGGTCGGCGCCGCCGGATTGATGTTCATGTAGCAGGAGAGCGGATCGATGATATCGATGCTGTGCCCGCGATCTTCCGCCGCTTCACGCAGCCGCTTGCATGAGTAGAGCGTTCCGTCGCGAGAAAGAATGGCAATTTTCACTCGTCACCCCAAAGGCCAACGCCTGCCCGGCAGGCGGGTTAGCGGCCGCGGCGCTCAGGCGCGCGGATCGCTGTCCTGATTATCTTTCGATTGCGGTTTGCGGCGATCGTTTTCCGGCGGCAACCCGCCGCGCATCAGCGGCCCGAAGCCCTGCACCACGCGCCACACCAGAAACGCCGCCGCCGGCACCATCAGCGCCACGCCGAGGAAAATCATGCCGACCGCCGCCTGCTGCGAAGCCAGCCAGCCCGGCAGCTGCAGGTGCCCGTGAATGCTGAGGTAGGCCAGCACCAGCATCACGATGCCCAGCCCTTCCAACACCAGCACCGGGCGCGGTAAGTCACCGAATGAACGCATATTTTTCTTCTCCAGAAGGTCTGTCTCCAGTGTAGTGAATTCCCGTCGGCGGCGACAGCCCCGGCCGACTAATTGGTTACATGAATCAAACTAACAGGTAATTCCTGCTTTTTTTTCGCCGTCTCAACGGGCATAGTAGGCGCCATCTGACGCAGGTAATGACTTTTTCGGTGACGGGATGTCGTTGCGGTAGCGAACAATTTATTGAAAATCCAATTAAGGAGCGTTGCATGTTTGCAGTAATCTTCGGGCGTCCTGGCTGTCCTTATTGTGTCCGCGCTAAAGAACTGGCGGAAAAACTGACTGAAGAACGCGACGATTTCAACTTCCGTTACGTTGACATCCACGCGGAAGGCATCACCAAGGCCGATCTGGAAAAAACCGTCGGCAAACCGGTTGAAACCGTGCCGCAGATCTTCCTGGATGAGAAGCACATCGGCGGTTGCACCGATTTCGAAGCTTACGCCAAAGAACACCTGAACCTGTTCCAGTAAGTTTTTGAACGACAAAGACAAAAAAGGCGCTTAACGCGCCTTTTTTTATTGCCGCTGCCGCCGGTGCAGCTGCTGCAGCGTCTGCAACAGGCCGAGGGCGAACAGCATCAGCATCGCGCCGAACACGCACCAGAACACCGCGCTGGTGGCGTAAGCCAGCTCCTGCCAGAACGAAGAGGACGGCGTCAGCCAGAAGTGGCGGATCAACAGGCACAGCGGCAGCGCATACAGCGCGCCGAGCAGCGGGCAAAGCAGCCGCTTGCGGCTCGACAGATAGCTGGCGATCGCACCGGGGATCACAAACAGCAGCAGGCCGGTTTCGCCGTGGTGCTCATGATCGGTGCTGCCGAACAGGCCGGTTTGCTGGCCGAGAAACACCAGGCTGAACAACAGAAAACAGCTGAGAATGCCCAGCCAATATCTATAACTCGTCATGCGAATTCTCCCCCGCCCAATTACCGCATCAATAGAAATCGGCCCGCTCACCCGCGCGGTGACGCTGAACCGAATTTTTTCCTTGGTCAAAAGAGAGTTAAATGCGCACGGCGGCGCAGGAAATCAGCTTTCTGTGCTGGCTGTCATCGGTCATAGCGTCTAGAATGAACGCCGCCGAACGATGGTTCGCTTTGCCTTCCGCTGGTGGTGATTTATAACGTCGTTTTAAGGCTGAATCTATCTCTTATAGTTATCTATATCAAGCACTTACTGGTAAACAATAAGTTATCCTCCGTGAACATAAACGTCGCTAGTTTGTTAAACGGTAACTACATTCTGTTACTGTTCGTGGTACTCGCACTGGGGCTGTGCCTCGGTAAACTCCGTCTGGGCTCCGTCCAACTCGGTAATTCCATTGGCGTTTTGGTGGTTTCGCTGCTGCTCGGCCAGCAACACTTCGCCATTAACACCGAGGCGCTGAATCTCGGCTTTATGCTGTTTATTTTCTGCGTCGGCGTGGAAGCCGGGCCCAACTTTTTCTCGATTTTCTTCCGCGACGGCAAAAACTACCTGATGCTGGCGCTGGTGATGGTCGGCTCGGCGATGGTGATCGCCATCGGTCTCGGCAAACTGTTCCACTGGGACATCGGCCTGACCGCCGGCATGCTGGCCGGCTCGATGACCTCGACGCCGGTGCTGGTGGGCGCCGGCGACACGCTGCGCAACACCATCGTCAACGGCCCGGCGCTGCTGGCGGCGCAGGATCATCTGAGCCTTGGCTACGCCCTCACCTACCTGATCGGTCTGGTCAGCCTGATCTTCGGCGCGCGCTACCTGCCGAAGCTGCAGCACCAGGACCTGTCCACCTCTGCCCAGCAGATCGCCCGCGAACGCGGCCTGGACACCGACAGCCAGCGCAAGGTCTACCTGCCGGTGATCCGCGCCTACCGCGTCGGCCCCGAACTGGTGGCCTGGGCCGACGGCAAGAACCTGCGCGAACTGGGCATCTACCGCCAGACCGGCTGTTACATCGAACGCATCCGCCGCAACGGCATTCTGGCCAACCCGGACGGTGACGCGGTGCTGCAGGTGGGCGACGAGATCTCGCTGGTCGGCTACCCGGACGCCCACGCGCGGCTGGATCCGAGCTTCCGCAACGGCAAGGAAGTGTTCGATCGCGATCTGCTCGACATGCGCATCGTCACCGAAGAGATCGTGGTGAAGAACAGCAACGCGGTGAACAAGCGCCTGAGCCAGCTGAAGCTGACCGACCACGGCTGCTTCCTCAACCGCGTGATCCGCAGCCAGATCGAAATGCCGATCGACGACAGCATCGTGCTTAACAAGGGCGACGTGCTGCAGGTGAGCGGCGACGCGCGCCGGGTGAAGAGCGTGGCGGAGAAGATTGGCTTTATCTCGATCCACAGCCAGGTGACCGACCTGCTGGCATTCTGCGCCTTCTTCATCATCGGCCTGCTGATCGGCCAGATCACCATTCAGTTCAGTAACTTCTCGTTCGGCATCGGCAACGCCGCCGGCCTGCTGATGTCCGGCATCATGCTCGGCTTCCTGCGCGCCAACCACCCGACCTTCGGCTACATTCCGCAGGGCGCGCTGAACATGGTGAAAGAATTCGGCCTGATGGTGTTTATGGCGGGCGTGGGCCTGAGCGCCGGCGCCGGCATCGGCCACAGCCTGGGCGCGGTCGGCGGCCAGATGCTGATCGCCGGGCTGATCGTCAGCCTGGTGCCGGTGGTTATCTGCTTCCTGTTCGGCGCCTACGTGTTGCGCATGAACCGCGCCCTGCTGTTCGGCGCCATTATGGGCGCCCGCACCTGCGCACCGGCGATGGAGATCATCAGCGACACCGCACGCAGTAATATCCCGGCGCTGGGCTATGCCGGTACCTACGCCATCGCTAACGTGCTGTTAACGCTGGCGGGTTCACTCATCGTGGTGCTATGGCCGGGGATACTCGGCTGATCGATTAGCGGGAGAGATGGTTCGGCGATAAGAATATTTTGATTTTTTTGTCGCCGGCCAGAACTTTCGTTGGGGACCGCAGTCTGAATTAGTGCCACTGCTTTTCTTTGATGTCCCCATTTTGTGGAGCCCGATAATCCCGCCTTTTAGGTTCAAGATTATCGGGTTTTTTGTTGCCTTGAAAAAGCCGTCTGTTGCCCGTTATCGCTTTGTGCGAAGCCAGTTCATAGCCAAACTCGCCAGAAAATCGGTGACCGAGGCCGCAGCCGCAACAGCGAATAATTTTCCCTCTCGTCACCCCCAAAAAGGCGAATAACGCCGCAAAAAAAGGTCCACCACGCCTGACTCAGCCGCCTCGGCCGTTTGTCGGCCGACAAGACAAATTTAATTAACGTCACAAGAACGAATTTGAGCCAGTTAATGATTAACGCCTGCACAACACTCACGAAGCGTTCGGTTTCCCTAAAGTGACGTTCTTTAAACCCCAAGCCGGCGCAGCAACGCCTGTTTAGAACCGCTGCTTGATAGGTTCATCACTGTTCAGATTGCCGTTGGCCTGCGCTTCCCCGCAGGTGGTGGGGCCAAAGGCCACCACTTTGCCGTCGCTGTTTCTGAAGCCGACGTAGAACGGCGTCACGGTGCCGTTCGGCAAGCGGTGGTGGTAGTCGTGGCATACGCCCTGGCCGTTCAGCGTCGGCAGGGTGGCGATCGGCGCGCCGAAATCCCGGCTTATCGAACGCTTGTCGGCGCCGACGTGAAAAGCGTCGGCGATCTTTTGATCGCGCAGCAGGCTGAAGGTATCGCAGCCGGTTAACAACAGGCTCACCGCCACAACGGCACTCCCTAACCCTTTATTCATTTTTCACTCCCTCTATATATATTGAACCTGGCGGCAATTACGCTGTTTTGCCGGGTAAACGTCGGCGAGCACCCAAGGGCGAGCCTGCTCGCAAGAGCATTAAAAAAGAGAAGCCATGCAAATTAATGATTCAACGAATGAGATAACCGCCCCATCGCCCTGGAAAGAACCGAATGGAGACGCGTTACAGTTTGCGGATCACATTGCCAATCAGGCATTTCACCGCGTTGATTTGCGCCGTCAGCCCCGGCTTATCGGCGGGAAACACGCCGTCCAGCGCCGCGGTACCGACGGTGAAACCAACCGCATTGCCCGTCACCACGGCGGCGATGCGATCTTCCCGGTCGATAGACCCGGCGATATAAACCGGTTTGTCGACCGCATCGCACACCCGCCGAATCAACGTCGGCACGTCGCCGGCAAAGCGGTAGGCCAGCAGATCCAGCCCTGTCACGCCCGGTAAAGCAGCGCGCTGGCGGGCGCTGGCGACAATATCGTCAATGTCACCTTCCAGCACGCTGGGGTGGCCGCTGATGCGGCCGGCGAACGGATAGTAGCGCAGGCCAGACTGACGAATGATCGGCAGCACGCTTTCCGGGCGCGTTCCCCCCATCAATACATCAACGCCCAATTCCAGCGCCGCGCGCGCCGAATTCATCTCGCTTTCCTCATCCAGGCTGACCACTTCCAGATACGCGGTGGCGCCGCCGGCGTGGATCGCCTGCGCCAACTGTTTGAGTTGATCCAGCGGCAGGCCGATATCCTTAAAGCCGATATGCTTCACGCCGGCAGCCAGCACTTCTGGCAGCCGCGCTTGCGCATCGGGCACCGTGCTGTCGTTGCGCGTCAGCATGAAAATAAACTCGGGTGTGTGCATGGTGTTTCCTTATTGTCTTCAGGTGATATGAGTTATTGGGCGCGCAGCATTTTTTCCGCCTGCCGGAAGGCGTACAGCAGGCTGGCGTGTTCCGCCCGTCCGCTGCCCGCAATATCGAACGCCGTACCGTGGTCGACCGAGGTGCGGATAAACGGCAGGCCGACGGTGACGTTAACGCCGTGATCCACCCCGAGATATTTCACCGGGATCAGGCCCTGGTCGTGATATTGGGCGACCACAATGTCGAACTCCCCGCGCCGGGCACGCATGAAAACGGTATCGCCGGGCCAGGGGCCGCTGACGTCCAACCCCTGTTCCCGCGCCAGGGCGATGGCGGGCACGATGACGTCAAGATCTTCGCGGCCGAACAGGCCGTTCTCCCCGGCGTGCGGATTCAGGCCGGCCACCGCAATGCGTGGTTTCGCTATGCCCAACGCCCGACAGGCCGTTTGCGCCAGATGAAACGCGCGCAGCTCATTTTCCACGGTCGCCGCGTCGATGGCGTCCCGCAGCGAAACGTGAATGGAAACCAGGATCACCCGCAGCTCGTCGTTGGCCAGCATCATGGCGAAATCCTGGGTGCCCGAGCGCGCCGCCAGGATCTCGGTGTGCCCCGGATAATCGATCCCCGCCAGGCGCATCGCTTCCTTGTTCAGCGGCGCAGTGACGATGCCGGCGATGCGCCCCGCCAGCGCCAGATCGATGGCGGCAACCACCCAGGCATAAGACGCCGCCCCCGCGCGCTTATCGAGCCTGCCGAGGGGCAAGTCCGCCGGCAGCGCAACGCCGGCGGAATAGACGGCGGTCTCCCCCCGCCGCCAGGCTTCGTCCCATCCCGCCAGCAAGGCGGGCAGTTCGCGGATAGGCAGCGTCAGCCCCAGACTGGCCGCCGCGCGCGCCAGTGCGCCGGCATCGCCAATCACCACATAAGGCGTGCTCAACCGCTCTGTGGCCGCCAGTTTGGCAATGATCTCCGGCCCGATGCCGGCGGGATCGCCCATGGTTATCGCCAGCGGCAAAGTGGAAAGGGTCATCGTTCTTCTCCTTCTCGGTCAGCGCGCAACCGGGTTACGCAGTTCAACAACGTACCGGCCCGGCCGAAACCGCCCGCCTTGGTGGCGAACGGCAGCCTGCGGCCCGGCAGATTCAACAAACCGAAAGGCACGCCGGGTTCCACCTCACCGAACAGCGTCAATGAGCCGGCCGCCATAGCGTCGACGATGCGCCGCGCGGTATCGCCGCCGGTCGCCACCAGCCCATCGAAGGCTGGCGTGCAACGGCTGACGACCGCGCCCAGCGCAGCGGCATGATCCGCCGTGGCCGCTCGCGACCGGGGCGACATCAGGCAAACCACATCGGCGCGCGCAAACGCCGTTCGCACCTCTTGCGCTACCGCCTCGGGATCGGCCGCTTCAGGCAGCGTGACCAGCACCGCGCCCGCCTGCCGCAGGCTTGCCAGCTGGGCGTCATTCGCCGGATGCAGGCTGCCAATCGCCACCAGCACCTTGCGGGCTCTCAGCGGCGGTTGAGCGGGCGCCGCGTTCTCCTTAGGGGACAACGCACGCGACAGCGCCGCCGCCAGGCCCGGCGATCCCACCCACACCACCGGTTCGGCAATGCCGATCCGCCTCACGACCTCATCCAACTCGCCGTTGTCTGCGGCGTCGAATACCTGAAAACGCGTCGGCTCCAGCCCCGCCATGCGCTCCATGACGTAGCCGGTGACGATCGGGTTCTTCGGATCGCGCGCAAAAGCGGTCTGCTCCAGCGCGACGCCGTCGACGTATTGCCGGCCGCCCACCGTGGTGCGGCCGGCATCCGGGAAGGCCGGCGCGACGATGGCTAGACGGCGCCCGCTGCCCGACAGCGCCCCGCGCGTTTCCGGCCCCAGATTGCCGCGCAGCGTGGAATCGATCGTTTTGTATATGAGGCGCGCTGGCTTCACACTGGCGGCGGCATGGCGAAAACGCCGCTCCGCCTGCTCCGGCGAAACGAAGCGGGAATCTAAATCGAAGGCGACGATCTCCGCGCCCTGCAACGCGGCATCGGGCAGGCGCAGCATGACGCAGGCGCTCAGTCCGCGTGCGGCGAACGGGGCCGCGCCGTCGAGCGCGCTGGTAAGATCATCGGCGAGAATGGCAATCATCGCAGTTACCCGTAAGTGGAAAGTGATGCACACTTTGGCGGATTTGGCTGGCAATAAAAAACGATTTGCGTAGTATCGATGATTGACAAAAACTCAATCAAAAGGGGGCGCAGTGCGTCAACGAAGGTTGCCTAACCTGGCGGTATTACGGGCTTTCGAAGCTACGGTGCGGTACGGCAGCGTGTCGAAAGCCGCCAAATCACTCAACGTCACCGACGGCGCCGTCAGCCGTGCGGTGCGCGAATTCGAGCAGACCCTGGGATTCGCGCTGTTTCAGCGCACCAGCCGCATGGTGCACCCGACGCCGCAGGCGCAAGAGCTGGCGAGCGAGATCGGCCGGGGGCTGGACAACCTGCAGTCGGCGATCGACCGCGCCTGTCGGCATCATCAGAATCGCCCGTTGGTGATCTCCTGCGAGCCGACCTTTCTGATCCGCTGGCTGATCCCGCGCCTGGCCGGTTTGCAGCAGGCGGTGGGGAAAGAGCGCGATCTGCAGCTGGTCTCCGCCGGCGGCGCCGTCGCCTTCTCGCGCGAAGGCATCGATCTGGCGATTCGCCGCAACGATTTCCCGATCGCCGACGACGTGGTCGCCCACCCGTTCCTCAAAGAACGGGTCGGCCCGGTTTGCCGCCGGGAGCATGCCGCGGCGGGGCGTGAACTGCGCGGCACCCTGCTCCACACCGAGACGCGACCGTTCGCCTGGCGCGACTGGTGCGCCCACAGCGGCTTCGAGATCCAGCCGGGCAACGAGCTGCGTTTCGAACATTTCTATCTCAGCCTGCAGGCGGCGGTCGCCGGCGCCGGTATCGGCATCGGCCCTTTGGCGCTGGTGGCGGATGACATCGTCAACGGCGCGCTGGTGGCGCCATATGGCTTTGCGCCTGACGGGACGGATTACGTGCTGATGACCCAGGCCGACGGCCAGGAGGATGCGATATTCTCAACGGTGTTGGATTGGCTGATCGCCATGGGGGAAGAAACCGAACGGGCGGTATTGGCGGGCGGAAAGAAAGCGTAACGGGGAAAAGTCTCCGCCTGCCGCGCAGGGCAAGCGGAGCGGCGTCAGGCGGCGATTACTTCTGCTCGGCCTGGCTTACGGTATCTTCGGCTTTCCAGATGCGGTATTTCACTTCCGCGTCTTTCGGCGCATACACCACGATCGGCAGGCGGCTGTTGTAGCGCTGCATCGCGGCGTCACCCAGGTTGGCGGCGATGAATTGCTTGGTCTTGGTGTTGTCCGGGCAGCCCATCATGGTCGAGGCCGGTTCAGAGAGCTTCTCCAGCACCAGATAATCGTAGCCCCAGCCGGACAGGGTTTTGGTTTCCAGCGTGCCGCCGATCATGTGGCGGTTGCAGTCCACCTCCAGCGTCTTGCCGATCAGCAGCTCCACCTTGTAGTTCTCTTCGTGCTCTTGCTTCGGCAGGTAGATCACCTGGCGGTTCATGCCCTTTTCGGCTTTCGGGTAAGGCGCGACCTTTTCCAGCGGCTGTTTGCTGATATCCGCGTCATCGCCAGAGGTAGCCGCCATAGCGCCGGCGGAAACGGCCATCAGCAGGCCGGAAAATACAACGGATGCCTTGTTCATGTTTTATCCCTACACGTTTTGTCAAATAATCCGCCTATAAACTAATACACTACCGCTAAGCCCGCCACAGGTTTAATCTTCTTTACAATAGGCGATAAATAGTGACAATCGCCTGATATCGTCGATTAACCGAAGCAATGGCTCAGTGTTTCTTCAGGTTGGCGATATAGGCCTTCGCCACCTGATAAACATAATCCTGGCATGCCAGCCCGGTTTGCGGATCGTATTTGCCCTGATTGGTGATGTTGTTGGACAACACGCGAATGCCGACGAACGGCACCTTGAATTCGGCGGCGATCTGCGCGGCGGAGGCGGTCTCCATCTCTTCGACCGAAGTTTGATAGCGGTCGTGGAAATAGCGAATGCGATCCAGCTCGCTGTTCCACACGTCGGCCGAGCCGATCACCCCTTCCACGACCTTGCCCTGTCGGTAATCGCTCTTAACGCTTTGCGCAATCGCCAGCAGGTTGGGGTCGGCGGGAAACTGGCGCAGGCTGTGCGCCTTTTTGTCCTCGCCGGCGCTGCCTTTGGAAGCCAACAGATCCATCGGCTGCCACTGCCGCGAGTCGCTGCCTGCCCCCAACGCCTTGGCCGGCGTTTTGAACGCCCCGAGATTGATCGAATATTTGCCCAGCACGATGTCATATACTTTCAGTGCCGGATCATGGCCGCCGGCGGTGCCCTGGTTGATGATCGCCACCGGGTGAAACTGCGTGGCGGCGATCGCCGTGGCCGCCGCGGCGTTGGACATGCCCTTCAGCGTCTCCGACACCACCACCGGGTAGCCGTCTACGGTGCCGTGCCAAAAGCGCCAGCCGCCAATCTGCTCCTCGCGCGGGTTTTCCAATCGCTGGGCAAAACGTTCCGCCTCCACCGGCATGGCGCCCTGCACCACGATCGGCCCGGCGGCCGCAGGTTGGCCAAAGCTCAGCGGAGAAAAGGCCGCACCGGCAGCCGCCAACAGTAAGACACGCGCGTTATTCTGCATCACCACACTCTCATCCCGAAAAAAAGCAAACGATTACCTTAGCCGAAGGCGGTGGCCTCGGATAGGATTTTCTTACCGGCGGACTAAGGTTTTCTTAAGACAGAATGATTACAGTGGCGTTATTCAATCCTGCCACCGAGCCTGCGCGTGAATCCAGAATCGTCATTAAATCAATCCTCAACGGCACCGCAAATTAAGACAACCGCCCTTTACTCCCTGCCGGCATCCTTTTACCGTTGGCAGGTTTTTGGCCTGCTGATCAGCGGCCTGCTGTTCCTGTGGCTTTCCCGCAGCGAACAGCTGGACTGGGCGATCGGCAACCTTTGGTACGATGCCGCCAGCGGGCATTTCCCGTGGCAAAACAATTATTGGCTGGATCTGATCAACCACCGCCTGCTGAAGCAAATAGTGATCGTCGGGGCGGTACTGGCGCTGTTTTGGGGCATCTATCGCCGCAGCGCGCGCCTGATCGTCAGCATGTTGCTTCTCGGCATCGGCCCGCTGGTGGTGGGCATTCTCAAGGCCACCAGCGCGCACTCCTGTCCGTGGGATCTGATCGAGTACGGCGGCAAGGCGATGTCCTTCCCGTTGTTCGGTGCGGTGCCGGCGCTGCCGGGCCCCGGCCGCTGTTTCCCCGGCGGGCACGCCTCGAGCGGTTTCGCGGTCATGGCGTTGTTTTTCCTGTTTTATCCGCAGCGCCCGCGCCTGGCCTGGTGGTGCTGGTGCGGCGGCATTGCGCTCGGCATGCTGATGGGCTTTGGTCAGATCATGCGCGGCGCACATTTTCTTACCCATAACCTGTGGGCGGGTTGGTGGGTTTGGTTAAGCCAGTTGGTTATTTATTGGATAATTAGCGGCTATTGGTGCCGCAAGATGAGGTAACGGTTATGGAGCAGTTAAACCATGTTCTTTTCGCCTGGATCAATGCGACCCCGGCGTCTCCCGAGTGGATGATTGATTTCGCCACCTTTTTGGCGCGCGATCTGATCATTATCGTGCCGCTGCTGATCGTCGGCCTGTGGCTGTGGGGGCCGCAAAGCCAGCTGGTTTCGCAGCGCGAAGTGGTGGCGAAAACCACGATCGCGCTGCTGTTCGCCATGCTTGCCGCCTCCACTATCGGCGCGCTGCTGCCGCATGAGCGCCCATTCGTCGCCGGCGTGGGGTATACCTTCCTGGCGCACGCGCCGGACAGCTCGTTCCCAAGCGATCACGGCACCGCCATCTTTACCTTTGCGCTGGCGTTCCTGTTCTGGCACCGAGTCTGGTCCGGTGCGCTGCTGATGATTGTCGCCGTCGGCATCGCCTGGTCACGCGTTTACCTCGGCGTGCACTGGCCGCTGGATATGGTCGGCGGTTTCCTGCTCGGCCTGGTCGGCTGCCTGTTCGCCCAGCTGGTGTGGAATCTGTTCGGCGATCCCCTCGCCGACAAGCTGTCGCGCCTGTATCGTTTCCTGTTCGCCTTCGCCATTCGCCGCGGCTGGGTGAAAGAGTAACCGTACAACATGACCGGGGCATTACCGCCCCGTGATTTCACACCACGCCGGTGGTCACGCAGAACGCACGCGTTTTTCCCGCTCCCAGCATCACCCCCGCCTCACCCTCTGGCGCATTCGGGCGACAGTTCGCCGGCTGAACAAAGGCCAGCAGCCGCCGGTTGCCCTGAACGGCGATGCGCCGCAGGCCATAGTTGAATTGCCCGGTGGCGAAACGCGTGACATAACGCCGGCCTTGCGGCGTCAGCATAAAGAACTCGGCCTGATCCACATAGCGCGTCAGATCGTCGGAGCACAGCAGTTCTTGCCCGATCGCATCCCCTAACAAAGCCGGCGTCGGCAGATTCTGGCGGAATACCGCGTCGGGAATGCAATCATAGTTGAGGCGACACACATAGCGCAGCGGCTGCGGCCGCTCGGCCAGGTTAGTGACCTTCATCTCTATGGCGAACTGCGCGCTCTGGGCTGCCAAACGCAGCGCCGGGCCGATGCGCCAACGCCCGCCCAACCGCTCGCCTTCGCCATGCAACGTCAGCTCATCGCCTGTCAGCTGCAGCCACACGCGCTGCATCTGCAGCGGCGCGCCGTCGTGGCTCGGCCAGGCGGGGCAGAACGCCGCGTCGTCAGCGCGCTTTCTCCCGAGACCGCGGGCGCTGCGGCGGCCCGATTTCAATGAATAACCGTCAAACTCGGCGTCCCAAATCGCCAGGCCCTCATACGGCAAGACCGTCAGCGCGCCGCGGCAGTTCGCCAGCGTCAGCATCGGCCCGCGTTCTGCGCAGCGATGCGCGCTCACCGCGAAATCCGCATTGCGGAACAGTTCCTGCCGATGCGCCCCGAAAGCTTCAGGATCCAGTTCGATGTTGATCTTCATCTTTTTTCCCTCGACGTTGCGCCCGCGCAGGCCGCGAGCCGTTAAATGTTATTTAAATAACAAAACTCCGCCTTTAAGTTATACGTATAACGGCCTGTTCGCGACGATCTCGTCGACATTTTTTAAACATCGCTAGGTTTATCGGCATCTGAATGTTATTATTTTCACATTACCCATCCGGCTTACTGTCTTAACTTCACTAAGGAATCGCGATGACCACCGAAAACATCGATTACGCCAGCTACGTTGACCACACCCTGCTGGCGATGGACGCCACCGAACTGCAGATCGCCAAACTGTGCGAAGAAGCGCAGCAGCACAACTTCTATGCGGTATGCGTCAACTCCGGCTACGTGCCGCTGGCGGCCCAGCTGCTGCAGGAAAGCACCGTGAAAGTCTGCTCGGTGATCGGCTTCCCGCTGGGCGCCGGCCTGACCGTCGCCAAAGCCTTTGAAGCCAAAGCGGCGATCGCCGCCGGCGCGCAAGAGATCGATATGGTGATCAACGTCGGCTGGCTGAAAAGCGGCCTGCTGGACGAAGTGAAAGCCGACATCGCCGCCGTGCGCGAGGTTTGCGCGGCGATCCCGTTGAAGGTAATATTGGAAACCTGCCTGCTCAGCGATGCGCAGATCGTCCAGGTTTGTGAAATGTGTCGCGAACTCGATGTCGCCTTCGTGAAAACCTCTACCGGCTTCAGCACCGGCGGCGCTCGGGAAGAGCACGTCAAACTGATGCGCGAGACCGTGGGCAGCGAAATGGGCGTGAAAGCTTCCGGCGCCGTGCGCGATCGTGCCACCGCCGAGAAGATGATCAACGCCGGCGCCACGCGTATCGGCACCAGCTCCGGCGTCGCCATCGTATCCGGCGCCCAGCCGGCGGCGGGCAGCTACTGATCGTCGGCATGCCCTGACGGGCATAGCCAATACACAACGATGCGGGACAATACGGGCGGCCAATGCGGCCCGATATTGCCCCGCATCGTTGTGTTTAACGCCGGAAACGCCGGCACGCCCTTTACCTCTACTACCTGTGGGAAGACGGATCTATGGAAACGCGGCGCGAAGAACGTATCAACCGGTTAGTTCAGGCGTTAAAACGCGCTGACAAGATCCACCTGAAAGAAGCCGCCGTGCTGCTGGGGGTCTCGGAGATGACCATTCGCCGCGATCTGAGCGCCGAACCGGCGGCGGTGGTGCTGCTCGGCGGCTACGTGGTGACCGATCCGCGCAGCAACGGCGTCACCAACTACTTCGTTTCCGATCAAAAAGCCAAGCAGGTGACGGAGAAACGGCGCATCGGCCTGCTGGCGGCGCCGTTGATCAATGAAAACGACACGGTGTTTTTCGACTGCGGCACCACCACCCCGGCGATCATCGACGCCATCGCCGACGAGCTGATCTTCACCGCCGTGTGTCACTCGCTGAACACCTTCCTGGCGCTGCAGGACAAACCGAACTGCAAAGTGGTCCTGTGCGGCGGTGAGTTCAAGCCGAACAACTACATCTTTTCCAGCGTCGGCGGCCGCAACGAGCTCGATCACATCTGCCCGAACATCGCCTTTATCTCCGCCGCCGGCCTCAGCCTGCAGCACGGCGCCACCTGCTTCAACTTCGACGAGCTGGAGATGAAGCATCGCGCCATGGCGATGGCGCAGCAAAAGATCCTGGTGGCGGATCACAGCAAGTTCGGCAAAACCAAACCGGCCTGCATCGGCCCGCTGACGCAGTTCGATCGGGTGATCAGCGACCGCCAACCGGACGCCGACTTCATGGCGTTCTTCAACGACAACGCCATCGCTACCCGCTATTAATTCGCCTTCTGCGCCGTCGAAACCGACGGCGCACCGCTGCAATCCCCTTCTTTCCCCGCCCGAAAATGAACAAATAATGCGCAATCGATTCGCGTTTTTCGCTTATCCGCACGCAACATCAGGTTAATAAAATGCAACAGGTCACCCGGGTGATTATTTTCTCGCAGGCTAAACCCGCTGCCGGCTGGGTAAATTAACGACTATTTATGGCTTTTATATGATAAATCGCGCCAAAGGCCGCGATGTTTAAATAAACGGCGGTTTAAGCGGTTGCAGCAAATATCGCCAATACCTGTTAGGCATCTGTTATTTATATGATGAATGGTTACGCATTTCTATCCGCTAACCACGTAAGTAATTTCCCTTCGTTATTAACGGCGATTTTCATTAAAAACCATTTAAAAACAAATCGATGAATGAAATTTTACTTAAAAATACAATGTGATCCACATCACTAAAACTGCTTAATCCGGGTTTTTCGCTAGATCCAAAACCACGCATAAAATATATTGCTCGGCTTGCTGCTGAGCACAGCGCTTTATCCGGCTAATTATTGTACAAACCGCATAATCGCAGAAATTATTATGAGAGCGTTCTCAGCACAAAATCTTACACAAATGTGCAACAAATGCGCGAAAAATCGATAAAAAAGCAGATAACTGCACATATTGCGCATTTGAGAGCAGGATCACGGTTGTTTCTACTGTAAATCGTTATCTTGCCGCCAACAAAAATCGACAGGCAAAGACCTGTCGGCAGCGGTAACGACTTTTATCGCCCGTGACGGTGAAAAGTCTTTAGTGAATTACCCGGCGCTGTGCCTTGGTAATGAACACAATAAACAACCAGGGGGACGCCAAAACATCCCCGCAAGCAACACCTGATTCTTACCGCAAGCGTTGCCTGAATAGGACGTTTGACGGTTTAACCTTAAGTTTTGCCTTTTAATTTTAAATTCGTGTTCACTTCGGAGATATTTATGGACACTACACAGACCGGCACAATTGCCTCTGCGGCCTCGGGCTCCAGCAGTACCTGGCGTAAAACGGATACCATGTGGATGTTGGGCCTGTACGGCACCGCCATCGGCGCAGGCGTCCTGTTCTTGCCAATCAACGCCGGCATCGGCGGTTTGATTCCTCTGATCATCATGGCCATCATCGCTTTTCCGATGACCTTCTTTGCCCACCGCGGCCTGTGCCGTTTCGTTCTGTCCGGCAAGAATCCCGGTGAAGACATCACCGCCGTGGTAGAAGAGCACTTCGGCATCACCGCCGGTAAACTGATCACCCTGCTGTACTTCTTCGCCATCTACCCGATTCTGCTGGTTTACAGCGTGGCGATCACCAACACCGTCGACAGCTTCATCACCCACCAGTTGGGTATGACGTCGCCACCGCGCGCCATCCTGTCGCTGATCCTGATCGTCGGCCTGATGACCATCGTGCGCTTCGGTGAGCAGGCCATCGTGAAAACCATGAGCATCCTGGTCTTCCCGTTCGTCGCGGTGCTGATGCTGCTGGCGGTGTATCTGATCCCTAACTGGACCGGCGCCATCTTCGAAAACGTGTCGCTGTCCGGCAGCGGTACCGGCATGGGCCACGGCCTGATCATGACCCTGTGGCTGGCGATCCCGGTAATGGTGTTCTCCTTCAACCACTCGCCGATCATCTCCGCCTTCGCCGTCGCCAAACGCGAAGAGTACGGCGCAGACGCCGAGAAGAAATGCTCCCGCATTCTGGCCTACGCACACATCATGATGGTGCTGACCGTGATGTTCTTCGTGTTCAGCTGCGTGCTGAGCCTGACGCCGGAAAACCTGGCGGAAGCCAAGGCGCAGAACATCTCGATTCTGTCTTACCTGGCTAACCACTTTAATAACCCGATGATCGAGTACATCGCGCCGGTTATCGCCTTCGTCGCCATCACCAAATCGTTCCTGGGCCACTACCTGGGCGCGCGTGAAGGCTTCAACGGCCTGGTTGCCAAGTCGATGAAGAGCCGCGGCAAAACCGTCAGCACCGCCAAGCTGAACCGCATGACCGCTATCTTCATGCTGGTGACCACCTGGATCGTCGCCACCCTGAACCCAAGCATCCTGGGCATGATCGAAACCCTGGGCGGCCCAATCATCGCCATGCTGCTGTTCCTGATGCCGATGTATGCCATCCGTAAAGTGCCAGCCATGCGCAAGTACAGCGGCCACATCAGCAACGTGTTCGTGGTTGTGATGGGTCTGATCGCCATCTCTGCTATCGTGTTCAGCCTGCTCGGCTAATCACGTCCGGCCGGCGCCGCTGCGCGCCGGCCCTCCCGCACTCCCCCATTTCCCGTATTCACCGCCTGAAACCTGAAGAAGGAGGCGAGACCATGGTCAGCGTTTTCGATATTTTCAAAATTGGCATCGGCCCATCCAGTTCCCACACCGTTGGCCCGATGAAAGCCGGCAAACAGTTCGTCGACGATCTGATCGCCCACCAGCAGTTGCAGGACACCACCCGCGTGGTGGTCGACGTGTACGGTTCGCTGTCGTTGACCGGTAAAGGCCACCACACCGATATCGCCATCATCATGGGCCTGGCCGGCAACCTGCCGCACGACGTGGACATCGACAGCATTCACGGCTTTATCCGCGACGTCGAACAGCGCGGCCGCCTGCCGCTGGCCAACGGCCATCATGAGGTGGATTTCCCGCAGCACGGCGGCATGAATTTCCACAGCGACAACCTGCCGCTGCACGAAAACGGCATGCGCATCCGCGCCTTCGCCGGTGAGCGCCTGCTGCACAGCAAAACCTATTACTCGATCGGCGGCGGTTTCATCGTCGACGAAGAGCACTTCGGCCAGTCTGCCGAGGGCGCCACGCCGGTGCCCTACCCGTTCAAATCGGCGCACGATCTGCAGCAGCATTGCAAAGACACCGGGCTGTCGCTGTCCGGCCTGGTGATGCAGAACGAGCTGGCGCTGCGCAGCAAGGCCGATATCGACGCGCACTTCGCCGACGTCTGGCAGGTGATGAGCGCCGGTATCGAGCGCGGCATTAACACCGAAGGCTTGCTGCCCGGCCCGATGAAGGTGCCGCGCCGCGCCGCCGCGCTGCGCCGCATTCTGGTGACCGGAGACAAGAACAATATCGACCCGATGAACGTGGTCGATTGGATCAACATGTTCGCGCTGGCGGTCAACGAAGAGAACGCCGCCGGTGGCCGCGTGGTCACCGCGCCGACCAACGGCGCCTGCGGCATCATTCCTGCGGTGCTGGCTTACTACGACAAGTTCATCCGTCCGGTAAACGCCAACTCCTACACCCGTTACTTCCTGGCGTCCGGCGTGATTGGCGCGCTGTACAAGATGAACGCCTCGATCTCCGGCGCCGAAGTGGGCTGCCAGGGGGAAGTGGGCGTGGCCTGTTCGATGGCGGCGGCCGGGTTGACCGAGCTGCTGGGCGGCAGCCCGGCGCAGGTGTGCATCGCGGCGGAGATCGCCATGGAGCACCATTTGGGGCTGACCTGCGATCCGCTCGCCGGCCAGGTTCAGGTGCCCTGCATCGAGCGTAACGCCATTTCCGCCGTCAAGGCGGTCAACGCCGCACGCATGGCGATGCGCCGCACCAGCGAACCGCGAGTTTGTCTGGATAAGGTGATCGAAACCATGTACGAAACCGGCAAAGACATGAACGCCAAATACCGCGAAACCTCGCAGGGCGGGCTGGCGATCAAGGTCGTGGCCTGCAACTGACCGCCACGGCGAGGCACTTAAGGCGCCGGCCGCTCCGATTGGGCCGGCGCCGTCTCAGTGCTGCGCCTTCCCTGCCGCAATGCCAGGCTGAATGCCGGCTCGCGCCCCCACGGCGCCGGGACGGGCGCTGTGCCGCAGCCAGCCGTAAAGTTCGGCATTACGCCGGAACCCCATCTTGCGCATAACGCTCATCTTGTGATTACTGACGGTTTTCACGCTGATGTCCAGCATCCGTGCGATTTGCGTCACTCCCATCTCCCGCGTCATGCAGCGCATGATCTCCTGTTCGCGCAGCGTCAGGCCTCGGTGCTGGCATACGCAGTTCATGCCACAACTCGGCCTGCCCGGCCATTTGCTGCGCCGCTCCAACTCGGCGTTCACCTGATACAGCGCCGATACCAGCGGCGTATCGTGGTAGATGACGCCGGCCTCCAGCGCGCAGCGAGTGCCGGCGGTGCGTTTATGCCGCCCCTCCGGCGTTCGCAACGAGAAATACAGCGTTTGGCGCCCCGCAGCCTGCGCCTCAAAGAAGTGACAAAAACAGCTTTGCACGCCGGGAGGAAAATAGCAGAACACCAGATCGGCTTCGTGAACCTGCTGCGCATCCAGTAACAGCGTGCGCTTGCCGTAAGTGCTGAAGTGCAGCGCCAGAGCCTCCTGCCAACCAGCGCTGAAGTAACGGTTTTCATCAAATAGCGCGATTTTTATCATGGTGTTCATCCCTGCCCTCCCGCCGTGTCGGCTTCCCGTTTAACCGCCTTGGCACCCTTTGCCGGTGCCTGGCTGTTGTCGATGCGTAATTCATAA
The DNA here is from genome assembly GCF_052169115.1 of Serratia sp. CY33525. Classification (NCBI taxonomy): domain Bacteria; kingdom Pseudomonadati; phylum Pseudomonadota; class Gammaproteobacteria; order Enterobacterales; family Yersiniaceae; genus Serratia; species Serratia sp. CY33525. The sequence goes on along the minus strand of NZ_JBJNLK010000002.1, from coordinate 557,825 downwards.
ACCATGGTGGCGTTGGGCGGCACCTTCGGCGGATAGCCGGTTTCGCCGTAGGCCAGCGCCGGCGGCACGACCATCGTCAGCGAACCGTGGTTATGCAGATGGCTTATCGCCTCCCGAAACAGCGGCGGATATTCGGACAGCGGTTGCGACAGCACCTTGCCGCTCAGTTCCATATCCTGGATCACCGTGCCGTCGGTCAGTTTCTCCTTCACCACCACATCGACCACCGCCGTTGGCGCCAACGCCCCCTCCCCGGCGTAATCCACCCGATACCAGAAGCCCATCGCCGACGGCTTAACGCCCTTTTGTTGACGGAACTGCGCCAGGTAATCTTCGTCACGCCGCCGCTGTTCGTTAACGCGTTTCTCACGCGCGGCCACGGCGGCGGTATCCGCCTGCGCCGTCAGCGCATTCAGTTCATCCGGCGGCAGCTGCAAACGCCCCGACACGCTATCGATGACGCCCGCCAACAGGCTGTCGCGATCCACCGGTACGCCCCAGCTTTGACGCTCCGCCACAACCCCCTGAATGTCGCGCCCCAGCGCACTGCCCGCCGCGTAGGACAAACGCTTGCGTTCATCCTTCAACTGCTCCGGCGTCATCTCCCATTGCAGCCGCTGATGCAGCGCCAACAGCGCCTCGCGCGCCTGCTGGGTCGCCTTCTGCTCAGCGGCTCGCTTCTGCTCACTCGCTTCCAACGCGGCGCGCAGAGCGTGCAGCGCCTCCTGGTGCTCGCGCTGGCGTTGTGCAAGCGTCTGTGCCGATGCCTGTGCGGCGGACTCCAGCTCGCTGGCGCGCCGTTCGGCCTGCATCGCCGCCGCTTTGGTTTTGGCGGTTTCCTGCGTCGCCTGACGCAGCAGCGCCTCGGCGCGCTGGGCATCGGGCGAACCGCGCCAGGCGGCGCCCAGCCCGGCGATCCACTGCTGCAGCGTTGACGAATCAGGCAACGTCGCGACGGGTGGCGCCGCTTTCTCCGCCCGCAGCGCGGCAAGTTCCTGGCGCAACATCGTCAGTTCCATTCGCTGGCGCGCCAGCTGTTGGTCACGCGCCAATAATGCCTGGCTCAGCGTAAAAGCTTTGGCCGGTGAAGCCGGCTGGTGGGTGTCCAACGGGCGCTTCGCCGGCTCACGCTTTTTTTGCCCCGACGCGCGGTCGGCGGGCGCCGCGTTTTCGCTCTTCGGCTCGGTGCTCTGCCGTTGATACTGTTCGGCAAACTGCAGCAGCGCCGGCACGCCGTCGTCCGCCTGCGCAACGCCGGTGAACAGCAGAGCGACACAGCCGAGCAGACGCATCCTCATTTAACCTGCTCTCCGCGATCCGCCAGCCCGGTCAACACCGCCTGATTCACCCCGGCGCACAGATAGTTGACCTTGTAGCGATACAGCGCATCCACCGTCTCCTGCGTGTCGCCGTTTACCCGTGCGCGCAGATTGGCGTACTGCGAAGCGCCGCTCATCAGGCTGTCGAAGGCCTGTTTATAGCGCTGATACTGCTTCTCGTTGATGGTGCGCAATGCGCCCAGTTGCTGCTGGCACTGCTGCAGCTGCTCGGCCTCACGCTGCTTGCGCAAAGCCTCTTCTGACGGCGCTTGCACAGCCTGATTTTGGGTGTTCACGGCGGGTTTGCCCGATTTTTGGTTTTGACAGGCGGCGGCGCTCAACGCCAACAGGCACAGCAGGCCCATGCGCAGGGTGCGATTGAGGGGCTTTATCATCATTGCGTTTTTTGTCCTTGTAGACGCTTATTCGTATTCCAGCGTAAAAGTGGCCACCGCGCTGAAGGTGCCGCGGCCAATGGTCTTCGTTTGGATAGCCTCCGGCTCCCCCTGCACATAGGCCTGCAGCGTGAGCGTGGTGTTGCCGGCATTCAGGCGGAATTTATCGCTGGCGCGATTGAGCGGCAGCGCCTTGCCGCTGCTGTCCTCCAACCCGATGCCGATCCCCGAGGCCAGGCTGCCGGCATCCAGCGCCAGCAGGCCGGGCAGTTTGGCGTTCTCGGTGCCGGTAAACGTAATGGCCACCGTATTGCCCAGGCTGAGATCGCACTCGGTCAGGTGCAACGCGAAGGTTTGGCTATGGGTGCGGGTGTTCAGATACAGGTATTTGTCGACGATGGTGCCGAAATCCAGTTGGATATCCTCATCTCCCGGCTGAATGACGCACGGCTCGGCCTCCAGCGTCCCGTGAAAGCGCATGTTTTCCGCCGCGTCCGCCGGCTGCGCCATCATGCCGGCCACCATGACCATGCCTGCCCCCAACAGCGCGCTCCGGCGCCGGTTCGTCTCTGTCGCGCGCATGACGCCACTCCCTTTGGTTAGGCTTGCGCCGGCTCGGCGCAAGCGGCGTATTAGTCGTAATAAAGGCGGAAATCGATCGCCGCACGGTAGGCGCCGGCGCTCAGCGTCGCCGGGGTGCGCACCGGCGTCACCGTATACGTCAGGGTGTTTTGTCCCGGCGTCAGCAAGATCGGTTTGTTACGCGCGCCGAGGCGCACCGGCAGGCCGCTGGCATCCGCCAACTGCAGCCCCAAGCCGGTGACGCCGGCGACCCTGACCAGGCTCGGCGCGTCGTCATCCGCCGACGCGGCAAACGCCACGGACACCGCAGGCTGGCTGCCGCTCCAGGCCAGCACCCCGGTCCAGGCGTCGCGGTTGCTCGCCGGCGCCCGCAGGCAGTCTTTCAGCGTCAGCTCGAACGCCACCGGCGTGCCGCGATCGCCCGGGCGCTGAAAATGCGCCGTTCCCGTCTCCCCCAGCCACACTTCCTGACGCGCGGTGGTCATTTCCAGACTGCAGGCGCTTTCCGTCAACGCGCCGTAGACGTGGAGCGTGCCGTTCGCGCCCTCCACCTCCCAGTTGTCCACCGCGCGGGCCGGTGGCATCAGCACCAGCATCGTGCCCGCCGTCAGCGGCACCATCAGCGCGGCCAACACCGTCAGGCCGATAGTGCGTCGCTGATGACGTTCATAGGCTTTTCCCAACAGCATGGGGATCTTTCGTTGCATGATTCGTTCACTCCGCTGTGTTCACTCTGTCTTCCCTGCTGGCGCGCGGATCGTCATTTGGCGACCGGCACGACCTGGCAGGCATTGCCGGCGCAGCGGAAGTTCAACTGCGGCCGCCCACCGTAATCGTTGATGTACGCCAGCGACGGCCCGTTGCCGAGGCTCGCGGCGGAGACGTTCAGCGGGGCGCTGGCCTTCGGCGCCACCATCAACGGTTCAAAGCCCGCCGCCCCTTTCTCGCCCTTGCCGGCGCTCGCCTCAACGATCGTCACGTAATACGGGGTCGGGTTGTTCACCACGTACTTGTCGCCCTGCCGGGTCAGCGTCAGCTGCTCCTGCCACGGTGCGGCATTCTTTTTCGGGGCGAGCGCCGCCGGGCGATAAAACATTTTGATGCGCGTCTGCAGCGCTATCTGCAGCGTGTTCGGCTTATTGCTGCGCGGCGGGATCTCACGCAGGTTGAAGTAATACAGCGTCTCCCTGTCCTGCGGCAGCTGACGCGCCGCCGGCAGCGACTGGATCTTCACCTGGCTCGGTTTGCCCGGTTCCACCCGCTGCACCGGCGGCAGCACGGTGAAAGGGCTTTGGATCTTGTTGCCGCGATCGTCTTCGATCCATCCCTGCGCCAGATACGGCAACTGTTTGTTCTGGTTACTGATGTTGAGACTGACCGTTTTCAGGTCGCCGTCGAAAATCACGCGCGTGCGATCCAGCGCGATGGCCGCATGAGCGGGCAGGCTGACCGCGCCGATCGTCAACGCGGCGGCGAGCGGGCCCACAAGGAAAACGGTCTTTCTGGTCATAGTCAGATTCATCATGTCTTCACGGTTCCAGTCGGCCGGAAGCGGACGAGCCCGCCCCGGCGGTTTAGCGGCGGAGCGCACTCCGCCGGGTGTATGTCAGTTGGCGTCGGCCGCCGGCTTGTCGCCGGCAAGAGGACGGCAAGGCAGCAGCAACGTGTTCATCAACATTTCGGCCGGCAGCGGCGCCGGCAGCTGGATTTCACACTGCGCCGCGCCGTTCCAGTGCACGCTCATGCGCTCGCCGGGATTGAGGCCGGACAGGTAAACGCTGCCGCCGTCATTGATGATGCCGGTCTCCTGTTTGCGGGCATTCAGCACCGTGGCGCCGAACGGCGGCTCGCTGCCGTCCGCCAGCTTGACGATCGCCATCGCCTTCTCGCCGGCGATCACCTCAAACTTGCGGTAGCCGATGGCCCCCTCGGTCAACGTGGCCTGCACCACCGAACGCGTCGCCTCGACGTTGTCGCTCAGGCTGTTGAGATCGATACTGGCCTTATTGCGGTAGTAGCTGTTTACATCCGCCACCACCGCCTTGCCGTAACGGTTGGTCAGCACCGTACTGCCGTAGCCACGCACCGGCACACCGGCGACGCCTTCGGTATCGAGCAGCAAACGCGTGCCGCCCGGCGTATTGACGCGGTGCAGCACCGCCCCTTCCGCCGCCATTGTCAGGCCGCCCTGCGCGCCGATACCGACGGCGCTGTAGCGGCCGGCCTGGTAGCTGGCGTTGGCGTTGATCTGCGCCATGTCGCCCTGATGGCTGTAATAGCCGCTGGCCGTCGCTCCGCTGCGTGCGGCGCCGGCGCTGATCTGATAGTTGTTGTGTTCATCGACCCGGTTGTAGTACCCGACCCGGTGGGCGTTCTCTTCGCGATCGAGCGTCATGTTGTAACTGAGCGTGCCCGCGCTGCCCCAGGGCAGCGACAGCGACAGATACATCCCGTCGTCGTTGCGCTCGTTGTAACGGTTGCGATAGGCCGACAGCGACACGCTGACGTTCTTGAAATCGCCGATGTCGAAGTAGCGCGACACCATCAGGTTGTAACGATCGTTCGGTGCCCGATCCCAGTAGGTTTGGTGGCTGTAGTTGAGATAAGTGCTCAGCCCCAGATCGCGGAACTGTTTGTTGAAGGTGATGGTGTACATCTCCTTGCTCTTGCCGCTGCGCCCCCCTTCGTAACGCGCATCCAGGTAGTCCCCCATGCTCATGAAGTCTTCCTGAGAGAAGCGGTAACCGGCGAAGGTGACCTGGCTGTCGTATTCATCGAAGTTCTTCGAATAGCTCAGCCGGTACGAACCGCCGGTCAACGTGCCATCCTGCGGCAGACGCGCACGCGACTGCGTGGCATCGAACGACAACGCCCCCAGCGCCATCAGATCGCGCCCGATCCCCAGCGACAGCGCGTTGTAATCGCCGCCGGCGATGCCCCCGCCGTACAGCGACCAGCCGTTGCTGATCCCCCAGGAGAACTCGCCGGTGCCGAACATCGGCCCGCGCAGATGGTGCCCCCACTCCGACGGCTTGCCCGTCGCCAGCTTGTAACGCACCGTACCCGGCCGCGTCAGATAAGGGATGTTGGCGGTGTTCATCTTGAACTCCTGCACGCTGCCGTCCTGCTCTTCGACGCGCACGTCCAGCTCGCCGGAAACCGCATCGTTGATGTCCTGAATGCGGAACGGCCCCGCCGCCACCTGCGTTTCATACAGCACGCGCCCCTGCTGGCTGACCACCACCTTGGCGTTGGTTTTCGCCACGCCGGTCACTTCCGGCGCATAGCCGCGCAGGTTGGGCGGCAACATGCTGTCGTCGGATCGCAGACTGACGCCGGTAAAGCGCAGGCTGTCGAAAATGTCGGAGTTCAGGTAATCCTCACCCATTGTCAGCCGCGAACGCAGCGCCGGGATCGCCCGGTAGGCGTAATAGCGGCTCCAGTCGAACTGTTTGTCGGTCGGCTGAGAAGAACCGGTCTGATGGTTGAGGTTGGCCTGCCAGTCGGCGCGCAGACGCCAGGCGCCCAGGTTGGCGCCGCCGGTGCCGTTGCCGCTCAGGCTGTAACTGCTGCCGCCCTTCTGATGTTTTTGCGTTTGGGCGTTGACGTTATAGTCAAACAGCAGCCCAGGAATACCATCATCCCAGCGCGAAGGCGGGTCCCAGTTTTCCGAGCTGTATTCCAGATAGGCCTGAGGAATGTTGAGATACAGCGAAGAGCTGGCAAGATCGCCGCGGGCTTCCATCCCCGCCAGGCTGGAGGCGTCAAGGCAACGGCCGCCGTGCGTCCAGTTCAGCGTGCTTAACAGTTTTTCTTTCAGCCCCAGTTGGTTGACCAACTCCGGCGAAAGACAGGCTTCGCTGCCTTTAGGATCGTTCTCGGGCGCCATAAACGTCACCGGCTGTTCCGGCAGATCGTTCTTATTGACGTGCACCACCATGGTATAAACGCCCGGCATGATGTAGCCGCTGCGCGTGAATTGGCTCAGATCGATATTTTTGCGATCGTTGATGTCCAATACGTCGGTATTGAATTGAATCACGTCGGCGGCATAGACCAACGCGATTGGATTTCCCAGAGAAAGGGCAACGCAAAGCCCCAAGGCCTGAAGACGAAATAACTTCCCTGCCGGTGAAAGCATAATAAAGTCCTTTCAATAACGAATTAACCGTCAGTACGAGAAAAAATCAAAAATAATCCAGCTTAAAACGCACTGTGGAAAAATACGCTCCCACCTTCAACGGCTGGTGATTCGGCATCAACGTCATGGAATAATTCAGCACTCGGTTCCCCGGTATTATTCCCTCCATCGGCAAAGGTTTCCCTGGAATAACCGCCGTGCCGCTGCTGTCTTTTATCTCCAATGCAACGCCGCGCGCATCGCCCTGTACGCCAAACAGAGCGCCTTCCGCATAACCATCAAACGTGACCTGAAAGAATTTCCAGTCAGGCTTGTTTTCCGGCCGTTCCAAAATGCAATTGACCAATTCGATACTGAAAGGTTTGGTCATCCCCTGGCCGTCACGAATGATCTGCCCGAGAGGAATAGTGTCCATATCGATCGTCTGATCGCGGCTGCCGGCGGCAATGGCGCAGGCGGTGTCGATAATGGCGCCGTGCATGTTGACTTTGCCCCACCCCTGCGCGGCGGAAGTTGCATGGCCGGGCGCAAACGCCAACGACGCCAAAAGAACGGCACCCGCTCGATTCCTTGGTAAAAACATCGCGACATTCCTTTGACAGGGAGATTCACCAGGCATGCGGCGAACCCCATGCCTGGTTGATTAAGCCTTCGGGCTCACTTACTGATAAGCCAGGGTGAAATCGGCTACGGCAGTGAAATCGCCCGGAACGATGGCGGCGGAAGCGCCTTCGCCCTGCAGGTAGGCGGCGAAATGCAGGGTGTTGTTGCCGGTATTCAGGGTCTGCGCGGTAGTCGCTTCACCCAGTTTGATCGGCTGGCCATTGTAAGAGATGGCTACGCCGGCGCCGCTGGCGGTGCCCGCGATACCCAACAGATCCTTGTCGGTGGACGATGCGACGCCGCTGAAGGTGGTTTTAACGGTTTTCAGCGTGGTGATGTCGCACTGCTCCAGTTTGATTTCAAACGGACGCGGGTTGGATTTGCCGCCGTTTTTCAACGCCACGTTGGAAACCTGGCCCAGATCTACGGTCTGATCGATCGACTCGGGCGCAATAGAGCATGGCGCATCAATAATAGAGCCCGTGAAGGTGACCTTACCGTGTCCCTGATCGGCTGCCTGTGCAAAAGAACTTGCGCCAAATGCAATCACTGCAGCCATCATGATTTTGTTAAGTTTCATAGAACCTATATTCCTTATAAGAAAAAATGCATATTCCAATCAAGAAAAAGAGCAACAGGAAACCTGCTCGCGCTTATATGTGCGCAGCCCTGATTCTTTAGCATCTTGCTGGTTGGTTAACTGCCAAAACCCAAAGGCATCGACAATAAATACGTCGATAACGGCAAGTCTGCAGCGGCCCACCTATTAATGAATCCGTCATATAAAAATAAACGAAATCACAACAAGCAGAGGCCAATACTTTCTAATCCGTCCTTCTTGTCCGGCGATGAATATTCTGGCAAATGCCTCTCAGCAAAAAAAGGCTTTTTTTGATCAAGGCGAACATTCGCAATTTATTTCCTAATTGAAGTTAATTTACTGTTATTTTTAGCCTCATAGATCGTAAAAGATGCTTTTATAGAGCAATATCCTGTTTTTCTTTGATTCCCAAGTAATCAGATCGCAAAGTGGCGCTTTGTGAATATAATAAACCAAAATTTTAGGTTTCAGCGTGACGCCACCCCTGCCTAAGCATAGGTAAAAACGGGGCGGGCAACGCCTTTTTTTTCAATCCTGATAAATAGATAGGAATTTTCTTTGTTCGCGTTTTACCTCGTTGTTGGTAGGCAGCGAAAGTTTGTTTTTTCTTAGGAATACGGCAATCGGAATACAGAGGAAGTGCTATGGAAGCGTTATCTCCGAAACAAAAGGAAATACGGCAATTGCAGCACGATCTGCTGCAAACATTATTCGCGCAGTCGCCCCGTAAGTGCCCTATCGGCGGGTTGCCGCCACAGCAGCAATGGCTATCGACGCGGCAACTGGCCAATGCCGTCAACGTCGGTGTTTACCGGGCGCGGCGGCTATTGCTGGATCTTGTCTCCCGGAAAAAAGTGATTGTGACGGACGGCTCTATCAACAACTCATTGAGGTGGTATCCCACCGCGTTGCTGAACGGTGATAACGACGGCATCTCCAACAGCGATGCCCCTCACTCCCCTTTAACGGAATAAATATGGCCAGCCGGCCTGATTGGCAATATTTCATTGCGGAGTAACGCCGCACACTATTTATATATATTGGGATATTATCGTGAGAAAAACAGCCCTGCTATTTTTACGTTGCTGCCTGGCATTATCTTTCTTCATGCTGTTTGGCAACGCCAACGCGTTTACCTGCCGCACGTCCGATGGCGGACTGATTCCACCCGGGGGCTCGACCACGCCGGTTGACGTCCGGGTGCGCATCGGGCCACAGCTTTCTTATGGCAAAAACGAAATCGTCAACGTCAGCCAGGTCACCTGTAAAAACGACGTCGCGAGCTGGTATGACTATCTCAAAACCGACAGCCCGGCGCTGTCGATGAACAGTGCGATTTTTGGCGCCATCGGCAGCGGCACCACCATCAACGGCAGCGATTACAACTCCCCGGTGCCATCAGGCATCAGCGTACTCAGCCTTACCGGCCTGCAAACCCAGTCGGTCGCCATCCGGGTTTATATCGTGTTGAACCGTTTCCCAACGCCGGACATCAAGGTGAACAAGGGCGACGTCATCGGCCAAATCAACTTTATTCAGACCAACGATCAGCCGGGTTGCCCACAGTGCGGCGTTTATCGCTGGCGCCTGATCGCCGACAACGACGCTTACTTCGTCACCACCAGTTGCACCATCAACAACGGCCAGCAGATTAACGTCGACTTCGGCCAGATCCGTCAGGACTTTCTGACCCAGAGCGCCAATGATGCCCAGATAAAACAGGACAAAGCGCTCAGCTACCAATGCGACGACCAGAGCGCGACGCAGGATATTCTGATCCGCATGGTCAGCGATGCCAGCGACTTCTCCAGCGATTTTATCAAGACCACCAATCCTAACGTCGGCGTGGCGATGATGTACAACGGCGCGGTGGTGAAGCCGAACAATGCCTTCAGAACGCGCATCGTCAACGGCCAGGGCAACGATACCGTGACCTTTGTACCGGTAAAGAACAATGTCCCTTACACCAGCATCGCCACCGGCCCGCTGTCGGGTTCGGCCACGCTGATCTTCAGCGCACCTTGAGACGGGAGCCAGAATGAACATGACGAGTAAAACGCGCTGCGCTCTGCTGTGGGCACTGAGCCTGATTAGCGCCGCGGCTCAGGCCGCCGACCAGGGTACCAAGGTCAACATCACCGCCACCGTGGTGGCGCCTCCGCCTTGCGTGATCAACGACGGGCGCACCATCGATATCGACTTCGGCAAGGTCGGCATCAAGCGCATCGATGGCAATCGCTATATGCAACGCATCGATTACAGCATCAAATGCGAGTTTCTGGATAACAGCCGCCAGCTGAAAATGAAGATCATGGGCAGCGCGGCGGCCTTCGACGGCAGCGTGTTAACCAGCAGCGTCAATGGATTGGGCATCAAACTGTTGGCCAACGGTAAGGCCTTCGCCATCAATACGCCGCTGAACATCGACTACGCCAATCCGCCGACGCTTGATGCGGTGCCGGTGAAAAACAGCGCCGTCACCCTGGCGGAAGGCGATTTCACCAGCGGCGCCACCATGCTGGTGGACTACTTTTAATCACCGCCCCAAAAAATCGCGAAAAAAAAGCCGCAACCTCGCAGTTGCGGCCTGGTCGAGGATCGTGCGCCCGGGGCGCGCTCCTCACATCAGGGTATTCAGCCGAAGATCCCGCCGAACCACTGGCTCAGCTTCATCATCACCATATCCCAGATGCGGCTGAAGAAGTTGCCCTCTTTCACCTCTTGCATCACCACCAGCGGGTGCTGTTCGATGGTCTTGCCGTCCAGCTGGAAATCGATGGTGCCGACCACCTGGTTTTTCGCCAACGGCGCTTCCAGCGTCGGTTGGGTCAGCTTGTAGCTGGCCTTCAGATTTTTCATCTGCCCTTTCGGAATGGTGACCGAGGCGTCTTTCGCCACGCCGAGCGGCACTTCGCTGACGTCGCCGAACCACACTTTCTGGGTGACGAACGGCTTATCGGCCTTGATCGGCGTCGCGGTTTCATAGAAGCGGAAGCCCCAGGTCAGCAGCTTTTCGCTTTCGCTAAAGCGCACGCGATCGCTCGGCGCGCCCAGCACCACCGAGATCAGGCGCATCGGGCCGTCGGTGGCCGATGCCACCAGGTTGTGGCCGGCGCCGCTGGTGTAACCGGTCTTGATGCCGTCGACGTTCAGGTTGCTGCTCCACAGCAGGCGGTTGCGGTTAACCTGGCGGATCTTGTTAAAGGTGAATTCTTTCTCTTTATGCAGCGCGTATTCGTCCGGCACGTCGCGGATCAGCGCCTGGCTCAGCAGCGCCATGTCGCGCGCGGTGCTGTACTGCCCTTCCGCATCCAGGCCGTGCACCGTCAGGAAGTGGGTGTTCTGCAGCCCCAGAGATTTGGCGTAATTGTTCATCAGGCCGACGAACGAATCCTGGCTGCCCGCCACGTAATCCGCCAGCGCGATGCTGGCGTCGTTGCCCGACTGGATCACGATGCCTTTATTCAGCTCCAGCACCGGCACCTGATCGCCCGGCTTGATGAACATCAGCGAAGAACCGCGCAGCGCCGGGTTGCCGGGTGCCCAGGCATCTTTGCCGACGGTGACCATGTCTTCCGGCTTGATCTTGCCGGCCTTGATCGCCTGCCCAATCACGTAGCTGGACATGATCTTGGTCAGGCTGGCGGGATCGAGGCGGGTGTCGGCATTGCCTTCGGTCAACACCTTGCCGCTGTTGTAATCCATCAGAATGAAGGCCTTGGCGTCTACCTGCGGCGGCGCCGGCGGCTCGGCCGCATGCACGGCCGGGGCGGCCAGCAACAGGATGCCTACGCTGAAGGTCAGTTTTTTCAGGGAAGTGGATAAGTTTTTTTTCATCATGACGTCGCCAGAGTGTCCATTCAAATCATTGAAATAGCGTTAACTTTCAAACATGTTCACGTTTTAAGCCAACCAGCGAGAGTGGCCCGGTGCGCGCGTGCCGGCCGCAACCCCCTGCGGCGCCCGTAGCGGGTAACGCAGCGCACCGAAAATGCCCTTGCTGTGAGTTTATGTGATTTATCTTATTTTTGCAGGGTTTAGCGTGAATTTTCAGCATTTTTACATAACTGTACGCAGCCCCCCGCTTATCGTTCAAAAAAGCATCGCGACGCGCATTTTTGCACCCACCCACGGCTACACGGCCAAGCATCTGCACCGCTAAACATCTGCGCATCCATACGTCTAAAAAAGATTAATATATTCCATAATGGCATATATAACCGTTATTTGTTCTTTTTAAAGCGCTTATTCTCAGCGCTATCATCCACATAACGACTTTTATACCGAATAATCCTGGAGATGAGTCATGGCGATCCCCCATTCCGTCATCGAGATGATTGGCAATACCCCGATGCTGGAACTGACCCGGTTCGATACCGGCCCGTGCCGGCTGTTCGTCAAGCTGGAGAATCAAAACCCCGGCGGTTCGATCAAAGACCGCGTGGCGCTGTCGATGATCGAACAGGCCGAGCGCGACGGCAAGCTGCAGCCGGGCGGCACCATCATCGAAGCCACCGCCGGCAATACCGGCCTGGGGCTGGCGCTGGTGGCGGCGCTGAAAGGCTATAAGCTGCTGCTGGTGGTGCCGGACAAGATGAGCCGCGAGAAGATCTTCCACCTGCGCGCGCTGGGCGTGGAAGTGCTGCTGACCCGCTCGGACGTCGGCAAGGGGCATCCGGCTTACTATCAGGATTACGCCAAACGCCTGGCCGGGGAGATCCCCGGCGCCTTTTATATCGATCAGTTCAACAACCCGGCCAATCCGGCGGCCCATACCACCACCACCGCGCCCGAACTGTGGCGGCAGATGGAGCATGACGTGGACGCTATCGTGGTTGGCGTCGGCTCCGGCGGCACGCTGGGCGGGCTGAGCCGCTATTTCGCCGAGGTTTCGCCGCAGACGGAATTCGTGCTGGCCGACCCTGCCGGCTCTATCCTGGCGGACTACCTCGACAACGGTCACATCGGCGAAGCGGGCAGCTGGCTGGTGGAAGGCATCGGCGAAGACTTCGTCCCGCCGCTCAGCGACTTTGACCAGGTCCGCCACGCTTACCGCATCGGCGACGCCGAAGCCTTCGCCACCGCGCGCGATCTGCTGCGCAAGGAAGGCGTGCTGGCGGGATCGTCCACCGGCACCCTGCTGGCCGCCGCGCTGCGTTACTGCCGCGCACAGACCGAAGCCAAGCGGGTGGTGACCTTCGTCTGCGACAGCGGCAACAAATACCTGTCTAAAATGTATAACGACCACTGGATGCTGGAACAGGGCCTGCTGAGCAAGCCGCAGCACGGCGATCTGCGCGATTTGATCGCCTACCGCCACGACGAAGGCGCCGCCGTCTCCGCCGCGCCGGACGACACGCTGGCGATCGTGCACGCCCGCATGCGGCTGTACGACATCTCGCAGCTGCCGGTGCTGGAAGGCGATCGGGTGGTCGGTTTGATCGATGAGTGGGATCTGCTGAACGCCGTCCAGGCCGACGCCGCCCACTTCAGCCTGCCGGCCGGCAGCGCGATGACCAAGCAAGTCCAGACGCTGCAAAAGGAAGCCGGCTACGACGAATTGCAGGCCACCTTCAACCATGGCCACGTCGCGGTGGTGCTCGACGGCGAGCGCTTCCTCGGCCTGATTACCCGCACAGACGTGCTAAACGCCTGGCGCCAAAAATTACGTTAATAAGGACCCTTTATGGCCAAGTTTGATACGTTGACCGTTCACGCCGGTTACACCCCGGACGCCACCGGCGCCGTGATGCCGGCAATTTACGCCACCTCCACCTACGCCCAACCGGCGCCGGGCGAGCATACCGGCTACGAATACTCCCGCAGCGCCAACCCGACGCGCACCGCGCTGGAAAGCGCCATCGCCGAACTGGAGGGCGGCAGCCGCGGCTACGCCTTCGCCTCCGGCCTGGCGGCCTGCTCCACGGTGCTGGAGCTGCTCGATAAGGACAGCCACCTGATCGCAGTAGACGATCTGTACGGCGGCACCTATCGCCTGCTGGAAAAAGTGCGCAGCCGCACCGCCGGCCTGCGCGTCACCTACGTGTCGCCGGCGGATCTCGCCGGGCTGGAGCAGGCGATCGAGCCGGACACCAAAATGATCTGGGTAGAAACCCCGACCAACCCGCTGCTGAAGCTGGCGGATCTGAGCGCCATTGCCGCGATCGCCAAAAAGCATGGGCTTATCAGCGTGGCGGACAATACCTTCGCCTCGCCGTATCTGCAGCGCCCGCTGGATCTGGGCTTTGACGTGGTGGTGCACTCCGCCACCAAATACCTCAACGGCCACTCCGACGTGGTGGCCGGCGTCGCGGCGGTGGGGGATAACCCGGCGCTGGCGGAACAGCTCGGTTTCCTGCAAAACGCGGTCGGCGGCATTCTCGATCCGTTCAGCAGCTTCCTGACGCTGCGCGGCATTCGCACCCTGGCACTGCGCATGCAGCGCCACAGCGACAGCGCGCTGCGCATCGCCCAGTGGCTGGAGAGCCAGCCGCAGGTGGAAAACGTCTACTATCCCGGCCTGCCTAGCCATCCGCAGCACGCGCTGGCGGCGCGCCAGATGACGCGCTTCGGCGGCATGATCTCGGTGCGGCTGAAAGGCGACGATGCCTATGCGCGCCGGGTCATCAAGCGCTCGCGCCTGTTCACCCTGGCGGAAAGCCTGGGCGGCGTGGAAAGCCTGATCAGCCAGCCGTTCAGCATGACGCACGCCTCCATTCCGCTGGAACAGCGCCTGGCAACCGGCATCACGCCGCAGCTGGTGCGCCTGTCGGTGGGGATTGAGGATGTGGAAGATCTGATCGCCGATCTGCAGCAGGCACTGGCGGAATAATCGCCTGCATCAAGCGCCATCAGCCCGGCCGGCGCGCCGGGCTTTTTTGTGCCCGTTATTCAGACGCCGATGACGTCCCGATAAAAGCGCTGCGCCACATCGGGGTGGGAACGGATGCGGCCTTTCAGGTAGTTATACCCCACGTCGCGCAGCAGCGGGTTGAGCGGATCGCTGGCCGGGCCGCGCGCCTGCGCCGCCAGCGGCGGCGGCAGTTGATACAACGGCACCACCGCGTCCAAGCGCGCGCCGAGGAAAAAAGCGATCGACAGCCTGTCGCGCCCCGCCGGCGGCGTTTCCACCCGGTGCACAGTGGCGCGCAGATAGCCGTTGGTCGCCAGTTCCAGCAGCTCGCCGATGTTCACCACGAAGGTGTCTTCACGCGGCTGGGCGTCAAGCCACCGCCCTTCGCTCACCTCCACCTGCAACCCTTTTTGCTCGTCCTGCAGCAGGAAGCTGAGAAAACCGGAATCCTTGTGCGCGCCGACGCCCTGTGCGCTGGCGGTAGCGTCCCGCCCCGGATAGCGAATCAGTTTGATGTGCTCGTTGGGCTTATCGCCATACAAGCGATCGAAAGCCTGCTCCGGCAACGACAGCGCCAAAGCGAAAGCGCGCAGCAGCCGCAGCGACATGGCGGTCATCGCCTGTTGCCACTGCAGCAGCAGCGGTTTCAGCGTCGGCAGCGCCGCCGGCCACTGGTTTGGCCCCTGCAGGCGTGCCCAGCGTGGGGTGTCGTCAGACAGCGTCAGCGCCGGGCGTTCGGCACCGATATCGAACTGCTCGCGCCAGTCCGGCTGGCCGCGCGTGAGCTCCGCCGCCGCCCGGTTGTAACCGCGAAAGTGCGGCGAATGCACCATCTGCACCGCCAGCTTGTCGGCTTCCGGCAGCGCGAAAAATTGCCGCGCGCTCTGTTGCAGCCGCGCATTCAGCGCACTGTCCACGCCGTGCCCGCGCAGATAGAAAAAGCCGACGTCGCGGGCCGCCGCGCGCAGATCGTCAAGAAAGGCGCGCCGCTGGCGCGCATCGCCGTCAAGCAGCGAAAGATCCAGCAGCGGCAGCGTCTTCAGCGTCGTCAGATGCGTCATCGTGTGGTTCCTCTTCTTCCCCAATCACAATCGGGCTGCCATACAGGCGAATAATCAACATTGTCACTCTCTACCGGGTAGCTGCATTTGCTCCATAGTTATCACCGCGCTCGCCGGGGCGGCCAATATTGTTGCGTTCTAAGTTATGCAAACGTTCAACAAACTGTCGCAAAACCGTCATCAATGTTTCTTATGCTCTGCGCAATTTCGCCGACGCCGCTGGCTGGCGACGGGCGCTATCCGCTATCCTGTAAACGACCTCATACCCTGCCTGCCGGAGAAATACTGATGGATTTAGCCTTATTCGACCTGGATGAAACCCTGATTGACGATGACAGCGCCAGCCTGTGGATCCGCTGGCTGGTCGGCCAGGGCTTCGCGCCGGCGGAGCTGGAGCTGCAGGAGCAGCAGCTGATGCAGCTTTATTATCAGGGCAAGCTGTCGATGGAGGACTACATGCAGGCCACGCTGGCGCCGCTGGCCGGCCTGAGCGTGCAAACCGTGGCCGGCTGGGTACAGCGTTACATCCGGCGCGATATCCTGCCGCGCGTCTATCCCGCCGCCCGTGAACGCCTGCAGTGGCACCGCGAGCGCGGCGACTGCATTCTGGTGATCTCCGCCACCGGCGAGCATCTGGTGGCGCCGATCGCCGAACAGCTCGGCGCCGATGATGCGCTGGCGATCGGCGTGGAAATCAGCGACGGCCGCTTCACCGGCAACACCTACGGCACCATGACCTATCAACAGGGCAAGGTGATCCGCCTGCAACGCTGGCTGGCGCAGCATCCGCACCTGCAATTCGAACACAGCCACGGCTACAGCGACTCCCTCAACGATAAGGCGATGCTGCAATTCGTCGACAGCGCCACGGTGATCAACCCCGACAGCGAACTGAGCGCGCTGGCGGCGGAGCACGGCTGGGAAGTGTGCCGCTGGGAACGCTGAGCGGCAGGCAAAAAGTGCCCTGCGGTGTGACAAATAGCGTTTTGTGGCGTAGGTATAGAGGGTCCTTAATCCACTAACGGAGTTGCGCAATGCTGACCATTTGGGGCCGTGAGAATTCGAACAACGTCAGGAAGGTGCTGTGGTGCGCCGCCGAACTGGGGCTGAGCTACACCCACATCAACGCCGGCGGCGCGTTCGGCAAGGTGAACGAAGAGAGTTACCGCGCGCTGAACCCGAACGGCCTGGTGCCGCTGCTGCAGGACGATGACTTCGTGCTGTGGGAATCCAACACCATCGTGCGCTACCTGGCGGCGAAATTCGGCGACGCGACGTTCTATCCGCAAGATCTGCAGGCGCGCGCCGCCGCCGAGAAGTGGATGGACTGGACCACCTCAACCATCGTCCCGGCCTTCACCATCGTCTTTTGGGGCCTGATCCGCACCGCGCCGGAATTGCGCGACATGGCGAAAATCGAAGCGGCGATCGCCACGCTGGAAAAGCACTTCGACGTCATCGAACAGACGCTGGCGCGCCAGCCTTACCTCTCCGGCGACGCGTTCGGCTTCGGCGATATCCCGCTCGGCAGCTTCGCCTACGCCTGGTTCGAAATGCCGATCGCCCGCCGCCCGCGGCCGAACATGGAGCGCTGGTATCAGCAGCTGCGCGCCCGCCCGGCCTATCAGCGCGGCGTGATGAGCGAACTCACCTGATCGCTGCGGGGCGTTACGACGCCCCGACCTTCAGCAGCTTGCCGTTCCGCTCGTCCGTCAGCAGATACAGATAGCCATCCGGCCCGCTGCGCACCTCGCGAATGCGCTCGCCGCGATCGCCCAGCAGCCGCTCTTCCGCCACCACCTTGTCGCCTTCCAGCGTCAGGCGAATCAGTTCCTTTTGCGCCAGCGCGCCGATGAACAGCGAGTGCCGCCAGGCGGGGAAGCGCTGCCCGTCATAAAACGCCATGCCGCTGAGGCCGGGCGATACCCGCCAATAGTGCAGCGGCTGTTCGGTGCCGGGCACCCGTTCCCCTTTGGCCTCGGGGATCGGCTGGCCGGAATAGTTGATGCCGTAGGTGGCCAGCGGCCAGCCGTAGTTTTTACCCGGCAGCGGGAGGTTGAGCTCATCGCCGCCGCGCGGGCCGTGCTCGTGTTCCCAGATCGCGCCGCTCCACGGGTTCAGCGCCAGCCCTTGCGGATTGCGGTGGCCGTAGGACCAAACCTCCGGCCGTTTGCCGGCCTGGCCGACCCAGGGGTTGTCCGGCGGCACCGCGCCTTCGGCGGTCAGCCGCACCAGCTTGCCCTGCAGCTTGTCGGTCTCCTGCGCCGTCGGCCGCTGGTTGTTTTCGCCCAGCGCGATAAACAGGTAGCCCTGACTGTCGAACGCCAGCTTACCGCCGAAGTGATTGCCGACCGACAGCTTGGGCAGCTGGCGGAAGATCACCTTGAAGTTTTCCAGCCGCGCGCCGTCGTCGCTCAAACGGCCGTAGCCGACCGCCGTGCCGGCTTTGCCGCCGTCACCCGGTTCGGCGAAGCTGAGGTACACCCGGCGGCTGGCGGCGAAGTCGGGCGCCGGCAACACTTCCAGCAGGCCGCCCTGCCCCTCGGCGTAAACCTGCGGCACGCCGGCGATCGGCGGCGACAGGCCTTTGCCCTGCTGCCACAACCGCAGCCGGCCGGGCCGCTCGGTGATAAGCAGGCCTTGTTCCGCCGGCAAAAAGGCCAGCGACCACGGGTGTTCCAGGCCGTCCTGCAGTTGGCTGACCGTCGGCGCGGCGTGCAGCAGGCCGCTGCACAGCAGCAAACCGGCCAGCAAAGTCAATCGGGGCATGGCGTCCTCCTGAGAGTGAAATGACCCGTTTAGTGTAGCCCACTCAGCAGGAGCGGTCGTTTACATTACATTTCAACAGGTTGCCTTTTAGCCGCAGTGTGCTTAAGTTAACCCATCACCCAGGAGGAAAAATGGACATTACCGTTACCGACGCGATTGACGAACACACCCTCGATGCGATCAGGCAAGGCCTGCGTGCTTACAACCTGCCGCATATCGACGCCCGTCATCGCAAGCCGCTCAGCGTCTATGCGCGCGACGAGGCCGGCACGGTGATCGGCGGGCTGACCGCCGAAACCTGGGGCAACTGGCTGAGCGTCGAATGGCTGTGGGTGGCGGATTCCCAGCGCGGCAGCGGCCTCGGCGGCCGGTTGATGCGCGCCGCCGAACGCGAGGCGCAGGCGCGCGGCTGCCGCTACGCTCGCCTGGATACCTTCAGCTTCCAGGCGCGGCCGTTCTACGAAAAACTCGGCTATCAGCTGCAAATGACGCTGAAAGATTATCCGGTGGAACATGAGTGTTATTTTCTTACCAAAACCCTGACTGATTAATGGATGGACGGATGGACAGCAAAAGCATGGTGGTGAACTGTGTGGCGTACAAAGCCGGCCAACGGCTGGGCGAAGTGACCATCGACGATATCAGCGAGGTGGTCAAACAGCCGGATACCTTCATCTGGCTGGGGCTGCGGCAGCCGGAGCCGGCGTTTATGCGCAAGGTGCAGGAAGAGTTCGGCCTGCACGATCTGGCGATCGAAGACGCGCTGTGCGCGCACCAGCGGCCGAAGCTGGAAACCTACGGCGACTCGCTGTTCATCGTGGTGAAAACCGCGCAGTGGGGCGAGAACGACGAAATCGAATACGGCGAAACCCATTTCTTCGTCGGCAAAAACTTTCTGGTGACGGTGCGCCACGGCGCCTCGCCCAGCTACGCGCCGATCCGCGCCAAGGCGGAGGAGAACCGCAAGCAGATGTGCCGCGGGCCAGGCTTCGCCCTCTATTCGGTGTTGGACTTCGTGGTGGACAACTACCGCAGCGTGGTGACGCGCTTCGAGAGCACCATCGAGAATATCGAAGCCAACATGTTTCAGTCGGAGTTCGATCAGGCGGCGATCGAGAACGTCTATACCCTGCGCCGCCACCTGTTGGCGCTGCGCAACGCCGCGCTGCCGATGGATGAAATCTGCAACCAGCTGATCCGCCTGCACGAAGAAGTGATCCCGAAAGAGCTGCGCGCCTATGTGCGTGATGTGCAGGATCACGCGCATCAGGTGGTCAGCAATATCGACGACATGCGCGAAATGCTGACCAACGCCATGCACGTCAACCTGGCGCTGGTGACGGTCAAACAGAACGAAGTGGTGAAACGCCTGGCGGGCTGGGGGGCGATTTTGGCCATCCCGACGGTGATCTTCAGCCTGTACGGCATGAACTTCGCCGACATGCCGGAGCTGAAGTTCCCGTGGGCCTATCACGCCACGCTGGGGGTGACCGCCGTCGGCTGCATTTTCCTGTATCAGAAGCTGAAGAAATCGGGCTGGCTGTAAGCGCCAAAACGGCGGGTTTTCCCGCCGGAGAAACGATCTGCGGAGCGGCGCGCCACGCCGCTTCAATACAGCATCGGCCGCCGATCGCGATGCACGTGATTGTGGCGGCCGATGTGCTTGTCATCGGCCGAGCCGATATCCATCGATGCCAGCACCATGCCTTCGCCTGCCAGGCTCTGCGTCAATGGATAGCCGTCGGCGTCGACGATCACCGAGCCGCCGATCCACGCAACGCCGCGCTCCGTTTCGCAACGGTCGCACACCGCGATGAACAGCCGATTGACGGCGGCGTTGGCCTGCGCCTTCACCATCTCCGCCGGCCGTTCGCCCTGCGGGCGCGGCGCCAGTGGCCAGTTGACCGGCGCGCACAGCAGCTGAGCGCCGGCCAGCGCCGGTAGCCGTACCCACTCAGGGAATTCGAGATCGTAACAGATCATCATCGCCAACCGGCCGAAGCGGGTCTCGATGACCGGCGGCGGCCGATCGCCGGCGGTAAAGATGGTGCTCTCTTCGTGCCACAGGTGCGCTTTGCGATAAATCGCCCTCACCCCCTGCGCATCGATCAATGCCGCGCTGTTGGCCACCTCGCCATCGGGCAGGCGCTCGCAGAAACCGGCGACGATCGCCACATCCAACTCGCGCGCCAGGGCTCCCCACAGGCTGAGGCTCGGCCCGTCTTCAGCCTCGGCCAACGCCCTCGCCTCCGCCTTATCGCGCAGCACGTAGCCGCTGTTCACCAGCTCCGGCAGCACGATAACGTTGGCGCCGCGCTGCGCCGCCCGGCGGATAGCCTGGACGGACAGCGCCCGATTATGTTCCGCTTCCCCGACCCGCAACGCTAACTGGCAGCATGCGACGCTGATTTTTTCCTTCACTCCGGCTCTCCTTCCAATAAACCCTCGCTGCGCAACGCCACCCGCCGTTCGGCTTCAAGATCGAGCTTTCGGCACATCACGACATAAACGCTCCCGGCCACCAGCAGGCCGATCAGAAAAGCGATATCCGCACCGCCCAGTAAAACAGCAAAGGGGCCGGTGTAAAAGCCCAACGTCATGAACGGCACCATCGCCAGCAGGCCGATCGCGTAGGCCGTCAGGCCGGGGCGCCCCCAGCGGCCGTAGATCCCCGCCGGGTTGAAGATTTCACCAATCGCGTAATGCCCGTCGCGCACCACGTAAAAGTCCATCAGATTCACCGCCGTCCAGGGCACCAGGAAATACAGCATCAGCAGCACAAAGGTATTGAAGCTGGCGAGGTAGCTCGCCGGGATGGCCAACGCCACCGCAAACACCGTCAGGGCGACGACGCCAATGCCGGTCATGCGTAATTTCAACGTCGGCGTCACTTTACGGAACGCGTCAATCGCACTGAGGCTGGTCAGCATCGCGCCATAACAGTTGACCGCCATGATACCGACCAGCGAGGGCACAGCGATCAGCACGGCCAGCGTGCCGAACCCCGGATAGACGGCATTTCCCACCGCCTGTACGCTGCCGATCGCATCGGGGGACGGTAAGGCTGAAGCCAGAAACGCGCCCAGCGACATCAGCCAAAGCGCCGATCCGGCCGCCCCCAGATAAGTCCAAAAGATCACCTTGGCAGACGGCGTTTCATGCGGTAAATAACGCGAGTAGTCGGAAACGTACACCGCGTAGCTGATCTGGTAGCCGGCGGCGGCCGACAGCTGAATCAAAAAGGCCGCCCACGAGAAATGCCCGGCGCCGACGGCGGCGTCCATCCGCAGCGACAACACGGCGCCGACCGTCAACACGCCAAACACCGCCATCATCACATAGGTCAGCCAGCGCTGCACCGCATGCAGCATATCGTGGCCGACGATTGCCAACAGCACGGCCACCGCGATCAGCAACGCATACCAGGGCAGACGGTGGCCCGGCAACACCGTGTTGATCGCATCGGTCGCGAGAATAACGTTGAACACGTTGAAACCGATGTAGACAAACACCACGGCGGCAAAGGGAACGATGGCGCCACGCAGGCCGAATTGAGCCCGCGACTGGATCATCTGCGGTAGCCCCATGCGCGGCCCCTGGTTGGCATGACACGCCATGAAGAAGGTGCCGAACCCTACGCCGGCGGCAATGGCCAGCATCGAATAAAGCGCACCCAGCCCCAGCGCCGGGCCGGTGAAACCGACCACCATCGTCGTCAAAACAAAATTACCGGTGAACCAAAACGGCGCCTGATGCCAAACCTTGCCATGCCGCTCGTGACGGGGCACATAGTCTATCGAGCGCACTTCAATTTTTGGGCGTGACGCCACATTGCGATTGTCCATGTCCCACCTCGTCGCGGTCATTAGCCTCGTCTTTTCAGCGCTCGGTTTGCGGCTGCAGCTGCGGCGCCGGGCGGCTCAACAGGCTGCCCAGCACGAAGGCGACGCCGCCGCCCAGCAGGCCGCCGTAGATTGGGCTGTTGGCGTCGATGCCGTGCCAGACCATCAGCCCCACCACGCACAGGCTGCCGGTCAGCATGCTGGCGATGGCGCCGGCGCTGGTGGCGCGCGGCCAGAAGATCGCCCCCACCAGCGGGATCAGCATGCCGCCCACCAACAGGTTGTAAGCCAGGGTCAGCGCCGCCAGCACGTCGCGCACCACGAATGCCAGCCCCAGCATGACCGCGCCCATGAGGAGCGTGGTGAAGCGCCCGGCGGCCAACCCGCCGGAAGGTTTGCGCCGGATGGCCGGCAATACGTCCTCCAGCGCGATGGTGGAAGAGGCCAGCAGGCAGGCGCTGGCGGTGGACATCAGCGCCGCCAACGCCGCGGCGGCCACCAGCCCGCTGACGCCGACCGGCAACACCGCCTGCGCGATAGCGGCGAAGGCGCCGTCGGTGTTGCTGAGCGCCGGCAGCACGATCTTGCCGGCCATGCCGATCAGCGCGCCGGTTACGCCGTACAGCACGCAGTAGACGCCCGCCCCCAGCCCGGCGAAGCGCGCCACGTTGGCGCTGCGGGCGGTAAACACCCGCTGCCAGATGTCCTGGCCGATCAGAATGCCGAAGAAGTAGATCAGGAAAAATACCAGAATGGTGTCCAGCCCGATCGACGACAGCTGGTAATAACCGGCGGGCAGCAGGCTGGTGAACGCCTCCCAACCGCCGGCCTTGACGATGCTCATCGGCATCAGCACCAGCATCATGCCGACGGTCATGATGATGAACTGAATGATG
Organism: Serratia sp. CY33525; assembly: GCF_052169115.1. Lineage (NCBI taxonomy): Bacteria > Pseudomonadati > Pseudomonadota > Gammaproteobacteria > Enterobacterales > Yersiniaceae > Serratia > Serratia sp. CY33525. The sequence goes on along the minus strand of NZ_JBJNLK010000002.1, from coordinate 534,763 downwards.
TCGGTCAGCGTCAGCGACCACATGCCCCCCAGCGTCGAATACAGCACCACCAGCCCGCCGCCGAGCAGGATAGACGCGCTGAACGACAGGCCGAACATCACCTGCATCACGCTGCCGATGGCGATGATCGAAGTCACCGCCACCATCAGATCATACGCCAGCATGATCGCGCCGCTGGTAACCCGCGCCGCCGGATGATAGCGCCGCGACAACACCTGGCTGACGGTATACAGCTTCAGCTTGAGCAGCGGCTTGGCCAGCACCAGGCTCAACACCACGATGCCCAGCCCCAGCGCGCCGCACAGCCAGACGCCGGAGATGCCGTAGGTGTAGCCGAGCTTGACGCTGCCGATGGTCGACGCGCCGCCGAGCACCACCGCCGACAGCGTGCCCAGATACAGCCCCGGCCCCAGGTTGCGCCCGGCGACCAGATACGCCTCTTTGGAATTGGCGCGGCGAATGCCCATCCACCCCACCGCGCCTATCACCAGAAAGTAAAACACCACGACCAGCAGATCGAGATTCATGGGTACCTCCACTCCGTTGTTATTGTTATCAGGGGCCCCGACGCAACCGCTCCGCCGGTAGGGTCAGTGCGCCGTCTCAGCGGGCCGGCAGCACGCACAACATTTCAAACAGCAGGTTGGCCGCCAGCAGCGCCGTGTTGCCGGAGCGATCGTAAGGTGGCGACACTTCCACCACATCGCCGCCCACCAGGTTCAGCCCGCGGCAGCCGCGCACGATCTCCAGCCCCTGCCAGACCGACAGTCCGCCGACCTCCGGCGTGCCGGTGCCCGGCGCGAAGGCCGGATCCAGCCCGTCGATATCGAAGCTGAGGTAAACCGGCGCATCGCCCATCTGTTCGCGGATCTCCGCCATCAGCGGCGTCAGCGATCGGTGCCAGCAGGCCTCGGCCGGCACCACGCGAAAGCCCTGACGGCGCGACCAGTCGAAATCGTCCGCCGCATAGCCGCTGCCGCGCAGGCCGATCTGCACCACTTTTTCCGGCGCCAGCAGCCCCTCCTCGAACGCGCGGCGGAAGGTGGTGCCATGCGCCAGCTGTTCGCCGAACATCTCTTCGTTGGTGTCGGAATGCGCATCGACGTGGATCAGCCCGACCGGGCCATGCCGACGGGCGACGGCGCGCAGCACCGGCAGCGTCAGCGTGTGGTCGCCGCCGAGCGTCAACGGTATGCAGCCGTGCGCCAGGATCTCGTGGTAAGCCGCCTCGATGCGCTGCACGCTATCCGCCAGGCTGTAAGGGTTGATGGCGACATCCCCCAGATCGGCCACCTGCAGCCGTTCGAACGGGGCGGAGCCGGTGCCCATGTTGTAGGGGCGGATCATCACCGATTCCTGGCGGATCTGGCGCGGGCCATAGCGGGTGCCGCTGCGGTTGGAGGTGCCGATATCCAGCGGAATGCCGACAAAGGCGGCATCCAGACCGTGCGCCTGGTCGGCCGCGGGCAGGCGCATCATGGTGGGAATACCGGCAAAGCGCGGCATGTCGTTACCGCTTTGGGGTTGGTTCAGCATGGCGTTTCCTTGTCTTGATCTGCGATGAATTGAAACATTTGAGCAACATTCGCAGACTACCCCGCTGGCCACCCCGGCTACCATTCCCGCTTTTGCATGTAAACATCGAAAAACGCGATGCAACTAACTTATTGAAGTATTGATTTTTATTTCCAATTCATGCCATAAGGAAGGCCATATCTTCAGCGCCGCCCCTATTTCTTCGATGTTAAAAATGGGTTAACCGGCCGACGTTCTGCGGAGGGGGAATGCTCACCAACCTAAGCGATATCGATCTGAAACTGCTGCGGGTATTCGTCGCGGTGGCGGAAGCTCAGGGCGTCAGCGCCGCGCAGGAAGCGCTGCTGATGAACCAGTCCACCATCAGCACTCACCTGGCCTCGCTGGAAACCCGGCTGGGTTTTCGCCTGTGCCAGCGCGGCCGCTCCGGCTTCCGGCTGACGCCCAAGGGCGAACGCATGCTGATCGCCTGCCGCTCGCTGTTCAACGCCGCCCGCGACTTCACCCGAGTCAGCCAGTCGCTGAACGGCCTGCTGACCGGCGATCTGCAGATCGGTCTGGTGGATAATCTGGTTTCGCTGCCGGGCAATCCGTTCAGCCAGGCCATCAAACATTTCCAGCGCCGCCACCAGGACGTGCAATTGCAGTGCCGCATCTGTTCGCCGAACGAGATTGAGCAAGGGCTGCTGCACCGGCAGCTCGATCTGGGCATCGGCTACTTTGGCCAGCAGTTGGAGGCGTTGCGTTATCAGCCGTGGCTGGAGGAGACGCAGGCGATCTACTGCAGCGCGGATCACCCGCTGTTCACGGTGGAAGAACCGGAGCGCGAGCAGATTGAAAACGCGCGCTGGGTCAAGCGCGGCTACCTGCTGGCGCAGCAGTTGTGCCCGATCGCGCCGCCTCACCTGGCGGCGGTGGCCCACCATATGGAAAGCGTCGCCCATCTGGTGCTGAGCGGCACCTGTCTCGGCTATCTGCCCACCCACTACGCGGCGCGCTGGGTGGAACAGGGGCTGCTGCGGCAGCTGGGCGGCGCGGCGCTCTCATACCGCGCCACGCTCAGCCTGGTCAGCCGCCCCGTCCAGCCCGACGAGGCGTTGAACGCGCTGCTGGAGGATTTGGCGCGCGCCGCACGCCAATCGCCTCATCGCTGAAAGGCCAGCGCCCGATTCATGGCAAACAGCGTGCCGGTTAAAGACAGGATGAGGAGCCCGATAATGGCCCAGGCAAAAGAGGCCGCCCCGCCCCTGTCGAGCAGCATGCCGCCGATCGCGCCACCGGCGGCCACGGCGGTATTCCAGCCCGTGGTATACATGGACTGTGCCACGTCGGCCGCACGGCCGGAAAGGCGTGACAATGCCGTCTGCGTGAGGGTGGCAAAACCGCCGAAAGCCGCGCCCCACAATGCGACCGCGAGATACACCATCGGGGCTATCCGCCCCCCACTTCCCAGCAGCACGGCGGCGAGGGCAAAGATGACGATGCTCATCACCGTAAGAGATTGGACTCGTCGATCGACCAGTATCCCGGCGACGCCCAATCCTGCAATCGCGCCCAGCCCGAAGATAAACAGCACGATATCGACCCGCTCGGATAACCCCGACGGCGTGAGGAAAGGCTCCAGGTAGATATACAGAATGTTGTGGGCAACGATGAAGGTGAACACCACGAACAGCACGGCGCGGATCCCGCATTGCAAGAATACGCCGCTTAGAGACGGGCGATGCGCCTTAGCCTGGCCGGGGAAATCCGGCACGATGGCGATGATCCACACCACGAGCATCAGCGCCATCAACGTCATCAGGCCAAAGGCGCCCTGCCAGCCGATGGCTCGGCCAAGCAACGTGCCGAGCGGTACGCCGAGCACCAGCGCCAGGGTGGCGCCGGCGCCGGAGATCGCAATAGCGCGGCCGCCAAGATGGGCCGGTGACATGCGCACGGCGTAACCGGCCAGCAAGGACCAAACGATGCCGCCGAAAACGCCGGCGAAGAAACGCGTCGCCAATGAGACGTGGTAATCATGCGACAGCGCCGTGACGAGGTTAACGATGGCAAAACCGCCGATCGCACTCAAGAGCAAGGGGCGGCGCCGCATGCCTTGCGTCAATGCGGTGAGCGGAATAGCGGCGACCAACGCCCCCACCGCATAGGCGGTGATGAACTGCCCCGCCAGACTTTCAGATACGTTCAAATCGCCCGCGATCGAAGAAAGCACGCCCGCCGGCATGATCTCGGTCAGCAGCGTGATAAAAGCGGCCATCGCCAATGCCAGCAGGCCCCCCAGCGGCAACCGCTCGCTGCTCGCGGCAGGCGCAGATATCGTCGTTTGATTCATCAATCACTCCCCATTCAAAGATGTTTCCGCTCATTGCGGATGACGGTTGCATCATGCTGCCCACTCGCCGATAAAAGAAAAACAGGCTAAAGTGAATAACACTCATGACAAAAAAGTCATCAATAGAATGGAAGCCTATGGAAAGTCTGGGTTCTCTCGACGTTTTCGTGCGGGTCAGTGAAAGCCGCAGTTTCACGGCGGCCGGGCAACAGCTGGGGATCTCCGCGTCGGCGGTCAGCAAAACCATCGCCCGGCTGGAGGAACGGCTCAGCGTGCGGCTGTTTCACCGCTCCACCCGCACGGTCAACCTAACGCCGGAAGGGGCCTTGTTCCTGGAAAGGTGCCGACGCATTTTGAGCGAGGTGAAAGAGGCGGAAGCCGAACTGTTGCAAACGCGGGGAACGCCCCAGGGCAAGCTGCGCATCAGTCTGCCGTCGCTGGGCACGCTTTTCATGCCAAAACTGGGGGACTTCAAACGCCGCTATCCTGAGATCGAGCTGGATATTGATTATTCGGATCGGCTGGTTGACGTGATTGAGGAAGGTTTCGATGCCGTTATCCGCAGCGGAACCCCGAGCGACTCACGGCTGGTTGCCCGTCGGCTGGGTACCTGCCGCAAGGTTTTCGTTGGCGCGCCGGGTTATTTCAGCAAAGCGGGTATGCCGAGCAAGCCCGAGGATCTGACAAGCCATGCCCGTTTGCATTATCGCTTTCCCAGCACCGGCAAACTGGATGTCTGGCCGCTGGGAGACAAGACGGAGATGATCCCCGAACGGCCGGCCAGCATGGTGACAAATACTCTCGATCCGCAGGTGTGCTTCGCCGAACAAGGGCTGGGCATCGCTTATTTGCCGGAAATCGCCGTGCGCAGACAGCTGGAACAAGGCAGCCTGGTGACGGTCCTGGATGAATACGACCGCGAGAACATGGTTTTTCATGTCCTCTGGCCGTCGGGCCGCCACCTGTCAGTCAAAATCAGGCTGTTCGTCGACTTTGTGACGAGCCACCTTTTCCCGCTTTAAACGGCGTAGGCTGCCTTAACTGACCGGCATGCGCGCCGGATCGGGATACTGATACTCAAAACCCAGCTCGTTGCAGATGCGGTTGCCATCCACCAGCCGCTCATCCTGCTCCGCTTCGTCGGCGAACTGCGGCGGCTCCAGGTGCAGCTGCTCGGCCAGCGCCGGATAAAATTCGCGTTTGGCCGGATGATGCGGCGCGCACAGATTGTACACATGGCCGCCCTTCGGCAGCTTCAGCAGCAGTTGGATGGCGGCGATGACGTCGTCCTGGTGCACCAGATTCACCCCCTGCGAACCGCCCTTCACGTCGAGTTTGCCCGCCAGGAAGCGGCCGGGGTGACGGTCGGCGCCCACCAGCCCCGCCAGCCGCAGAATGTCCACCGAGGTATTCGGCAATTCATGCAGCCAGCGCTCCAGCTCGGCCAGCACCCGGCCCGACGGCGAGACCGGCCGCAGCGGCGACTCTTCGCGCAGCGTGCCGGCGGTTTCGCCGTACACCGAGGTGGAACTGGTGAAGATCACGCGCGGCACGCCGAAGGCCATCGCGCTGTCCACCAGCATGCGCACCGCATTGAAATAGTTCTCGCTGCCTTCGACGGTGCGGCGCGCGGGCAGCGTCACCACCAGCGCATCCACGCGCAGCAGCGATTCCAGATCGTCCGGATCGCACTCCAGCTCCGGCGTCAGCTCCAGTTGATAGCATTCGATGCCGCTCATGCGCGCGGCCTCGACGCCGTCCGGCGTGGTTTTGCTGCCGACCACGTCATACCCGCGCCCCATCAGCGACAGCGCCAACGGCATGCCCAGCCAACCCAAACCAATAATGGCTACCTTTTTCATCCTCTTCCTCTCCTGAAGATCGCAGCGCCCTGCCCCTAAGGCTACGCCACTGTGCACGGCGATACAATCTGCCCGGCTTAAGGTTAGGTAAAGCCGTGTGTGGCTAATAACCTAACCTGTTTCAATAAATTAAATTTATGACGTTAAAAAAGGGTTGCGCGGTGGACTGCGGATAGTTTAGCTTAATTGGCATACGGTTTTTACCGGCTTTTGATTAGAGAAAAACACCATGACACGCGTTCAGTTCAACCACCATCATCACCATCACCCTGACTAGTCTTTCAGGCGATGAGTGCTGGAAGACGGTTTGTTAATCTTCCAGTGGCGCGCAGAACGCAAGAGAGAGCCCTCGGAAGATTTCTTCCGAGGGTTTTTTTTGGCTTCGGACAGACAGAAAGAATATTTTTACAACAAATTCATAAAATTACAGATTAAACAGAGGTTACCATGCTGGACAAGACACGTTTACGGATCGCAATGCAGAAGTCGGGCCGCCTGAGCGAGGAATCCCAGGAACTGCTGGCGCGCTGCGGCATCAAGATCAACCTGCAGCAGCAGCGTCTGATCGCCTTCGCGGAAAACATGCCGATCGATATCCTGCGCGTGCGCGATGACGACATTCCGGGCCTGGTGATGGACGGCGTGGTCGATCTGGGCATCATCGGCGAAAACGTGCTGGAAGAAGAGCTGCTCAGCCGCCGCGCTCAGGGCGAAGACCCGCGTTACTTCACCCTGCGCCGCCTCGATTTCGGCGGCTGCCGCCTGTCGCTGGCCACCCCGCTCGACGCCGAATATACCGGCCCGCAAAACCTGCAGGACGCCCGCATCGCCACCTCTTACCCGCACCTGCTGAAGCAATACCTCGACCAGCAGGGCGTGCGCTTCAAATCTTGCCTGCTGAACGGTTCGGTGGAAGTGGCGCCGCGCGCCGGCCTGGCCGACGCCATCTGCGATCTGGTCTCTACCGGCGCCACGCTGGAGGCCAACGGCCTGCGCGAGGTGGAGGTGATCTACCGCTCCAAGGCCTGCCTGATCCAGCGCGACGGCGAAATGCCGGAAGCCAAACAGCAGCTGATCGACCGCCTGATGACCCGCATTCAGGGCGTGATCCAGGCGCGCGAATCCAAATACATCATGCTGCACGCGCCGAGCGAGAAGCTGGACGAGATCGTCGCGCTGCTGCCGGGCGCCGAACGCCCGACCATCCTGCCGCTGGCCGGCGCGCAGAACCGCGTGGCGATGCACATGGTGAGCAGCGAAACCCTGTTCTGGGAAACCATGGAAAAACTGAAAGCGCTCGGCGCCAGCTCGATTCTGGTGCTGCCGATTGAAAAGATGATGGAGTAACGCCATGTCGACCTTCAACACGCCGATCGACTGGGCAACGTGCAGCGCCGAACGCCAGGCCGAGCTGCTGATGCGCCCGGCAATCGCCGCTTCCGACAGCATCACCCGCACGGTGAGCGAGATCCTCGACAACGTGAAGGCCAACGGCGATCGGGCGCTGCGCGACTATAGCGCCCGCTTCGACAAGGCGGAAGTCGCCGCGCTGCGCGTCAGCGCCGAGCAGATCGCCGCCGCCTGCGCGCGACTGGGCGATGACATCAAACAGGCGATGGCGGTGGCCGTCGCCAACGTGGACACCTTCCACAACGCGCAGCGACTGCCGGCGGTGGACGTCGAAACCCAGCCGGGCGTGCGCTGCCAGCAGGTGACCCGCCCAATCGACTCGGTGGGCCTGTATATTCCCGGCGGGTCGGCGCCGCTGTTCTCCACCGTGCTGATGCTGGCGACGCCAGCGCGCATCGCCGGCTGCCGCCGGGTGGTGCTGTGCTCGCCGCCGCCGATCGCCGATGAGATCCTGTATGCGGCGCAGCTGTGCGGCGTGCAGGAAGTGTTTCAGGTCGGGGGCGCGCAGGCGATCGCCGCCCTGGCGTTCGGCACCGAAAGCGTGCCGCGCGTGGCGAAGATCTTCGGGCCGGGCAACGCCTTCGTGACCGAAGCCAAGCGGCAGGTCAGCCAGCGTCTCGACGGCGCGGCTATCGACATGCCGGCCGGCCCTTCGGAGGTGCTGGTGATCGCCGATGCCGGCGCCACCCCGGCATTCGTCGCTTCCGATCTGCTGTCGCAGGCCGAACACGGCCCGGATTCGCAGGTGATCCTGCTGACGCCGGACGCGGCGATGGCGCAGGCGGTGGCCGAAGCGGTGGAAAGCCAGCTGGCCGAGCTGCCGCGCGCCGAGACCGCCCGCCAGGCGCTGGCGAGCAGCCGCCTGATCGTGGCGCGCGATCTGCCTGAGTGCGTGGCCATCAGCAACCGCTACGGCCCGGAGCACCTGATCATTCAGACCCGCAATGCGCGCGAGCTGGTGGACGGCATCACCAGCGCCGGCTCAGTGTTCCTCGGCGACTGGTCGCCGGAGTCCGCCGGCGATTACGCCTCCGGCACCAACCACGTGCTGCCGACCTACGGTTACACCGCCACCAGCTCCAGCCTGGGGCTGGCCGATTTTCAAAAACGCATGACGGTGCAGGAGCTGACACCGCAGGGCTTCAGCAACCTGGCCGCCACCATCGAGACGCTGGCTGCCGCCGAGCAGCTGATCGCCCACAAGAACGCCGTGACCCTGCGCGTCGCCGCCCTGAAGGAGCAAGCATGAGCATCGAAAAACTGGCGCGCGCCAACGTTCGCGAGCTGACCCCTTATCAATCGGCGCGCCGCCTCGGCGGTAAGGGCGATGTGTGGCTCAACGCCAACGAATACCCGATCGCGCCCGAGTTCCAGCTGACCGCGCAAACCTTCAACCGCTATCCGGAGTGCCAGCCGGCGTTGGTGATCGAACGCTACGCCGCCTACGCCGGGGTGAAGAAAGAGCAGGTGCTGGTCAGCCGCGGCGCCGATGAAGGCATCGAGCTGCTGATCCGCGCCTTCTGCGAGCCGGGTAAAGACGCCATCTTGTTCTGCCCGCCGACCTACGGCATGTACGCCGTCAGCGCCGAAACCTTCGGCGTGGAGCGCCGCACCGTAGCCGCCAAAGAGGACTGGCAGCTGGATCTGCCGGCCATCGCAGACAGCATGGACAACGTGAAGCTGATCTACGTCTGCAGCCCGAACAACCCGACCGGCAACCTGATCGATCCGGACTCTCTGCGCAACCTGCTGGAGCTGACCAAAGGCAAGGCGATCGTCGCGGTGGACGAAGCCTATATCGAGTTTTGCCCGCAGGCCTCGGTGGCCGGGTGGCTGAGCGACTATCCGCACCTGGCTATCCTGCGCACGCTGTCGAAGGCCTTTGCGCTGGCCGGCCTGCGCTGCGGCTTTACGCTCGCCAACGAAGATCTGATCGCCCTGCTGCTGAAGGTGATCGCGCCTTACCCGCTCTCGACGCCGGTGGCGGATATCGCCGCGCAGGCGCTGAGCGAAGAAGGTATCCGCACCATGCGTCAGCACGTCACCGACATCGCCGCCACCCGCAGCTGGCTGCAGCAACAGCTGGAAAAATGCGCCTGCGTCGAGCAGGTTTTCGCCAGCGACAGCAATTACCTGCTGGCCCGCTTCACCGCCTCAAGTAATGTGTTTAAAAGCTTGTGGGATCAGGGCATTATCTTACGAGACCAAAACAAACAGCCCGGGTTGTCCGGCTGCCTGCGCATCACCATAGGCACCCGCGACGAATGTCAACGCGTGGTGGACGCCTTGTCCGCCCTGCCCGGCGCCAACCAGACTCGCCAGGAGCCAATGTGAGCCAAAAAATCCTCTTTATCGATCGTGACGGCACGCTGATCGCCGAGCCACCGGAAGATTTCCAGGTTGACCGCCTGGACAAGCTGGCGCTCGAGCCGGACGTGATCCCTTCCCTGCTGGCGCTGCAACAGGCGGGGTATCAGCTGGTGATGATCACCAATCAGGATGGGCTCGGCACCGCCAGTTTCCCGCAGGAAACCTTCGATCCGCCGCACAACCTGATGATGCAGATCCTCAGCTCGCAGGGCATTCAGTTCGCCGATGTGCTGATCTGCCCGCACCTGCCGGCGGACAACTGCGACTGCCGCAAACCGAAAACCGCGCTGGTGAAGGGCTACCTCGAACCCGGCGTGCTGAATGCCGCCCACAGCTACGTGATCGGCGATCGGCCGACCGACGTGCAGCTGGCGGAAAACATGGGCATCCAGGGGCTGCGCTACCAGCGCGGCGTGCTGGGCTGGAAAGAGATCGTGCGCCAGCTGACCCTGCGCGACCGCCACGCGCGGGTTAACCGCGTGACCAAAGAGACGCAGATCGACGTCAACGTCTGGCTGGATCGCGAAGGCGGCAGCAAGATCAAAACCGGCGTCGGCTTCTTCGATCACATGCTGGATCAGATCGCCACCCACGGTGGCTTCCGCATGGAGATCGACGTCAAAGGCGATCTGTATATCGACGATCACCACACGGTGGAAGACACCGGTCTGGCGCTGGGTGAAGCGCTGAACAAGGCGCTTGGCGACAAGCGCGGCATCGCCCGCTTCGGCTTCGTGCTGCCGATGGACGAGTGCCTGGCGCGCTGCGCGCTGGATATTTCCGGCCGCCCGCACCTGGAATACAAGGCCGAGTTCAACTATCAGCGCGTCGGCGATCTCAGCACCGAAATGGTCGAGCACTTCTTCCGTTCGCTCTCTTACACCATGGGCTGCACGCTGCACCTGAAGACCAAGGGCAAAAACGACCACCACCGGGTCGAGAGCCTGTTCAAAGTGTTTGGCCGCACGCTGCGCCAGGCGATCCGCGTCGAGGGCAATACCCTGCCGAGCTCGAAAGGAGTGCTGTGATGAACGTGGTGATTTTGGATACCGGCTGCGCCAACCTGGCCTCCGTCACCTACGCGGTGCGGCGCCTGGGTTACCAGCCGGAGGTGAGCCGCGATCCGGAGATCGTGCTGCGCGCCGACAAGTTGTTCCTGCCGGGCGTCGGTACCGCGCAGGCGGCGATGGATCAACTGCGCGAGCGCGATCTGATCGAGCTGATCAAGGCCTGCACGCAGCCGGTGCTGGGCATCTGCCTCGGCATGCAGCTGCTGGCGGCCAGCAGCGAAGAGAACGGCGGCGTGACCACGCTCGGCCTCATCGATACGCCGGTCAAGCAGATGACCGACTTTGGCCTGCCGCTGCCGCACATGGGCTGGAACCAGGTGTCCGCGCAGGCGGGCCACCATCTGTTCCGCGGCATCGATGACGGCGCCTACTTCTATTTCGTTCACAGCTATGCGATGCCGATATGCCCCAGCACCATCGCCCAGGCGAACTACGGCGAGCCCTTCACCGCCGCCGTGCAAAAAGACAACTTCTTCGGCGTGCAGTTTCATCCAGAACGTTCTGGAGCGGCCGGCGCGCAACTGTTGAAAAACTTTCTGGAGATGTAGGCAGCATGATTATTCCGGCTTTGGATTTGATCGACGGCAACGTGGTGCGTTTGCATCAGGGCGATTACGGCCAACAGCGCGACTACGGCAACGATCCGCTGTTACGCCTGCAGGACTATCAACAACAGGGCGCGCAGGCGCTGCACCTGGTCGATCTGACCGGCGCCAAGGATCCGGCGGCGCGCCAGATCCCGCTGCTGCGCAAACTGCTGGCGGGGGTTAATGTGCCGGTGCAGGTCGGCGGCGGCATCCGCAACGAGCAAGACGTCAGCGCCCTGCTGGAGGCCGGTGCCACGCGCGTGGTGATCGGCTCCACCGCGGTGAAACAGCCGCAATTGGTGCAGAGCTGGTTCGAGCGCTACGGCGCCGACGCGCTGGTGCTGGCGCTGGACGTGCGCATCGACGCGCAGGGCGTGAAACGCGTGGCCATCAGCGGCTGGCAGGAGGATTCCGACGCCACGCTGGAACAGGTGGTGGAGCAGTTCCTGCCCTACGGGCTGAAGCACGTGCTGTGCACCGACATTTCGCGCGACGGTACGCTGGCCGGTTCCAACGTGGCGCTGTATCAGGCGATCAGTCGCCGCTATCCGCAGGTGGCCTTCCAGGCCTCGGGCGGCATCGGCAATCTGGACGACATCGCCCAGCTGCGCGGCAGCGGCGTTGCCGGCGTGATCGTGGGGCGCGCCCTGCTGGAAGGTAAATTTAGCGTTGAGGAGGCGATCGCATGCTGGCAAAACGGATAATCCCGTGCCTGGATGTTAAAGACGGGCAAGTGGTGAAAGGCGTGCAGTTCCGCAACCACGAAATCATCGGCGACATCGTGCCGCTGGCGCAGCGCTATGCGCAAGAAGGTGCGGACGAGCTGGTGTTTTACGATATCACCGCCTCGAGCGACGGCCGGGTGGTGGACAAAAGCTGGGTATCGCGCGTGGCGGAGGTGATTGATATTCCGTTCTGCGTCGCCGGCGGCATTAAAAGCGCCGAGGACGCCAGCCAGATCCTGTCTTTCGGCGCCGACAAGATTTCGATCAACTCGCCGGCGCTGGCCGATCCCGAGCTGATTAGCCGCCTGGCGGAACGCTTCGGCGTGCAGTGCATCGTCGTGGGCATCGACACCTGGTTCGACAGTGAAACCGGCAAGTATCACGTCAACCAATATACCGGCGACGAGAGCCGCACCCGCATCACCCAGTGGGAAACCCTCGACTGGGTACAGGAAGTGCAGCGCCGCGGCGCCGGTGAGATCGTGCTGAACATGATGAACCAGGACGGCGTGCGCAACGGTTACGATCTGCAGCAGCTGCGCCGGGTGCGCGAGGCCTGCAAGGTGCCGCTGATCGCCTCGGGCGGCGCGGGCACCATGGAGCACTTCCTGGAAGCGTTCCGCGATGCGGACGTCGACGGCGCGCTGGCGGCGTCGGTGTTCCACAAACAAATCATCAATATCGGCGAGCTGAAAAGGTTCCTGGTTGAACAAGGCGTGGAGATTCGCGTGTGCTGACAGAACAACAGAACAACCAGCTGGACTGGGAAAAAACCGACGGCCTGATGCCGGCCATCGTGCAGCACGCCGTTTCCGGCGAAGTGCTGATGCTGGGTTACATGACGCCGGAAGCGCTGGCGGCCACCGAGCAGAGCGGCAACGTCACCTTCTTCTCGCGCACCAAGCAGCGCCTGTGGACCAAGGGTGAAAGCTCCGGCCACTTCCTCAAGGTGGTCAGCATCACGCCGGACTGCGATAACGACACGCTGCTGGTATTGGCCAACCCGATCGGCCCGACCTGCCACCTCGGCAACAGCAGCTGCTTCCACCCGGCCGCCAGCGACTGGACGTTCCTCTATCAGCTGGAGCAGCTGTTGGCGGAGCGCAAGCACGCCAGCCCGGACAGCTCGTACACTGCCAGCCTGTATGCCAGCGGCACCAAGCGCATTGCGCAGAAGGTCGGGGAAGAAGGCGTGGAAACCGCGCTGGCCGCCACGGTCAACGATCGCGAAGAGCTGACCAACGAGGCCTCGGATCTGATCTATCACCTGCTGGTGCTGCTGCAGGACCAGGATCTGGACCTGAGCGTGGTGATCGGCCGGCTGCGCGAGCGGCATCAGAAAAAAGCGTGACGCTAACTCGCGCCCAATAAAAAAGCCGCCGGGCGTTAACCTCGGCGGCTTTTTTTATCGCTCAACGGGCGGGCTTATTCCATCCATTCGGTATGGAACACGCCTTCCTTGTCGATGCGTTTATAGGTGTGCGCACCGAAGTAGTCGCGCTGCGCCTGGATCAGGTTCGCCGGCAGCACCGCGGAGCGGTAGCTGTCGTAGTAGGCGATCGCAGCGGAGAAGGTCGGCGTAGGAATACCGTTCTGCACGGCATAGGCCACCACGTCACGCAGCGCCTGCTGGTACTCGTCGGCGATTTGCTTGAAGTATGGCGCCAGCAGCAGGTTGGCGATATCGGCATCCGCCGCGTAAGCGTCGGTGATCTTCTGCAGGAACTGGGCGCGGATGATGCAGCCGGCGCGGAAGATCTTGGCGATTTCGCCGTAGTGCAGATCCCAGTTGTTTTCTTTAGACGCGGCTTTCAGCTGAGAGAAGCCCTGCGCGTAGGACACGATCTTGCCCAGATACAGCGCGCGACGCACTTTCTCGATGAATTCGGCTTTGTCGCCGGTGAACGGCGCCACTTTCGGGCCGGTCAGCACTTTAGACGCGGCAACGCGCTGGTCTTTCAGCGAGGACAGGTAGCGCGCAAACACCGACTCGGTGATCAGCGACAGAGGTTCGCCCAGATCCAGAGAGCTCTGGCTGGTCCACTTGCCGGTGCCTTTGTTGGCGGCTTCGTCCAGGATCACATCGACCAGGTATTTACCCTCTTCGTCTTTCTTGGTGAAGATGTCTTTGGTGATGTCGATCAGGTAGCTGTTCAGTTCGCCCTTGTTCCACTCGGCGAAGGTTTCGGCCAGCTGCTCGTTGCTCAGGTTCAGCGCCTGCTTCAGCAGGGAATAGGCTTCGGCAATCAGCTGCATGTCGCCGTATTCGATGCCGTTGTGCACCATCTTCACATAGTGGCCGGCACCGTCTGCGCCGATGTAGGTCACGCAAGGCTCGCCTTCCGCAACCGCAGCGATTTTCTCCAGGATCGGCGCCACCAGCTCGTAAGCTTCTTTCTGGCCGCCAGGCATGATGGAAGGCCCTTTCAGCGCGCCCTCTTCACCGCCGGAAACGCCGGTACCGATGAAGTTGAAGCCCTGGTCGGACAGTTCGCGGTTACGACGGATGGTGTCCTGATAGTAGGTGTTGCCGCCGTCGATCAGGATATCGCCCTTGTCCAGGTGCGGAGTCAGCGAGGCAATGGTTTTATCCGTTGCTTCGCCCGCTTTCACCATCAGCAGGATGCGGCGCGGTTTTTCCAGCGATTCGACAAACTCTTCAACGGTATAATACGGCGCCAGATTCTTGCCCGGGTTCTCAGCGATCACTTCGTCAGTTTTGTCGCCAGAACGGTTGAAAATGGAAACGGTGTAACCACGGCTCTCGATGTTCAGCGCGAGGTTGCGGCCCATTACCGCCATGCCGACAACGCCGATTTGTTGCTTGGACATTTAGGAACTCCTGTCTGAGATAATTACTACATTGTAATCAAATGGTTATACAACATAGTAGGGTTGCATTGCTTTATTGTACATGATTATTCCTAAGCATGTACCTATCGCAGCCATAACAATCTTTACAAAATCACGCACAGTTGGCGGTTCTATATACGCCCTGAGCGCATTGCTACATTACCGGTAACATTGCGGAAAAGAAAAGGTTCGGATGTGCGGTTTGCCGCACTCGTGTCAACGGCCAAAAATCAACCAGAACATGTGGTTCAAGATGAGGATATCGCATTGGCAAACCTGCTCCACACCTTCGAAAGAAGTCATCCCATTACGCACCACGCTTGCATTTTGGTCTGTAATCCTACAATTCCTAGCAATTGCACATATCTCATTTGAATATGTCATCACTGGTTACTAGGAACAGACTGAAACCCTGAAAATCCAGAGGCATTACAAGTGATTTAGTGGTAGGATATTAAAGGTTTTCTAGCCTATTTATGCTGAAAATAGTTTCAGCATATGAATGAAAACTAACACGCGCCCCCCTCTATTGGTTCTCGCTTACCAAGGGCGGTAGCGTGCTTTTTTAGACTAAACACGCTTGCGCAGAGCAACGCCCTGCCTAAAAATCAGGCAATCTGTACGCGAAAAACTCAGTGTTCACTTCCGCTTCATCAAGAAATGTGATGTTTTTTGCTGAAGTGAAGGCATCGAAAAATAAAAGAAAATCTCATGTATCATTGATGTGTTCCGCGACATTACCGTAGGACCGAAACGCGTTTGACAATAGCCAGTGGTAATGCGATGCGGGTGCGCACGGACAAAACAGATTATGTTCACGATATGAAAATCTCCGAGAGAAAATTTTGGCGTATTTTCCATGGAATGCTCGCGGAACAGTGTGTTTAGCCCTATAGCTATTTTCTCATCCTCCGCCATATCAATAACGCATCCGTTACACATGATTATGTTACGAAGAAAGTTAAACCATAAAGTCAAAAAAGTTAATCAATAGCCTAGGTGTTAAATGAATATTTTCTCTATTCTTGTTAAGACTTTTTATCGGTGTCTTCATACACTTACCACCAATAAGAATCTTGTTATTTCACTTTCAAAACGGGATATCGGCAGTAAATACAAAGGGTCATTCATCGGGCTTCTTTGGTCGTTTATTAATCCAGTATTGATGATGGTGATTTATACCTTCGTTTTCAGCGTCGTATTTAAAATTCGCTGGAGCGCAGGGGTAGACTCCAAAGGAGAATTTGCGTTAGCACTATTTATTGGTTTGATTTTTTTCGGGCTTTTTTCTGAATGTATTAACCGAGCTCCCTCATTAATTGTTAATAACGTTAACTATGTTAAGAAAGTTGTTTTCCCAGTTGAAACGCTGCCGCTCGTGTCTTTGCTGACCGCGCTGTTTCAAATGGTGATAAATTTGATCGTCTGGTCGTTATTTTATGTGGCAATTGTAGGACTTCCTACCTGGCACATCCTGTGGTTACCAGTGATCATTGCGCCATTCCTCATGATGGTCCTGGGCGTATCCTGGTTTCTTTCATCTCTAGGTGTTTACTTAAAGGACATCGCCCAAGTCGTTGGCGTGCTCACCATGATTTTGATGTACCTCTCGCCGATATTCTATCCGATATCCATGCTGCCTGACGCCTATCATATCTTCATGCAACTCAGCCCGTTGACTTACGTGATTGAGCAGGCAAGAGATTGCATGATGCTGGGTAAAAATATCGCCTGGGGCAGTTGGGGCGTTTATACCCTCACCTCTTTCGTCATCATGCTGCTAGGTTATGGTTGGTTTATGTTCACGCGTAAAGGGTTTGCCGATGTCATCTGAATTCGCAATTTCAGTCAAAAATATTTCGAAACGATTTGAAATGTACGCAAACCCGAAGCATCGCTTATATCAGATGCTCTCGTTTGGTCACCGTACGTTTTTCAAAGAGTTCTGGGCATTAAACGGCGTTACCTTTGACGTTAAGCGCGGTGAAACACTCGGTATTTTGGGGCGTAACGGCGAAGGGAAAAGCACCTTGTTGCAGATTATCGCCGGTACGCTGACAGCAACCTCAGGGAGCGTCGAAGTCAATGGCAAACTGGCTGCGCTGCTGGAACTCGGCGCCGGTTTCAACCCTGAGTTTACCGGCCGTGAAAACGTTTATCTGAGCGGCATAATTCTTGGCATGACGCGCAGTGAAATGGATCAGAAGTTCCCTGAGATCGAAGCCTTTGCCGACATCGGCGAACATATCGACCAACCGGTCAAAACCTACTCCAGCGGAATGTATGTACGTTTGGCTTTTGCCGTTCAGGCTTGCATAAAACCTGAAGTGCTCATCGTTGACGAAGCACTGTCGGTCGGTGATGAGAAATTCCAACGCAAATGCTTCGACTATATCGAATCCCTGCGCGCGCAGGGATGTTCGATCATCCTAGTGACACATTCAACATCGACCGTAGAGAAGTTTTGCCAGCGCGCTATTTTATTGCGTAAAGGTCGGGTTGAAGCCATCGGTAGCGCTAAGGAAATCATCGATCAATACCATGCCCTGCTTTATTCGGACGAAAAGACCTACCTTCGTTATCTGAATAACATCGCTAAAAACACCAATAAATCAGCCGACGCGCCGGTAAAAGAAAGCCAGGACGCCGTCGCTGCCCATGAGGGCTCAATCGAGGAACAAGCCGAAAGCGACCTGACAAGCGGAGCACTGATTGAAAGTTGGATTATCAAAGATATCCACAATCAGCCATGCGATCTTTTCCGCGTAGGCGAAAAGGCTGTTATCAGCTTTGATATTAGCGTGTTTGGACCAATAGCAGAACTGCAAGCCGGTTTAGTCATCAAGACCGTTGAAGGCATCACGGTATTTGGCACCAGCACTTTATACCATAAAAAGAATATACATGATGCTAAGGGCGGCGATATTCTTAGGGCAACGTTTGAACTTGACCTGGCTCTGTGCGAAGGCAGCTATTTTGTTTCATTAGCTATCGCCAACGCCATCAGCCACGCTGATATGTCCTACCTTGATAAGAAAACTGACGTGATCGTTCTTAAGGTCATAGAGCCCCGTACAACTATGTCAGGTATTGCTGCCTTGCCTGTTTCGTTATCACTCGAAAAGTGGTCAGGAGAACATGAATAAATCAATACTTATCATAACTCAGTATTACTCTATCGGCGGGTTAGAGACCTATATAGACACCCAGGTAAAGGATCTGGTTGCCCACGGTTATCAGGTACATCTTATGTCTGCCGCTGTAGCAGACTCGACATTATTGCCCGAAGAACTGAGCTCATACCATGAAAATTCCGATTTGAATATAGGCTCAATCAGCCAGCTCATTCAGGCGATCGACACGATACGTCAAGTAATCAAAGAAAAGGATATTGATCTCGTTCATGTTCACCCCTTTGATTGCATTTTCCCCGCAGTGATTGCTGCAGATTGTGAGAAAATTCCCTCGCTATTGACGCTGCATGGACCACTGTCGCTGCAACATTTCACCAAGAACATTTATAATCAAACGCTGGCCATCTACTTTCTAAAGACACTGCAAACAATATTCTGCGTGTCTCAAGAAATAGCAGACCAACTGGCGGAAATTATCGACCATCCGTCGGTCATGATCGTCCCTAATCTGATCGATAATAATCAAATTCACAACACAGAGATAGAGTGCCCTGAGAATAAAAGCTGGCTGATCGCCAGCAGATTAGATAGTGACAAATCCGATGGTATTATAAGCTTCATCGATTTCGCAAGCCGCTGCGAATCCATAAGCGGCTTAGATATTTATGGGGACGGTGATAATGCACACCTAATTAGAACTTATGTAAGTGATAACGGTTACAATGAGTGGGTTCATTTTAAAGGTATCGTGAGCGATATTCCCGCAGTGATGAAAAATTATGCTGGGTTCGCAGGAATGGGACGTGGCGTACTTGAGGCGGGTTTTAGTCAGCTTCCTATCTGCCTGGTAGGATATGACGGCATCAAAGGAATACTTGATGACGAACTCTTTAAGCAAGCCGCCTATTGTAATTTTTCAGGCAGGAACTTGAGCAATGTCGATGAAGAACAACTCATAGCTGCATTTTCCAGCGCTCGTCCTCTTTCTCCATCACTGCTCAACCAATATCAAAGTGAAGGTCGATGGAGCCAAATTTTCGAAGGTTTCACGGCTCCTGATAAAGAAAGATATGACAACAGCGATTCTTTAAGCCTTTACCAAAATTTAGCAGAACCCCCTGAGTTGCAGCACGACGAAAATTATTTATACGCTAACGAATTTATTACCGCTATTTTCAAAACGGTAGCAAATCGTTTATTAGAAAGCCGCACTATAATAACCATGCACGATGAATGTTTAACCGAGAACGTCGGAATGAAAAATAAACTCGATAAGGAAATGGGGGATTTTCAAAGTAGTACGATCATCCCTCCGAGTGCCGAGCAGTCTGTGATGGCAAAATTAAGTGAACTAGAGCAGCAAAATCAATCGTTGCAACAAGACGTTAAATCTCTGGTTCAACTATTGACCTCTATGGCGGAACAGCAAAACCAGCATATGCAAACTCAAGCACAAGCCTTGGGGGCAACCTCACTGCAAAAGCTCAGATATTGGTTCCAGCTCACCAGCCAGTCTGTCACCAGACCAGACAAACGTTATGAATTAGCTAAAACCCTTTACTGGAAGCTTCCCGAGCCTCTAAGAGTGAAGCTACACTCACAACGTCATCGCTACGTGCAAAAATATTTCCAGTATCGCTGCAATGCCGCTGCAACTGAAATTACAGCGTCGGAAAACTTGCCGACATGGCTCTTAGAGGTGAACAACGCGGAAAAAATCATCTTTATTCCTTGTAGCTTTGAATTTGACGAACTGGTCAACCAACGTCCGATTAATGCGGCAAAATATTTTGCTGAAAAAGGGTATAAGGTTATTTTCATCGCCTGGCAATGGACACCGCAGGAGTCCCTGTCGAAAGGTTGCTCTCAGGTGTGGCAAAACGTTTACCAAGTGCCTTTGTATGAATTCGTCAACTTTACCAAACAATGCAAATTGAATGGTAAAACGGCGCTATTCATCATTACTCTGCCAGCACAGGTATTTATACCAGCTATCTACGATTTCAGAGCGCAAGGCTGTCACATTGCTTACGATATCATGGATGAGTGGGAGTGCTTCAATCAAGTGGGTCAAGCACCTTGGTATCTGCGAGAAGCGGAAGAAACTATCATATTACAAAGTGATTATGTATGTGGCGTTGCTCCATCACTGCGCGATAAATTCTCCTCGCTCCGAAGTGATATTGAGGTTATTGGCAACGGTTACTCAGAGAACGTATTGGGCGATACACGAAATATCGCGCAGAGCACCTCAAATAAAGTGGGTTACTTCGGCCACCTTACGGACTCCTGGTTTGACTGGGATATCATTTTTAAACTAGCCGAACATAACCCTCAGTATCATTTTGAAATTATTGGTTATGGCGAGCCCGAATGGGTTGTCGAAAAAGTGAAGCATTTTACCAACATCATGCTAGTTGGTAAAGTGATGCCGAAAGATCTCCATCAATATGTTAAAGAATGGTCGATCGGGTTAATCCCCTTCAAAAGTGGTGAGCTTGCCCAAGCGGTAGATCCTATTAAAATATATGAGTACCTTTATTTTGGTTTGCCAACGTTGGTAACAGGTATCGAACATATTAAACGCTATCCGATGACTTATTTTTCCGACGGAAGTGATATCCTTGAGTTGTTTAATAAAACATTAAATTGCGAGCGAAACTCATCCGAACTTGAAACATTCCTGAAAGAAACAACCTGGGCAGCCAGGTTCAAAAAAATGGAGTCAGACATTTTGACTCAAAATGGAATCGGAGAACTTTATGCTTCGTAAAATAGCATTTATCTACCCTTGGGCAACCCACGGGGGTGTTGAAAAGGTCATGCTTACTCGTGCAAAACTGCTAAATGACACGGGGATTTATCAGATTGACGTTCTCTTTACTCACGACTCTGGTGCAGCTAAAGCGATTAATTCCGCTCTGTCTGATTGTAAAAACGTCAATGTAAAAATAGTCAGCCTGAATTATCTGCAGGAGCAGAATTACCACTATATATTCTGTATCGATTTTCCTGCCGCACTTGAATTTTGCCATACTAAAAAACTCAAATACTTTGCAGAATGCCACACGCCTTATAAGGATAACAGAGCCTATCTGAGCAATATCCCGGAAAGTTGTTCGGCAATACTTTGTCCTTCAAACCTGTTCATGGAGCAACTTGAGCCTGAGTTGAAGAAAGTGCCCTGTCAACTATCACTGCTGCGCAATTTTGTTCCTTGGGATCATGTATCTCATGAGGCAGATAGTATTCCAACGTTACCGCGTTGGTCGAGAAGGCCTATCCTATTTTTGGGACGTATGGATAAGTTAAAAAACCCACTTGAACTATTAGATGCATTTGTTTCACTGAAAACGCGCCATCCTGAAAAATATATGCTTCTTCTGTGCGGCCCACAATCCTCTGAGATCGACATCAATACCGAGTTAGCAAGCCGAGGCCTGATTGGCGATGCCGTTGTCTTGCCGCCAGTGCCATTTTTAAAAGTTGATAAGCTTCTCATCGCAGTCTCCAAAGCAAATGGCATATTTATTTCGCCATCAACAGGGGAGTCCTTTGGGCTATCAGCTTCAGAAGCCATTTGTTCCGATATACCTGTCGTTTTATCCGATATCGAAGCACACCGGTATTTAGTGGCTCCCCGTGAGAAAGAGTTCACCTATCCTCTGCATGGTGCACGTCAATTGTCAGAAAAAATAGAGTTTATTTCTGAAAACTATGCAAATTCCAAAGTATCACTGTCCGAACTTAAAGATAAGTTTTCAGCTCATGCCTTTATGAGCGATTGGGATGAATTGCTACGTAGACACTAATTTCGACCATCCTATGCTGACTTTGCTTTCAGAATGGGGATGTTAATTTTTTGAGGAAGTTATGCTAAAGAAAATTATGTGCGTTGTGGGCACTCGGCCGGAAGCGATAAAAATGGCGCCGGTGATCAAGGCTCTTCAGATCTCCGGCGAATTCGACGTTAGCGTATTGGCGACGGCCCAACACCGAGACCTGTTGGATCAGGCTTTCCAACTTTTCGAAATTGAAGCCGATTATGATCTTAATGTCATGACGCCTGGGCAAACATTGCCAGAGTTGACCGCGCGCCTGATGACCAGCATCGACCGAACTCTCGAAGAGGCAGCACCGGATTTGGTTATCGCACAAGGCGATACGACGACCGTCTTCGTGACATCCCTGGCCTGTTTCTACAAGAAAGTGCCTTTCGCTCATCTCGAGGCGGGGCTGCGCACACACGACCTCTATTCACCTTTTCCTGAAGAAGCAAACCGTATTCTTGCCGGACATTTAGCACGCTTGCATTTTGCTCCGACCGAAGTATCTAAAAGCAACCTCTTGCACGAAGGCATTCCTGCAGAGCATATTCACGTTACAGGAAACACCGTGATTGATGCCTTGCTGACGACCGCACAAAAGACGTTTGATATCGGCATCGATATCCCCCAAGACGCCCGGATGCTTCTTATCACTTCTCATCGCAGAGAGAACTTCGGCCAACCTATTGTCAATATCTGCAACGCGGCTCTTGAACTTATTGAAAAATATAGTGATATCTATATTCTTTTCCCCGTTCACCCCAACCCAAACGTGCGCGAAGTCACGGACCGTCTGTTAAAAGACCACGAAAGAATTAAGCTGGTCAGCCCATTTGACTATGGCCCTTTCGTTGCCGCCATGAAGAATGCCTACCTGATTCTTTCCGACTCTGGCGGCGTGCAAGAAGAAGCTCCGGCCTTGGGCAAACCCGTCTTGGTCTTACGTCGCGATACTGAGCGCCCAGAAGCCGTCTCGGAAGGAGTGGTGAAATTAATCGGAACGGAACAAGCGGACATCGTAAGAGAAGCGTCTTTGCTGCTTGATAGCCCTCAGGCCTATCAAGAAATGGCAAAAGGAAGCTCTCCTTACGGTGATGGTGAGTCCAGCCAGCGTATCGTCCGTATCGTCCGCAATTTCTTTGCTAAACAATGCCAATGAAAATCGTCTATCTTTCAGCGGTTCCCTGGTTGAGCATAAGTCAGCGCCCTCATTTTTTCGCCAAATACGCGCTGACCCATGCCACCCAGGAACTTTTGTGGATTGAGCCTTATCCTAGTCGTTTCCCTACCCTCGCCGATCTGACCCCCGGCCGTCATGCCCCTGAACCTGCAGGATTGGATTTGATAGAGGGTCTGCAACTGGCTCGGTTGGGTTTTGTAGCCCCCGTGGAGCCGCTACCTGCGTTGTTTAAGCTGTTCAACCAAGGGAAAATAAAGAAAATCATTGACGATATAAAGAATTTTATATCTGAAGATACCACCCTAGTTATCGGCAAACCCTGTCTGCTGGCCAACATGCTTATCAAGCAATTTAAATGGCGGCAAGTGTGGTATGACGCCATGGATGATTTCCCTTCATTTTATTCTGGCCTATCAAAGAAAAATACGGCTAATCTTGAAAAAGAAATCGCCCGACAAGTTGACCGTATATTCTGCTCAAGCCATGCCTTAATTGAGAAATTTTCGTCTATCGCCCCCAGCAAAACTGAGTTGGTGTTGAATGCGTGTTCAGATGACTTGCAGAAAATTCATATCCCGAAAGCATCGCATGAAAAAATCACATTTGGCTATATCGGCACAATCGCAAGCTGGTTTGACTGGAAGTGGGTGTTCGAGTTAGCCACTAAAAATCCGGAAGCAGTCATAAACCTGGTAGGGCCAAGAAAAACAGGAATTCCGGAAAGCTTACCTCAAAATATCATCCTGGAGCCGCCCATTCCACACCCCCAGGTAATGAATAAGATATCCACCTTTGATTATGTGATTATTCCGTTTTTGCAGAACGACATTACTAAATATGTCGACCCTGTTAAATTCTACGAATACAGGTTGGCAGGGAAAGCCATACTATCGACTCCATTTGGCGAGATGCTATGGCATCACAAAGAAGAAGCCTACAATTCTGACGCAACGCTAAGCATT
Source organism: Serratia sp. CY33525 (assembly GCF_052169115.1). Taxonomy (NCBI): domain Bacteria; kingdom Pseudomonadati; phylum Pseudomonadota; class Gammaproteobacteria; order Enterobacterales; family Yersiniaceae; genus Serratia; species Serratia sp. CY33525. The sequence continues at coordinate 510,912 of NZ_JBJNLK010000002.1, read as the reverse complement.
ACTATACCTGACAACACGCTAGTTTTTCCTTCACCTAAAAAACCAAACGACATCCCAAGATGGAGTGGACGATTCTCTCATGTCTTTACCGGCTATTGAAGATGAAAAATTTCTTACAATCTCATTAGTAATTTTCAAACCGAATCTTGTAGATTTAAGAAAAACCCTTGCCGCACTTGTTGAGACAAACGTTTTTAAAGCACACGACTGTTATTTATTGGTTGTTGATAACTCGCCAACTACTGAGCCTGCAGTCACTTCGCTAATTAAAGAGTTCCTTGACGTCATTCCCGGAAATTACATATCGCGACCAGACAACCCTGGCTTTGGAGTGTCACATAATTTAAGCTTAGCTATTAAGTCAAAATACACCCTTATATTAAACCCTGATTTAGAGATGGATAATAATGCATTAGAGAATGCATTTTCCTTTATGGATAAGCATCCTGAATGTGGTTTAATTACGCCTTATGCAACTTGGGGGAACGGCGAAACACAGTATTTATGTAAACGATATCCTTCTGTGTTTGTATATATATTACGTTTCTTTGCGTCGGTTAAAGGAAAGCGCTTTTTCAAAAATTATCTCCGTAGCTATGAAATGGCTGATACGCTGACACCGCACGATGTTTATTTCGACCCACCGATTGTGAGCGGTTGCTTTATGTTTTTCCGCTACTCCGTACTGAAAGAAGTATCCGGATTCAATCCCAAATTTTTTCTCTACTTCGAGGATTTCGATCTCAGCATCCGTACGGGAAAAATTACCAGAATCGCCTATGTCCCTGATGTCAAAGTAGTACATTACGGTGGCCATGCCGCACGCAAAGGCTGGGTTCATATTAAGCTATTTTCACGTTCAATGATTACTTTCTTTAATATTCACGGCTGGAAAATTTGGTAACTCCATAGCGAATAAGCTATGCGCCAATTACTGCCGGGTGAGCATGAAAAGAACAAAATACATCATGCTCACCCTCGCAGTGCCGACATTACTCTTGTAAGTAACCTATTTTTCTCAATCGAGAAATCACGAATTCCAGGGCTGACTGCCAGTTAGAAGCAGGAATACCTATCCCATTGATTTTATTGCAACTCAAGGTTGAATATTTAGGACGTTTGGCCAAAGTCACATATTGTTCTGATGTTATTTTACTGACCTTTGGCATGCGAGAAATCGCCCCCACCTCCGCGGCAACTTTAAATATGTGCTCCGCAAACTCACTCCAGCAGACCTCTTCATCCCCGCAGAAGTGATAGATCCCTCCCTGAGCCTCACAAAGCAACATTTTTATCATCGCGTCTGCGATGTCCCCCGCATATGTCGGGCAACCGCGTTGATCGGCTACGATATCAAGAGATTCACGTTGCTTTGCCAACCTCAGCATGGTTTTAACGAAATTTTCGCCATATTCACTGAAAACCCAGGAAGTGCGAAGAATTATCGCATCTTGCATTTCTGAGACGATCGCCAATTCGCCATCACGCTTGGTTTTCCCGTAAATGCACAGTGGGCGAGTTCCAGCCAACTCATTGTATGGAAGCCTGCCCAGGCCATCGAAAACATAATCTGTAGAAATATGAAGCAGTCGGCACTCCATTGCGTTTGCAACCATGGCCAAATTGGCTGGGCCGACAACGTTGGCTAACAACGCAGCCTCGCAATCTTGTTCCGCTTTATCAACGGCGGTATAGGCTGCAGCATTGATGATCGCCGTCGGTTTAAACTCCTGGACGACAGCCTTAACCTGCTCCAGTTTGGAAATGTCCATCGTATTGCGGTCGGCCGCTAAAATAACCCAATCGGCGGGTACCCGATCGATAAAACAGCGCCCGACCTGCCCTTTAGCCCCGGTTAAAAGAACTCTCATTAAATCAGTTCTCTGAGAAATTTGCCGTTCTTGTCCTTTTCCGACAAAACAGGGTGCCGAACAGGCCAGGCCACGCCGACATCGGGATCATTCCACATCAGGCACCTTTCATGTTCTGGCGAATAGTAATCCGTGCACTTATATTCAAAATCCGCGATCTCAGAAAGTACGACAAAACCGTGGGCCAAACCTGGCGGGATCCAAAGCTGAGTTTTGTTCTCTTCCGATAGCACAATGCCTTCCCACTTGCCAAATGTGGGTGAGTCTGGGCGAATATCTACTGCAACATCATAAACTTCGCCCCGCACCACACGAACCAACTTGCCTTGCGGCTTGATATCTTGATAGTGCAATCCGCGCAAAACCCCCCGAGAAGAGCGTGAATAATTGTCTTGGACGAAGTCCAAATCGATATCCAGCATGTCTTGAAAGCGACGCTTCTCGAACGTTTCCATAAAAAAACCGCGAGTATCACTGAATACCGTTGGTTGAATGACTTTGACTCCATCGATTTTAGTATCGATAACCTGCATTCTGCATACCTCATAAGACGCGAGAATTTGTGCTCAAAAAATTCTCGCAAAATACAGTCAATTACAATATCTTAGCTTTATTGGCGTGATGGCGAAAAACGTAAACAAAGCCTAATCCTCCTTACCGCCACCTGTTAACAACATGAGAACAGAGGCAAACAAGGGAGCCAGGAAGCATCATTTTGAGGTAAACGATTGATAAAATCCGTGACCAACCACAGCGTCTTCCTCTCAACGCCTTGATACTCACTACCATTAGCGCAAAACTTCAGTGTACCTTACTGATGCAAAGTAAGTGAAATGGTGGAGTTTAAAGCTTCACAAGCCTGATAGGCTAACATACTCGCTGCTCTTGTCTCTCTCAACAGATCTTCAACAAGGCATTTCCAGGAGGGAACATCTCATATTCACACACCAGATACCGTGACCAGCAATACCCTGCGGTTTTATGCCATAACGACATATCGTCCCAACAAAGTATCTTCAATGGCACCAGTATAATCTGATAGTGCGGATTTTTCATAAGGAAGTGCTGATTATTATCAGATAAAGCCCATAAAAAAGCGAGGGTGATAAACCCTCGCTGATCGGTGCTCTTCTTGTTTATTAGATTCCGATAGCCTTGTGGCTGTCGGAGCACCGCCCAGACTACCAACAATCGATATTTTTAATCAGCGCTGTTTAACGGTATCCTTGCGGATTTTTCTTCTGCCAGTTCCAGGTATCGCGCATCATGTCATCGATACCCCGACTGACTTTCCAACCCAACTCCTGATAAGCCAGATCGGCGTTCGCCCAGAAAGCAGGCAAATCGCCGTCGCGGCGAGGTAATATTTGGTAAGGGATCGTTACGCCGGACGCTTTTTCAAACGCCTGAACCATCGCCAGCACCGAGTGCCCTACGCCAGCCCCCAGGTTATAAGCCTTAAACCCGTTGATCTTCGGCAAATGATCCATGGCTTTCAGGTGGCCTTCAGCCAAATCCATGACATGGATGTAATCGCGCTCTCCCGTGCCGTCCTTCGTCGGATAATCTCCGCCGAAAATGCCCAGCTTTTCCAACTTGCCGATAGCCACCTGTGAGATGTAAGGCAGCAAGTTGTTGGGGATACCGTTAGGATCTTCGCCAATTAGTCCGGACTCGTGAGCCCCCACCGGATTGAAGTAACGCAAGGCAATAATCGAAAATTGCGGTTCAGCCTTAGCGAAATCCTGCAGGATCTGCTCCACCATCAACTTGGACGTGCCATAAGGGCTGGTTGTCCCGCCGATCGGTGTCGTCTCCACATAGGGCACCGGCGAATTGGCGCCATAGACAGTGGCGGAGGAACTGAAGATGAAATCATGCACGCCGGCACGGCGCATAGCGTCCAGTAACACCAGCGTTCCTGTAACATTATTTTGGTAGTATTCCAGCGGTTTACGCGTAGATTCCCCAACGGCCTTAAGGCCGGCGAAGTGGATCACAGCGGTAATCGTGTGCGCTTCAAAGATGCGATGCAGGCATTCAGCATCCTGAACATCGCCTTGGTAAAACACGGCGGCTTTTCCCGTCAGTTTCTCTACGCGGTGTAAAGATTCCGCTGACGAGTTCGACAGGTTGTCCAACACCACCACGTCGTCGCCACGTTCCAGCAGAGATAAAACGGTGTGAGATCCAATGTAACCGGCACCACCGGTAACTAATATTGTCATTTCAACCTCTTATACCTCGGTTGTACCGAAAGATATCTCTTCGTATTTTAAGAAAGCTACCTGCCAAGTCGCCTAAACAGGCCTGGATCGCAACTCAAAGGTATCACAACAACCTCTAAGCGAGAGCGGTAAAAACCGCCCTCATCACTGACTTATCGCAAAACCTCAAACAAACATTACGACCCTGCGGCCAACAGCGCCAAAATCTCGTCGGTTTTTTCTTGCATCAGTGCAACATCGGCCCGCGACTCGACATTAAGACGTACCACAGGTTCCGTATTGGAGGAACGCAGATTGAAACGCCAGCCTGCGAACGCCATGCTGATGCCATCTGTGTAGTCTACCTCATCGGCATGCGGTAAATAGTGTTGTTTAACGCTTTCAATGGATACGTCTGGCTGAGCCAGTTTGATATTGATCTCACCGGAAGACGGGTAGGCGGCAATGCGATCCTGTACCAGTTGCCCCAGAGTTTGTCCCTTCACACTGACCAGTTCAGCGACCAGAAGCCACGGGATCATGCCGCTGTCGCAATAAGCAAAATCACGGAAATAGTGGTGAGCGCTCATCTCTCCGCCATAAATGGCATCTTCCGCACGCATGCGTTCCTTAATGAAAGCATGGCCGGTTTTCGACATCACGGGTACGCCCCCGGCATCGGTGACTACATCGACGGTGTTCCAACTCAGACGTGGATCGTGGATGATCTTCGCGCCAGGCTGTTTCTGCAAGAAGGCCTCCGCCAGCAAGCCGACGATATAATAACCCTCAATAAAATCGCCTTTTTCATCGAACAGGAAGCAGCGGTCGAAATCGCCGTCGAACGCGATGCCCATATCAGCGCTATGCTCACGCACCGCATCGGCGGTATCCGCGCGACACTCAGGCAGCAATGGGTTGGGAATACCGTTAGGGAAAGTGCCGTCCGGCTGGTGATGCACCTTGATAAACTCCAGCGGCACGCCCCGCGCCTTCAGTTGCGCTTCAATAGCATCGATCACATGCCCCGCCGCACCGTTGCCCGAGTTGATCACCAGCTTCAATGGTTTGAAATTTTTCACGTCGACGTAGGACAGAATGTGTTCTACATAAGCCCCTAATACGTCCTGGCGAACATAGCTACCGCGCATTGCAGGCGGGGCCTGAAATTGGTTTTTCTCCGCCAGTTCTTGGATCGCCCGTAACCCGGTATCGCCGCTAATCGGCCGAGAGCCATCACGCACCAACTTCATGCCGTTGTAATCGATCGGGTTGTGGCTGGCGGTGACTTCCACGCCACCATCCGTTTTTAAATAGGTTGTGGCGAAATAGATTTCTTCGGTACCGGTTAAGCCGATGTCTATCACATCAGTGCCCGCATCCTGCAAACCCTTCGCCAGCGCCAGTTTCAGGCTTTCACTGGTTAACCGAACATCGCTGCCCAACACGATATTTTTGGGCTTCAAAAACTCGCCGTAGGCGCGTCCAATACGATACGCGATGTCCTCATTCAGCTCTTCGCCCAGCTTTCCCCGAATGTCATAAGCTTTAAAACACGTCAATTTTTGCATTACCAAACCCTATTAAACTCTGCCATAGCGATCTTGCAAACGCTCAATATCATCTTCTTCCAGATAGTGCCCCGACCTGACCTCGATCATTTCCAAATCGATTTTTCCCGGGTTTTCTAACGTATGGACACTGCCCGGAGGAATGAAGGTAGACTGATTTTCCGACAAGAAGAACTCTTGATCATCAACGTTAACTCTTGCTGTCCCACTCACGACGACCCAATGTTCGGCACGGTGGAGATGGCGTTGTACCGACAGCCCCTCCCCTGGCCGCACAATGATTTTCTTCACCTGGAAGTACGTGCCGCTGTCGATATCGCAAATCTTGCCCCAGGGACGATAGGCGGTGGAATGCTGGCGAAAATGATGAAGATTGCGTTTTTTAAGCTCATCAACCACTTTCTTCACATCCTGCACCTTGTCCTTGTGAGCGATCAGCAAGGCATCACTGGTGTTGACCACAACCAGGTTTTCCAACCCGATGGTCGCCACCAACGCGGACTCAGAGGAAATGTAGTTATCATTGGAATCGATTGAGATAATTTCACCCACGTTGACATTACCCAAATGATCCTTCTTTGACACTTCCCACAATGAGGACCAGGAACCGACGTCACTCCAGCCCGCATCAATAGGAATCACCACCGCGTCATGTGTCTTTTCCATCACCGCATAGTCGATGGAGTCACTAGGGCAGTGCTTGAAGATGTCTTGCTCAACCCGGATAAAATTCATGTCGCGTTGACTGTTGCTCACAGACTGCTGGGTTGTGCTGAAAATTTCAGGACTGAACTGCCGCAGTTCCTGCAGGAATTTGGCCGTCTTGAACATAAACATACCGCTATTCCAGCTGTAATCACCGCTGGCGAGGTATTCGACCGCTTTCTCCAAACGCGGCTTCTCAACGAACGAATCAACTTTGAAACATGCATTGGAAAGGTGCTCGCCACGCTTAATATAGCCATAGCCCGTTTCAGGGTGCTCAGGGATAATGCCAAACGTGACCAATTGGTTGTTTTCTGCAAACGAAATAGCCGTCTGAATAGCCGCGTGAAAATTATCCACTTTGGTGATCAGATGGTCCGCTGCCAGCACCAAAAGCATACTCTCTTCGTCTTCCTCAGCAGCAAGATGAGCGGCTAACGCCACTGCTGGGGCAGTATTACGCCCTACGGGCTCTAAAATAATATTGGTCGCTAATTGTCCAACTTCACGTAATTGTTCGGCAACTAAAAAACGGTGTTCCTCGTTGCAGATGACCAGAGGAGCAGCAACTTCGATACCGGTCAGACCCGACAAACGCTGTAACGTTTGTTGCAGCAGGCTCACCCCGCTGTCATCAATAGATAAAAACTGTTTAGGAAACGATTCTCGCGACATCGGCCACAGACGACTCCCAGTACCACCGGCCATAACCACAGGAATTAGTTTGGACATTATCTACCCTTTACTCAGCCATCGTTCTTACAAGGACGCCGCCGCACGTCAGCAGCATCACTCTAAAATTCGTACGGATATTAACCAATCGTTACACTTTGCGAAAAGCATGCATCCTTCTAACCTACCGTTCCTTAACAGAAAATTATGTATAAAAATAAACCAAGCAAGTATAAATACAGAAGGAACTACCAGCCAATAACATAACGTATTAACGCAAAAAAGAGCAGCATAGTGCTGCTCTTTCAGATTAATGCTCATAGTGAATATGTTGCTAGCGACTGCGGGCAAAATACTGCGCTACCCGCATAACATCTTTTTCATCCAACGTACCGGAGTCGCTCAGCAAGGTAATCCACGACTTGATGTAGGCGTACTTGGCGGAGGCCAGATCGCGCTGGGCGCTATAGAGCTGCTGTTCGGCGTTGAGCACGTCAACGTTGACACGTTGCCCGGCCAGCACGCTTTGCCGGGTCGCCGTTACCTGTGTGGTGGCCGATTGTACCGCCAACTCATAGGCCGCCACCTTGGCGCGGCTGCTGATGCACAGATTGTACTGCTTGCGCAGATCGTTGAGCGTGGTGCCCGTCTGCGCATCCATCTCATACATCGCCTGGCCATAGCGCGCCGCCGCCTGCCGGGTCGACGCCGAAACGCCGCCGCCGGAATAAATAGGCATGCTGACCTGCACGCCGATGCTGTCGGTGCGGTATTTCTGGTTAACCGTGTTATCGCTGCTGGAGTCGTTTTCCGAATGCGAAGCATACAGCTGAACCTGCGGCATAAAGCCCGCCCGATTCCTTTCGACGTCATACTTGGCGGCATCCACGCCATGACGCGAGGCGGCCAGCACCGGGTTATTCTCCAGCGCGATCTTTTGCCACTCTTCAAACTTGGACGGGATCAGCGGCGCCACCTTGAACTTGCCCGGCCGCAACACCTGCAATTCATCCAGCTGGTTCAGCGGCATGCCGATAATCACTTCCAATTCGCGCTGCGCGGCATCCAGCGCATCGCGCGCTTCGATGACCTGCGCTTCGGCCAGGCTGTAGCGCGCCTGGGTTTCCGATACGTCGGTAATGGTGCCTTCACCGGCGCTCATCAGGCGATCGTTCAAGGTCAGCTGTTCCTTGTAAGCCGCCTTTTGCGCTTCGGCCAACGCGATTTGATCCTTGGAATAGGCCACTTCGACATAGGCGTTAATCACCCTAACCGCAAGATCCAGCAACTTACCGCGATAGCGCTCGTCCGACATCATCGTCTGCGCGACGCCGGCTTTGTAGCGCGCGTACGCTTCATAATCGAACAGCGGCTGCGTCAGCGTGATCGAACTGGAATAACTGCGATATTGCTGCCGCCGGGTGACCTCCGAAACATTGCCGAAAAAGTCGCTCTGCGGATATTTTTGCGTCTGCCAGTTGCGCGGCGAATTCTGATAGTTCAGCGACACTTTCGGCAGCAGCCCCGCCCTGCCGATGTTTTCGTTCTCATCTCCCGCTTCTTTCTCTTTTATAGCCGCCCGGAAAGTCGGGTCCTTTTCTAATGCCAGCGAATATGCGTCTAAAATCCCTATCGAATAAACCGGCGCAGATATCGCAAACAAAAGGGTGCCGATAACCAGACCGGCAGCCTGTCGTTTTGATTGAATCAAAATTATTCCTCGGTTAATGAAGTATGAGCGCGATCCAAAATAGGTTTAAACAGATAGCTCAGCAGCGAGCGCGACCCCGTTTTCACGAACACCTCCACCGGCATCCCCGGCTTGATGTCCTCGCCACTGAGCATCTTCATGCCCTCCGGCGAGACCGTGACCTGCATCTGGTAGTAAGGCTCACCGTTGGCTTTGTCGACCAGGCGATCGGCGGAAACCAACGTGACCGTTCCCGGAATTTTCGGGGTTTTGTTTTGGTTGAAGGCGGTAAACATCAGATCCACCGGCAACCCGTTGTACACCTTGTCGATCAGGTCAACTTTGAGGCGAGAATCCACCACCAATGTCGCCTGGCTGGGTACAACGTCCATCAGGTGGTCACCCGCTCCCACGACGCCCCCCTGAGTGAAGATATTCAATCCGACCACGGTGCCGTCCACCGGTGAGGTGATGGCAGTGTTGCCCAGATCGAAATCTGCCATTTGCAGCTTATTGCGAAACTCGCTGGCGTCCATTTGGGTTTGCGCCAGTTGCGTTCTGACCTCGCGCTGATAGTCGGCGAAACGCTGGTCGATACGCTGCTGAGATTCCTGCAGCTGCTTTTGCAGCTGGCCAATCCGCCCGACGGTTTCATCGATGCTGCTGTTCACCTCGGCAAACTGACGCTGCACTTCCAGGTAGCGGTTGCGCGGCAGGTAGCCGTCCGCCGCCAGTTGCTTCATGCTGTTCATCTGCTCACGCAGGCTGGAAAGTTGAATCTGCTTGTTGGCGCGCGAATCCTGCAGGCCTTTCAATTGGAAACGAATCCCGTCCATCGACTGCTTATAACCGTCAATTTCACTTTGCAGCCCCTGGCGGCGGGAGGCGAACAGCTGCGTTTGCAACGCGATGATTTCAGCCACGCGCGGCTGAGTTTTGATCTGGGCAAAAATAGGGGAAAAAGTGACGTTGCTCAGACCGTCGCGCTCGGCGAGTAAACGCCCTTCGGTGGCCAGCGTGGTGTAGTACTGGTCGCGCAGGGAATCGACCTGCGCCTGTGCCTGCACCTGGCTCAACTGCACCAGGACTTCTCCGGCTTTCACCTTGTCGCCGTCTTTCACCGCGATATTCTTGATGATGCCGCTGGCCGGGGCCTGCACCGTTTTGCGATTGCCGGAAACGGTTACCGATCCCGGCGATGCCACCCCTTTATCCAGAGGCGCGAACGCTGCCCAGGCCAAAAATCCGAACAGACCAATTCCCACCACCAGCCAGCCCATCCGGGTAAACCGCCGTTCATCCTGCGGGATCTCTTCAATATACGAGTCTTGCGGCTCGCCAATGTGCGTCGACATACCAACTCCTTTAAACTGCGGACGGCAATAAAGCCGCCAGGCAATTCACGGCTTAATTAATTTGCGTTTTCGGGATATTGCCTTCATCCGGCTCGGAATTTACCGCCCTCACCGCTTGCTGAGGCGGTTGCGTCTGCGCTTTTTGCGCATTGGCTAACGCCTGAAGCACTTGTTGAGTCGGGCCGAATGCGTTGACGTTGCCATTTACCAGGAGCAACAGCTTGCTGGTCATCGACAGCAAATTGGTGCGATGGGTAATCAGAACCACCGTTTTATTACGTTGCTTGAGGAACATAATGGCCTGGTTCAACGCTTTCTCGCCCGCATCATCCAGGTTGGAGTTAGGCTCATCCAATACCACCAGCGAAGGGTCGCCATACAATGCGCGCGCCAGGCCGATACGCTGTTTCTGTCCACCGGAAAGCCCAGCGCCACCGTTGCCGAGCACCGAATCGTAGCCGTTAGGGAAACGCAGGATCAGTTCGTGCACGCCGGCCAGCTTGGCGGCTTCAATGACTTTCTCTGAGTCAATATCGTTAAAGCGGGCGATATTCTCGGCGATAGTCCCGGCAAACAGCTCAATGTCCTGTGGCAGATAGCCGATATACGGCCCCAACTCATCCTTGTTCCACTGATAGATGTCGGCATTATCCAACCGAACAATCCCTTCGCTGACCGGCCAAATGCCGACCAGCAAACGCGCCAGCGTCGATTTCCCCGACGCGCTCGGGCCAATGATCCCCAGCACATCACCGGGCTGGATGGCAAAACTCACGTTATGCAATACCGCATCGCCTTGGGATCCCGGCGGCGTGGCGGTGACGCCTTCTACGGCCAGCACCCCTTCCGGGCGCGGCAAGGACATGCCGGTACCCCGTTGCGGATGCGTTTCCAGCAGCTTGACCAACCGGCCATAAGAAAGCTTCGCCGCGCTGTAGCTCTTCCAGACGTTAATAACCTGCTCAATCGGCGCCAGGGTTCGCCCCATCAGAATGGAACCGGCGATCATCATACCGGGCGTGATGTGCCCATCGATCGCCAGCCAGCCCCCCAGCCCCAGCACCAATGATTGCAGCGACATGCGCACAAACTTGGTGATCGACGTGACCCGCGATGCGCGTTCGCTGGCGATGCGCTGACTGTTCAAGAACCGCTGGTGCAGACCGAACCACCGGCGTTTCAGGTTGGGCAACATCCCCAAAGCTTCGATCACTTCGGCATTGCGCAGATTGGTGCTGGCCAGCGTCCCGGACATAATCGACAGCTTGCTGGCTTCCGCCAGCGGCTTTTTCGACACCATTTCGTTGATCACCGCCAATGCGATCAGCAACAGCGCACCGACCAAAGCGAAAAGCCCCAACCAAGGGTTAAAGAGGAATATCACCAACAGATAGATTGGAAACCACGGCGCATCAAAGAAGGCGAACAGCGCGCTGCCGGTGAGGAATTGGCGCAGATTGGTCAAATCGCTCAGCATCTGGCCGGCATCAGACGAGCCGTTTTTCAGATTCGCCTCGTAGGCCGCGGTATAGACTCGCGTGTTGAGCCGCATATCCAGCTGGCTGCCGATGCGGATCACCACCATGCTGCGCACGTATTCCAACAGCGACATCATGCCGAACATGCCCAGCATGATCAGCGTCAGCATCAACAGCGTGATTTCATTGCGAGAAGGAAGCACCCGGTCATAAACCTGGAGCATATAGATAGAAGGAACTAGCATTAATAAATTAATAAATGCGGTAAATATGCCAACGGTCCAGAAAACCTTGCTGCGAGTCCGTATAACATCCGCAATTTCATTGCGCGGTATAAATTGATTCACTTTCTGCCCTTACATCATGTGCACTGTCAGTCAAAATCCGCATTGGACTCTTATAAGGAAAATCCTAAAAAGGGAAAAATAAAATAAATCCTAAAGAACCCCACCCCAGACATGCTCGAGACTGCAGATACTTTTCCTAACTATAGGTAGAGAAAGCGGATACCAGCAAGGCCGTAAGCAAAAAAAATCGCATCACAAACCACAGAAAAAAACAAATGAAAACAGTGGGGTAAATAATAGGCGGGGCAAAGCGGGTTTAGTACGAAAGGGAATAAATTAGAGATAATGACGTAGTTCACAAATTTCAAAGAATACGGGGTGTTTATACACCCCGTATTATTTATTGACTAACAGTTTCAATGGGAATTATAACCCACTGGAACTCATACTTACGCGTAGTGCAGCGTATCCACCAATTGCTGGTGGTTTTGCCCAGTCAGGTATACCACGGTATCGTTGAGGTCCAGCGAGTGGTTATCGTTGTTGTCGATAATCACGTAAGAGCTGGCAGTGTTACCGCCACCGCTGAATACAACGGATGCCACACCCACTTTCGACGTCAGCGAGTTGCTGCTATCCAGGCCAAGAATACCGCCCAGCAGGCCGATAACGCCATTGGTCAAACCGCCCACCAGTGTCCCCAACAATGCATCCAACGTGTCGGCAGAACGCGTACCGTAGTTCGCTACCGCGGTGCCGCTGGCGTCATCGGAGATAGTCAGGCCGCCATGGTTCACGTCGACAATCGAGTCCTTGAGGCTATTAAAGTCCTTGATGGTCACACCCGCCTGCGTGTTACTGGCCTTGATGTCGTAGGTGTTGGCACCTGCGCCGCCGGTCAGCGTGGTGTTGCCAATCACGCCCAGAGTATCGGCAGCACTGGTACCTTCTACGGTCATTTGGTAACCGTTCAGGCCCAACGCCGTCAACACCGGTGCCAACAGGTTGGTGGTGACAATACTCAGCGGCAGAATGTTCAGCAACTGAATGATGATACCGTCACCGGTACCGCCATGGCTGGAGTCGAGATTCAGCCCCGCGGTATTGGTGGACGCATTGATATCACGCACGTTGCTGAAACCGCTGCCCACCGTCAGATCCAGCGCGTGATCACCGGTCACGTTGATGGTCTGAACCTGCGCATTGGTGCCGGCCAATGACAGAATATTGTCAAAGCTGCCGGTACCGCCCGAGGCCACGTTAACCGCGGTCAGAGCGGTGCCCAACAAGGCGCTGCTGCTGCTGTTGAGAGTGATGGCGCCGGCATTCACGTTGGCAGAACTCACCGCATCGAAGTTGATATTGAAGTGATCGGTGGCGTTCTGGACAAAGGTGAAATTCAGCGTACTGGCAGCGGTCGCGTCCCCTTTCACTGCCAACTGCGCAGCGTTGCCGCCGGCGGCATTGATGACGTTGACGTTAGCCAGACCGGAGACCACAAACCCCTGTGTGCCCAGATTGGTGGCCGCTGCGTTCTGCGTAACCGTGCCGCCCGTAGTGCCTTCGACCGTGGACGTGCCGTTGGTCAGGCCAAAGTCAAAGGTGTTGTTTGGCGTTGTCACGCTGGTGGTAGTCGGTGAACCAATCAGCGGCGTCGTAATCAGCGTACCGACGGACTTGCCGATATAGCCGGTCAGGTCGATCTGCTCGAAGTTCGAGAAGTTGTTGGCGTTGCTGGTCACGGTGCTGGTACGAACGCCCAAGGCGTTTTGGTTGGTCACCACGGTTTTGGTGATGAAGTTGGCGGAGATAGAGTCCGTACCCGCGCCGCCATTAGCGGAGATGCCGGCGCCGACGGTGTTGGCTGCGCCGGTTGCCGCATTCCCCGCCCATTTCAGCGAGTCGTTGCCGTTGCCAAGGTTAAAGTCGCCGGTGCCCGTGGCGATATTGGCCGTCGACGTCACGATGACATCGTCATTCCCGGAACTGGCGTTCAGAATCACGTTGCCATTGTTAACGGTAATATCGACACCAGGGTTAACCCCGTTGTCAGACAGGTTGACCGTTGCTGCACTGGTGCCGTTGATGGTCAGATTCGCCAGGTGGTCGGCGAACTTCAGGTTCACGATGCTGGCGGCATTGGCGTTCAGTTGCACATTCGTGAGTACCGCTGTTTCGGCGTTGCTGATTTGATGCGACGTACCGGTGTTGACGGTGCCGGTTGCGTTACCGCCGGCGGCCGTTGCCGTCAGAGACGCGGAGGTTTTATACAGCAGGCTGGTACCGATATCGAACTCGAAACCATGCTGCTGGGTTACAGTAATATTATCTGTAGCCGTCGAGTTACGCAGATCGTTAATAATAGCCTGAGTAATAAGTGCCTTATCAGATCCTAACGAGCTATACACCAAAAGCTGCGCGGCTGTAGCAGCTACACCATGTACCCCAGTGTAAACATGTTGTATAAAGTCATCACCCGTTAGTTGGGCACCTTTCTTCTGAAACTCGCTTGATTTCAATATGGTCCCAATAAATCCTTTATAAGTCATCGCTCCTTTCGATAAATACTTACTCCAATCATCTAATCCACGAGCATCAATATCACGCTGCGGAACTGCAAGATAAACTGCAGAAACCTGCTCTTGATAACTTAATGAAGGCAGTTGCCCTGGCTGATAGCTGATAGTCGCGCTATTGAAATGTTGCTGCGCGGTAGTATCGCCTGAAGCAACAGTACCACGAAGAGAATCAATCACTTGAATCAGAACTTCTGCACGAGAAGTCCCTCCAGTCAGTTCAGTGACATAGTTAGATAATTCGGTCGCAGAGGGAGACCTTTCGTAACCCCATTTAAATAAACGAATCACATAATCGGTATTGCTAAGAGAAGTCAGATTTGCAGAGAAAATTATTTCTTGCGCTACCTGGACGAAGGTTTTCGTACCGGCATTAATGGCCGCTCCATAGTTGTTTATGCCAAGTGCAGATTGAGCCGCCCCAGTAACATAATAGATAGCCTGCACGTCTGAGGCGCCTTGCCCAAGGGCAGCGGCGCTTACCGACGGGAACAGAACAGCATTTACTTGCTGATCAAGACTAGCCTGCGCAGCGGATAGAGTAGAGTCAAATCCCGAATAATCAAGAACCTGATTTACAACTTTAGCCATTGCCTCGGCAAGAGTACTACCCGTCAGGTAATCTTGCAAAGTTGAGGTGGGTGCAGCAGAGCCAAAAATTTTTGTATAAACAATTTGTAAAGCATTTAAATCTGATAAACCGTTAAAGAGGGCTACACCATCCGCAGAAGTCAATAAAGTAGTAACATATGCTGAGGCAGATAGTTCACCTCGCTGCAATTGCGCACCTATTGAGTCGAACGTAGCGTGTGACGCGCTTTTCCCTAAAACAGCGTATAAAATAGCTGCTGCTTCTTTCTGATACGCTAATGAAGCCATGATTCCCCCCTTAGAGGACTAACTTGAGAAGCCATAAAAAAATCGGAAGCATAAAAGAGATATAACTCATTAATAATGCAGCTAAACATGCATTCCGACTGGTTATACCCAAACAAAGACAGCAAAGCTGTCTGAATTAAAAGAAAGGATAAGATTCAGGTTATGTCAAGGCAGACGGCGAAAGGTTTTAGCAAACAAAAACCATATAGTTAACATGGATAATATTTTTCTCACAAAATTCCCAAACAAGAAAAATCCATAAAAACACTGAGATCACATAAAAAAAACAAAATAGTTATAAATAAAATAAATTATAATGATTTTAATAAGCAATTAAAACTATAGCAACACTACAAATACACCAAAAAAACTGAGCATCAACATCCTGAAGTCAGCACAATGCATTACCTCTAAAAGACTTTCACACAAGTTATATTCTGGATATAGAATAGAGATAAGTCATAACTTCAACTGAAAATAGGTAGCAGGTAAATAATTAGCTATAATCAAAAAAATACAATATTATAATCTCGAGGTGTAAACACAGAACTCAATGAAAAATAAATTTGACCTCCGCCATGTCGTTACAAGGGGGTCAAACTGTGCCGAGAATATATTTTCTCGATGACATAATCACTCACGCAACTATTTAAAAATAAAAATGCCGGTCTCGGCCTGTTACCAAAGAGATCCCCCCCTTTCCCTGATAGAGGAGAGCAAACCTAAAGAGTTATATAAATGATTTATGAATAAATTTTGCATCAGCTTAATTACGATGAATGGTCGCTTCTCTCTAAAAGCACGCGATATATGGTATTAAATCATGAGCAGATTTTAAATAAAAATGGGGAAACAGCAAAGAATGGACGGGGAATAAGATCTTTATTAAGATGCACAATGGAGGGAGTAAAAGAAATAAGTCGCAAACGGTAACCGACGATTCGCTTCGCATACAAAATAAACATTGAGAAATTTACGAGCAGCTCAAAAAAACGAACACCGCAGAGAGGAAATACATCATCAGTATCAAGGGAAAAACGTTATCATTGGGGATAGATAAGTAACAGGAAAGATGTTATTTCTTACGAGGGAGGGAGGGGGAGGAATAGCGCCTATCAATTTCGATATAGGGGTACACGAGAGAACAATGCGTTAGCAGGAACATTCTCTCGTCAAATTAACATCGGACACTCTTTAGCGATAATAAAAGGTAATAAGTCCATTAATTCAGCATACACTTAAACAAGCAGAAATCAATCTTCAACGCACTCCTTCGTAATGAATTGCATTACACGCTGCTCAACAAATAAAAAGATCATAAAGATACACAGATATATAGAGAAATTAGCTGAACATTTAATATCACTAAAAATGAAAATATTTACTCGTCTATTTTACCAAAACCCTTCCAAATCCCCGGGCTGCCAGCTTCAACACATACCCACCCCATGAAACTACCTCTCTGTGGTAAGGAGTTATCGATAACATCACCAACAGAAAAGCGGCCGTTCTTTGGTGGTCCTGGCAGTAATAAGCGTCTTATCGAAGGGATAATTACACGTGACTCTACGCCAAGAACGGTAAATCTACCGACGACATTATTATTTAGCCACATCCCATTTTTTGAACCAAATTGGACATCACCTGCAACCATGCAATCATCAATTAGCACATTCGGTACTTTTGGGTCAATAAAAACATCTCCGTCGATAATAGAAGAAATAACTCTTATCCTCAATTTCTTTGAACCAGACCTGGCAAAAAATGACTTTTTGATTCGGCAGTTTTCAAAAATAACGTCACCATCAAGGTTCGACCAGTCAATTGAATTAAAGATGCAGTCTTTAAAAATTTTAAATCCTGAGGTGGATATTGCATCAACTGTATCAATAGTTACATCTTTGAAAGTGAACTTGCTGTTCGTCCCTGTTTTTATCTTTATATTTTTCGCGGGGCTGCACCGGTGCGAATCAATATAAAACTCACCATAAACATGCTTCAAAAGATATTTAATTTCATCACTTCCTCCGCCACTGACTTTGATCGTCCCTTTTCTCTGCATAAAAAGAGTACAGCCTTCAGTTCCAGAGACATCCCAATGCGCATTATATTCAGCATGCAAATTGACGAAATAGTTTTCTATGCCACCGGCAAAATCACAAATTGGCGAAACAGGGTTATCTTCCCATTGGCAATCATTAAAACGAAGATAATTGCAATCATCTCTTAGAGATGACATTATAACTACTGGGCTAACCAGCGTTTTAGACTCATCAAAGCCATCTTTTAAATTGGCTCGATCGCCAGATGTTCTTCCGCAATTGAAAACATCAACTTGTTCAAAAACAGAGTCTTGGCATTTGTCGATAAACAGCCCCGCACCATCAAACCCCTCCAGAGTAACCTGTTCTAGACGCATTGCATATTGATATTGCAGAAAAAAACCATGACACTTGCTCAAGTTTCCAATGAGTTGAATATTGCTAATGGATACAGCACGGAAGCCAGGACTTTTAGCAGATTTATTAGATTTCCCAGGAAAATGAAAGACACCGAAATTTTCGTAGCCTTCATTCATGCGAACATCAATGACGGTCCCCCCTTTTTTGCCAAAGCCATCTATTTTAGCCCCAGAGTCTAAAGGAAAGATAATAGGTGTTTTAACTACTAGCTTTCCTCTCGGCAAAACGATTTTACGATTGCTGGAAAAATTAATAGCACGAGTAATCGCCGGTCCATTATCATCTTGTGTGTCGCTGATCCCAAAATAACTGCCTAAAATAGGCTCATCGTTTGAAAACACTCTTTTCCAACGCTTACCATCATCTGTAACAATTACCATCCCCCCATCATCAGGAGAAGTATTGTCATCAGCATCATAATAGAACTCCCCACCTCCAGAATGTTGAGATTGCACGGACGGCTTATGGTTAGCAACTACGCTTCTCATCACGGAATTAACTGCAGTAGTACCTTGTGATGGATAATAGCTGAGTACATTTACCCGTTGACCAGGACTGATGGGAGAAAGTTTCTTTAAGCTACCAATATCAGGACAATTACTAGCTAAGGATTCGGTACTTGCATTTTTTATCGAATTATCAGCAAAGGCATTTTCTGTCCTTGAGATAGCAGCAATGGAAGCCAATGCCATAACGATACCGTTCTTTAGTGATTCTCGCTTAGAAAAATCAGGACTACTTTTCTTCATTTTCTGCCTCCAGAATAAATTTATTGATCTTGTTCCCAGAGAGAAACCACCATATTAACAAGCAGCTTTAAATGAGATCACTCTTATTCTTAGTGTGATTTGAGTATAT
The DNA here is from genome assembly GCF_052169115.1 of Serratia sp. CY33525. Lineage (NCBI taxonomy): Bacteria > Pseudomonadati > Pseudomonadota > Gammaproteobacteria > Enterobacterales > Yersiniaceae > Serratia > Serratia sp. CY33525. The sequence goes on along the minus strand of NZ_JBJNLK010000002.1, from coordinate 492,301 downwards.
GTAATAATAAGTAAGTATTATAAAACTATCAACAGTGAAAAATGTTACAGTGGCAGTAAAAAGCACCAAAATAACAACATCATAACTATCTAATTTCAAATACATACAGAAGAATACTATTGCGATGAGACCAATAACCCCCATCTCCATAGTAACACCTAGAAGCCCCACATTTGGCTTGAAACCAAATCCACCTAAATAATCAACAATAGGCTGATAATTGGTAAAACATTCGTATTCTTTTCCACACCCAATTAAGAAACTCGGTACGTTCATATTTAAGACTAAATATGATGCAGAAAAGCGATGTGCTATAGATTGATTTTCGTAGAAAAAGGCAGGAATCCCGACATTAAGATAGTTTGCGATCGAAACGAAAACGACAATAAAGAGTGAAAAAGTGAGCACAACAGGGATTTTAGCTAATATGCGCCGAAATGGATAAACAGCTGCTATAAGGAAAAGTATAACTGAGGCCTTAGACAAACTGAAAATATAACCTAATGCAAATAATACAATCTCCCAAGCCTTTAGCTTAAAATCTCTTAGTCTTATCATAAACGAGATGATTAATAGGGAAACAAAAAAACCAGCCTCTCGAGATAACCCAGACATTCTTGGCAACAGAAAAACTTCATATTGGTTAGTAAAAGTTTTGGTTGCATAGTCGCCCCATATTGCAATCGATATTGCCTTTGGCCCTATTGCAGCAGAATAGTTTGTACCAGCGAACTCATATAATGAAAACTGTAAAATACACCAAATAACAGAAATAAGCATACAGACATATATTTTACTAAAAACTGGCTTTCCTATTTTGTGAATATATGCAACACCCAATACTAGAGCAAATGTTTTAACGACTAAATCATACCGCCAAAATGCTAGACACAAGACAGTCCACACACAAAAACACAGTAATATTTTTAAAGATACTGTAGACAATTTTCTTATAAATTCATAATCCATGAAAACCAGAGGAATCCAAAGATATAAAGTCACATCACCGACGTAAGGATTGAAAGGTGTAGCGATGAAAAAAAATGCAATCCCCCATCTCAGAATATTTAGGAAGAGTCTTTCCTTTTCGCTACTATCAACGATAGTGTGTGTTGTAATACTCATTGATTTTTGCTCTCATGAAGAAAATTTTCTTATAATATACTAACCATTAATCACAATCAATAAGCCGATTTATTTATAAACCCTTTAAAGACCGTAAGAAAGATAATTCGGATATCGAACCAAACGCTCCAATTCCTAATATAATCGAGATCATATTCAACTCGACTTTGCATCTTGTCTAGAGTGTCCGTTTCACCTCGCCATCCATTTATCTGGGCCCAGCCAGTGATTCCTGGTTTAACTTTATGACGAAGCATATAGCCTTTAATTAGCTTTCTGTATTGCTCATTATGCGCGACAGCATGTGGGCGAGGTCCAACAATCGACATGTCCCCCATCAACACATTTATAAATTGCGGAAGTTCATCAAGCGATGTCCGACGTAAGAAAGCACCAACGGCAGTAACCCGGGCATCACCTTTTTTTGCCTGAACAACTTTATCTCCATTTTCCATAACGCTCATGGATCTAAACTTCCAAACCATTATAGATTTTCCATCCATGCCATAACGTCTCTGCTTGAAAATAATCGGGCCTGGAGACGTGAACTTAACAGACATCGCAATCAATAAAAGAACAGGGGAAATAAATATTAATATTGCAAGCGAAAGTATAATATCCTCTACACGCTTTATTATTTTATTGACACCGCTGATTGGTGTATCAAAAAGAGAAACTACAGAAACACCATTTATTTCTTCGCTACGCGACTGTAGAATATTAAAAGTAAAAACATCTGGTATAAGCATTACCGAGCAAGTTGTATCAGATAATTCAGCTACAGTATCCTTGATTAAACGTTCTTGCTCCATTGGCATCGCAATATAAATTCTATCAATCCGTCCATCTTTTGCGTCTCTGATAAGTTGCTCTAAATCACCACATTTTCCGACTTTCGTGTCGATAGAGTTACATGCGTCATCATATATTCCAAGGACTTTGAAGCCCATCCAATGAGCATCATTTAAAGTTTCGGCTAACTTGATACCAACAGGGAGCGAGCCCATGATCGCAACATTGCGGGTGTTAAACCCGAGATTTCGCATATAACCAAGCAATAAACGAATAATCGAGCGAGAAACTATCAAACCACAACATGCCAAGAGGTACCACTCAGCATATAGCGTTAAATCACTATAAAAACCATCGATAAAAGATATAAGACCAATAGTTAATAAAACACTTAAAGACCAGTTTTTTATGATGAGTTGGATCTCTAAGGTAACACGGACTCCACGCCACGAGCGGTAAAACTCGGTTATCCCACCTACCATTTGAAATATGACGATTGATATCAATACTACAATCCAGTACTCCATGGTAAATACATTGCCTGACAGCTTGCATGCCAAATAAAGACAGAAACTTATAATAGCAATGTCTGAAAACCGCTGTATCATTGAAGTTAGCGAAGCATTAGACTGTAGAGCACCACGACGAAAACCATTCATAGCTGTTTGCCTATTAACCAACATAGTATAACTCCTGCCCAGTACCTGCCAGATTAAAAATATAATTTTTATAAAACAGAAGAATACATTATATATCAGGAGAATCGCGTTCAACTCTCCTATTCCAGAAAAAATATCTTTGTTGCACTTTAAATATCATGCACCAAGATCAAGGTATAATTTTTTAGTTGCCTCAATCATCTTGTCCGCGGTAAATTTCTTACTGAACGTCTCTATTGCGGCATTCCCCATTCTCTGCCACTCCTCTCTTGATGTACTTTCGAGTATATGACATAGCTCCTCCGTTTGCTCAGGAGAAAATAGCCGGCCATTTATGCGATCTTCAACAACCTCCGGGAAAGAACTACAGTTACTCGCTAAAATAGGTAATCCATAGCTCATTGCTTCTAACGGAACCATTGCAAAACCTTCCCATCGACTTGGTATTAGCAATACATCAGCACGACAGAAATGTGGTGCCAATTGTTCAGCGGATAACCAGCCGGCATACGTCGTCTGCGGTAGATCTTGAATATTATCATTCTCATTTTCAAGCACAAAGTCGCCGACAACTGTCAAATGGAATGCTTTACCTTCTAATTGGTGCATAGCTTTGGATAAAATATCAAAACCTTTTTGGTAGTCGAAGCGGCCAACAAAAAGCAGCTGAATAAGCTCATTATCCTCAGGGGAATTGACTTTTTTGACGTAATTTTTATTACTCGGAACGCCATTATGAACGACGACCAATTTATTTTCATTAAGCCCTGCATCAACAGCCATTTTTTTTTCACAATGGCTGACACAAATAACAACATCAGTTATAGGAAGCAATGCTTTTTCGATGACGGTATATATACGTGATTTAAAACGAGATACAGTCATCATAAATGCGAAAGCATGCGGGCAATATATTACTTTTGGCCGATAAATTGGCCATAATAAAATTAATGACAATCGCCCTAAAGCACCAGCAAAACTACTATGTAAATGAACCACCTCTGGTCGATGCTTTAATACAACCCCCGTAAATATAAAGAAAAACTGTAGAAAACCTCGAATCCCACGCCCTAGTCGAGGAAAAGGTTTTATCGACCTCGAGTCGACACCATATAATTCTGAAACCTGATCGGCAGGAACTAAGCAACAGATTTTGTCCTGCCCTATATCAGCAATCTGACTTTTGGCTAACTGACGAAGGACCGTAGCCACTCCCCCTTTGATTGTTTCTGCCGCATGAAGAACTCTCATCAAAACTCCCAATAATATTTATTCTAAATATTGTGATATTATTTTATTAACTGCTTGTGCCGATTTCTCCCATGAGAAGCGACGTGTGTTTTCAAAACCCAGTCTTATGAGCTCCTCGCGGACTGTATCATTGCCAATGATAGTTTCCATTGCTTTAGCGATTTCATCAATTTTGTAAGGATCAAAATACAAAGCACTCGTCCCCAAAACCTCAGGAATCGACGCGGAGGAAGACGCTATAACTGGACACCCGCAAGATTGAGCCTCAAGAGGAGGGATCCCAAACCCTTCATAGAAAGATGGGAAAACAAATGCTGTTGCATTCTGGTATAATTTAACAAGTTCCAGATCATCGACGCGCCCCAAAAATTCTATATTTGAATTAGTATTCTCGGCATTCGCATACATCTGCTTATTGAAGTTATCAGCAGAACGACCAATAATCTTTAATTTAATTTCAATTTTATCGTCTAACATGGCAAAGGCTTTTAACATGCCATGAAAATTTTTATGGTAATTAGGGGAGGATACGGCAAGAAGGTATTTTTCTTGTTTACCTGAGTCAATCGATTTAAAATTTGCAGATGACGCATTATAAACCACTGATATTTTTTCTTTTTCAACATTGAAAGCTTTGGCTATCTCACCTTTAGAAAACTCACTGACCGTAATAATTTTTCTGCTATTTTTTAGCATGATTGGAATAATCAAGTTGTAAATATAACGGAACTGTCTAGAAAAGCTCTCAGGATATCTTTTGTAGGTGATATCGTGATGTGTGACTATTTGATTCCTATAGAATAAGGGAGCAGTACTGCACAGGTTAAGTAACGGCGGAGAGCCAATACTTTTGAGATATTTAGGGAGATCGATTTGTTCCCACAAATGACCATATTTTTTTCCAATCACCTTGATTTCAAAAGACGGATCAATCTCAATCTTAAATTTCTCGTCAGGAACGAGGAAAACAATATCGTTTCTGATTCCATTCAAACTTCGAGATATCTGTTCTGCAAAACGTTGCACGCCCGTCATATCTTGCGTAAGAAATCTTGCATTAATATAAATCATTAACGGCACCAATTATTAATCATTATAGGGAGACATTTTAATATAAAAGCTAACATCAATATAGCTCGGTATATTTTTCTGCAATATGTTTTATATCAAAGTCCCGCACCGGATTTATATCAAATGTAGGATGCGTCATAAGATAGTCAATATTAAAGTCTTGAATGGGGTATATATTTTGATAAAATTTAGCTATTTCCGCAACCCCAGCAGTAAAATTAGTATAAACAATTTTCCCTGCATTGGCAGACTCAGCAACTGCCCGCCCAAATGGTTCATTCCATTTGTTAGGCAGAACAACAACATCGACCGATGCCATAAAATCTTCTACCTTAATAAAACCCATCGTCTTTATATTACTGGCAGATGCTAACATCTCCAATTCGTTACCTTCCATATCATTACCGAAGCGCCCTGCAGCATAGAAATCGATACCTTTTGTATTTCTATATTTTTCAGCTAACAAACAATAATCATCAAACCCTTTATCTCTAGTCAATCGTCCAATGAAGCCCACTCGTACATTTTCATGACCACTATCATCTTTTTTAAAATCAATATGTGAAATAGGATTATAGATATATGCATGAGCAGCGCTAATGCCAAATTTATTTGACTTATGAAGTTTAGAGATATACTCACTGATACCTACAAAACAATCAACATTTCTGCTGCAATTTTTTTTCACAGCAGAAAGAAGCTTTACACCAATACTATTAACATCAATATTATTTCCCGACTTAAACAATGTACTATTAGGATGAAAAAGATAGTAATCTCGCGTTGTATGGACTATTTTTATGTTTTCTTTTTTAGCTGCTTTCCAAACAGAAACTGAAAAGCCACTTAAGTTATTTGTATGTACAACATCGGGTTTTATCCTTGCCAACTCTTTACCAACAAGTGACATCATCCAGGGGTTGTACATGTCAATGAGATGCCATACAAGCTTCTTCAATCGCCCTTTCCTACCATTAGCGAATGGCCAGTAAATATTTTTTAGAGGGAAATAAAAAATGCGAACACCATTTAGTGTCTCTTCTAACATCTCACTATGATTGTGCAAACAAAAGACAGTCACATCGTGACCATTACTGATTAACTCCTCTGCCAGCAGTTGAACAGAAACTTCAGCACCACCGACTTTATAAGGAGCATAAAGTGTATTGATCATGACAATTTTCATAGCCTACCTATTTAAGCGTGGAAGTGTTTAATCAAAGCACCTTGTTAATCAGTTCAATATTGGCATTATTATATCGCGAATAATTATCGTATATACAGCCGACAAAAGATTTCCACTCTGGCGATAAATTAGCCTCATTGATTACGTAAGACGTTATTTTTATCTTATCCCCATAGATCATGATCAAATTGTCGTATAAAGAAGAGTAAAATCCAGCAATGGAAGACACGTTTTCTTTTTCCATTAAAGGATATACTTCGAAAGGAAAATCTAATCTTTTAACTTTAACAAGCTCTGATATTATTTTTATTTTTTCAGTCCTTTCTCTGCGATGTGGCACATAATAAAAAACAGATTCAGGTTTTGATTTCAATAAGTCTTTTATCATATTTAATGTTAATTGAATATCATCAATCGATGTTACTCCTGCCTCAAAAAGCGGCGCCCCAATAATGAACACTTTATTATTGTCACTGGGTAAGCTTGCTAGCTTTTTTTTATAATTTTCGTAACAGTGCCTTATGACGGTATCACTCTTTTTGACTTTTTCCCCAATGTTATATACGGAAAAAAATGTGATTTTTTCGAACTCATTGTTAACCATGCCAATGGATTTCAAGAATAAGGACTTAATAATTTTTCGCGGACTAATTCCCTCCTCTCGATTTATTCTGAGCGTCGCCGTCCCATCATCAAGAAGAACAATGCTTCTTTTTTTAAATTTTCCGGCTAGCATCCAGAAAACGCGCGCACGATATTCGCCCGCAATAAGAGTGACTCTGTTTTTATTTATTCCTCCACCACCAATCCCTTTAAGAGCACTTTTGATCTTTAATGAGTTTTTTAGAGTTCCTTCAACATCAATAACAACCAATTTCTTGTACTTAATCATATCCACTATGTTCATGATCTGATTATAATTAAGCGCAGAATTTTCTGTTTTTTTATTGATGATCAAGATCTCCAGACTTATTTTTTTAACATCCAAAAACTCTATTAAATTAAACGCCTGCAATGGCGATTCGATATACGCAATATAAGTATCCATAATTATTTCACCATAGCACTCATTCAATTGTTATTTAAAGCCTTCAGATATATCAGTGGAATTTTTTCTCATCACGCAACTTTATATAATGTTCAACATCTCGTTGAGAAAACACTTTTGCCGGATGTCCTCCAGCAATAGCAAACGCCGGAACATGCTTAATTACGACGCTACCTGCCTGTATGATTGCACCCTCACCAATTGTAACCCCGGGCAGAACAATCACATTGATCCCAAGCCAAACATTATCCCCGATATGCGTATCCTTAATCACATAAGTGTTATCGTAGGGAATCGCATTCCCATGATGATTATGATTTTCTGTGATCAATACACAACCAAAACCACAGTGAAAATTATCGCCGATAGTAACACCGCCCTTTCCAACCACCGTCAAACCATTGGAGTTAAAGTTATCACCAAGTCGGGTTTTATTATTAACGATAGTTAAAAAGTTAATTTTCGGATCTTGACCACATCTTTCAGCCATTCTGATAACTTTTGAACGATAACGCTGCTTACGTAAGTTTCGCAACCATCGTTTAAGACTTGCTATCATCTTTTCCTCTCAATACTGATCTGTCGCTTGCCACAATAAAAAGTCACTGCACACGCATAAAAACTAGAAATTGCATAAACCAGGCAGAAATACTCAACTTTGATTTCTGTCATGGTGATGACAAATATACCAATCAAATGCGTTATCATCGAGCCCATGGTAATAATTGAGATTAATTTATTTTTACGATAGTAAAACAGTGAGTGCGTAAAAATATAATAAATCGATAAAAATGCAGTTCCAGGCAAAAGAATGTTGAAGTAATAAATGGCGCGATTGAACTCAGCATTAAACAGATACGGGAAAGCAAATGGCAAAATAAAGAAGTAAATAATGCACGAAACGATAACCAGAGCTGTGTAACCATATTGAATGAGCTCGACCCCTCTAAAATCGTTCGCTTTAAGCTTGCGATAAATGAAAGGTTGGAACGCCTGGTTGATTACGCCGAAAAAGAGCATAACGATAGAGGTTAGCTGAAACGCCAAGCCATAAACCCCGACTACCGCCGTACTCATGTAATGCGCTATGAAGAATCTATCCACCGAGGATTTAATCCAATAACTGCCATGATGTGGCAATAGGGATACCCCGTAGCTAATGATTTCCTTATAACGCTTACGCAACGGTTGGAGCACGCTGCGTTCAACCGCTATTTTTCTGTAAACAAAGAACTCGTAGGCCAGCTGAATGCTGAAAAATGATGCCGCGATCGCTATCAAACGTTGTCCTGGCGTCGACGCTATCATTTCAAAAAGAGCGATAGTGAATAAAACGTTGAATGCGGAAAGCAAAAATTGGCCGATAGCGGCAACTTTATAGGTCTGACTAATGCGCAAATGCGATAAATTGATAAAGTTCAGCGCCTGCGCCAGAGATGCCAAAACAACCAGAAAACCGTCGCTGAAAGAAACAGAGATCTTGGTGACCAGTGTGACAATGTAGAATATAGCCACCAGTAGCGCGCTCGACGCGAAAGCCAAGGCGATGTTATCTCTGCGGAACACCAGGGAGCTCCCTTCCCCCTCCTGCATGTATTTGACCGGCAACAGACCTTGACCACTGAACGAAATGAAAATGATCAAGATCTGAATAACGGACAAATAAAGAGTCAGCGCGCCGTACCCCGACGCGCCTAGGTGTGCTGTCAAATAAGGCAATATGATGAAGCCGATGACCTTGCCGAGAATGTCCCCTACCGACAAGGCCGCAGCCCCCATAATGGCTTTACTCATTTACAGATACTTTTCCAGGAAGTTAAGCGCATGCCAGAACCCTTCCCCTTGGTTTTTGTGCCCCTGCCACACTTCAGGAATAAACTGCGCTCCCGGCGCATGACGACGCAGATCATCAGCCAGCTCGTCAAAGTTCACATCGCCTTTACCGATCTGTACCCCTTCACCATCCACTCCCAAAGCATCAACAATATGCATATGTGCGGTGTAAGGGCCGACCTTCTGGGTAAACTCATGAAGATCCCATTGGTAGTAATTACAAGCCATCATGGAATGCGACGTGTCATAGCAGATGCGGTAGCCGTATTTCTCACAGAACGCTTTAATCTCGTCCGGATCGACAAACAGGTTATGGTAGCTTTGACCACCAAAGTGCCATGGGAACGGAGGCATCGTCTGGATGATGATTTCAACGCCTTCTTGATTGATTTCACCCAGAGCGGCGCCAATGCGTTCGTACATCGCCTGGCGTGATTCTTTTGGCAAGAAACCGGTGGTATTGAAACCGCCTGCATTCACCACGATGACCGGACGCTCAGTTTTCGGGAAATATTGCTTCAACGCGCGAGTCACATCGCAGACACGCTGCAGCTGTTTGATCGAATGAGCAAGATAAACGGGATCATCCGTCGCCAGATCCAAAATATGATCGTTGGCAAACAGCTCGGGGCTATGTACCGCAAAACCGATATTTTCAGCGCCGGAGAAGAATTCTGTCAAATCGAGTTCCATATCCTGATAGCTCAGATGGAACTCGACGAAGTCCAGATTGGATTTATTCTTCAACTTGCCATAATCGTGGTAGCGCACTGGAATGCCGAACGGACGATTGAAATCATAGTCCTTGGCTTCTATCGCCACATCATTTAGATCCGACTCATAGAAATACCCGCCTTTTTCGTGGTCACGATTGGCTTTCTTACCGACCAATTGCTCCAGATAAAGAGGCTGCAGACCCTGCCCCGGACTCTTCACTTCAACCATCTCGCGAGTGATGATTTCACCTTTTTTCAGATCGCGATTGATAATCAAACTTTTTGCCAGAGTTTCGCGGTTGATCATTTCCCCTTGGGTGATAGTACGTTCGCCGGCGTTGCCCATGGACTCTTCAACTTCGCGGATACGTACGACCATCTCTTTGAACTCAGGGGGTAACAACGACACCTTGTGGTCGTTGCCTTCCATGGATTTGTCGATGGTGAAGTGTTTTTCGATTACTCTTGCGCCCAGCGCGGTTACGGCGATCGGCACTGAAATGCCACGCTCATGGCCAGAATAGCCGACCAAGCAGCCCGTCACCTGCTGCAGACGTTTGATATAGGCCAGGTTGACGTCTTTGAACGGCGTCGGATACGTAGAGTTGCAATGCAGGATCACAAACTCGGCACCTTTCGATTTCAAGAAGTCTACCGAGCTTTTGATTTCTGCTTCGCTGCACATACCGGTAGAACAAATCAGCGGTTTGCCCGTAGCGGCCAACGCGGCCAACATTTCGTGGTTAGTGAAGTCAGCGGAAGCGACCTTATAACCTTCCATGCCGTAGTTTTCCAACACTTCCAGGCTCTTCAGATCCCAAGGGGTACACAGCGGGGTCAGCCCCTTCTCCTTACAATAATCGAACACTTCAATCAGTTCTTCATTGCTGAGCTGGAATTTTCTCAGCAGATCCAGCGTGTACTGTGCGCCAAGATCGGCGGATTTGTCTTTATCGTTGCCGCCCTTATACAAAGAGCTCAGATCGCGCATTTGGAACTTGACGCAATCGGCGCCCGCGTCAACCGCCAGGTCAACCAGATGCTTAGCCAGCTTAATATCGCCATTATGGTTGTTGCCAATTTCAGCAATAATGTAAGTCGGCGAGGTTTCCGTGATAGTGTGTTTGCCAATCGTCAGGCCTTTTTCGCTTTGCAGCGCAACGGCGACCAAACGACGATAATCATCAACCAGCGGCAGAACGTCAACGCCATTCGAAAACAGCGATTCAATCTCATTGCGTGGCGCATCCACTTTTTTATAGCGGACGTTCTGATTCATCACTTCCGACATTTCGCGGCTCAGATCGAAGTCGCCGTTAGTGATCCAACGACGGAAATCACCGTCTGAGAAAGAACCGCACAGCTTGCCGTCTTCGGTGACAACAAAAATAATGCGTTTTTTATTCGAGTTGATTTTTTCTAAGGCTTTAATGATTGATTCGGTTTCAAACACTAAAAAGTCAGATATTTTTTTCTGAATTAACATAAATTATCTCCCACTCCAATTTTTCAAAATTACTTCAACAACCGCCCAGTCCAGCATGGTGTCAATTTCAAAGCTTTCCTCTTCCGACATCTTATGCGCTACAACTTTGCCACCAAGACGATTACCGGTACTGAGGAGAATTTCGCTTTTCGTAACGTAAATTGAACCATTTTCTTTAAGTTTGATATTTTCAGGCTTAATATCTTGCCGACGCGGACGGTTTAAGTAGTCGTAATAGGCTTTCGGATTATCTTCATTTTCCCACAAGAAATGCCAAAACTCACATACGCTCAGCAGTGAATCGGCTTTCTTTTCAATAATCTTTCTGATTGCAGAATCAATCGCATCATCTTTGCGAACAGGAGAAGTAGCCTGCAACAGGACGGTATACTCAGGGTGGTAACTCTCATGTTCAGCCAACCACTCCAGCGTATGCAAAAGCGCGGGCTCAGTCGCAGCGGTATCGTTCGCCAGATGGGCCGGACGCATGAACGGGACTTCCGCGCCATATTCTCTGGCTACGGCAGCGATATCTTCACAATCTGTAGAAACAATAACACGATCAATACTCGAAGAATTTAATGCCTGCTCTATGCTCCAAGCGATTAATGGTTTACCTGCAATTTCTTTAATGTTTTTTTTGGGAATACCTTTCGACCCACCCCTTGCCGGAATAATTGCAAGATTACTCATTTTTTCTCCAAATATCCTGTATTATTAATTCTTTATTGAACTAAAAGCCCCTCTATATCGAGATATCGAGGAGCTTTATTACTTTAAGAGAGGAAAAAATTACTTATACTCGTAAGCGTAGTAGCCGTAAGCGTCACCGGATTTATTTTCAACGGCATTAAGAATAACACCTTTAATCTCGGTACCATTCTGTTCGAAACGACGAATACTCACTTCAATTTCTTTCAATGAATTTATACCATGACGCGCAACAAGTAATGTTGTGCCTATGTTTCGCCCAACAATAGCTGCATCCGTAACCGCAAGGATAGGCGGCGTATCAACAAGCACTATGTCATAGTGTTCGCTTGCCCATGTTAAGAGATCGGTTAACCGTTTATGCATCAATAGCTCAGATGGGTTTGGTGGGACTTTACCCCGGGAAATAAAGTCTAGACTAGACAACTCTGTCTTTTTAATTACGCTCTCGACAGACGTTTGACCGGATAAGAAATCTGATAGCCCCATACCTAACTCACAACCTAACAGGCTATGCGCATACCCTTTACGCATATCAGCATCTATAAGGAGGACTTTTTGCCCAGCCTGTGAAACAACAGCGGCTAAGTTTAAACTTACAAACGTCTTACCGATATTCGGGCTAGCGCCACATATCATCAGCACATTATTTTTAGCTTCAATCATCGCAAAATGCAGGCTGGTACGTAGACTACGTACAGCCTCAATAGCAAGGTCTGCTGGGTTGCCTACAGCAAGCAACGAGTCAACATTAGCTTGATTCTTTCTTTGTCCTTTATTAAGGATAGAGCTATCTTTCTTCTGTTGCCATTCAGAGAGAGGAATACTCGCATACACATTAATGCCTTGCTGTTCAAGTTCCTCAGGACTTTCTATCCCTCTGTGAAGCATATTTTTCAAGACTACTACAACAACTGAAAGCACACCGCCAAATAAAGTAGCAATAATTATGATTAGCACTTTTCTCGGTTTTACCGGTTTAGGGGCAGCCTCAGCAGAGTCAATAATGCGGACGTTACCAACGGTACTGGCTTTAGTGATCGAGAGCTCTTGCTGTTTATTCAACAATTGCATATAGATTTCTTTCCCAGCATCAACATCTCGTGTTAAACGAAGTATTTCCTGCTGGGTTTGAGGCATCTTGCTAACACGTTTATTCAACTTATCTTTTTCTTGCTGCAATGTCGAGCGTTTCTCCATTAATGCTCGATATGCTGGGTGCTCTTTCGTATAAAGCTTGGATATTTCAGCCTCTTTGAAAGTAAGCTCATTTAATTGAGCTTCCACACCAACGATTGTATCAAGAACAGATTTTGCCTCTAAAGATAAATCGACAGAATCATTCTTTTGGCGAAAACTATTAAGCTTATCCTCCGCAGAATTTAAAGACTCTCTGACTAATGGCAATTGATCTTTCAGAAATGCCAAACTACGAGCGGCTTCTTCTGATTTTCTTTCTACGTTTTGCTCAAGATAATTACGGCTTATGCTATCTACAATTTTTTTAATTTGAACAGGATCATCACCATTATAACTTATAGATAAAACACCAGTGTCTTTTCCTTTATCCTCAACTGTCAGATTATCTAAAAGGTTTAATGTTGCGGACAGTTTTGACAATTTTTCAATTTCAAAAACAACTCCTGGTGCGGACTCTATTCCACTGACAAGTAGAGATATATTATCACCTGACGCCAACTGTCCCACTTGTCCTTTAAATAAAAAATCACCATTCTTTGAAATGATATAGTTTTCTTTATCGACTACTGTCAATTCGAGATTAGCATCAGATAGCTCAGGTGGTACATTTAACCGCGATAATGCGATCTGCCCAGGTTCTTCTCCCATCAGTCTAGCCCAACCGCGTCCGAATATAGGAAAATATTTCTGATTCGCGATCGTATCTAGATGCAGATCACTTACCGTTTTACCCAAAATCATCCGTGAAGTTATCAGCTCGATTTCGGTTGACGACGCAGGCTGTGCATCAGGAAGCATTTGAGTCAGGTCATTAACAAGCGAATTACCATCGCTCCTTTCCACCTGAATTAATGCGTCGGCTCTATATATTGGAGTGGCAAAAAGACTATATAGGAGCCCCAACACACAAAAAAACGTTGTGAACCCTAAAATCAACCAGCGATGATCAAAAAGGATGCTAATCAATCTGGCTAAATCTATCTCATCATTGCTTTGGCTAGCTGGAAGCTGGCCAGCTTTACTGTTGTTAGTCATGTTGTTCTCTATTCAACGGTTTAAAGCATCAGCCCATTTCTGAGCTGATTCTGCAAGCAAATTGTAGGCATATTCAAATGCCTCAGGACTTTTCCTGTAAGGATCAGGAATATCTTTTTGCCCTTGCCAGTGTGCAAAAAGCATTGTCTTCCCTCTTACTTCAGGAATGAGCCTACATACAGCATCTACATGTCCCCTTTCCATTACAAGAATGAGAGAATATTCTTGACACATACTCTTTGTAAGCTGCCGTGCCACATGACCCTCAAGAGAAATACCGTTCTTACTGGCTATCAGTGCCGCTTGATTATCAGCACTGTGCCCAGCTAAAGCATGTATACCTGCGGAGGCAATATTTTTAGCCGGACACAGTTTTTTAAGCAAAGCCTCGGCCGTCGGTGAACGGCAGATGTTGCCTACACAAACTACCAAAATGGAATCAAACATACTCTATGCCCTATGGCCAATTACGAATGCGCAATGTACCTTCAGTCAGGTCATTGAAGCTCGATATTGTAGGTGCCAGCTGACTGATAACACGATTCCAACGGACAATTGGTGCAGCAGTGACATAGACGATATCATAAGGCTGAAGTTGGAATTCTGCCCCCATAACCATGGCTGTCGCATCAGCCATGTTCAACTGATAGATATCAGCTAATTTGCTACCCTGTGTACCATGGAGAGGTCGGATGACAAACACACCGGTTGCATCTGCGGTCGTTTGGCTTATCCCATTGGTATTACCTAAGGCTTCCGTGAGTGTCATACCACTCCGATCCATTTTCAGTGTCGCTGGTGTTTTAACCTCACCCATAACAAATATCTTAAGATCGTCATTTCGAGGAATATAAAGAATATCACCCGGGTACAATAATCTGTTCTGTGTAAGATCGCCGTTTTGCATCATTTTCTGCAACGATAGGCGCTCTTCTTTACCATTGTGGGTGAGCACGATATTGCGCCAATCGGCATTTTCCGTCAGGCCGCCCGCGACGTTAATTGCATCAAGTACCGTCAAGGGAACATTAGTGATAGCTTGTTGCCCTGACTTCGATACCTCACCAGTAATGTATGCTTTCTGCGAACGAAACGCAGCTATATTGACATCGACCTGAGGGCTTTCAATATATTGAGAAAGCCGACTTGCTATTTCTGAACGAACCTGGGTCGCAGTTTTTCCCGCTACACGAACTTTACCAATATAAGGATAAAAAATTGTACCATCCGATTGGACCCAGTTCCCCGTATCGCTTGCGCTTCGGTATTGGCCTGCTGGTGTAGTCAACTCCGGGTGATCCCACACGGTTACATTAAGGACATCACCAATACCGATATGATATTCGTAACTACGAAGTGCTTGTTCAAGCAACGCGTTCGGCTGAGCGACTACTCGTGGGGGACGAAGCTTGTCAATCAACTTTGGCGTAACCGGATACACATTCACCAGTTCATCGATATTAAAATCACTATCCTCTTGTTTTACCGTTTCTTTTCCTGAGGTGTGTAAATGCTGTCCGGGAAGGATAGTACAGCCACTGAGGATACCGACGGATACAAGTATCGATATAATTTTCAATTTTCTTTTTGCCATCGAGTTATCATCACTTTCAAGTATGTGTTTCAGCAAAGCTGACAAGATAATCCTATCTAACCTTGGCAGCTGATTTGCAATCTAACGAAAATTCCAAGCACAAAGTCATGTGAATTCTGCTCTTGCTCTGTAACATTCATCAAGACGTGCACTCTCTCGTCATTGAGCTATCGTTGAAGTGTCAGAAGGTAGTATTAGGATGGTATGGGAAGACAGGTGGCCATCCTGGCAAATCAAGTACTACGTCTAACACTGGCATTCGCATCTGAAGTCTACGAACTGCCGTTTGGTCGATATCTCTTTCAATCTGCTACAAACTCAGGGTGGAAAGAATCTAAACAATACCGACCATTGGAAGATTTTAATATAAAAATCAATCATGCGAAATGCTGGCGTTTAAGACTCAACCCTCAGTATCATGATTTATAACCTCTTAAAATGCCAACTTTTCTGCCCACTCACGGAAGGCTTTTCCCTGCGTAGGATGGCGCAACCCGTAAGTCACGAACGCCCGCAGATAGCCCATTTTCTCACCGCAATTGAACGACTCACCAACCAATTCAGTGGCCTCTACTATTTGCTGCTGAGTCAGCTCAGCAATAGCATCTGTCAGCTGAATGCGTCCCCAAGCGCCCGGCTCAATTTTCTCGAGAATAGGCCAAATATCCGCAGATAGCGCATATCGCCCAACGGCTGAGTAGTTTGATTTTAGCGGAACATCGCGTCCCGGCTTCTCGATTATTGAACTGATACGCGAAGAATCGCCAGGTTGCAGTGCGTTATTCTCACACTCGACAACAGAATATTCACGCAGAGTATACTCGTCGACAGTTTGAACCAGTATCTGGCTATGACCCGTTTCTTCGAAACGAGAAATAAGATGCGACAAATTATCTTTTCTCAGATCAGCCTTAGCATCATCAAGCAATACATCCGGCAACAGCACGACAAACGGAGAATCACCGACCAACGGCTTAGCGCAGAGAACGGCATGCCCCAGTCCTTTCGGCTGCCCTTGGCGAATGTGCATCAGCGTCACGCCTTTTGGCGTTATCGACTGCACCTCATCCAGCAATTGCCGTTTCACGCGCGCCTCCAACATCGCCTCCAGCTCGAATGAGGTATCGAAATGGTTTTCAATGGCGTTCTTGGAAGAATGCGTCACCAGGATGATCTCTTTAATCCCCGCCGCGACGCATTCGTTGACAATGTATTGAATCAACGGCTTATCAACGATTGGCAACATCTCTTTCGGAATCGCTTTGGTCGCCGGCAGCATACGCATGCCCAATCCGGCAACGGGAATAACCGCTTTCAACTTCGTCATGGTAGACCTCATTCAATCTCGTGATCGCTTTCAGCCGCGGTGGCGACAACCTGTTACTTTCCTAACGTCTGCTTCAACCAGCGGCTGAAATTCTCACCTTCCGTACCGTGACGCAGACCATACTGCACAAACGCCTTCATATAGCCAAACTTGTCGCCGCAATCGTGGGACTTGCCGCTCATGTGGAATGCTTCCACCGTTTGCTCATCCATCAACATCGCAATCGCATCGGTCAGTTGAATCTCATCGCCCGCGCCGGGAGGGGTTTTCTCAAGTAACGGCCAAATATCGGCGGCAAGCACATATCGGCCGACGACGGCCAGATTGGAAGGCGCATCCTCGCGGGCCGGCTTCTCAACCACCGCCGTCATCGGCGCGCTTTCTCCTGCCGCGATCGTCGCGCCAGCGCAATCTACCACACCGTATTTGGACACATCTTGTTCCGGCACCGGTTCAACCATAATTTGGCTGTAACCCGTATCACCAAAACGCTGGATCATTTTAGCCAGATTTTCCTTACGCAAATCCGCCGTAGAATCATCCAATAAAACATCGGGCAACAGCACAACGAAAGGAGAATCACCCACCATTGGCTTGGCGCACAGCACCGCATGCCCCAACCCTTTCGCCTGTCCCTGACGCACCTGCATCACGGTAACGTCCGGCGGGCAAATACTTTGCACTTCGCTCAGGAGCTGGCGTTTCACACGCGCTTCGAGCATGGCCTCCAGCTCAAACGAAGTGTCAAAATGGTTTTCAATCGCGTTTTTCGATGAGTGCGTAACCAATACGATATCTTTAATCCCCGCCGCCACGCATTCAGCAACAATGTACTGGATTAAGGGCTTATCGACCACGGGCAACATTTCTTTAGGGATCGCCTTGGTCGCCGGCAACATACGGGTTCCCAACCCCGCAACGGGGATCACTGCCTTGAGTCTTGTTTGCATTTTCATTCCAATTCATCGTAGCGCTGCATTCACCTGCGCAGCGTGAACAAAGGGATTCAATCGGGCACGCTACCGCCCTTGGCTTGCAGCTACCAAAGTACTGTTATGACGTATCCACCACGTCATTGCATGAGCCAAACAATTTTTATGCAAAACGGCTCTCATTCTTCGTTTGAACTGCCATGCCGTTCACAAAAAAGTAAAAAAACCGGTGCCTTTATAACCAAACAATGCTAGTTACTGCCGTTATATGACTAAGATTCTTATACTAATGTCTAAGTGATACAAGCCTTAGATCCCCCCAGCCAGCCGTTTTCAGAATAAGACTACTCATGCCTGATACCGATAAGAATCATAGTCAAGGAAAATTGTTTTAATGTTTTGATTTAAATAAATTTAATAAGGCGTTTCTTTTCTGAGCGCATACATCCCGGTAGATATTTGCGCCCTCCGGCCCCTGGCTCCGTTGGCCACTCGGCGCCGATCGATGTTTGCGGCAATCCTCCTGTTCTGATCCACGTCCTCCCGATTAAAGTTGAATTTTGCCGCCTCAACGCCCATCATTCCCGAGCGGCATAAGCCGTAGAACTTACAGGTGAAATTGGGCGTATGGAATGGATCGCTGATCCAACAATTTGGGCCGGCCTGGCCACGTTGGTCGTGCTGGAAATCGTGCTGGGTATAGACAACCTTGTCTTCATCGCCATTCTGGCGGACAAACTACCAAAACAACAAAGAGATAAGGCCCGTGTCGTCGGTCTGTTGCTGGCGCTGGTCATGCGTCTGGCGCTGCTCGCCTCCATCTCGTGGCTGGCGACGCTGACCAAACCGATGTTCATCGTCGCGGAGCACCCCTTCAGCGGCCGCGATCTGATCATGCTGGTCGGCGGGATATTTCTGCTGTTCAAGGCCACCATGGAGCTGAACGAGCGGCTGGAAGGCAAGGATGAAGAGCAGCACGGCGCGCGCAAAGGCGCACGTTTCTGGCTGGTGGTGGCGCAGATCGTGGTGCTGGACGCCGTTTTCTCGCTCGACTCGGTGATCACCGCCGTTGGGATGGTCGATCACCTGGCGGTGATGATGATCGCGGTCTGTATCGCCATCGGCCTGATGCTGCTGGCCAGCAAACCGCTGACGCGTTTCGTCAACGCTCACCCGACTATCGTTATTCTATGCCTGAGCTTCCTGCTGATGATCGGTTTCAGCCTGGTGGCGGAGGGCTTCGGCTACCACATTCCGAAAGGCTATCTCTACGCGGCGATCGGCTTCTCGGTAATGATCGAGGCATTGAACCAACTGGCGCAGTTCAACCGCCGTCGTTTCCTGTCAAAGGTGCGGCCACTGCGCGAACGTACCGCCGAGGCTGTGCTGCGCATGCTGAGCGGCAAACATGAAGAAGCGGAGGTCGACAGCCATTCCGCCAACCTGCTGGCGGACAGCGACAGCGAAAACGGCGAGATCTTCAACCAGCAAGAGCGGCGCATGATCGAACGCGTGCTGGGCATGGCGCAGCGCACCGTCAGCAGCATCATGACCTCGCGTCACGACGTCGAATACCTTGAGCTGAACGATCCGCAGGAAAAGCTGACGCAGTTGCTGGAGCGTAATCAGCACACGCGCATCGTGGTGGTGGAAAGCAGCGCCAGCGATGAGCCGTTGGGCGTGATCCACACCATCGACGTCCTCAAACAGCAGCTGGCGCAGGCGCCGCTGGATCTGCGTGCGCTGATACGCCAACCGTTGATCTTCCCGGAACAGCTCACGCTGTTAAGCGCCCTGGAACAATTCCGCCAGGCGCAGACGCACTTTGCCTTTGTGGTCGATGAGTTCGGCTCCGTCGAAGGCGTCGTCACCCTGACGGACGTGATGGAAACCATCGCCGGCAACCTGCCGGAGGCCGGCGAAGAGGTGGACGCACGCCACGACATTCAGCAAAACGAGGACGGCAGCTGGATCGCCAACGGCTATATGCCGCTGGAAGATCTGGTGTTGTACTTGCCGATGCCGCTGGAAGAAAAGCGCGAATACCACACGCTGGCGGGGCTATTGATGGAACACAGCCAGCGCGTGCCGCAAGAAGGCGAACAAATCAGGATCGGTGACTACCTGTTCGAGCCGTTGGAGGTCAACAGCCACCGCATCCTTAAAGTGAAGATCACCCCGCCTCTCCCAGCGGAGGACTACGAGGTTTAACATTGAGGCCGGGCATTGCCCGGCCTTTGTGTTACTGGGGAACCAGCAGCTCCGTCGCCACGATCACCACCACCAGCCCGACAATCACCGGCACCGAAGTGCGCTTCACCACGTCGAACGGCGAGATTTTCGCCATGCCGGAGACCGCCACCACCACACCGGAGACCGGCGACAGCGTGCGGCCGAGATTAGACGCCTGCAGCATCGGGATCACCAGGTAGGCCGGATTCACGCCCATCTGCGCCGCCAGTTTCGGGATCAGTTCGACAAACGCATAGAACGGCGCATTGCCGGAGCCGGTGGTCATGGCCGCCAGCATGGTAATCACCACCAACACCAGCATCATGATCAAACCGCCGGTGCCGAACGACTGCGCCAACCCGATCAATCCGCTGATAAAGCCGACGGTGCTCAACCCCTGCGCGAAGACGCCCGCGGCCACCAACAGCATCACTACGCTGGCGAATGCGTCCGCCATGCCGCGATACGCCACTTCCAGGCCGCTGAATACCTGTTTGGCGCTGAAGCTGCGCACGAACTCAATCAATGCCGCCAACAGTATGCACCCTACCAGCACGGTAATGATGTGCAGCTCCGGCCCCCATTTGCCGTCGAAGATCAGCACGCCGAGGATCGGCGTAAACGGCAGTATCGCGTAGAACCCCGGCGCATGCGTTTTGATTTCGCTGACGTCCACGATGTGATGCTGTTCATCACTCTTCCTGTCGAGATAACGCTGCCAGAAAAAGTGCGCCACGGCCATGCAGACGATGGCGGCAATCGAGATAGGCAGCGTGGTTTTGAACGCGAAGTCCACCAGCGGCATCTCCGCCGCCTTGGCCGCCAGCACCACGTCGCCGGAGGTCGGCGCCAGGATAATCGCCGCCGGCGAAGCGCAAATGGCCGCCGCCGCCCCGCGGCTGATGCCAACGTTCACCATCAATGGGAACAGCGTCGCCATCAGCAATACGCCGAGACCAGTGGCGGAAGAGACCGCCAATGACATCAGGCAAGCGACAAAATAGGCCGCCACCATCAGCAGATAAGGCGAGTTGATCATCTGCAACGGGCGCGAGGCCAGCTTGACGACCACGTCGTTGGCGCCGATATGCGTCATGTAGGCGGCGAAACCGCACAGCATCATGATCATCATGCCCAGATCGCCGCCGCGGCTCATCAGCAAGATCTTGACGTATTCGATAATATCGGTCGCGCGCCAGCCGGTAGACGCGGCGCCGGACGGCAACAGCGTTTTCCCCATCAGGGCGCTGATGCCGAGCAGCAGTAACCCGCCCACCATCAAGACACCGGTGGCGGAATATCCTTTGATGATGTAACGGCCCACGCCCGCCGCCACCGCCGCGCCAATAAGAAGCTCTATCATGTTTCCTCAACTCGTTATGTTTTCGCGCTCAGGCGCATAGTCATAGCAAAATATGCTCTTACTCTGCACAAATCGAGCGTGAGTCTTCATGACCTTCATCAAGGTAACGGAGGGAAATTATCGCGGGAAACGCCGATATTGACGCGAGCCGTAAAACGGCCCGCGTCAGGAGGGATTACAGCTTGTCGAGCAGCTTCTTCAGATCCTGGCCTTCACGCGAATCCTTGTTCTTTTCAGCCCATTTGTTCAGCGCATCTTTAGCCCGATCCTGCAGCGTTTTGCGCAGCACCTGATCGACCTGCAGTTGGTAATTCAGCCGTTGCCACGGCCCGTAAACCCGCAGCGGGATCGGCGTTTTTTGCAGTTGCTCGATCAGTTCGCCGCGCCCTTGCCAGCCGCCTGTAACGCGCACGTTAAGCGCCATATCACACTGTTTTCCCGGCATATCGATACTGCCGGCGCCGGTCAGCGCCAGCAAAGGCGAATCCGCCGTCAGGCTGCTGAGCTTGACAGTGCCCTGGCTCAGGCTGGCCCGCGCCGAGACGCTTTTGACTTCGGTATAGCGCTGATAGCTGTCTTGCCCGCGCACGCTGTTATCGTTGCGCGCCACCGCCTGTTGGATCAATTGCTGAATGTTCAGGCCGTGCAACTGCGCATCCTGCATTGCCAACTGCGCCGTACCGCGCCAACGGTGCTCAAATGACTGTGAAGAAAGGCGATCGCCGGTCAAATCTCCTTTCATGCTGAATTTGCCGGTCAGCATCTGCGGCATGTCGAAGGCTTTGAGCACCGTGCCGAGCTCAACCTGGTTCAGGGTCGGCTGCACGTTTATCACCGGTTTATTGCCGCGAGCATCGAGCGATCCCGGCAAGGAGAAATCGCCGCCGGCCAATTGCCCGGCAAGTTTATGCAGCGTCAGCAGGCCGCGTTGATTATCCGCCGCGACGGCTAACTGGGTAACGTTCATACCGCGGTAGGTCAACTGCGCCGCCTGCAGATTCAGCTGTGCATTGAAATCGCGCAGCGCTTCCAGGTTCTGCTGCCGATCGTCAACCTGGCTGGCGATCACCGGCGCGGCGGTCACGGCGGGCTGCTCGGCGGTATTGGTGCTGGATTGCCAACCGGAAAGCGCGTCGAGATCGAGATTAGCCGAATTCAGGTTCACCACATAGCCGGGCACCGCCCCCAGGCTGGCGCTGATATCGCCGGTCAACTGGCTGTTATTGGCACTGACGTTCAGCTGGCTGACGGCAATCTGCGCCGGCGTCTGCTGATAGACCACCTGAGCATTGCCCTCGCCTTGAATACCGCCGTTCGGAATATCTGCCCCCGCCAATTGGTAATTGAACTGGGTCACCTTGGCACCGATCTGGTGCGGGAACTGCTGCAGATCGATATCGGCCGCCATGCTGAAGGCCAGGTCGCGCTGATCGCGGTTGACCCGGCTGGAGATGTCCAGCCGCGCCTGCCGTTTCTCCGTTTGCTGCAGGGTAAGATTGATGTCCCGGACATTGATTTGCTCGTTGTCGGCGCGCTGCCAAATCAACAGGCTGTCCACGATGCGCAGGTTATCGATATCGAATTTCCAGGCCGCGTCTGCCGCATCAGCGCCGCTGCCGGCCGGCGCAATCGGGGCGTCCACTTGCGAGTGCTCTTCACTGTCGGGGGTGAGGCGAATGACGGCGTTTTTCAACATCACCTGTTTCACAAACAGCTGATGCGACAGCAGCGGCAACAGTTTGACGTCAAGGCGCATGTTTTCCGCGCTCACCACCGGCGCCTTGGCGCCCGGCGCGGTCAGCGTCATGCGCCCGGCCAAAATGCTGAGCTGCGGCCAGATATGCCAACGCAGGTCGCCTTCGAGCGTCAGCTGGTAGCCGCTCTTCTGCTCGACCTTTTTGACCATGTAACCGCGAAAATCATTCGGATTGACCAGCAGTACCAGCGCGGACATCCCCGCCACCACGACCACCAGTAAAATCGCCAATGTCGTCAGTAATCTTCTCATGCCACCCTCTTGTCAGCGCCACACCGACGGTGCATCCCGCGCCGTTAGTCCTTGTCGATTCGACTGGCTACTGCGCCCTGCTGATCGCGATATTTTGCGTCCTGCCGGCTGTTGTATGGCCGGGCCGCCGGGCCGGACAACGGCTCAAAGCTCAAGGCGCCAATCAGCATCCCCGGCCGCAGCGCCAGCGGCAGCTTGCCGGAGTTGTAAAACTCCAGCACGATGCGCCCGTGCCAGCCCGGATCGATACGGTGCGCGGTCACGTGCACCATCAGCCCCAGACGCGCCAGAGAAGAACGGCCGTCGAGCCAGCCCACGAGATCGTTCGGCAGCGTCACGGATTCGAAGGTCACCGCCAGAGCCAGTTCACCGGGATGAAGGAAGAACGCCTCGCCTTCCGGCAGGACAATCTCGTCGCTCATCACGCGATCCAGCGCGGCGCTGACTTCATCTTTCGGCCCGCTAAGATCGATAAAAGGCGCGGTATGGCCGCGGAACACGCGGAACTGATTGCCCAAACGGACATCTACTGTGGCCCCGTTGATGCGTTCGAGCGGCGGGCGCGGGGAAATCACCAGTTTCTCGCTATCCAGCCAGGCTTCTATATCGCGGTCGCACAGTCTCATGTCTTTCTTCTCCATCAAAACGCGTAACTAAACAAAAATTGCCACACAACGGGCGAAAGGTCTACGCCGGGGTGCAAATAGTTGGCCACCGGCCGGAAATGCGCATTTCCGGCCATGTAAGCGGCATTATTCAAAGAATTGGCTGATTTTGGCTTTCAGAATATCGATCGCGATGCGGTTTTTGCCGCCGCGCGGGACGATGATATCGGCGTATTGTTTGGAAGGTTCGATAAACTGCAGGAACATCGGGCGCACGGTTTTCTGGTATTGCGCCATCACCGAATCCATCGAGCGGCCGCGCTCATTGACGTCGCGCTTCATGCGGCGCATCAGGCAGATATCGAGCGGCGTGTCGACAAAGATCGAGAAGTTCATCTCCTGGCGCAGGCGGATATCCGTCAGCAGCAAGATGCCTTCCAGAATGATCACTTTTTTAGGTTCGAGATGGACGGTTTCTTTCTTGCGCGTATGCTCGGTGTAGCTGTACAGCGGCAGTTCGATCGCCTTGCCGGCCTTCAGCATCTGCAGATGCTGGAACAGCAGGTTGTGATCCATGGCGCTCGGGTGGTCATAGTTGGTTTTGACCCGTTCTTCCATGGTCAGGTGAGTCTGGTCTTTATAGTAACTGTCTTCTGGAATAACGCCGATGTGCTCATCGCCGACCTGCTCGCGGAGTTCGCGGTACAACGTGCTGGCGATAAGGCTTTTTCCGGAGGCAGATGCGCCAGCTATACCAATAATGACGCACTGATGCGGATTGTCAGTCATAAAATTAAAGACCTGATTTCGTGTTGTGAAGGGGGGGAACTAAAACGCGACAATTATAGGGAGTCGCCGGGGATTGCGCCACTGTATATTACGCGGCGGCGAGCGAATTCGGGCTGCCACGCCACGGGCACGCGGCATTTTAAGAATCTCGCGGCTAGGGCAACGCGCCGTAACGGGTTACACTCCCCGGCGCTGACTTTTGCTCCCCGCCCCCTTTCATCGGAGATTGATGTGCTGGATTGGTATTTTCTGACTTTTTTCGGCGACAGCATGTTGTTGCTGCCCTGCGCGCTGATTCTGTTTTTATTGCTGCTCATGTCTCCCGCCACCCGCGCGGCGGGTTGGCAGTGGGCGCTGATCTTCGGATCCACCGGCGGGGTGGTCTGCCTGTCCAAACTGGCCTTTATGGGCTGGGGCATCGGCAGCGAGCGCTTTGATTTCACCGGATTCAGCGGCCATTCAGCTCTCGCGGCCAGCATCTGGCCGCCACTGCTCTGGACGTTGAGCGGCCGCTTTTCCCACCCGATACGCAGCATCGCTTTGCTGACCGGATGGATATTGCCTTTTACCATCGGCGTGTCGCGGCTGGAAATTCGCGTGCACTCGGTATCAGAGGTGATCAGCGGGCTGATTTTAGGCTACCTGGCCAGCGCACTGTTCCTGTGGTTGCAGCGGAACAAAGCGCGCCCGCATCTCTCCTGGCCGCACTTCGCCATCGCGCTGGCCTTGCCCTTGGCGCTGATGGGGCAGCGGCAGCCGGCCCCCACCCAGGGATTGCTGGAGCATATCGCCAAAACGCTGGCGCAGATCGAACGCCCTTATACCCGGGCAGATTTGCACACCCCCGCCCGCATTCCATAAAAAAACCCGGCGCTTGAGCCGGGTTCTTGCAGTGCGATAGGCAGATTACAGCGCGCGGAACGCGATCTCCGTCGGGATCGCCTCGCCCTGCCAATACATCTGCGCAGCCACGCGACCGGCCAGTTGACGATACATTTCGGCGAATTCGCTGTCCGGGCGGCTGATCACCGTCGGCGTACCGCGATCCAGGTCTTCGCGCAGCGAGATATGCAGCGGCATCTGCCCCAGCAGGCGGCTGTGGTATTTCTGCACCAGCTTCTCGGCGCCGCCGGTGCCGAAGATCGGCTCATGGTGGCCGCAGTTGCTGCAGATATGCACGCTCATGTTCTCCACGATGCCCAGCACCGGCACATGCACTTTCTCGAACATCACGATGCCCTTGGCGGCATCCAGCAAGGCGATATCCTGCGGCGTGGTGACCACCAGCGCGCCGGTTACCGGAATGTTCTGCGACAGCGTCAGCTGGATGTCGCCGGTGCCCGGCGGCATATCCAGCACCAGGTAATCCAGATCCGGCCACAGCGTATCCTGCAGCAGCTGCATCAGCGCCTTGCTGGCCATCGGGCCGCGCCACACCATGGCGTTGTCGTCGGTCACCAGATAGCCGATGGAGTTGGTCGCCAGGCCGTGCGCCATGATTGGCGCCATGTGCTGACCGTCCGGCGAAGTCGGCCGCTCATGTTCGGTGCCCAGCATGTTGGGGATCGACGGGCCATAAATGTCGGCGTCCAGAATGCCGACCTTGGCACCCTCGGCGGCCAGCGCCAGCGCCAGGTTGACGGCGGTACTGGATTTGCCCACCCCGCCTTTGCCGGAACTGACGGCGACGATGTTGCGCACGCCTTTGATGCCGGCCTGGCCGTTGGCGCGTTTCAGCGTCGTGATATCGTGTTTCAGCTTCCAGTCGATGGCGGAAGCGCCGGTCACGCGCAGCAATTCGGGGCCGACGCTCGCCTGCAGCGCCTCAAAACCGCTCTGCCAGGCAAACGGCATCGTCAGTTCGATATGCAGCACATCGTCCAGCAACGCGCAGTGATGAATGGCCTTCAATGCGGTCAGGTTGTTTTTCAACGTCGGGTGTTCAAAGGCGGCCAGTACACCGGTCACCAGGGCGCGCAGAACTTCGGGGTTGGTCTGCTCAGGGGATTTTGCGTTCATCCCGGCTCCTTGATTTTGAATGGGTAGCTTCCGGCTAAGCATATCAGAACTGCGCTGCCGCTGACGCATATAACCTGCAAGAAACCGCCCTAGCAGCGAAGGGCGCGATCGGTTAACATCGAAGGCCCTTTTATTCATTACAGAAAGCAAGTTCTCACTATGGCTCAAGTCGCGAAAAAATTATTGGTGACGTGCGCGCTACCGTACGCAAATGGTTCCATCCATCTCGGCCACATGCTCGAGCACATCCAGGCGGATATCTGGGTGCGTTACCAACGAATGCGCGGCCACGAAGTGCATTTCATCTGCGCGGACGACGCGCACGGCACGCCGATCATGCTGAAAGCGCAGCAGCTGGGCGTGAAACCGGAAGAAATGATCGCGGAGATGAGCCAGGAGCACCAACAGGATTTCGCCGGCTTTGGCATCAGCTATGACAACTACCATTCGACCCATAGCGATGAAAACCGCGAGCTGTCCACCCTGATTTACAGCCGCCTGAAAGAAAACGGTTTTATCAAGAACCGCACCATTTCTCAGCTGTACGATCCGGAGAAAGGCATGTTCCTGCCGGACCGTTTCGTGAAAGGCACCTGCCCGAAATGCAAATCGCCGGATCAGTACGGCGACAACTGTGAAGTGTGCGGCGCCACCTACAGCCCGACGGAGCTGATCGATCCGAAGTCCGTGGTTTCCGGCGCGACGCCGGTGATGCGCGACTCCGAGCACTTCTTCTTCGACCTGCCGGCCTTCAGCGAAATGCTGCAGGCGTGGACGCGCTCCGGCGCGCTGCAAGAGCAGGTGGCGAACAAAATGCAGGAGTGGTTCGAATCCGGCCTGCAGCAGTGGGACATCTCCCGCGATGCGCCTTACTTCGGCTTCGAGATCCCGGATGCGCCGGGCAAATACTTCTACGTCTGGCTGGACGCGCCGATCGGCTACATGGGCTCCTTCAAGAACCTGTGCGACAAGCGCGGCGATCTGGACTTCGACGAGTTCTGGCGCAAAGACTCCACCACCGAGCTGTATCACTTTATCGGCAAGGACATCGTCTACTTCCACAGCCTGTTCTGGCCGGCGATGCTGGAAGGCAGCAACTTCCGCAAACCGACCAACCTGTTCGTGCACGGCTACGTGACGGTGAACGGCGCCAAAATGTCCAAATCGCGCGGCACCTTCATCAAGGCCGGCACCTACCTGCAGCATCTGGACGCCGACTGCCTGCGCTATTACTACGCCGCCAAGCTCTCTTCGCGCATTGATGACATCGATCTCAATCTGGAAGACTTCGTGCAGCGCGTAAACGCCGACATCGTCAACAAGGTGGTGAACCTGGCGTCGCGCAACGCCGGCTTTATCAACAAGCGCTTCGGCGGCAAGCTGGCCGACAGCCTGGCCGATCCGGCGCTGTACCAGACCTTCGTCGACGCGGCGCAGAGCATTGCCGAAGCTTACGCCGGCCGCGAGTTCAGCCGCGCGATCCGCGAAATCATGGCGCTGGCCGATCTGGCCAACCGTTACGTGGATGAGCAGGCACCGTGGGTGGTGGCGAAGGAAGAAGGCCGCGACGCCGATCTGCAGGCCATCTGCTCGATGGGCATCAACCTGTTCCGCGTGCTGATGACTTACCTGAAGCCGGTGCTGCCTTCGCTGACCGAACGCGCCGAAGCGTTCCTCAACGCCGAGCTGAGCTGGGACGCGATCCCGCAACCGCTGCTGGGCCATCAGGTGAACGCCTTCAAAGCGCTGTTCAACCGCATCGATCTGGACAAGGTCAGCGAGATGGTCAACGCCTCGAAGGAAGACATGGCCGCCGCCAAACCGCTGACCGGCCCATTGGCCGATGATCCTATTCAGGAAACCATCACCTTCGACGACTTCGCCAAGGTGGACATGCGCATCGCTCTGATCAAGAGCGCCGACTTTGTCGAAGGCTCCGACAAACTGCTGAAGCTGCAGTTGGATCTGGGTGGCGAATCGCGCCAGATCTTCTCCGGCATTCGCTCCGCGTACCCGGATCCGAAAGCGCTGGAAGGCCGCCTGACCATCATGGTCGCCAACCTGGCGCCGCGCAAAATGCGCTTCGGCGTTTCGGAAGGCATGGTAATGGCGGCGGGCCCCGGCGGGAAAGAGATCTTCCTGCTGAGCCCGGACAGCGGCGCGCAGCCCGGCATGCAGGTCAAGTAACCGCGCCGGCGCGTTACATCAAGGGTCGAGCTTGCTCGGCCCTTTTTTAATGCCTCAAACCCAAGGTTATAAACAGTAAGAAAACGTCATAACCGCTCTGATTCCCTCGCCCGCCGTATCCCGCTATGATGCTCAGCAACAACAAATAGACGTCCAGACAGAAAGACTGCTATAACAGACCTTCACCGGGACCCTTTACCCGCTTTTTTGGAGCCTATAATAATGAAAAACCTCAAGACTTCGCTGCTCGCCCTCAGCCTGCTGGCTGCCCTGCCGCTGCAGGCGGCGGAAAATGCCGCCGTGCCGGCCGCCATCGCTCAGCATCAGGGGCCGGTGCGCATCGCGGTGATCCGCAATCTCGGCTCCGACGACAACACCACGCAATTCTTGGCGGGCGCCATTCAGGAAGGGCGCAAGCTTGGCTTCAAGGTGGACACTTTCCTCAGCAATGGCGACGACGCGCGCTTCCAGGACTTCGTCAACCAGGCTATCAGCCAGAAATATGATGGCATCATTCTCTCGCAGGGGCGAGCCCCCTATTCCACCGAGCTGGTCAAACGCATCGCGGCGGCCGGCATCGCCGTCGCGGCTTTCGATACCGACGTCAGCGGCAGCGTTCCCGGCGTCACCGTCTCACAGCAGGACGACGCTTCGCTGGCCAACGCCTCCTTCGGCCAGCTGGTGAAGGATTTCAACGGCCAGGCCAACATCATCAAACTCTGGGTGGCCGGCTTCCCGCCGATGGAACGCCGCCAGGCCGCCTATCAGCAGCTGCTGAAACAGCATCCGGGCATTCACGAGCTGGAATCGATCGGCGCGGTCTCCTCCGACGTGCAGGGCGATACCGCCAACAAGGTGGGCGCGGTGCTGGCGAAATACCCGAAAGGCAAGATTGACGCCATCTGGGGCACCTGGGATGCCTTCACCCAGGGCGCTTACAAGGCGCTGAAAGAGAACGGCCGCACCGAAATCAAGCTGTACAGCATCGATATCTCCAACCAGGACTTGCAGCTGATGCGCGAGGCCGGCAGCCCGTGGCAGGTCAGCGTGGCGGTGGATCCGAAGCTTATCGGCGCAGTCAACCTGCGCCTGGTGGCCAACAAGATCGCCGGGGAAAGCACGCCGGACAGCTATCAGTTCAAAGCGACGGTCATTCCGCAAGCGCTGCTGCTGGCGCAGCCGGGGCCGGTCAACGTCGCCGGGCTGGCGAAGCTCATCCCCGGCTGGGGCAGCAGCAGCGATTTCGTCCAGCCGTGGTTCGCCACGCTGCAGGCCGAACACGGTAAATAGTGCTGTTTTTGACGAGGCTGGCGACGCAGCCTCTGTTTTTAACCTAATTATCGGCTTTCCCCTTCCGTCCTCGCCAAAATACGCTATGTTATCTGCATCGCCCATAACTGTATGCATAAACAGGCTTCGAATGAAGGGATTCCCCTCGCTGATCAACATACTGCTGGCCAGTTCACTGGTGTTGACCATCGGCCGCGGCGTGACGCTGCCGTTCATCACCATCTACCTCACCGAGCATTTCCATCTGCTGCCGAAGAGCGTGGGCGTGATCCTGGGCGTCAGCCTGACCCTCGGCATCCTTGCCAGCCTGTACGGCGGCTATCTGGTGGACAAATTCAGCAAAAACCGCCTGATCCTGCTGTCGATTGTCTTGTTTGCGCTGAGCTTCTTCGCCATTCCCTGGATCCCGCGCCCCGGCGGCGTCATCGTGGTGCTGGCGATCCTGCATACCTGCTATTCGGTGTTGAGTATCACCATCAAGGCCTGCTTCGCCGACTGGCTGCCGGTCGAGCAGCGCATCAAGGCTTTCTCTATCAACTATACGTTGGTCAACGTCGGCTGGGCGATCGGCTCTGCGCTCGGCGTGCTGGTGGCCGGGCTTAGCCCGCTGCTGCCATTTTATCTGTCGGGCGGGTTGGCGCTGGCGACGGTGGCGGCGCTGAGCCTGCGCTTGCGCGGCCGGGAACAGCGCCCGGCGCCAACCGCCGCCGCACCGGCGGCGCTCCCCAACTTCCGCCAGACGGTGACTATCCTGCGCAGCGATCGGCGGCTTATCTACTTCACTCTCGGCAGCACCCTGGGCGCCGTGGTGTTCGGTCAGTTCACCGGCTATCTGTCGCAGTACCTGATCACCGTCTCCAGCGCCGAGTTCGCCTACAAGATCATCGGGCTGGTAATGATCGTCAACGCCGGCATCGTTATCGCCCTGCAATACTTGCTCAGCCGCGGCATGCGCCAGGAAAACATGCTGCGCTGGCTGGTGCTGGGCACGCTGTTTTTCATCGTCGGGCTGCTCGGTTTCATGATGGCCGGCCAGGCGGTCTGGCTGTGGATGGTGGCGATGGCGGTGTTTACCCTCGGCGAAATCATCGTCATTCCGGTGGAATACATGTTCATCGACTTTATCGCGCCGCCGCATCTGAAAGGCAGCTACTATGGGGTACAGAACCTCAGCGCGCTGGGCGGCGCCATCAACCCGGTTCTGAGCGGTATGCTGCTCAGCTATGCCGCGCCGCCGTTGATGTTCGTGATGTTGATCGTTTGCGCACTGCTTAGCCTGCTGTTTTTCTTCCTTGGCCATCGGCTGGCAGAACAGGCTGCGGCAACCGCCGAAGACGCGCGCTGAATCCGCGCGTAGCGGCCATTCCGGGCTGTCAACCCGCCGATCGGGCATGGCGCCCATAGCGAGAATTCATGGCGCGATCTGTGGCATGGCTCACAGTTTAATTGTATGATGAATGCATCGGTTAAACGGGAAAAGACAATGGCCAACGTGCTCACACTATGCTGGAAATACCTGAGGGCTCTGCTCCTCATCTACCTTTGTCTGTTCGTCGGCAACGCGCTGGCGGCGCTGCTGCCGTTCGCCATTCCCGGCAGCATTCTCGGCATGCTGCTGCTGTTCGCCCTGCTCTCTACCCAGATTATGCCGGCCAAATGGGTTAAACCCGGCTGCCATCTGCTGATCCGCTACATGGTGCTGCTGTTCGTGCCGATCGGCGTCGGGGTGATGAAATACTACGACCAGATCGTCGCGCATCTGGGCCCGCTGGTTATCTCTTGCCTGATCAGTACGCTGATGGTGCTGGTGGTGGTCGGCTATACCTCACATTATTTTCATCGCGAGCGCCGCATCGCCGGCAAACCCGACGACACGGAGGGTAACTCATGATCCATGAAATCTGGTGGTCGCTGCCGCTGACGCTGGCGGTCTATTTCGCCGCGCGCTGGCTGGCGCGCAAGCTGAATATGCCGCTGCTCAACCCGCTGCTGGTTTCCATGGCGGTGATCATCCCGCTGCTGCTGCTCACCGGCATCCCCTATGAGCGTTACTTCCTGGGCAGCAAAATCCTCAACGATCTGCTGCAGCCGGCGGTCGTCGCGCTGGCCTTCCCGCTGTATGAGCAGTTGCACCAGATCCGCGCGCGCTGGAAATCGATTATCGCGGTGTGCTTCATCGGCAGCCTGACCGCCATGATCAGCGGCGGCGCCATCGCCCTGTGGCTGGGTGCCACGCCGGAAATCGCCGCCTCTATCCTGCCGAAATCGGTCACTACGCCGATCGCCATGGCCGTCGCGGACTCACTCGGCGGCATTCCGGCGATCAGCGCGGTCTGCGTCATTTTCGTCGGTATCCTCGGCGCCGTGTTCGGCCATACGCTGTTCAACCTGTTGAAAATCACCACCCACTCGGCGCGCGGCCTGGCGATGGGCACCGCGTCCCACGCGCTGGGCACCGCACGCTGCGCGGAGATGGACTACCAGGAAGGCGCTTTCGGCTCGCTGGCGCTGGTGATCTGCGGCATCATCACCTCGCTGCTGGCACCGTTCCTGTTCCCGGTGCTGCTGCACCTGTTCAGTTGAATAGGGTAAAACTTGCGATACATCTCGCATTTATGTATCTCATTGCACTAATTTCATCAATTAAGAGACATTAATCACACTTTAATGTCTCTGGCCTGCCTAGAATGTTATCCCGTTAACCTGTAGAGAGACTTTCTATGCACCCGCGTTTTCACACCGCGTTCAGCGCACTGCCCGCGACACTGCAATCCGCCCTGCAGCCCTATCTGGACGCGCCTGACTTTCCGGCGATGTTCACGGCCGAGCAAGCGGCGGCGATCCGCACAGGCTGCGGGCTGGACGATGATGCGCTGGCATTCGCGCTGCTGCCGCTGGCGGCGGCCTGCTCGTTAACCCCGATATCGCACTTCCACGTCGGCGCCATCGCGCGCGGGCAAAGCGGCAACCTCTATTTCGGCGCCAATATGGAATTCAGCGGCGCACCGCTGCAGCAAACCGTGCATGCGGAACAGTGCGCGGTTACCCATGCCTGGCTGCGCGGCGAACCGGCGCTGGCCTCGGTCACCGTCAATTACACGCCTTGTGGCCACTGCCGTCAGTTTATGAATGAGCTGAACAGCGGCGGCGAACTGCAGATCCGTCTGCCGGGCCGCGCGCCGGCCACGCTGGCGGACTATCTGCCGGACGCCTTCGGCCCGAAAGATCTGGATATCGCTTCGCTGCTGATGGACGAGGTCGATCACGGCCACCGGCTGACGCTGGACGACGCGCTGGCACAAGCGGCGCTGGCGGCGGCAAATCAGAGCCACGCGCCGTACAGCAACGCCCACAGCGGCGTGGCGCTGGAAACGGCGGACGGCATCATCTACGCCGGCCGCTATGCGGAAAACGCCGCCTTTAACCCGAGCCTGCCGCCGCTGCAGGCCGCGCTGATCCTGCTGAACATCTCCGGCGGCGACTGCCTGAACATCCGCCGCGCCGTGCTGGCCGAACCGCAGGAGGCGATCATCAGCCAATGGGACGCCACCCGCGTCACCCTGGCGGCGCTGGGCTGCCAAAACGTCAGCCGCGCCGCGTTCTAAGCGCTCAACGGCGGAGCCATCCGGTTCCGCCGCTAACAGCCCCGCCCGCCAAATACAATGCCCCGACGCCGCCGGAGACACTTTCTTTAGTTAAAAAATCATTTGATTGTCGATAATTACGCCAACCTGGTTCATCATCTGGCAACAAATGCTGTACATCTGCTCTTTATCTTTTAGGATCGTCGGCAATAAAGTTATCTGATACGTGAAGAGTAAAACTGATGGAACTAGAATACGAAAGCAAACGCCCGCTCTACATCCCTTACGCCGGCCCGATTCTGCTGGAATTTCCGCTGCTGAACAAAGGCAGCGCTTTCACCGAGGAAGAACGTAGCCACTTCAACCTGCACGGCCTGCTGCCGGAAGCGGTGGAAACCATCGAAGAACAGGTGGAACGCGCCTACCGTCAGTATCAGGATTTCAAGAACGATAACGACAAGCACATCTACCTGCGCAACATCCAGGACACCAACGAAACCCTGTTCTACCGCCTGCTGGACTCGCACCTGAGCGAGATGATGCCGATCATCTACACCCCGACCGTCGGCGAGGCCTGCGAGCACTTCTCCGATATCTATCGCCGCGCGCGCGGGCTGTTCATCTCCTACCCGAACCGCGATCGCATCGATGACATGCTGCAAAACGCCACCAAGCAGAACGTCAAGGTGATCGTGGTCACCGACGGCGAGCGCATTCTCGGCCTGGGCGACCAGGGCATCGGCGGCATGGGCATTCCGATCGGCAAACTGTCGCTGTACACCGCCTGCGGCGGCATCAGTCCGGCCTACACCCTGCCGGTGGTGCTGGACGTCGGCACCAACAACCCGCAGCGCCTCAACGATCCGCTGTACATGGGCTGGCGCCATCCGCGCATCTCCGGCGAGGAGTACCACGCCTTCGTCGAAGAGTTTATTCAGGCGGTCAAACGCCGCTGGCCGAACGTGCTGCTGCAGTTCGAAGACTTCGCGCAGAACAACGCCACCCCGCTGTTGAATCGCTACCGCGATGAGATCTGCTGCTTCAACGATGACATCCAGGGCACCGCCGCGGTCACCCTCGGCAGCCTGATCGCCGCCAGCCGCGCCGCCGGCAGTCAGCTGCGCGATCAGACCGTCACCTTCCTCGGCGCCGGTTCCGCCGGCTGCGGCATCGCCGAGCAGATCATCGCGCAGATGAAGTCCGAAGGGTTGAGCGAAGACGAAGCGCGCGCCCGCGTGTTCATGGTCGACCGCTTCGGCCTGCTGACCGACAAACTGCCGAACCTGCTCGACTTCCAGAGCAAGCTGGTGCAGAAGAGCGACAACCTGGCCGGCTGGGAAACCGCCAGCGATGCCATCTCGCTGCTGGACGTGGTGCGCAACGCCAAGCCGACCATTCTGATCGGCGTGTCCGGCCAGCCGGGGCTGTTTACCGAAGAGCTGATCCGCGAGATGCACAAGCACTGTGAACGCCCTATCGTGATGCCGCTGTCCAACCCGACCTCGCGCGTGGAAGCCCGTCCGGAAGACATCATCAACTGGACCGACGGCGCCGCCCTGGTGGCGACCGGCAGCCCGTTCGCGCCGGTGAGCTATAAAGATCAGCTGTACCCGATCGCCCAGTGCAACAACTCCTATATCTTCCCCGGGATCGGCCTCGGCGTGCTGGCCTCCGGCGCCACCCGCGTCACCGACGCCATGCTGATGGCCGCCAGCCGCGCGCTGGCGGACTGCTCGCCGCTGGCCACCGACGGCCACGGCGCGCTGCTGCCGAATATCGACGATATTCAGGGCGTGTCGAAGTGCATCGCCATGGAAGTGGGTAAAGCCGCGCAGCTGCAGGGCGTGGCGATCGTCACCTCCGAAGACGCGCTGTCGAAAGCCATCGAACACAACTTCTGGCGGCCGCAATACCGCAGCTACAAGCGCACCTCGTTCTGAATGGCGCGCTGAAATGACCCAGCCCGGCTCCGCCGGGCTTTTTTGTGCGGCAAAAACGCCGAAAAATGCGGCGGCGCGCGTGCTTCAGGCGGTTCGCGTCTTGCGTAGGTCGGTCAGGTAAAGTAGCCTTGATCCATCTTTTTCAGCCCGGCGCGCGTAAGGCAACAACATGTGGAAACGCCTGATCATCAGCCTGTTCATCTTCATTGCGGTGTTGATGGGTTCGGCTATTGCGCTCGATCGCTGGATCAGCTGGAAAACCGCGCCTTACGTCTACGACGAACTGCAGGCATTGCCGCACCGCCAGGTCGGCGTGGTGCTCGGCACCGCCAAGTATTACCGCACCGGGGTGATCAACCAGTACTACCGTTACCGCATTCAGGGGGCGATCAACGCCTATAACAGCGGCAAGGTGAAATACCTGCTGCTGAGCGGTGACAACGCCCAGCAAAGCTATAATGAGCCGATGACCATGCGCCGCGATCTGATCGCCGCCGGCGTGGCGCCGAGCGATATCGTGCTGGACTACGCCGGCTTCCGCACCCTGGACTCCATCGTGCGCACCCGCAAGGTGTTCGACACCAACGATTTCATCATCATCACCCAGCGCTTCCACTGCGAGCGCGCGCTGTTCATCGCCCTGCACATGGGTATTCAGGCGCAGTGCTATGCGGTGCCGTCGCCGAAAGACATGATGACGGTGCGCGCCCGCGAGATCTTCGCCCGCCTGGGCGCGCTGACCGATCTCTATATCCTCAAGCGCGAACCGCGCTTCCTCGGCCCGCTGATCCCGATCTCCGCCATGCACACCGTGCCGGAAGACGCCCAGGGCTATCCCGCCGTTTCGCCGGAACAGCTGGTGGAGCTGGAGCACAAGCTGAAAGAAGAGAAGCAGAAAGCCAAACAGCCTTAATCATCCGGCAGAGGGTTTTACACGCGCCCCCAGCAATACGCTAAAAGGGCGTATTATGCGAGAAAACGCCGTGTTAACGAATACCGGATGATTTGCGTAAAGCCCCTCTACGTACGCTGACAGCTTATTGCGACATTGAAAGTGGGGATGCCCTTCTGCCACCGCCGAATGAACTATTCAAACGGTCCAATTCAATGAAGAGGACCATCAGGTCATTGCTGTCCAGTCCAATCAGGGCGAGTTCCTGTACCAGTGACTGTAAGAGTAATTGTTTGCGGGCATCGGGGGAGCCAGAGGAAAGCATAGCTTCAATCAACACGAAGTTAGCGCTGCGGGGGGATTCCAGATCGGGATAAGTGGGATCCACATATAAATCGTCTTCCTCAAGACTGATAAAGCGCTGGAATTGATCGTTCGCAGGATAGCCGGTTTTTACTACCGCCGCGTGAATAGCTGATGAAATTCTTTTCTTATCAAGCGTATTACGTCTTTTCAGCGTAATGGTAAATACAGGCATAGTTTGCTCCCTGAGAACGGTAGATAAAACCAGTTTACTGACTTCATGTCATGTTGGTAGCCCGAAAACTGTGTCACGCTGTAACCAACCCAACCTCAAGATCGGGCAATATCCCTTACCCGAAACCACCCAGCCAGCCATTGCCAAATAATACCTTATTATTTTGCCTAGCCCCGTACACCGCCCAACGTAACAAGGCCGGCAATAGGCCGGCCTTTGTCGTCTGCGAAGTGGTAAATCTACTTCTTCTTGGCGTATTTCAACGAGTCCAGCGCCACGGCGAAGATGATGATGCTGCCCTTGATGATGTACTGCCAGTACGGGTTGATGCCGATATAGGTCAGGCCGTAGTTGATGACGGTGAAGATGATCACCCCGGTCACCACGCCCCACACCGTACCCACCCCGCCGGCGAAGGAGACGCCCCCCACCACGCAGGCGGCGATGGCGTCCAGCTCGTACATAAAGCCGAGGTTATTGGTGGCGCTGCCGATGCGCCCCGCTTCCAGCAGGCCGCCGAAGGCGTAGAACACGCCGGACAGCGCATAGATCATGATCAGGTTCAGCGGCACGTTGACCCCGGACACCTTGGCCGCTTCCGGGTTGCCGCCGATGGCGAAAATGTTCTTGCCGAAGCGGGTCTTGGTCCACAGGATCCAGACGAATATGATGGCGATCAGCGCATAGAAGGTAATGTACGACAGCTTAAAGTCGCCGAAGCGCAAGAAGCCCTGGGCAAAGGTGGAGAACTTCGGATCGAAGCCCGCCACCGGCGAAGCGCCGACCGAATCGTAATACAGCGAGTTGATGCCGTAGACGATGATCATGGTGCCCAGGGTGGTGATGAACGGCGTCACGTTGAGATAGGCGATAATCAGGCCGTTAACCAGGCCGATCACCGCGCCGACCGCACACACCAGCAGGATAACCAGGGGAATCGACCAGGTTTCCATGTGCGGGAACACCTTGTTGACGTTATCCATCGACTGCAGCAGCGTGGCCGCCACCACCGCCGCCAACCCCACCTGCCGCCCGGCGGACAGGTCGGTGCCCTGGGTCACGATCAGCCCCGCCACGCCCAGCGCGATGATGATGCGCACCGAAGACTGCGTCAGGATGTTGCTCAGGTTCATCAGGCTGAGGAAAGTCGGATCCTGAATGATGATGATGGCCAACAGCACCAGCAACACCACGTAAATGCCGCCTTCCTTGAAATAGGTAAATAAGGTTTTTTTATTTAGCGCGTTCATAATTCCGATCCTTAAAGGTGCAGGGAGGCGAGACGTAAGATTTCATTTTGCGAGGTCTGTTTGGTGTTAACGATGCCCGCAACCTGACCATTGCTCATCACCAAAATACGGTCGGTGATCCCCAAAAGCTCCGGCATTTCGGACGAGACGATAATGATCCCCTTGCCCTTCTTCGCCAGTTCGGTCATCAGCTGATAAATCTCGAACTTGGCGCCCACGTCGATGCCGCGCGTCGGTTCATCCAGCATCAGGATCTCCGGCTGCGTCAGCAGCCAGCGGCCGATGATCACCTTCTGCTGATTGCCGCCGGACAGCGAGCCGATATGGGTGTGATGCCCCGGCGTTTTCACCCGCATGGCGTCGATCACCCACTGGGTGTCGCTCTTCATCCGCGCGTTATCCAGCAGGCCGAGCTTGTTTTTATAATTGCGGATATTGGAGATCAGCGAGTTGAAGCCCACGTCGAGGTAAGCGTAAATCCCGGTGGATCGGCGCTCTTCGGTCACCAGCGCAAAACCGTGGTTGATCGCTTCGTTGGCGCTGTGGTTATCGATCGCTTTGCCGTGCAGCTTGATGGTGCCCGCCACCTTTTCGCGAATGCCGAACAGCGTCTCGACGATATCGGTGCGTTTGGCGCCCACCAGCCCAGCGATGCCGAGGATCTCGCCTTGGTGCAGATCGAAGGACACATCGCGGATCGAAGGTTGACGCAGCGA
Source organism: Serratia sp. CY33525 (assembly GCF_052169115.1). Classification (NCBI taxonomy): domain Bacteria; kingdom Pseudomonadati; phylum Pseudomonadota; class Gammaproteobacteria; order Enterobacterales; family Yersiniaceae; genus Serratia; species Serratia sp. CY33525. Next base: position 452,922 of record NZ_JBJNLK010000002.1, on the reverse strand, counting down.
CGTCAGGTTTTTCACCTCGAGGATCACCTCACCCGGCGTGTTCTGCCTGTCGGGGAAGCGCTGGCTGAGCGAGCGGCCGACCATCATGGCGATGATCTTGTCCATATCCAGCCCTTCCAGCGGTTGGGTGGCGATCCATTGCCCGTCGCGCAGCACCGTTATCTCGTCGCACAGCTGGAAGATCTCTTCCATCTTGTGCGAGATATAAACGATGCCGCAGCCGCGCTCTTTCAGCTTGCGGATAATGGTGAACAGGTGATTGACCTCTTTCTCCGTCAGCGAGGAGGTCGGCTCATCCATGATGACGATTTTGGCGTCGTAGGAAAACGCCTTGGCGATCTCGATCATCTGCATCTGCGACACCGACAGGTTGCCCACCTTTTCGCGCGGGTTGATGTCGATATCCAGCTCGTCGAAGATCGCCTGGGTGTCTTTGAGCATTTTTTCCTGATCGACGAACAGGCCTTTGGTCGGATAGCGCCCCAGCCACATGTTGTCCATCACGGTGCGCTGCAGCACCAGGTTCAGCTCCTGGTGCACCATGGAAACGCCGTGCTCCAGCGCTTCTTTCGAACTCTTGAAATCGATTTCCCGGCCCTGAAATACAATGCTGCCGCTGTCTTTTTTATAAATGCCGAACAGGCATTTCAGCAACGTCGATTTCCCCGCGCCGTTCTCTCCCATCAGGGCGTGAATCGAGTGCGGACGGACGCGTAAATTGACATTGTCCAAGGCTTTGACGCCGGGAAATGACTTACAGATATCCGTCATTTCCAGCAGAAATTCGCGTGAGCTATCGGCCATAAATACACCTGGCTTAACTGTCTTGCAGTCGTAAACATCCCCGCCGGCGGTATTCCTGGTGTTGGCGCCGCAGGCGGGGTCTTAGCGGGATCTCAATTCTTATTTAACAAACTGAGACAGGTTGTCTTTATCTACGCCGACGTAAGGAATACGCACGACTTTATTTTCGATTTTATATTGGGTGCCTTCGGTGGCCGGTTTGCCCGCCGCCAGGTTCTTCGCCAGCTCGAAGGTGGCTTTCGCCTGGTTGTCGGCGTCGTTCAGCACCGTGCCCGCCATCGCGCCGGATTTCACCAGCGCCAGCGCCTCAGGCAACGCATCGACGCCAAACACCGGGATAGTGGTCTTGTTATGCGCTTTCAGCGCCTCCACCGCGCCCATCGCCATGGCGTCGTTGTTGGCGATCACCACTTCAATCTTGTTGGCGTTCGGGCCGGAGAGCCAGGCGTCCATCTTGTCTTTCGCCTGCGCGGTATCCCACATCGCGGTATCCATCTGTAGCTGCTGGGTCTTGATGCCTTTCTCGTTCAGCGTTTTCACCACGTAGGTGGTGCGCGCTTCGGCATCCGGGTGGCCCGGCTCGCCTTTCAGCAGCACGAACTGGATCTGGCCGTCTTTGTTCAGATCCCAGGCCGGGTTGGCTTGCCAGTGTTTGGCGATCAGCTCGCCCTGGATCACGCCGGATTCTTTGGAGTCGGTGCCGACGTAATATGCCTTCTCATAGCTGTCCAACGCCTTGCGGGAAGGCTCTTTGTTGTAGAACACCACCGGGATATCGTTTGCGCGCGCCTTATCGATAACCACCGGCGCCGCGGCCGGGTCGACCAGGTTGATCGCCAGCGCTTTCACGCCCTTGGCCAGCAGCACGTCGATCTGATCGTTCTGCTTGGACTGGTCGTTCTGCGAGTCATTCATCAGCAGGGTGACGTCCGGTGAAGCCTTGGCGTCTTTCTCAATAGCCTTGCGCACCACCGACATGAAGTTGTCGTCGTATTTGTAAATCGTGACGCCAATACGGGTGTCAGCATGGGCTGCGGCGCCAAACATCATGGCTGCGGCCATGGCGGCCAGGGTGAAAACCTTCTTATTCATTGTCAGTCTCCGGTTCTGTGTAGGGTATTACTCGTCTTTGAGCCAATGGTCACCGGCAGTGCGCACACCCCAGGCCAGGCGATTTCCACTCAACACCTGCCGTCCGTGGATTTTGTTATTTCCGAGAAATGCTGTGTCAGCGCGAGATAAAGGTTGCAGCGGCAAGGGCCTTTGCGCCGGAAAACGCCTAGAGCATAGACGGCGTGATGTTAATATTCTGTGAATTTTCTCACAGATTGAAAACGGTTACACAAGATTAAATCGTCAGAGAGTGACCGTCGCCTCACTTTGCCAGGGGGCGACAGAATGGCGCCGCACCAGCGTCGGCATGAACAGATGAGCGGCCTGCGGCTCCGTCAGGCCTGCCGCGCCCTGCAACGCCAGCTCGGTGGCCAGCGTGGCCATCGAGACGATCGGGTAGCGCACCGTGGTAAGCTTGGGGCTGGTGTAACGCGCGATGGGGATGTCGTCGAAGCCGATCAGCGAGAAATGCTGCGGCACCGTGATACCGTTTTCTTTCAGCACCGCCATGGCGCCGGCGGCCATGGCGTCATTGTAGGCGAACACCGCGCTCAGCTGTAAGTTGCGCCCCAGCAGCTCCACCATCGCCGCCTCGCCGCCCTGCAGATCCGGCGAACCGTAGGCGCGCCAGTTGTCGGGCGTGGCCAGCCCGGCGGCGGCCATCGCCTGTGCATAACCCTGCTGGCGCAGCGGCCCGTCTTCGATCGGGTGATTGGAGCCCAGATAGCCGATGCGCCGATGGCCCTGCGACAGCAAAAGACGCATCGCCATTTCCGCGCCGCAGACGTTATCCAGCCCGACGCAGCGCGGCTCATAGCCGGGAATAATCCGGTTGATCAGCACCATGCCCGGCACCTGCTCCAGAAAGCCGATCAGCTCGGCGTCGCTCAGGGCTTTGGCGTGAACAATCAGGGCGTTACAGCGCTGGCGAATCAGCACTTCGATCGCGTGGCGCTCTTTGTCCGCCTGATGATAGCTGTTGCCGATCAGCAAGTATTTGTGGTGTTTCTGCGCCACCGTGTCTACCGCTTTCACCAGCGCGCCGAAGAACGGATCGGAGACGTCCATCACCACCACGCCCAGGGTATCGCTGCTTTGGGTCGCCAGCGCCTGCGCGTTGGCGTTGGGGCGATAGCCCAGCTCTGCCACCGCCTGCAGCACCTGCTCGCGCGTCTCCTTGCTGGTCAGCGCGCTGTGGTTCAACACGCGGGAGACGGTCGCCACGGAGACCCCGGCGCGTTTCGCCACGTCGCGGATGGTGATCGGATGAACTGGAGGCATGCGGGATCCTGAAATCGGGGTAGTGGCCGGTGGCGCTATCCTACCCCGATTGGCCCGCTGCTCTGCGTGAATTACGTCACAGGAAAGAAAACGTTTACATACATTTTTTTAACCTGCCAGCGGGCGCTCACTTCAGCGTTTTGGGTTCCGCTTCGCCGGCGGCCAGCTGCGTTAGCTTGCGCCACAGCCACTCCATCGGCCCCTGTTCGAAGTAACGCAGCCACAGTGCGGAAAACGCCAGGTTGGCCAGCCAGACCAGCGGCACGAACGCCAACAGCTGCAGCCGGTCGAACTGCTCATAGAGGCCAAAGCGATAAAACAGCGTGGTGCAGATCAGCGTTTGCAGCAGGTAGTTGCTCAACGCCATGCGCCCCACCAGGGTCAGCCAGTGGGCGATGCGCATGCGCGACAGCGCGGGCCAGAAACCGTAACACAGCGCCAGATAGCCCATCGCCTGCAGCGGGGCGCCCAGCTCGCGCGGCACCTGCAGCAGGAAACCGCTCCAGCGATAGTCCCAATGCACCTGCCATTGCAGCGCCACCGCCGGCAGCTGGATCAGCACCGAAAGCGGCAGCAGCCACGCCGCCTGCCGCAGGTAATAGCCGGAGGAATAACTGCCGCGCAGCCAGCCGCTGCGCATCAGCCCGGCGCCGAACAGCATCAGCCCCGCCAGCTCCCAGCCATACTGCGCGCCGATGGCCAGCAGGCTGGACGAGAGCAGATCGACACGGCTGCGCCAGGCTTCGAAACCGCCCTGCAGCTTCCAGAACTTCTCGTACTGCAGCTCCGCCGCGCCCGGCTGCCAGAAGCTGCCCGGCTCACCGTGCGAGACGAAGCCGAGCAAAAGCAGCACCGCCACGCCGATCAAATACAGCACCACGCCGGTTTTCAGCAGTTGGAAGGTTTCTTTGGCTTCGCGGATCATGCGCCAGCACACCAGGCCGATCAGCCCGTAGGCCAGCAGAATGTCGCCGTCCCACAGGAAGATGGCGTGCGCAAGGCCGAACAGCAGCAGCCACGACAGCCGCGCGCGGATCCAGCTTTTGCCGCGCCGCAGCAGCATTTGCAGCCCGGCGCCGAACAGCAGCGCGAACATCGCCAGGAACTTGGCCTGGGCGAACAGATCGAGCAGCGCCCAGGTCCAGGCGTCGCGCGATGACGGCATGCCCAAATAGGCCGGGTTGAGGTAGGCGGCCTTCGGCAAGCCGAAGGCGCTGATGTTCAGCAATAAAATGCCGAGGATGGCGATGCCGCGCACGCAGTCCAGCGTGGCGATGCGCGGCAGAGGGTGACTGTTCATTTTTTATCGCTGTCTTCCGCTCATGAAAAAGGCGCCCGCAGGCGCCTGTTGTCGTCGTGCGGGTCGCCCCGCAACGCCATCACCCCTGGTGATGACGCACCGCACGCAGGAACTCCTGGCGGGTATTCTGGCTGGACTTGAACAGCCCCCCCAACGAAGTGGTGGTGGTGGCGCTGGTCGCGTCGCGGATGCCGCGCGCCTTGACACAATAATGGACCGCATCGATCGATACCGCCACGTTATTGGTGCCGAGCAGGGTCTGCAGCGCCACCAGGATCTGCTGGGTCAGGCGCTCTTGCACCTGCGGACGCTGGGAGAAGAACTGCACGATGCGGTTGATCTTCGACAGGCCGATCACCGAGTCTTTCGGGATATAGGCCACGGTGGCCTTGCCGTCGATGGTCACGAAGTGGTGTTCGCAGGTGCTGGTCAGCGTGATATCGCGCACCGTCACCATCTCATCCACCTTCATCTTGTTCTCGATAACGGTGATTTTCGGGAAGTTGGCGTAGTCCAGCCCGGAGAAGATCTCGTCGACATACATTTTGGCGATGCGATGCGGCGTCTCCGCCAGGCTGTCATCGGACAGATCGAGGTTCAGCAGCTGCATGATTTCGGTCATGTGCTCTTTGATGCGGCGCTTGCGCGTTTCGCGATCCAGCACTTCCCCGCGCAGCGGCGTCTCCAGACCACGCTCTTCCAGCGCCGCATGCACCAGCGCGGCTTCTTTACTTAATGATGTCATGTATTTGTTCTCCTGCGGACGGAACCCGCCGGCGGCCTGGTAGGGCGTGCGGCCGGCGAATTGCTTGCTCTCGTGACGGCAGAGTTTTCGTGGTGGATAACGTGAACCCGGTCAAGATTTTGCCCCCACTGTAGATGAGAGCGCGGCGATTATCCAGTGATTGTGCTTCATCCGCAGGTGAAATATTCGCATTTAGCACAATCAGGCCGGCTGCGGGATTCCACGCTTTTTGTATGGATTTCAATCACCGCATCGCCGTTTTTTGCGCCAACCGCCGCGCCGGGGTATTCACCACCAGCGCACCGGCCACCAACAGCGCCGCCACCGCCACGTACAGCGCCGGCTCCAGTCGATGGGTCAAGGCGGTCGACAGCGCCGACAGCATCGGCCCGACCAGTTGGCCGATCGCATAACCGGTGGTCAGCAACCCGGCCATGTAGCGCGCATGGCGCGGCGCCAGTTCACGGCCGTGCTGAAGGGCGAGCTGCACCACGCAGAGGAAGCCGCCGCCGGTCAGCAACGCCCCGAGCGCCAGGCCGGCCACGCCCGGCACCACTTCGGCGCTCAGCACGCCCAGCGCCTGTATCCACAGCGTGATCGCCAACCGGGTCTGGGTAGTGAGCCGATGGCGGGTCAAAATGCCGATAACGATCCCCAGCACCGCCGCGCCGCCGAACACCGGCCAGACGAACTGCGCGAACAGGCTGCCGGGAAAACGCGCCGCCGCCATCTGCGACAAGAACGTCGCCGGCAGGATGTAGCCGAACCCGGCCAGGCTGTAGCTCCACACCAGGCGTTTGAGCGCCGGCGTCAGCAGCAGCGGTTCCGGGGCCACGTCCGGGCGATGCAGCTCGCCGCTGCGCGGCAGAAAGGCGCTAATCGCCCCCACCAACGCCAGCGCCGGCACGCCATACACCAGCCAGGCCTGCGCCGCCGTCAGCCCCAGCGTGTTGATGCCCACCGCCAGCATGCCGCTGAGGAAGATACCGACGCCCGGCCCGGCGAACACCGCCGCGCTCAGCGCCGGCCGGCCGTAGTGCGCCAACCGCTCATTGGTCCAGGCCGCCACCAGCACCATCGCCCAGCCGCTGGCCCAGCCGATGACGAAGCGCAGCGCGCCGTGCGTCCATTCATCCTGCGCCAGCGCCGACAGCAGCGTCAGCGCCACCGCGCCCCACACGCCAAGCCACAGGCGCCGCTCGACGTGGCGCGTGGCGCGCATCGCGTCGTAGGCGCCGCACAGATAGCCCAAATAGTTGATCGCCGCCACCAGCCCGGCGCCGGTCAGTGTGAACTGGTGTTCCGCGATCATCAGCGGCACCTGGGGGGTGAAAGCGAAGCGGCCGATGCCCATCGCAACGATCAGCGCGGCAAAACCGCTCAAGGCAATACGTAAAGCCATATCGGCATCCAAAAGGTTAAAAGAAAGTTGCCAGTATCATGCCGCAGTATTAAACTCACAAAAACTGAATAATACTAATCAAGTTCATCACGAAACGAGAATATTATGGATCTGACCCAGCTTCGCATGTTCTGCTGCGTAGCGGAAACCGGCTCGGTCGCCCGCGCCGCCGAGCAGCTGCACCGCGTGCCGTCGAATCTGACCACCCGACTGCGCCAGCTGGAACAGGAGCTGGGCGCCGATCTGTTTATCCGCGAAAAACAGCGCCTGCGCCTGTCGCCGATGGGCCATAACTTTCTGTGCTACGCCAACCGCATCCTGGCGCTGAGCGACGAGGCGATGAGCATCACCCACGCCGGCGAACCGGCAGGCAACTTCGCCCTCGGCTCGATGGAGAGCACCGCCGCCACCCGCCTGCCCTCACTGTTGGCGGCTTACCACCAGCGTTTCTCGCAGGTTTCGCTGTCGCTGACCACCGGCACCTCCGGCGAAATCGCCGATCGGGTGCGCGCCGGCACGCTGGCCGCGGCGCTGGTCGACGGCCCGGTACCCTATGACGAGTTGAACGGCTGTATCGCCTATCCTGAACATATGGTGGTGATCTCCTGTCTCGATCACGCGCCGATCCACAGCGCCAAAGACGCCAACGGCGAAACGCTGTTCGCCTTTCGCGCCAGCTGCTCCTACCGCCTGCGGCTGGAGGCCTGGTTCAAGCGCGAAGGCGCGCGGCCGGGGCAAATTATGGAGATCCAGTCCTATCACGCCATGCTGGCCTGCGTCGCCAGCGGCGCCGGGCTGGCGATGATCCCGCATTCGGTGCTCAGCCTGCTGCCGGGCCATGAGCGGGTCCGGGTTCACCCCCTGCCGCCGGACGTGGCCGACACCGCCACCTGGCTGCTGTGGCGCCGCGACGCGTTCGGGCCGAACGTGCGCGCGCTGAAAGAGTTGATTATTGAACAGACGGAAACCGCCGCTGTTGATGAAAGCACCCCCAACGATTTATCAGACGTTGTCGATATCGCCTGATTTAAAAGAAAACCACTGAGGAGACTATGATGGAGATGATCAAAACCCGCGCCGCCGTTGCCTGGGGCCCGAACCAGCCGCTGAAGATCGAAGAAGTCGAGCTGATGCCACCGCAAAAAGGCGAAGTGCTGGTGCGGATCGTCGCCACCGGCGTTTGTCACACCGACGCCTACACCCTGTCCGGCAAAGATCCGGAAGGCGTGTTCCCGGCAATCCTCGGCCACGAGGGCGGCGGCGTGGTGGAAGCGGTCGGTGAAGGCGTCACCAGCGTGGCGGTCGGCGATCACGTGATCCCGCTCTACACCCCGGAGTGCGGCGAGTGCAAATTCTGTAAATCCGGCAAGACCAACCTGTGCCAGGCGATCCGCGCCACCCAGGGCAAAGGGCTGATGCCGGACGGCACCACCCGCTTCTTCAAGGACGGCAAGCCGATCTTCCACTACATGGGCACCTCCACCTTCTCCGAGTACACCGTGGTGCCGGAAATCTCACTGGCGAAAATCAACAAGGAAGCGCCGCTGGAAGAAGTGTGCCTGCTGGGCTGCGGCGTGACCACCGGCATGGGCGCGGTGATGAACACCGCCAAAGTGCAACCGGGCGACACCGTGGCAATCTTCGGCCTGGGCGGCATCGGCCTGTCGGCGATCATCGGCGCGCAGATGGCCGGCGCGGGCCGCATCATCGGCATCGACATCAACACCAGCAAGTTCGATCTGGCACGCAAGCTGGGCGCTACCGATCTGATCAACCCGAAAGACTATGACAAGCCGATTCAGGACGTGATCGTCGAGCTGACCGACGGCGGCGTCGACTTCTCCTTCGAGTGCATCGGCAACGTCAACGTGATGCGTTCCGCGCTGGAGTGCTGCCACAAGGGCTGGGGTGAATCGGTGATCATCGGCGTCGCGGGCGCTGGCGAAGAGATCTCGACCCGTCCGTTCCAACTGGTCACCGGCCGCGTCTGGCGCGGTTCGGCGTTCGGCGGCGTCAAGGGCCGTTCGCAGCTGCCGGGCATCGTCGAGCGCTATCTGGACGGTGAATTCGCGCTGAACGACTTTATCACCCATACCATGGGGCTGGAGCAGATCAACGAAGCGTTCGATTTGATGCACGAAGGCAAATCGATCCGTTCCGTCATCCACTTCGACCAATAAGCCAGGAGGCAGAGATGACGTTGTCATTGGAACTTCTCGAAGAGCACCGCATGTTCGGCGGCTGGCAGCAGCGCTATCGCCACGCGGCGCAGAGCCTGAATTGCAACATGACATTCAGCATCTACCTGCCGCCGCCGCGCGATGACAACCCGCCGCCGGTGCTGTACTGGCTGTCGGGGCTGACCTGCAACGACGAGAACTTCACGTTGAAAGCCGGCGCGCAGCGCATCGCCGCCGAGCTGGGCCTGGTGCTGGTGATGCCGGACACCAGCCCGCGTGGCGACGAAGTGCCGAACGACGAAGGCTACGATCTGGGCCAGGGCGCCGGGTTCTACCTGAACGCCACCCAGGCGCCGTGGGATCGCCATTTCCGCATGTACGACTACATCAGCGCCGAACTGCCGGCGCTGATCGAACAGCACTTCAGCGTCAGCGATCGTCAGTCGATCTTCGGCCACTCGATGGGCGGCCACGGCGCGCTGATAATGGCGTTTCGCAATCCGCAGCGCTTCCGCTCGGTATCGGCGTTCGCGCCGATCGTTAACCCGTGCCAGGTGCCGTGGGGCCGCAAGGCGTTCACCGCCTATCTGGGCAGCGACGAAAGCCAGTGGCTGCAGTACGACAGCTGCCATCTGCTGGCCAGCGGCGCGGAAAAAATGCCGGTCCTTATCGACCAGGGCGACGACGACCAGTTCCTGGCCGATCAGCTGCAGCCGGCGCGGTTGGCGGAGCTGGCGCGCCAGCGCGACTGGCCGCTGACGCTGCGCATTCAGCCGGGGTACGATCACAGCTACTTCACCATCGCCACCTTCGTGGAAGATCACCTGCGCTTCCACGCCGAGCACCTGTTCCGCTGATAAAAAAATCCGGGCGGTTATTAAAGCGCCCGGATTTCTTCAAATACCGTCAAGAAGAAAGTCGATGGCGGCTTTAATTTGATTCCTGTGCTCATTGGCATTACCAACGGCCTTGCCGATCTGTGAAATACGTACGGCAGCCATCTCATGCGTCATAACAAGAAACTTTTCGCCGTTTACCTCAATCTCCGGGCATAAGCGTGCAGAAATTTTAACCCTGACGTTATCCAAAGCATAAAGAGGGATCATTAACCGGGTCGAGAGGACATCAATAAGATCGCTTTGAACGTCCAGCAAGTAGGGATAGGCTGATGCCGGATACGTATTGTCATATACAGTAAACTGCATATTCAAAATGTCCGATATTCATCAGACAACAAACCATTTTCTTCAGTGATACGATTAAGTTCTTCTAACGCCGCGCGATTTTGCTCGCGCCACTGTTGAATCTCAATATCCCTGACACGGACGCTCAATGCGTCTGTCAATACGGATGACACATTGACGCCCAGGGATTTTGCGCGCTGGAAAAGATCGCGATCGATGGTTACGTTGACTGTCTTTTTCGTCACATTGTTATTTGCCATATCCATTCCTCATCCCTGTAATATACACGGGTCAAATTTTCATCAATTATACTCGTAAAACAGGGGTATGCCAATTCAGTGATGCCATCACCCCTTCAGCTTAGGATCGAGCGCGTCGCGCAGTCCGTCGCCCAACAGGTTGAACGCCAGCACGGTAATGAATATCGCCAGGCTGGGGAAGATCGCCACGTGCGGCGCGATCACCATATCGGCGCGTGCCTCGTTGAGCATCGCCCCCCACTCCGGCGTCGGCGGCTGGGCGCCCAGGCCCAGAAACGACAGGCTGGCGGCGGTGATGATCGAGGTGCCGATGCGCAGGGTGAAATAGACCACAATCGAAGACAGGGTGCCCGGCAGAATGTGCCGCAGGATGATGGTCCAGTCCGAAGCGCCGATGCTGCGCGCCGACTCGATATAGGTCAGGCGCTTCAGCACCAGCGTATTGCCGCGCACCAGGCGGGCGAAGGCCGGAATGCTGAAGATCGCCACCGCGACGATCACGTTGGCCATGCCGCTGCCCATGATCGCCACCACGCCGATCGCCAGCAGAATGCCGGGAAACGCGAACAGCACGTCGCAGACGCGCATGGTGAGGCGATCCCACCAGCCCTCATAGTAGCCGGCCAGCAGCCCCAGCAGGGTGCCGATCGCCCCGCCCGCCAGCACCGAGAACACCCCGGCCGCCAGCGAAATGCGCGTGCCCATCAGGATGCGGCTGAAGATATCGCGCCCGAGAGAATCCACGCCCAGCCAGTGCATCAGCGAAGGCCCCTCGTTCAGCCGATCGTAATCGAAATAGTTTTCCGCATCGAACGGTGCCAGATAAGGCGCCAGCAGCGCCGCCGCAATCAGCAGCAGCACCAACAGACCGGCGACCAGCGCCGCCCGCTGGCGGCGAAAACGCCGCCAAAACTCGCTCCACGGCGTGCGTACCGCATTGGGATCGATAAGCGGCATCGCCTTCAGTGCGGCGTTGCGCCGCCAATGCTTAATCATGCCGCGTCCTCATTGATAACGAATCGCCGGGTTGATCGCCGCGTACAGCATATCCACCAGCAGGTTGATCAGGATGAATTCCAGCGAGAACAGCAGCACCTCGGCCTGGATCACCGGGTAATCGCGCATCTCCACCGAGTCCACCAGCAACCGCCCCAACCCCGGCCAGTTGAACACCTTCTCCACCACGATCGAACCGCCGAGCAGGAAGCCGAACTGCAGCCCCATCATGGTCACCACCGGGATCATCGCGTTGCGCAGGCCGTGTTTCATCACCACCACGCTTTCCCGCACGCCCTTGGCGCGCGCGGTGCGCATGTAGTCTTCCTGCAGCACCTCGACGAACGAAGCGCGGGTGAAACGCGCCATCACCGCCGCCACCGCCGCCCCCAGGGTGATCGAAGGCAGAATGTAGTGTCGCCAGCTGTCGGCGCCCACCGTCGGTAGCCACCCCAGTTCGACCGAGAACACCTGCATCAGCAGCATGCCGAGCGCAAAGGCCGGGAACGAGATCCCCGACACCGCCAGCGTCATGCCGAGGCGATCCGGCCAGCGGTTGCGCCACACCGCCGACACCACGCCGATCGCCAGGCCGAACGCCACCGCCCACAGCATGCTGGTGACGGTCAGCCAAAAGGTCGGCATAAAACGCGAGGCGATCTCTTCGCTCACCGGGCGCTTGGACACCATCGAGATGCCGAAGTCGCCCCGCAGCGCGTTGACGAAGAAGTGTGCGAACTGCTGCGGCAGCGGCTGATCCAGCCCCAAATCCTTGCGCACCAGCTGCACCACCGCCTCGTCGGCCTCCGGCCCCGCCGCCAGCCGCGCCGGATCGCCCGGCAGCAGGTGGACAAACAGGAACACCAGCACCGCCACGATCAGCAGCGTCGGGATCAGGCCCAGCAGTCGTTTCAGAAAATAATTGAGCATCTCATTCCTTCCCCCGCCCGCCGCCGCTTGGCCACGGGCGGGGATGGGCGCCTTATTTCAGATCGGCGTTATCAAAGTTGAACGAGGTATCCGGCATCACGTAGAAGCCGCTCAGCTGCTTGCTGTTGGCCGACAACAGACGTTCAGTCGCCAGGAAGATCCAGGGCGCGTCGGCCCAGATGCGATCCTGCGCGTCCTGATACAGTTTCTGCTTCTCGGCGCGATCGGTGGTCGCCAGCGCGTCGGTCAGATCCTTGTCCACCTGCGGATTGCTGTAGAACGCGGTGTTAAACTGCTTCGGCGGCGCCGCCTGGGTAGAGAACAGCGGCGACAGCGCCCAGTCCGCTTCCCCGGTCGAGGCCGACCAGCCGGTGTAGAACAGCCGCACGCCGGTGTCCTTCACCCCGACGCTCTCCACCTGCGCCGCACGCTGCCCGGCATCCATCGCCGTCACCGTCACTTTCACCCCCACCTGCGCCAGCTGCTGCTGGGTGAACTGCAGCACCTTCTGCGCGGTGCTGTGGTTGTGGGAAGACCATAGCGTGGTGGTGAAGCCGTTCGGGTAGCCGGCCTCTTTCAGCAGCTCGCGCGCCTTGGCCGGATCGTACGGCCACGGCTTATAGCGGGCGGCGAAGTCGATCGCCGGCGGCACCGGGCCTTCCGCCGGCACCGCGTAACCGGCGAACGCCACCTTGATCAGCGCGTCCTTATTGATGGCGTAGTTCAGCGCCTGACGCACCTTCGGGTTGTCGAACGGCTTTTGGGTGACGTTCATGCTGATGTAACGCTGCAGGATCGACGGCGCGGCCACCACATCCAGCTTGGCGTTGCCCTCCAGCACCTTGGCCTGCTCGTAGGGGATCGGGAAGGCAAAGGTCGCCTCGCCGGTCTGCAGCATCGCCGCGCGGGTGTTGTTATCCACCACCGGGCGCCAGGTGATGCTGTCGAGCTTCGGCAGCCCCGGCTGCCAGTAGCCTTCGAACTTCTTCACCTTGACGAAATCGGTCTGGTTCCAGGTCACGAACTGATACGGGCCGGTGCCGACCGGGTGGAAACCGATCTCCTTGCCGTATTGCTTCAGCGCCGCCGGCGAGATGATCGCCGCCGCCGGATGCGCCAGATTGTTGACGAACGCCGAGAACGGCGCCTTCAGCACGATCTTCACCGTATTGGCATCCACCGCCTCGGTTTTGTCGATCATCTTGAACAGGTTGTAGCGCTTGAGGTGGCTGTCCGGGTTGCTGGCGCGATCGAGGTTGATCTTCACCGCCTCGGCGTTGAACGCGGTGCCGTCGTGGAATTTAATCCCCTGGCGCAGTTTGACCGTGTAGGTCAGGCCGTCTTTGCTGACCTCATAGCTGTCCGCCAGCACGTTCACCAGCTTCATGTCCTTATCGAAGCCGAACAGCCCCTGATAGAAAGATTTGGCCACCGCCTGCGACAGCGTGTCGTTGGCGTCGTAAGGATCGAGGGTGGTGAAATTGGAGGCCACGGCGATCACCGCGTCCTTCGCCGCCCAGACCGGGCCGGTTCCCGCCGCCAGCAGTACGGCGGCCAACAGCGCATTGCGTTTGAATGTGTGCTTCATGTCGCTTGTCTCTCCTGAGGTCTTTAAAAAGCACCGGCGATCGGGTGGCGGGCGACAAAGTGCCCGGCGCCAACCTGCACCAGCGGTGCGGTAACGGGTTCATCGCCCAGCGCGCGCACTGGGCTCGGGATCTCATCGGCCGGCAGCGGCTGCCGTTTGTGGGCATGAGCGGGATCGGCCACCGGCACCGCCGCCATCAGCTTGCGGGTGTAGGGGTGCTGCGGATTGTCGAACACCGCCTGCCGCGGGCCAATCTCGACGATCTGCCCGAGGTACATCACCGCCACCCGGTGGCTGATGCGCTCCACCACCGCCATGTCGTGTGAAATGAACAGAAAAGCGATACCGAACTCGCGCTGCAGATCGAGCAGCAGATTAACGATCTGCGCCTGAATCGACACGTCCAGCGCCGACACCGCCTCGTCGGCGATCACCACTTTCGGGTTCAGCGCCAGCGCGCGCGCGATGCAGATGCGCTGGCGCTGGCCGCCGGAAAATTCGTGCGGGTAGCGGCGCGCATGCTCCGGCAGCAGGCCGACGCGCTCCAGCAGCCAGGCCACCCGTTGCTCCGCCTCGCGGCCGCGCATCACGTTGTGCACCAGCAGCGGCTCCATGATGGAAAAACCGACCGTCAGACGCGGATCAAGCGAAGCGTATGGATCCTGAAAAATGAACTGAATATCGCGCCGCAGGTGCTGCAGGGCCGGCCCCTTCAACTGATCTATCCGCCGCCCGGCGAAGGTGATGGTGCCGCTCTGGCTGTCCACCAGCTTCAGCAAAGAGCGCCCGGTGGTGGACTTGCCGCAGCCGGACTCGCCCACCAGCCCCAGTGTCTCGCCGGGGTAAAGATCGAAACTGACGTTTTCCACCGCGTGCACCCGGCGAGTGACCCGATTGAACAACCCGCCGCGCAGATCAAAGCGCGTAACCAGATGCTCCACCTGCAGGATCGGCGCGGCGCCGGGCGGCACGGTATCCTGCGGCGCCGTATCCCCCTCGCCGCCCGGCAACGGAAACTTCGCCGGCAGCGGCCGATCGGCCATCGCCCCCAGCTTCGGCACCGCCGCCAACAGCGCCCGGGTATAGGCCTGCTGCGGCGCGGCGAACAGCTCGCGCACCCGATTTTGTTCCACCTGCTCGCCGCGGCGCATCACCAGCACCCGGTCGGCTATCTCCGCCACCACGCCCATGTCGTGAGTAATGAAGATCACCCCCATCTGCATCTCCCGTTGCAGCACGCGGATCAGCTGCAGGATCTGCGCCTGAATGGTGACGTCGAGGGCGGTGGTGGGCTCATCGGCGATCAGCAGCGCCGGCTTGCAGGAGAGCGCCATGGCGATCATCACCCGCTGGCGCATGCCGCCGGAAAGCTGGTGCGGGTAGCGCCCCAGCACCTCTTTGGCCTCCGGAATACGCACCAGATCGAGCATGCGCAGCGCCTCCTGGCGCGCGCTGCGGTGATCCATGCCCTGATGCAGGCGCAGCGATTCGGCGATCTGCTCGCCGACCGGAAATACCGGGTTGAGCGAGGTCATCGGCTCCTGGAAGATCATCGCCATGTCGGCGCCGCGCACCGTGCGCAGCGTGCTCTGCGAGGCGCGCGCCAGATCGAGCAGCGCGCCGTCGCGCCGGCGCAGCGTCATGGCGCCGCCGACGATGCGCCCGCCGCCCTGCTCCACCAACCGCATTAGCCCCAGCGAAGTGACCGATTTGCCGGAGCCGGACTCACCGACGATCGCCAGCGTCTCGCCGCGATCGAGATCGAACGACAGGTTGCGCACCGCTTCTACGGCGCCGTCCGGTTGAGGAAAGCTGATGCTCAGATCGCGCACCGTCAGCACCCGCTGCGGCGGCAATGACGGCCCGCCGCTGGCGGCGGGTCGAAGTAAAACGTCGGTCATGCACCCTCCCGGTGAACGCTTAGCGGTAAATCCCGACGGACGGCGCATCGCCGACATAGCCAAAACCGCGATACATCCCCTCGCAGTTGAACGGCAGCGCGATATTGCCGTGGCGATCGACGGCGATCATGCCGCCGCTGCCACCGAGGGCCGGCAGCTTCTCCATCACCACCCGATCGCTGGCCGCCTGCAGGCTCAGATCGCCGTATTCGATCAGGGCGGAAACATCATAGGCCGCCACGCCGCGCATGAAGATTTCGCCGGTGCCGGTGCTGGAAACCGCCACGGTGGCGTTGTTGGCATAGCAGCCGGCGCCGATAATCGGCGTGTCGCCTACCCGTCCGGCCTGCTTGTTGGTCATGCCGCCGGTCGAAGTGGCGGCGGCGAGGTTGCCCAGCGCATCCAGCGCCACCGCGCCGACGGTGCCGAATTTGCGATCGGGATCGAGCGGATCGCCGGCCTGCGCCGCGCCGTCGTGATCGAGCAATACCCGGCCCTGCTCCGCCTGGGCGCGGTGCAGCTGATCGAAACGTTCTTGGGTAAAGAAGAAGTCAGGGGTAACCATTTCCAGGCCGTGGGCCGCGGCAAACTTCTCGGCGCCTTCGGCGGCAAACAGCACGTGTTCGCTGTTTTCCAGCACCGCGCGCGCCGCCAGCACGGGGTTGCGGATGCGGCTGACGCCGGCGACGGCGCCGGCATCGCAGGTGCGGCCGTCCATCACGCAGGCGTCCAGTTCGTGAGTGCCCTGATGGGTAAACACCGAGCCTTTGCCGGCGTTGAACAGCGGGCACTCTTCGAGCAGCCGCACCGCTTCGGTCACCGCGTCCAGCGCGCTGCCGCCCTGGGCCAGTATCGCCTGCCCGGCGGTCACGATCTCGGACAGCGCCTGGATATACTGCCGTTCTTTTTCCGCACTCAGCGCCGCCCGGGTAATTGCGCCCGCGCCGCCATGAATGGCAATCACTGGTTTGCTCATTTGCCTGACACCCTGTGTTAATCCCGCCGTTGCGCAGCGAATAAGCTGAGCGCGGTATCATTATTATTCAGTCTTTTTCGACTCTATTTAGTCCTACAGTGGAAGTACAGCATAACGTCCACGTCCCGCTTTTAGCGTAGTCCGCTTAGACCGTTTCGCACCTTGAAATAGCTTATTGGAATAAAAACAGCAGGTTATAAAAAGCCGTAAACCGCCGATCGTACGGCCGAGATTATTGGTAATTCCGCGTGCGGAAATAGCGGCATGGCGTAAGGAAATAAACGTTCGCGCTGAATAACGCTTATTGCGGCGCCCGGCCTGCTGTTTTTTCCCCGGCCGGGCGCAGATGATCCGAGATTAAAAACCCGATCCGGGCTGCTGTAAAAAAGCCTCTTCTTCCGGCGTGCTGGTGCGCCCCAATATCGCATTGCGATGCGGGTAGCGGCCGAAACGATCGATGATCGCCTTGTGCCGAAGCTCGAACTCCAGCTGGTCGCCGTTATTGAGCTCGGTGTACAACACCAGCGCCTGCTGGTGGATTAGCGGCGATTCCGAATGCATGAACGGCAGATAAAGGAAACCGCGCTGCTCGCGGCTCAGCCGTTCGCACTCGCCGCTGCGGATCGCCTCCTGCGCCAGGATCAGCGCCATGCCGTCGCAGGCGAACGACTGCGGTGTGCCGCGGAACAGGTTGCGGCTGAACTGATCGAGCACGATCACCTCCGCCAGCCGCCCCTCGATGGTGTCGCGCCAGTGCGCCAACTCCCCCGCCGCCGCCGCGCGCCAGATTTCGCCGAAACGGCTGTGCAGCAGACGATCGAAATCGTCGTCCTTTTTGAACCACATGATCGGTTCGATCTCGTCGAACCAGAAGTCGATAACCTGTTTATGCATCATGATTCTCCTCTGTTTTACGCAGTTTATACCCGATCGCCCCAGCGCCGCAGTGCGAAAGATGGCGGGCATAACCCGTTCTCCCCCCCGGCGTTCTCTGCCATAATACCCGCACTTTGTCGCTATTTTAGCGCACCCTGATTACGGAGTTCCCTTTATGGATCATTGCCATACTTCCGATCTCATTTCCCTGGAGCAAGCGCTGGAAAAAATGCTCGGGCAGATCGCCCCACTGCAGCAGACCGAATCCATCGCCCTGACCGCCGCCGCCGGCCGCATCACCGCCGCGCCGGTGGTCTCGCCGCTCGACGTGCCGCCGTTCGCCAACTCGGCGATGGACGGCTATGCGCTGCGCCTCGCCGATCTGGCGGCCAATGCGCCGCTGCCGGTCGCCGGTAAGGCCTTCGCCGGCGCGCCGTTCGACGGCCAATGGCCGGCCAACAGCTGCGTGCGCATCATGACCGGCGCGCCGATCCCGGCCGGGGCGGACGCGGTAGTGATGCAGGAGCAGGCCGAGGTGAGCGACCAGGGCGTGCGTTTTACCGCGCCGGTTGAAGCCGGACAGAATATCCGTCTGGCGGGTGAAGACATTCGCCGCGGCGCGAGCGTGTTGCCGGCCGGCGTGAAGCTGGGCGCCGCGCAGCTGCCGCTGCTGGCTTCGCTTGGCGTCGCCGAGGTGCAGGTGATGCGTAATCTGAAGGTGGCGGTGTTCTCCACCGGTGACGAACTGCAGCCGGTCGGCCAGCCGCTGCAGGCGGGCCAAATCTACGACACCAACCGCTTCGCGGTGCGCCTGATGCTGGAACAGCTGGGCTGCGAGGTGCTCGATCTCGGCATTATCCGCGACGATCGCGATGCGCTGCGCGCCGCCTTCACACAGGCAGCCAGCCAGGCCGACGTGGTCATCAGCAGCGGCGGCGTCTCGGTCGGCGAGGCCGACTACACCAAACAAATGCTCGACGAACTGGGCCAGGTCAGCTTCTGGAAGCTGGCGATCAAACCCGGCAAACCCTTCGCCTTCGGCAAACTGGGCCACGCCTGGTTCTGCGGCCTGCCGGGCAACCCGGTTTCCGCCGCCCTGACCTTCTACCAACTGGTGCAACCGCTGCTGGCGAAGCTGGCCGGCCACAGCGACTGGCGCCTGCCGCCGCGCCTGCGCGCACGGGCGCTGACCCCGCTGAAGAAATCGCCGGGCCGCCTCGATTTTCAGCGCGGCGTGTTCAGCAGCAACGCCGCGGGCGAACTGGAGGTCAGCACCACCGGCCACCAGGGCTCGCACGTCTTCAGCTCCTACAGCCAGGGCAACTGTTTCATCGTGCTGGAGCGCGAACGCGGTTCGGTGGCGGTAGGCGAAACGGTGGAGATCGAGCCGTTCAACGCCCTGCTGAGGAGCTGAGCATGCTGCCGGAATTGACCGACGCCGAAGCGCTGCGCTACAACCGCCAGATCGTGCTGCGCGGCTTTGACTTCGACGGCCAGGAGAAGCTGAAGGCCGCCC
Organism: Serratia sp. CY33525; assembly: GCF_052169115.1. Taxonomy (NCBI): domain Bacteria; kingdom Pseudomonadati; phylum Pseudomonadota; class Gammaproteobacteria; order Enterobacterales; family Yersiniaceae; genus Serratia; species Serratia sp. CY33525. The sequence goes on along the minus strand of NZ_JBJNLK010000002.1, from coordinate 433,870 downwards.
GCGTGCTGATCGCCGGGCTGGGCGGGCTGGGCTGCGCCGCTGCGCCATATCTGGCAGCGGCCGGCGTCGGCCATCTGGTGCTGGTGGATTTCGACACCGTCTCGCTCTCCAACCTGCAGCGCCAGATCCTGCACCGCGACGATCGCATCGGCCAGAGCAAGGTCGCTTCCGCCAAGCGGGAACTGAGCGCCATCAACCCGCATATCCGCATCGACGCGATCGACGGCCGTTTGGAAGATGACGCGGTCGCGGCAGAGATCGCCGCCTGCGATCTGGTGCTGGACTGCACCGACAACGTGGCGGCGCGCGATACCCTGAACCGCCTGTGCCACGCGCAGCAGAGGCCGCTGGTTTCCGGTGCGGCGATCCGCATGGAAGGCCAGCTCAGCGTGTTCACCTATCAGCCGGGCGAGCCCTGCTACCGCTGCCTGAGCCGGCTGTTCGGCGACAGCGCCCTCACCTGCGTCGAAGCGGGCGTGATGTCGCCGCTGGTCGGCACTATCGGCACCCTGCAGGCGATGGAGGCCATCAAGCTGCTGGCCGACTATGGTCAGCCGCTGCGCGGCAAGCTGTTGATGTTCGATGCGATGAGCATGCAGTTCCGCGAGATGAAACTGCCGAAGGATCCGCACTGCGAGGTGTGCGGCGGGGAATGACGGATAAAAAAAGGGCGGGATAATTCCCGCCCTGATGCGTTGCCGCGAGGGTTAGACGATGCCCTGGCTGCGCAGATAGTCTTCGTAGTTACCGGTAAAGTCGATCACCTTGTTCGGGGTGATTTCCAGAATGCGCGTCGCCAGCGAGCTGACGAACTCACGGTCGTGGGAGACGAAGATCAGCGTGCCTTCGTACATCTCCAGCGCCATGTTCAGCGATTCAATGGATTCCATATCCAGGTGGTTGGTCGGTTCGTCCATCACCAGAATATTCGGGCGCTGCATCATCAGCTTGCCGAACAACATGCGGCCCTTCTCACCACCGGACAGCACCTTCACTTTCTTCTTGATGTCGTCCTGGCTGAACAGTAAACGGCCCAGCACGCTGCGCACCGCCTGCTCGTCGTCTTTTTCCTGCTTCCACTGGCTCATCCAGTCGAACACGGTCAGGGTATCGTCAAACTCGTATTCGTGATCCTGCGCGTAGTAACCGATACGGGCGTTTTCCGACCACTTCACGGTGCCGCTGTCCGGCTGCGCGTCGCCCACCAGCGTTTTCAGCAGGGTGGTTTTACCGATGCCGTTGGCGCCCAGCACCGCAACCTTCTCACCCACTTCCACCATCAGGTTCAGCTTGCTGAACAGCGGGCCGTTGTCGAAGCCCTTGGTGAGCGCTTCCACTTCCAGCGCGTTACGGAATAGCTTCTTGTCCTGATCGAAACGGATGAACGGGTTCTGGCGGCTGGAGGCCTTCACTTCTTCCAACTGGATCTTGTCGATCTGGCGGGCGCGCGAGGTGGCCTGCTTGGATTTGGAGGCGTTGGCGCTGAAACGGCTGACGAACGATTGCAGTTCGTTGATCTGCGCCTTCTTCTTAGCGTTGTCGGCCAGCAGACGTTCACGCGCCTGGGTGGCGGCGGTCATGTATTCGTCGTAGTTGCCCGGATAAACGCGCAGTTCGCCGTAGTCCAGATCCGCCATGTGGGTGCAGACCATGTTCAGGAAGTGACGGTCGTGCGAGATGATGATCATGGTGCTGTTGCGTTCGTTCAGCACCTGCTCCAGCCAGCGAATGGTATCGATGTCCAGGTTGTTGGTCGGTTCGTCGAGCAGCAGGATTTCCGGATCGGAGAACAGCGCCTGCGCCAGCAACACGCGCAGCTTCCAGCCCGGCGCGATTTCGCTCATCGGGCCATAGTGCTGTTCCACCGGAATGCCGACGCCAAGCAGCAGTTCGCCGGCGCGCGCTTCGGCGGTGTAACCGTCCATCTCGCCGTAGGCGACTTCCAGATCGGCCACTTTATAGCCGTCTTCTTCGCTCATCTCCGCCATGGCGTAGATGCGGTCGCGCTCTTCCTTCACCGCCCACAGCTCGGTATGGCCCATGATCACGGTGTCCAGCACGCTGTACTGTTCGAAGGCGAACTGATCCTGACGCAGTTTACCCAGGCGCTCGTTCGGATCGAGGAACACATTGCCGCCGGTCGGCGCCAAATCGCCGCCGAGGATTTTCATAAAGGTGGACTTGCCGCAGCCGTTGGCGCCGATCAGGCCATAACGGTTGCCGCCGCCGAATTTAACAGAGATGTTTTCAAACAACGGCTTGCTGCCGAACTGCATGGTGATGTTGTTGGTGCTTAACACAGCGCTCGCTCTTTATACATAGGGAATGTGATTTGGCGCGCATTATGCCACAACGGGGTTAAGAGATCGCGGGAAGTTTTGGTGACATTTTGAGCGGTGACGACGAATGAGTCATATTTGGGTTGAATAACACCGATAAAATTCACGGCGAGATTTCACGCAGCGAGCCGTACAATATTTGAAACCAATTCGCCAAATATATTAATTAAACTTAAAAATGACATTTATTCTCCTCAGAACCGCCCCAGGCACGAATAAATCGTATCTGTTCATCTTATGAAAATCATTAATACAGCCAACACGTCTCTATTTAATTCTAGTTTTTTCCGACTATCGCCACACATTCTGCTATACGCGACATTTTGTGACCGCCTTCTTAAATACCAAGGTTTTTTAGAGGATTAATGCGTTACAGCTCACTAAACCGACATGGCACATTCGTTCAGATAACAGGAAAAACCAAATAAAAACAATTGAATACAGGGAGATGTGAAAATCAAACCACCGTTATCGCGCTAACTACTCTCATATTGCATATGATTGTACATACAAGTATATGTAAACATGACGTTGCCGTTTTGTTGGCGTTTCGGGGCTCGGTTATCGCCGCCCCGGATAACGCCACCCCGGCCAGAAAATAATAACAACACACCGTCCACCTATCGCGAGAGACAACGATGAACACTGCTGAAAACGCATTGCCCAAAAGCCAAACGGCGGAGAAGGGCGCGGTAAATTACAAAGTCATTGTCGGCGCCAGCCTGGGCAACGGCCTGGAGATTTTCGACTTCACCGTCTACAGCTTCTTTGCCGCCATTATCGGCAAACTCTATTTTCCCAGCGACAGCGCCTACGGCTCCTTGTTGATGTCGGTGGCGGTGTTCGGCGTCGGCTTTATCATGCGCCCGCTGGGCAGCATGGTGCTGGGTGCCTATGCCGATCGGGTCGGCCGCAAGGCCGCCATGCTGATGACCATCGTGCTGATGGGCGTCGGCACCGCGCTGATCGCCTTCGCGCCCACCCATGCGCAAATCGGCGTTCTGGCGCCGGTGCTGATCGTGGTTGGCCGCCTGATTCAGGGGTTTGCCGCCGGCGGTGAAGTGGGCTCGGCCACCACGCTGCTGCTGGAGTCGGCAGGGGCCAACCAACGCGGCTTCTTCGTCAGCTGGCAGGCGATAAGCCAGGGCATCAGCGCCCTGCTTGGCGCCTCTTTAGGCCTGGCGCTCACCTATTTTCTGCCGGAGCAGGCACTGTATGCCTGGGGCTGGCGCGTGCCGTTCATCATCGGTTTGTTGATCATTCCCGTCGGCATCTATATTCGCAAACATCTGGAAGAGACCTACAGTGGAGAGGCGCCGGCTCACGCGCGGCCGCCGCTGAATCCGGTATGGGATCTGGTGAGCAATCATGCCAAAGATCTGTTGCTGGGCGTATTGATCATCATGTCCGGCACCGTGATGGTCTACGTGGTGCTGCTGTATATGCCGACCTACATGATGCAGACCTATCACATCGCCGGCCCGACCGCCTACCTGTTCAGCTGTATTGCCTCTGTGGTACAGATCATCGCGGTCTATTGCGCAGGCCGTTACGTCGATCGGGTGCAGAACTACAAAAGGCCGCTGCTGTTCTCAATCTTTGCAGCACTGATCCTGATTTACCCGACCTTCTGGTTCCTCAGCGCCACGCAAACCCTGTGGCTGGCGATCGTTTTCCGCATCCTGCTGATCGGCGCGCTGGGCATCAACATGCTGGCCAGCACTATGCTGATCGTCTCGGCGCTGCCGCGCCACGTGCGCGCCACCGGCACCTCGATGATTTACGCCTTTGGCGTGACGCTGTTCGGCGGCTCGGCGCAGTTGGTCGTCACCTGGCTGCTGGACGTCAGCGGCAATCCGATGGCGCCGGCGTGGTACGTCACCGGCATGTTGACCGTCAGCCTGATCGCCACTCTGCTGTTCCGCGAACGTCATAAAGAATAGCGCCTGCTGCCGGGCCGTGCGGCTATCGGCTGCCCGGCGCCGGCGTAACGCCCTGTTCTTGCAAGAGGGCAATAAACGCCTGCGCGGCGGCACTACGGTAAGCGCCTTTGCGCTGCAGCCATACCGCCTGCCGCACCGGCATGGCGTTGGCCAAAGCCACTTTTTTCAACTGCCGGTTCTCGCGCGCAATGGCGGCCGGCAGCAGCGTGGCGAGCTGCCCGCGCCGCACGATCTCGACGATGGCGCCTAGCGCATTGGCCTCCACCGCCACCTGCGGCCGGAAACCCAGCTGCGTGCAGTAGCGATCGATAAACTGACGCGTGGCAAAGTCGCCGCTCAGCAAGGCCAGCGGCAGATGTTGCCACTCCGCCAGCGTCAGCGGCCGGCGATGAGATGCCAAGGGATGATCGGTGCCGACCATCAGCTCCAGCGACTCATTGAACAACGGTGCCGCTTCCACCTCCGCCGACTGCGCCATCTTGAAGGCAATGCCCAGATCCAGCCTATCCTGCGCCAGCAGCGCCTCCATTCGCTCTTGCGCCATCTCTTCAATGCTCAGCGTAATCCCCGGATAGCGGCGGTAGAAGGCATCGACCGCCGGCCCCACCAGATAGGCGGTGAACGTGGGGGTCATCGCCAGCCGCAAATGGCCGCGCGCCAACGTCGCCACGTCATGGATCGCCCGCGCGCCGGCATCCAGATCCTGCAACGCCAAGCGCGCATAGCGCATCCACGCCTCACCGGCGTCGGTCAGGCGCACGGCTCTGCCGCTGCGATCGAACAGCGGCGCTCCCAATGTGTCTTCCAACTGCTTGATCTGTTGCGACAGCGTCGGTTGCGACACGTGCAGCGCTTCGGCGGCGCGGGTGAAGTTGCCCTGCTCGGCAACGGCCAGAAAATAACGGATGTGTCGCAGCAGCATAACGCCCCAGTTATTAGTAAAACCTATAGCTGGCATTATAAATGGGTCTTAGACCCTATAGCCAGAAGCGTTCATCATGCCGCCATCGCATAACGACACCCAATGGAGAAACGGATGAAAGAGGTGATTGAAGGCTTCCTGAAGTTCCAGCGCGAAGCCTTTGTTGAACGCACGGCGCTGTTTCAGCAGTTGGCGACCCGCCAAAACCCGCGCACCCTGTTTATCTCATGTTCCGACAGCCGCCTGGTGCCGGAGCTGGTCACCCAGCGCGAGCCGGGCGATCTGTTCGTGATCCGCAATGCCGGCAACATCGTGCCTTCTTTCGGCCCCGAACCCGGCGGGGTTACCGCCTCGGTCGAGTACGCCGTCGCCGCGCTGGGCGTGGAAGATATCGTGATCTGCGGCCATTCCGACTGCGGCGCAATGACCGCCATCGCCACCTGCCAGTGTCTGGATCACCTGCCCACGGTCGCTGGCTGGCTGCGTTACGCCGATTCAGCGAAGGCGGTCAATCAGGCTTATCCGCACGCCTCCGACGAGGCGCGGGTCGCATCGATGGTGCGCGAAAACGTCATCGCCCAGCTCAACAACATCAAAACGCACCCTTCCGTCGCCCTGGCGCTGGATCAGGGCCGCCTGACGCTGCACGGCTGGGTCTATGACATCGCCAGCGGCGCTATCGACGCGCTGGACGGCGAAACCCGCCGCTTCGTGCCGCTCGCCACCCATCCCGAGGTGACCGCCACTCCGGCGATCGCCCGTTTTTAAGTCAACAAAAGGAGCTAACATGACACACTCTCTGCACAACGCCGCCCCGCGCGCAGCGCTCACCGACACCATCATGGCCGCCAAGATCCGCCATAACCTGACTTTCGACGCGCTGGCTGAGGGCACCGGACTCAGCCTGGCGTTCGTCACCGCCGCGCTGCTGGGGCAGCATGCGTTGCCGGAACAAGCGGCACGCACCGTGGCGGCCAAGCTCGGGCTGGACGAAGAGGCGGTACAGCTGCTGCAAACCATCCCGTTGCGCGGCAGCATTCCCGGCGGCGTGCCGACCGATCCGACCCTTTATCGCTTCTATGAAATGCTGCAGGTTTACGGCTCCACGCTGAAAGCGCTGGTGCACGAGCAGTTCGGCGACGGCATCATCAGCGCCATCAACTTCAAGCTGGATATCAAGAAGGTGGCCGATCCGGAAGGCGGCGAACGCGCGGTGATCACCCTGGACGGCAAATACCTGCCGACCAAGCCTTTCTAATCTACTTCCGCGCCATCGCCTTCCAGGCCGCGCTGCCGTGCGCGGAAGTCGCCTTCCACAACGTGTTTAACGCCAAAGCCTAGCCCTGTTGCCGGCGCCGTCATGGCGCCGGTTTTCAGTCCTGTTCGCCATAACGCAAGACTGTCATCCCTTCCTCTTCCGCCGGGGGAACAAAGTACTGCGCCAGGCGCTCAAACTCCGCTTCGCTCAGTGTAAACGGGTGCTCGCCGCGCGCGTTTCTCAGCGTTATCCGGCTCAGGCACTGCGCATGGCTGACGTCGAGAAAATGCAGACAGTGCGCAACGCCGGCCTCCTCCGCCAACGCTTTGGCCCAGCGCCGCCTGTCCGGCGTATTCATCGGGAAATCGAGCGCCACGGACCAGCCGCCGCGCAGCAGCTGAACGAGGTGCCCGCCCAGCGCCCGCCGCAACCGGTCGGAACAGCGCGCATAGTCTTGCAGGCTGGTCATCTCCTGTTCATACAGCGTCGCCAGCCACGCATCTTCGACCAGCAACAGCGTTTGCGGTTGCTGCGCCAAACGCTGCGCCAGCGTCGATTTGCCTGCGCCGGCCTTGCCGCACATCAGGTGTAAAACTGCAGGGTAGGTTTTCATGACGCTCTCCGGTCGTTGCCGGAAGGGGATAAAAAACCCGCCTGCCGGCGGGTTTTTATTGGCGACACACGCGCTATCCCACCCTTTGGAGAAGGGTGATAATAATTTGCGCGAATGGGCGGTAGGATTTTTTCATAGCTAATGAATATGACAATCGTGCGCCGTTGTCAATTCGCCGTCATCAATCCCTGTTCTCGCACAAATTCGGTGAATAAACTCACTTTCTGCTGCACATGCCGGCGCGTCGGGTAAACCGCAAAAACCTGATGCACGTCGGCAATCTGTTCAGGGAACAGCCGCACCAGCCTGCCGGCGGCGATCTCGGGGTCCGCCACGAACGACGGCAGCGAACCGATGCCCAGTCCCGCCACCAGCATATCCCGCAGCATCAGGCTGTTGTTGGCGATCAACCGGGGAGTGAACGTCACGCTCAGGCTCTCCTCACCGGCGGTGAACTGCCACTGCCCCGGCCTTTCCGCCAGGGAATAGGCCAGACAGCTGTGTCGCTGCAATTCATTCGGCGTTTGCGGCACGCCGTGCTGCGCCAAATAGCCGGGCGCGGCGCAAATTCGCTGGTGCACTTCACCCAGCGCCCGGGCGCTGAGGGAAGAATCCGGCAGCCGTCGGCGAATGCGCAAGGAAATATCGAAACCGGCCGCCACCACGTCCAATACCCTGTCGTCCAACGTCAGCTCCACCTGCAGCTGCGGGTAACGTTGCATAAACGGCGGCAGCAGTGGCGACAACACCGTCAGGCCGAACGAAAGCGGCGCATTGACCCGCAGCGTGCCGGAGACCTGCTGCGCGCTGGCGGCAACCGTCTGCTCCAGCGCGTCGAACTCGCCGAGCAACCGACAGGCTTCCTGGTAATAGAGCTGCCCGGCTTCGGTCAGGCCCATGCTGCGGGTAGTGCGCACCAGCAACAGCGTCCCCAACCGATTTTCCAACTGCTTAATCTGCTTGCTCAACGCCGCCGGCGTGATCGCCAGATCCTCCGCCGCCTTATAAAAACTGTTGCGCTCAACCACGCGACGAAAGGCGCGCATCGTCAGTAGCACGTCCATATTATGTCCTGATGGTTAATTATAAATTCAATAAAACACAGATTATTAACTTCAACAACCTCAGTAGACTTTATTCAACCGCCTCCCTGAGTGAGAGGTGAATTTAATCTACTGATAATCATGGAGTTAATAATGAAAAAGACCCTGTTCGCCCTGATGCTCGGCCTGAGCGCCGCCGCCGCCCCCGTCGCCGCGCTGGCGCAATCCCCCGTCGCCGACAGCCGCCAAGCGGGTTATGTGCAGCCGCTGACCGCCGAGAACAGCCTGTTGCTGTTGGTCGATCTGCAGGACATGTTCGGCATGACCATTTCCTCTATCGATCAAACCAACCTGGTCAATAACGCCGCCGGCATCGCCAAGGCCGCCAAGGTGTTCAACGTGCCGACCATTCTGGCCTCGGCCAACGCCAAAAGCTTCGCGGGGCCGGTATTCCAGCCGGTGACGCAGGCACGCCCGGATCTGCAGGTGTACGATCGCACCGCCATCAACGTCTGGCAGGACCGGCGCGTGGTGGATCTGATCAAACAATCCGGCCGCAAGAAAATCATCATCGGCGGGCTGTGGACTGCCAGCTGCGTGATGCTGCCGGCGCTGTCCGCCCTGGGCGAGGGTTATGAGGTTTATATCCTGTCGGACGTCACCGGCGACATTACGCCAGACAGCCAAAACAACGCCATGCAGCGTCTGGTACAGGCGGGCGCCACGCCCATCAACTGGGTGGCGTTGATGCTGGAATGGCAGCAGGACTGGAGCCGCAAAGCCACGGCGGGAGGCGTATTGCAGATCGCCCGCGACCACGGCGCCGCCTGGGGGATGGGCGCCAGCTACGCCGGGGCAATGAAGGTGGGCAGCGAAGCGAAATAACGGACGAAAGCCCGCCGCCGGCGGGCTTTTTTCAGGTGCGGTGATAACAACGGCTATCCTGCGGCGCCTGGTCGCGTCTCTCCAGCCCGTAGTCCCGCACCACCTCCGCCACCCGCAGCCGATAGTGCGCCAGCACCTCGCCACGTCCGCGCGCCTGCGCCGCCCGGTGCTGCTCGAGATTGCGCCACTGCTGCACCGCCGCCTCGTCGCGCCAGAAGGAGAGCGACAGCAGGCGCGCAGGATCGGCCAGGCTTTGAAAGCGCTCGATGGAGATGAATCCGTCGATCTGCGCCAGCAGCGGCTTCAGCTCCGTCGCCAACGCCAGATAGGTATCACGCTGCCCGTCGGCGGCCTGCAGTTCAAAAATCACGGCGATCATTATCGTCTCCTCTCAACGGTAAAACTCAGGTACGCGCGCATTGTAGGAATGGCGCCACCGCACCGATTCCAACGCCCACTCATCAATATCCAGCGAACACAGACGCACAGCACCAGAATGCGACAGCCACAGGTTAGCAATGGACGCGCAGTCATACTTCGTCTAACCTCGAAGTATGCATAACATCGACCTAGAAGATCGTTTGGCGGCGCTGAGCGCCGCCATCGCCGACCGCACCCGGGCGCGCATGCTGTGCCTGTTGATGGATGGGCGCGCCTACACCGCCACCGAGCTCAGCGCGGCGGTCGAGGTCGCCCCGTCCACCGCCAGCGCACATCTGGCGAAACTGCTGGAGCAGCGGCTGATCGCCTGCGTCAAACAGGGGCGCTACCGCTATTTTCGGCTGGCCGGGCAACCGGTGGCCGAAGCGCTGGAAGGCCTGATGGCGCTGGCGGGCGTGCCGCGCACGTCGGTGAAAAGCAGCACGCCCACCACGCTGCAATATGCCCGCACCTGCTACGACCATATGGCGGGCGAGGTGGCGGTGAAGCTGCACGATCGGCTGCATGCGCTGAATTGGCTGAGCGGTGAGGAAGACTACCGGTTAAGCGACGCCGGTCAGGCCGCGCTGGCGCGGCTGGGCGTCGATTGCTCCCCCGCCCCTACCCGCCGCCGCTTCGCCTGCGGCTGCCTGGACTGGAGCGAACGCCGCTCTCACCTCGGCGGCGCGCTGGGCGCCGCACTGTTGGCCGCCTTTATCCACCGCGGCTGGATCGTCCGCCGGCTCGACAGCCGCGAGTTGCAGCTGACCCCTGCCGGTAAAAAAGCGCTGGCAGCACATTTTGAACTCACGGTGTAACCCGGCGGCGGGGTAGTTTTACTGCAATACTCACGGGGTACGCTTAAGCCACCCCGCCAACCCGAGGAGTTTCCATGCTCGATTCCACCCAATTCCCGATCGTCAAACGCTGGCCGGCTCAGCATCCTGAAAGGCTGCAGCTCTATTCCCTGCCGACGCCGAACGGCGTCAAAGTGTCCATCATGCTGGAAGAGATCGGCCTGCCCTATGAGGCGCACCTGATCGACATCGGCAACAACGAAACCTGGACGCCGGAATTCCTGGCGCTGAACCCGAACGGCAAGATCCCGTCGATCATCGATCCCGACGGCCCCGGCGGCCGGCCGCTGCCGCTGTTCGAATCCGGCGCCATTCTGCTCTACCTGGCGGAAAAGAGCGGCCGTTTCCTGCCGCAGGATCCGGCGCAGCGTTACGAAACCATTCAGTGGGTGTTCTTCCAGATGGCCGCCGTCGGCCCGATGTTCGGCCAGCTCGGTTTCTTCCACAAATTCGCCGGGCGCGCGTATGAAGATAAGCGGCCGCTGGAGCGCTACAAAAACGAATCGAAACGCCTGCTCGGCGTGCTGGAAACGCGCCTGGAAGGCCGCGACTGGATCATGGGCTCGGACTACACCATCGCCGATATCTCGCTGCTGGGCTGGGTGCGCAACCTGATCGGCTTCTATGAGGCGCGCGAACTGGTAGAGTTCGACAGTTTCCCCCGCGTCGCGCAGTGGCTGGAACGCGGTCTGGCGCGGCCGGCGGTGCAGCGTGGGCTCACTATACCGGCGCGCGCGGCCTGATCGTCAAACGGGATGGCCGCCGGGCCGTCCCGCTTTCCGTTGTCATAAAATTGTCATCCCTCTGCTCTACTCTCCTTACGTAACAATTTGATGTTATTTACATTGTTGTATTACGACAAGGAGCTTGCCCCATGCAACCTGCTGTATCCCTGATCGCCGGCGCCGTGCTGTCCGCCCTGCTCTGTTCCTCCGCCATCGCGGCAGAAAACTCGGCCAATGCCGATGGCCTGACCGAGCGCGCCGCGCGCGGCACCCTCACCGAACCGGGCGGCGCCCGTCGTCTGGCCGGCGATCAGACCGCCGCGCTGAAGGCGTCGCTGTCGGACAAAACGGTGAAAAACGTGATCCTGCTGATTGGCGACGGCATGGGAGACTCCGAGATCACCGCCGCCCGCAACTATGCCGAGGGCGCAGGCGGTTACTTCAAGGGCATCGACGCCCTGCCGCTGACCGGGCAATACACCCACTACTCGCTGGACAAGAAAACCCACAAACCGGATTACGTAACCGACTCCGCCGCCTCCGCCACCGCCTGGGCCACCGGGGTGAAAACCTATAACGGCGCGCTCGGCGTGGACGTGAACGGCAAAGACCAGCCGACGCTGCTGGAGATCGCCAAGGCGGCCGGCAAGGCCACCGGCAACGTCTCCACCGCCGAACTGCAGGACGCCACGCCGGCGGCGCTGGTGTCGCACGTTACCTCGCGCAAATGCTACGGCCCGGAGGAAACCAGCGAGAAATGCGCCGCTAACGCGCTGGAAAACGGCGGCCGCGGTTCCATCACCGAGCAGTTGCTGAAAACCCGTGCCGACGTCACGCTGGGCGGCGGCGCGAAATCCTTCAACCAACTGGCGAAAAGCGGCGAATGGCAAGGAAAATCGCTGAAAGATCAAGCGGCGGCGCAAGGTTATCAGTGGGTGAGCAACGCGGATGAACTGCAGGCCGTTACCCTGGCCAATCAGCAAAAACCGCTGCTGGGCCTGTTCGCCGACGGCAACATGCCGGTGCGCTGGCTGGGGCCGAAAGCCAGCTATCACGGCAACCTCGACAAACCGGCGGTGACCTGCGAAAACAACCCGGCGCGCACCGCGGCCACGCCAACGCTGGCGGCGATGACCGAAAAAGCGATCGCGCTGCTGAAAGACAACCCGAACGGCTTTTTCCTGCAGGTAGAGGGCGCGTCGATCGATAAGCAGGATCACGCCGCCAACCCGTGCGGGCAGATTGGTGAGACCGTCGATCTGGACGAGGCGGTGCAAAAAGCGCTGGCCTTCGCCCGCGCCGACGGCAACACGCTGGTGATCGTCACCGCCGACCACGCGCACTCCAGCCAGATCGTCGCCGCCGACGCCAAAGCGCCGGGCCTGACCCAGACACTGACCACCAAAGACGGCGCGCCGATGACCCTCAGCTACGGCAACTCGGAAGAGGAATCGCAGGGGCACACCGGCACCCAGCTGCGCGTCGCGGCCTACGGCCCGCACGCCGCCAACGTGGTGGGGTTGACCGATCAGACCGATCTGTTCTTCACCATGCGCGATGCGATGGGCATCAAATAACCGCCTTGTGAATCCTGGCCGCCCGCAACGGTGGCCGTTTATTATTGGTTACCGATGCGTATTTGCAATTTAACCGCAATTATTGTGTGATAACGAAATAACGTTTAATTACGCGACAATTAACCCCTGAAAATAACGCGGTTATATGGCCTTACTCCCCTCTCTGTTTATTCCTGCGACAGCAACCGGCCTATTTTTGCTTATATTCATTTTTTTTAGTTACAAAAGTAGTTTTTAACATTCTCGCAAACAATAATACCCCGCCAGTAACGTGAACCGATCAATTTGCATCCGGACGGCCTGCAATAGTTCACTTTTCGTTAAAAACCCTATTAACAAAAAGGCATTATCGCTGCCTATCGGCACACGCCGGGCGGTCGGCTTCACTATTTTCCAGGGTAACTCCCGCTAAATTCTTTCACCTGCAATGAGTAGAATTTACACACAAGAGATTTAATTCAATGAGAAAATTACTCGTCCTGATTTTCAGTCTCAGCCTGTTTAGCGTTACGCAGCAGGCGGCGGCTGAAGAGAAGAATAAAACCATCGACGTGGTGTTGATCGGCGGCGGCATCATGAGCGCCACCTTGGGCACCTATCTGCATGAGCTGGAGCCGACCTGGACCATCGACATGTACGAGCGCATGAACGGCGTGGCGGAAGAGAGCTCCAACGGCTGGAACAACGCCGGCACCGGCCACTCCGCCTTCAGCGAAATGAACTACACGCCGGAAAAAGCCGATGGCACCATCGACATCAGCAAGGCGGTGAAGGTCAACGAGTCTTTCGAAATCTCTCGCCAGTTCTGGTCTTATCAGGTGAAAAACAATGTCCTGAAAGATCCGAAATCCTTCATTAACAGCGTGCCGCACATGAGCTTCGTGTGGGGCGACGACAACGTCAACTTCCTGCGTAAACGCTACGCGGCGCTGCAGCACAGCACCCTGTTCCGCGGCATGGAATACTCCGAAGATCCTGCGCAAATCAAACAGTGGGCGCCGCTGGTGATGAACGGCCGCGATCCGGCGCAGAAAATCGCCGCGACCCGCATGCCGCTGGGTACCGACGTCAACTTCGGCGTGATCACCCACCAGCTGGTTGACGCGCTGAGCACCAGCGACAAGTTCAAGCTGAACCTGAGCCACGAAGTGCGCGACATCAAGCGCAACGCCGATCAGACCTGGAGCGTGACCGTTGCCGATCTGAACCGCGACGGTAAAGAAACCACCGTTAACGCCAAGTTCGTGTTCATCGGCGCAGGCGGCGCCTCCCTGACCCTGCTGCAGAAATCCGGCATCCCTGAAGCCGACGGCTACGGCGGCTTCCCGGTCGGCGGCCAGTTCCTGGTCACCACCAACCCGGCGATCGCCAACCAGCACCTGGCCAAAGTGTATGGCCTGGCCAGCGTAGGTTCGCCGCCGATGTCCGTGCCGCACCTGGATACCCGCATGCTGGACGGCAAGCGCGTACTGCTGTTCGGGCCATTCGCCACCTTCTCCAGCAAGTTCCTGAAGAACGGTTCGCTGTTCGATCTGCTGCACTCGCTGAGCACCTCGAACCTGATGCCGATGACCCACGTCGGTCTGGATAACTTCGATCTGGTGAAATACCTGGTCGGCCAGCTGATGATGAACGACGACGATCGCTTCGCCGCGCTGAAAGAGTACTTCCCGGACGCCAAGCAGGAAGACTGGAAGCTGTGGACCGCAGGCCAGCGCGTGCAGATCATCAAGAAAGACGCGGATAAAGGCGGCGTGCTGCAGTTCGGCACCGAAGTCGTGAGCTCTGAAGACGGCAGCATCGCCGCTCTGCTGGGCGCGTCACCGGGCGCTTCCACCGCTGCGCCAATCATGCTGCACCTGATGGAAACCGTGTTCAAAGACAAAGTGGCGACGCCGGAATGGCAGAGCAAACTGAAAGAGATCATCCCGTCCTACGGCCACAAGCTGAACGGCGATATCGAGATGACCAACAAGATCCGCGGCTACACCAGCAGCGTGCTGGGTCTGAACTACATTGAAGTGAAACCGGAAACCAACTGATTTTCCACTCGTTTCCTGCTGGAAAGGCCGCTTTATGCGGCCTTTCTTTTATCCCCCTGCGATTCAAAGAGCATTTTTGGTCACCTTTTTCCCCCCGGTTTACCCTTGCGTAACGGCGCACTCGCGCCTATTATCAAAGTATATTCTTGGATAATTAAGCTAAGTCACTGTGACCTGAATGTCGTTTTTGCGGGAGAACTAAAACCATGGATCGCGTCAATATCATTCACGATTTACTAGACTGGATTGAAACTCATCTGGACCAGCCGCTGCTGCTGGATAACGTCGCCGCCAAGTCGGGCTACTCCAAATGGCACCTGCAGCGCATGTTCCGCAGCACCACCGGCCACGCGCTCGGCAGCTATATCCGCGAGCGGCGCCTGTCGCAGGCGGCGCAGGCGCTGCGCTCCACCCCGCGCCCGATCCTGGATATCGCCCTGCAATACCATTTCGATTCTCAGCCTTCGTTCTCACGCGCCTTCAAGAAACAGTTCGGCAAAACCCCGGCGGTGTATCGCCGCACCACCCGCTGGGACGTGGCGGAATGGCCGGCGCAGCCGGTGGAAGTGGAGGCCGAGCCACGCCACGATGCCCCCACGCTGCCTCGTTGGTATGCAGGCAAACCGCCGGAAGGCGTTTGCACCACCTGGATGGGGCTGCGCTGATAAACGCGGCATAACACGTAAAAAGGGTTCAGTTCTCGCGAACTGAACCCTTTTTAATTGAAGCGACACCGGATTATTTGAAGGTGACGTCAACGTTGGCGGTGGCGTTGAACACCCCGGTCTTCGGCGTATTGGTCAACCACTTCAGGTTCGCGATAAAGGTCTCTTTCACTTCGTTCTGCTTATCCTGCAGCACGCCGCCGAAATCCACGTTGGTTTGCAGTGGGATCGGCGTTTTGTTGGTGTCGCGTTGCTGAGTCAGGAAGATCGCCACGCCCGGTTTGGTGGTCGGCAGGATCTGCGTGTTATCTGACGGATCGGCGTTGGTGCTGCTGAAACTGGCCTGCAGAGACTGGCCGGCACACTCGCCGCCGCTCAAGGTCGCCTTGATATCGAACGGCACCTGCTTGGCGATAGTGCCGGTTTTGGCGCTGGACGTCGTCAACACACCGAAATCGACGCTGGCGCCGTTGTTGGCCAACACGGTGATCTGCGGATTGCACTGGATCACGCGGATCTTGTCCAAACCTTTGATATAGGCGTTAAAGTTGCTGTCTTTGGTGGCGTTCAGGCCCAACTCACCATCGATCTGGAACAGCGAAGCGCGCGCCAGCGGCGGGAAGTTACCCGCCGGCGGTTTCACCCCGGTGGCTTTGATATACACCGAATAAGTGGCGGTCACCGCCTGAGGATCGGCTTTCCTTCTATTACTGCCCGGTTTGGTACCCGGCCCCAAATCAGGGCCCGTCGGCCGGTTGGAACTTTGCTTCAGGTTGATCGCATCATAATCACGCCCGTTGATCGACACCCCAATCTCCAACGACTTATCCAGTGCGCCGAACGAGTTCTGCGGGTTCCAATAGATGTAAGCGTTCTCTCCACGCGGGTAGTTGTCGGTATCCCAGCAGGTAAAGGTGGAGGTAAAGTTCTGCGAACGCCAAATCAGGTTGCCTTTAACAAAGTCGCTGGCAGCCAACACGATCGGGCGGCCGACGTCGATATCCTGCGTCACGCTGCCGGTTGGCCTGCTACTGCCGGTCGAGTTGCCGAAACGGCACTGCATCGCCGCCGCCTGTTGCGCCATCGCCAACCCCGCCAGCCCCACCACCGACAGAAGTGTGTTACGTGCTAATTTGCTCAAGTTCATGGTGTACCTTACAGTTTTTGGCATTGCAGGGTCAGTTCCTGATATCCCATGGCCGCTTGTTTATCGCCCACGTCCGCCGGGATCGGCAGTACGCATTGCTGGTCGGCTTTCGGCCCCCATTTGATCGTCAGTTTCTCACCCGCTTTCACGCCGGAAACATAGGTTGCGCCTTCCAGGCCCACGGTGCCGCTGTTGCGGCCGGACTCGTTGAACACGCCGGCGCCGATGGCCGGATAACCGTTGTCACCCAGACGAGCATGAATCAGCAGGCTGACGCCCTTGAAGGTATCGAAACTCACCTTCACCACCGATTTCTCGGTCGGCACCACTTGCTTACTGGCCACCGGCACATCCAGGCCCGGGCCGAAATCTTCGGTGCGCAGCGCCACATAGTTGTAGCGGTACGGGTTGGCCGACGGCACAACCGCATAACCGAAGCGATCGATGGTCACGCCCGGCTGGTTTTCCAGACGCACGCCTTTGGCGTCTTTCGCTTCCACCAGCAAGATAGTGTTCTGCAACGGCTGCGTCAGCGTCGCGCCGCCGGAGTGCACCAGCAGGCCGCCGGAGAGGCCCACCCCTTCCTGACGGTATTTCGAGCTGTAGGCATAGCTACCGTCGATGTTACCGATGCTGCTGCTGTAGCCCAGGTTCAGGTTGCTGCTCTGACCGGAGGACTGCGTATGCCCGGTGGAAACCGAATAGTTCATGCGACGATCGTCCAGCATGGTGCCGCTGATGCCGGTTGAGTAGCTGTCGCCGCTCTGTTTGCTGTGCGCCGCGCTGAAGTTGGCAGTGGTCGAATTGTTGCTCTGGCCCCAATCCAACGGGATCGACATCGTGAAGTTCACGCTGCGATCGGAATAGCCGTACTGGCCGCGCGTATCCTGTAGATAAACGCCGTAGGAAATGCGCTTGAAGCCGTCGTTGTAACCCAACTGAATCGTGCGATCGTTACCGGATACGCCCCAGTAGTTCTGATGGCTCACGTTGGCGTACAGGCTGGCCCCCGCCCACAGCTGCTGGCTGAGCGACAGCTCGACGCGTTCGCGCTTGTTGCCGTAGCGCGCGGTGTATCGAGTGCGTTTCTGATTGTTGCTCCAGGAAGGCTGGCCCGGCTGCAGATCGTTCGGATCCCAGTAATCATTGGCATAAATGCCGTTGCGCCAGCTGTTGCGCTCCTGGACCGCATCGCTGAGATCATAGTAACCGGAAGTCGCATAGCGATAGCCCGCCAACTGGAAGTTGGTGCCCATCTGGTTGAGCGATTTGGAGTACAGGAAACGGAAGCTCTGCCCCTGCTTGCGATCGCCGTTCGCCAGCTCGGTATCGGAGATCGAACCGTCCACGGAGATGGCACCCCACGATCCCAGGCTCTTACCGATACCCACGGCAGCGGAACGGTAGTGCTCGGCAATGATGGCGCCGCCGAACGGCGTCAGGCCATAGTTCATGCCGTATGCCGCAGTACCCTGAATCAGCTTCGGCTGATAGCCACCGTTACCGTTGTGGTATTTACCGGCGGTCAGCTGGAAGTTCCAAATGCCTTCGCGCAGCATGTTGGCCACGGAAGAGTAGGCGACGCTGAACGTTTTATGCGAACCGTCGGCCTCGTTGACGGTCACCTGCAGGTCACCGTTGTTGGTATGCGGATAGACGTCGTGGATCTCGAAAGGACCCGGCGCGACGTTGGTGCTGTAAATGACGTAACCGTTCTGGCGAATCTCGACGCGGGCGTTGGTCGCCGCCACGCCGCGCACCACCGGCGCATAACCGCGCAGGCTGTCCGGCAGCATGTCGTCAACACTGGAGAGTTGTACCCCGCGGAACTGGAAGCTGTTGAACACGCTGTTGTTGGTGCTCGCCTGCCCCATCACCAAACGGCTGCGCCATGGCACGATGTCGGTCTCGGCCCAGGAAGAGACGTTGGTCCAGTTGCTGCTGCTGCCACTCTGTTTGTCCCAGGTGGAGTTGTTGCGCAGGCGCCATCTGCCCAGGTTAAGGCCGCTGTTCAACGCGAGGAACATGTACTCGCTGTCGTCAGCGTCATCTTTGCGATAGCTGTTCTTGTTGTAGTTGAAGTTATAGTTGGCGAACAGCGCGTTGATGCCTTCATCGTACATGCTTGGCGGGATCGCGCCGATAGCGCTCAGATCCATCATGGTCTGAGGTACGGAAATGTTGATCTGCTGCACCGCCGCGTCATAGCTGACGGTGGCGTCTTTAACCAACGCAGGCAGATCAACGCAGCTGCCGGCCTGCAGCGTTTCCGGCAGTTTGATGCCGTAGTTGCGCAGGTCTTCAACTTTCAGGCAGGGTTGAGACGCGGTCTGGCCTTTAACCTGACGAAAAGTAACATCCTTATGATCGACCTGAGTCAGGTTGACGTAGATGTCGAATGGGTAAACGCCCGGTTGCAAAGCATCGCCCTGAGCGACCGCTTCCGCGTTGCTCAGGTTTTCATCGCCGTGAATAAACGACATGTTAAACTCTGCCAGCGCCGCTTCACTCCAGAACATCGGCGCACTGGCGGCAATGATTGCAATTCGGATCAGCTGTGTCAGCCGCGTCGTTCCGCCTGCTACTTTTCGTTGATTTGCCATTCCCTGTCTCTCTTATTGTACTGGAACGTCCTTGACTTCCGTTCTACCGCCAAAATCGTTGATATAACTGAAAGCAATCTTGTTGCCGACGCTGACGCCCGCCGGGATGCTGATCGATAAGCGATCTTTCGGGCTCACCATGTTGGCGTCCACATCCACGGTCTTGCCCGCGCTGTTTTTCAAATGCAGCGCCCCAAAGGTAATATGCAGCGGGCCATCGTTAATCACTTGCAGACGTGAACCTTCACGCTGCCAACGCAAGTTTTGTACTTGCTCGTCCAGCGTCGTTTTCAACGCCACCGGCCGGTAAAAAAGTTTGATTCGAGTACGCACCGCAACCTGCAGCACGTTTTCTTGCTTCGGCGCCGGCGGAATTTCCTGCACGTTAATCCACAGCAGGGTTTCTTTATCCTGAGGTAAGCCATTACCGGAATAGATAAAGCGCAGAACTGCAGTTTTGGCAGCGTCCAATTTCAGAATAGGTGGAACGACAACGACAGGCAGATTTTTCGGCACTTGGTTTCTGTCACCGGTGTCTAGCCAGGTCTGCACCATATAAGCTTCTGAAGCATCGTTATGAATCGGCAGAGAGGCGGATTTGTCGTCGCCTTTATAGATCACGCGAGTGGCATCTACCTGGATACCGGCGTAGCTGTTAAAGGTGCCCAGCATCAGCAGAGCAGCAAAGAACTTTTTCATCGGTTTCCTCTACGGGCCATCCTTGGCCGTGTGTGTCCTGAAAGACGATTATTTGTATTCGATAGTGAACGGGCTGGTGGCGTTAGCCAGACCTGCAGTTACGTTGCTGTCGAATGAACGGTAACGAGCCTGCAGGTTGAAGGTCGCTTTACCGTCAGCAGCGATGGTGACTTTCGCTACGTCGTCGTTGATGTTGGAACCGTCGCCGATAGCGAATGGCTTGCCGTTGTTATCGGTGATTTCGATACCCACGCCGGTAGCTGCAGCGCCAGTGCCGCCAACGTTGCTTACGGACAGCAGGTCTGGGTTGCCGGCAACGGTGTTACCGTCGAAACGCAGGCTGTAATCACCGGCATCACATTTTTCCAGAGAGATCTGGAAAGCTTTAGAAGCGGATTTAGAACCCACGGTTGGGAAAGCAGAAGTTGGGTAAGTACCCAGGTAAACTTCTTTATTCTGAGTATCGCTAGTTACCTGGCAGGTAGACTGTTTGATTTCACCGGTGAATTTAACAGTGCCGTTTGCTGCCATTGCGTTGGAAGCAGTTGCAGACAATACCAGGGCAGCCAAAGGCAATAATACTTTTTTCATTTCCAGCTCCATAGAACAATAAAATAATCGATTCAGTGGCGGGCTTATATATATTGCCGCCACTGAGCATACACTCAGCGATAGCACTCCCTTGCTGAAAAGGAGCGTTGCCTCGATGAACTCATTGCCGGACGAAATATAGACTAAGCATATTCTTAATGTTAAATCGTTTAAAACATTCATAAGGCCCCTCTTGATAGGAATAAACTATCGGCGAATACCTATCGATCGATGTTGACGATTCATATGAATAGGAATAATCTGTGTTTGGGAAAGCTGCAGAGTTCAAGATTTTGCATTAAGGCCTGAAAATCAGCATATTATCCCGAATATTTACATTTAGTAACAGATTGCGACATTTGGACTTTGGCACGAATTACACGTTAAATGGTCTGTCGACACGCTTCGGCCATTCTGGCGCTTTAAATAAGAAATTTACCAATAAACCTGGAGTAACTTTCTTTTTAATCATTTGAAATCAACAAGTTAAATATCAATCCAAGGATTGGGAAATGAGTGGTTCTTTCAGAGAGAAAAATAACGGCATTAATTATGTTTTTCAGCCAATGTTCGCGAAATCGGGACAATTGCTGGCCGTTGAATGTCTGTCTCGCTTTACGTTTAATAGCGAATACGCTCATTTTTCTCCTGAACAGTTCTTTCGCCACGCCGATAGCGCCACCCGGATTGAGATTTTGATGGATCAGATCAATCTGATCGATAAATACAAACACTGGTTTCATGAAAACCAAGTGATAGCCACTTTGAATGTTGACGATTATTCTCTGCAATCGCTGGCGAATACTCACTTTGCCGAAAGAATTAATGCCATGCGCTGTATTCATTTCGAGATCAGCGAGAATTCAACCCGGCTGGTGAAAGATCGCGTGCACGGCGATCCGTCATTGAATAGTTATTCATTTTGGCTCGATGATTTTGGTTCTGGCTATGCGGGTTTTTCCGCGTTGTACAACAGCCAGTTCCGCTTCGTTAAGCTCGACCGTTTTCTGCTCTGGGACTTCATGAAAAAGTCCGGCGGCGAGGGCTTGATGCGCGCATTACTGCGCTTCTTTTACCTTAATCATTACAAGGTAATTATCGAAGGAGTTGAAACTCCCGAACACAAGAAATGGCTGGATGAAATGCCATATTACGCACTGCAGGGAAAGCTGTGGAAGGAATCCAGCATCAAGGATTTGAACTCGCTTCTTACAGCTGAATACTTTTAACTCGGTATTGGTGTTTGCCCTATGTCTAAAAACAACGTTCTTGTGATTAGTGAGTGTAAGTACAGCTATGTTGGCCTGTCGGTGCTGCTGAAGAAACACTACGGCGCGTACGATATCCGCCTGTTTTCCGATTTCATGCACGGCGGCGCCAAAGCAGAGAAGATCACCAAGCACGATATCGCGCTGATTTTCACCTCGCAAAACCTGGAGCAGAGCGTTAACGTGATCGAAAGCCTGGTGTCCCTGCACCAGCAGTACAACAGCAAAACGCGCCTGTTGGTGTTCTACGACGACGAGCGCGTGGTGAAACTGCTGTCGATCCTGGGAATTTCCGTTGAGTTGGTCTCTACCCGCATTCCGCTTTATTCGCTGCAGGAAAAAATCCAGCGGCTGTTGGAAAGCAAAGAACCGGGCGGCATCAGAGTGCAGAAAACCCGCGAGCTCAGCCCGGCAGAAAGCGACGTGATCTTCAATCTGCTGCGCGGCGACAGCCTGCTGCACATTGCGGAAAAGCGCGGCACGCACCCGAAAACCATCTTCTCGCAAAAATACAGCGCGATGAAAAAGCTGCGGCTGCGCAGCATGAGCACCATCTTCGTCGCCGGCAAATAAACATCCTGGCTTGTTGCGCGGTACGCCGCGCGGCAACCCGTCTCCCCTGCCGCCACGTTAAATTAATGTAACAACCGGCGACAAAGCAGCAACAGACACACAACATCTCCTCCTGTTGGCTACGATTCGCACACGGATTATCCGTGAGTCATGTCGTGTGGATTAAAATAAACATCAGGAGATGTTATGAAGTCGTCCTTATTCAGCCGCTATACCTGCTTTGTGCTGAGCATCTTGCTCACCCTGGCTTTCTTGATCATGATGCACAACTATCCGTGGTTCTGGCTGCCGGCCCTGGCCTGCGGTTGCCTGATGGTGTTGGGTATCTACGATCTCACCCAGCAGCGCCACGCCATCTGCCGTAACTACCCGATCATCGGCCGCATGCGCTTCTTCTTCGAGTTCATCCGCCCGGAACTGCGCCAGTATTTCCTCGAGCAGGATAATGAAGAGATCCCGTTTTCGCGCACCCAGCGCACGCTGGTGTATCGCCGGGCGAAAAACGAGATGGGCGACAAACCGTTCGGCACCCTGCTGGACGTCTACCAAACCGGCTATGAGTGCATCGGCCACTCCATGCGGCCGGTGGAAGCCGCCGACCCAACCAGTTTCCGCATCACCATCGGCGGCCCCGACTGCCGCCAGCCTTACTCCGCGTCGATCTTCAACATTTCTGCCATGAGTTTCGGCGCGCTCTCCGCCAACGCCATTCGCGCGCTCAACCTCGGCGCGGCCAAGGGCAATTTCTACCACGACACCGGCGAGGGCAGCATCAGCCGCTATCACCGTGAAAACAACGGCGATCTGGTGTGGGAGCTGGGCAGCGGCTATTTCGGCTGCCGCACCGCCGACGGCCATTTCGATCCGCGGCGCTTTGCAGAACAGGCGCAAAGCCCGCAGGTGAAAATGATTGAAATCAAGCTCAGCCAGGGCGCCAAACCCGGCCACGGCGGCATTCTGCCGGCGAAAAAGGTGGATGCGGAAATCGCCGCCACCCGCGGCGTGCCGGAAGGGGTCGATTGCATCTCGCCAGCGTCGCACAGCGCCTTCACCACCCCGCTGGAAATGATGCATTTCATCCAACAGCTGCGCGAGCTGTCAGGCGGCAAGCCGGTCGGTTTCAAGCTGTGCATCGGCCACCCGTGGGAGTTCGTCGCCATCGTCAAGGCGATGCTGCACACCCGCATCCTGCCGGATTTCATCGTGGTGGACGGCAAGGAAGGCGGCACCGGCGCCGCGCCGCTTGAGCTTTCCAACTATATGGGCATGCCGCTGCGCGAAGGGCTGCTGTTCGTGCATAACACGCTGGTAGGCTGCGGCCTGCGCGACCAGATCAAGATAGGCGCCAGCGGCAAGATCATCAGCGCGTTCGACATCGCCAGCGTGCTGGTGCTCGGCGCCGACTGGGTGAACTCGGCGCGCGGCTTTATGTTCGCCGTCGGCTGCATCCAGTCGCAGAGCTGCCACACCAACCACTGCCCGACCGGCGTAGCGACGCAAGATCCGCTGCGGCAAAAGGCGCTGGTGGTGCCGAACAAGGCGGAACGCGTCTACCACTTCCATCAAAATACGGTGAAAGCGCTGGCGGACATGTTGGCGGCGGCCGGCGTCAGCCGCCCGGAGCAGCTGACCTCGCACCATATGCTGCGCCGCATCACGCCGACCGAGATCAAGGTGTACGCCGATATCTATTACTACCTGGAGCCGGGCGCGCTGCTGCAACCGGAGATCAAAAGCGAGTTCTACGCCCGCATGTGGCGCATGGCGACGCCCACCAGTTTCGATCAGGCGATCTCGCTGCCGGCGGCATGATGGGATAAGGAATAAAAAGAGAGTTGCCCCCTCGCCTTGGGGAAGAGCATATGGAGAGGGGTTGCTTGCTACGGCGGCCCTCCCCCTCAACGGCGAGAGGGCGTGTCGGTTACTGTTTGCGCACCGGCGCATCGCCGGCGACGTAATAGTCGGCGGTGCTGCGCGGCAGCGGCGCGCGCTGGCGAATGCGATCGGCTAACTTCTCGGCGATCATGATGGTGGTGGCGTTCAGGTTGCCGGTGATGATCAGCGGCATGATTGACGCATCCACCACCCGCAATCCTTCCATGCCATGCACCCGGCCCTGCCCATCGACCACCGCCATCTCATCCTCGCCCATCTTGCACGAGCAGGACGGGTGGAAGGCGGTTTCGGCGTGCTCGCGCACGAAGGCGTCCAGCTGCTCGTCGGTCTGCACCTCCGGCCCCGGGCTTATCTCGCGGCCACGGTATTCGTCCAAAGCCGGCTGCGCCATGATCTCGCGCGTGATGCGAATAGCGTCGCGGAACTCCTGCCAATCCTGTTCGGTCGACATGTAGTTGAACAGAATGCTCGGGTGCTGGCGCGGATCTTTCGACTTCACCTGCACCCGGCCGCGGCTCGGCGAACGCATCGAGCCGACGTGCGCCTGGAAGCCGTGCTCTTTCACCGCGTTGCTGCCGTTGTAGTTAATCGCCACCGGCAGGAAGTGATACTGAATGTTCGGCCAGGCGAACTCTGCGCGGCTGCGGATGAAGCCGCCGGCCTCGAACTGGTTGCTGGCGCCAACGCCGGTACCGTTGAACAGCCATTCCGCGCCGATCTTCGGCTGGTTGAACCATTGCAGCGCCGGGTACAGCGACACCGGTTTCTTACAGGCGTACTGCAGGTACATCTCCAGGTGATCCTGCAGGTTTTCCCCGACGCCCGGCAGATCGTGCACCACCTTGATATCCAGGCGGTTCAGCAGCGCCGCCGGGCCGACGCCCGAACGCTGCAGGATCTGCGGCGAGGCGATGGCGCCGGCGCACAGCAGCACTTCGCGCCGCGCTTTGGCGTGGGTCAGCTGATTGCTGTCGCCCTGCAAATAGTTGACGCCCACCGCACGCTTGCCGTCGAACACGATGTGGTCGGTCAGCGCATGGGTGACGATCTTCAGGTTCGGCCGCGAACGCGCCTGATCCAGATAGCCGCGGGCGGTGCTGGCGCGGCGCCCTTTCGGCGTCACGGTGCGATCCATCGGGCCGAAGCCTTCTTGTTGGTAACCGTTCAGATCGTCGGTGCGCGGGTAACCCGCCTGCACGCCGGCTTCCACCATAGCGTGGAACAGTTCGTTGTTACCGGCTTTCGGCGTGGTGACGCTCACCGGACCCTCGCCGCCGTGATAGTCGTTCGGGCCGATATCGCGGGTTTCCGCCTTGCGGAAATACGGCAGGCAGTCCAGATAGGTCCAGTCTTCCAGACCCGGCGCCTTAGCCCAGTTATCGAAGTCCATCGCGTTGCCGCGAATGTAACACATACCGTTGATCAGGGACGAACCGCCCAGCCCTTTGCCGCGGCCGCATTCCATCCGGCGATTGTTCATGTGCGGCTCAGGATCGGTCTCATACGCCCAGTTATAGCGGCGGCCCTGCAGCGGAAACGCCAGCGCGGCCGGCATCTGGGTACGGAAATCCATCCGGTAATCCGGGCCGCCGGCTTCCAGCAGCAGGACGCTGACGTCGGCATCTTCGGTCAATCGGGTGGCTAACACGTTGCCGGCGGAACCGGCACCGATAATGATGTAGTCAAATTCCATTCATTATCTCCTTACTTTTATAGGCCTGCACGATGCGAAAACGCGAGGCGCGGCTCCGCAACAGGCGGTGTATTTTGGCTCTCTAAAGATTGTCGGCCGCAGCCAACGCGGCTGCGGCTCGAAAGACGACGGGGATAGTTAAAATACCGAGGCGTATTCGCCCAGCTCAACCTGCACCGATTTGATCTGGGTGTAGTGTTCCAGCGTAGTCAGGCCGTTCTCGCGGCCAACGCCGGACTGCTTGTAGCCGCCGACCGGCATTTCCGCCGCCGACTCGCCCCAGGTGTTGATCCAGCAAATGCCGGCTTCCAGCTGGTGGATCACGCGGTGCGCGCGCGCCAGATCGTTGGTCACCACGCCCGCGGCCAGGCCGAAGGTGGTATCGTTGGCGCGGCGCACCACTTCCTCTTCGCTCTGGTAGCTGAGAATGCTCATCACCGGCCCGAAGATCTCCTCGCGCACGATTTCCATGTCGTCGCGGCAGTCGCTGAATACCGTCGGCGCCACGTAAGCGCCCTTGCCGAATTCGCCGTGGGTGACGCGTTCGCCGCCGCACAGCAGACGCGCGCCGCTGTTCTTGCCGCTTTCGATAAAGCGCAGCACCGATTCCATGTGCGCGAAGCTGACCAGCGGCCCGAAGTTGGTCTGCGGGTCGGTCGGATCGCCGAGGCGAATGCGCTTCACGCGCTCGAGGATTTTCGCCTCAAACTGCGCCTGCAGCGCCGCCGGCACGAAGACGCGGGTGCCGTTGGTGCACACCTGGCCGGAGCTGTAGAAGTTGGCCATCATGGCGATATCGGCGGCGCGATCCAGATCGGCGTCGTCGAAGATAATCAGCGGCGACTTGCCGCCCAGCTCCATGGTGACTTCTTTCAGCGTCGACCCCGACGCGTTGGCCATCACCTTCTTGCCGGTTTTCACCCCGCCGGTGAAAGAGACTTTGGCGATGCCCGGATGGTCAGTCAGGTACTGCCCAACTTCCGCGCCGCTGCCGGTCACCACGTTGAAGACACCGTCCGGCAGGCCGGCTTCGGTGTAAATTTCCGCCAGCTTCAGCGCCGTCAACGACGTGACTTCGCTCGGCTTGAAGATCATCGCGTTGCCTGCCGCCAGCGCCGGCGCGGACTTCCACAGCGCGATTTGAATCGGGTAGTTCCAGGCACCGATGCCGGCCACCACGCCCAGCGGTTCGCGGCGGGTGTAGACGAATGAGGTTTCGCGCAGCGGGATCTGTTCGCCTTCAATGGCCGGGATCAGGCCGGCGTAATACTCCAGCACGTCGGCGCCGGTGACGATGTCCACCGCGGTGGTTTCCGACATCGCTTTGCCGGTATCCAGCGTTTCCAGCGCCGCCAGTTCATCGTTGCGCTCGCGCAGAATATCCACCGCGCGGCGCAGGATGCGCGAACGCGCCATCGCCGTCATCGCCGCCCACACCTTCTGCCCGCTGGCCGCGCTGGCCACTGCACGATCGACGTCTTCAGCGCCGGCGGCCTGGACTTCTGCCAGAACTTCGCCGTTCGCCGGGTTGATGGCGTTGAAGGTTTTTCCAGCGGTGCTGTCTACATAGGCGCCATGAATATAGAGCTTCTGCAAGCCAAAACGGGACATAGGATCTCCTTGAGTTATCCTCCGGGCGGCGTCTGCCCCCGGAGTTGGAACGTGATGTATTCGGTCGTGAGCGCCAGCGCCTGTGCCTGATTGAACGCCGAGCCGCGCAGCGCGCTGCGCAGCCACAGTCCGTCGATCAGCGCCGCCAGCCCCTTGGCCGCCAACCGCGCCTGCGGCTGCGGCATGACGCGGCGAAACTCGGCGCACAGGTTGGAATAGAGCCGGCGGCCGTTCACCTGCTGCAGCCGGTTGAGCTGCGGTTGGTGCAGACTGCTGGCCCAAAAGGCCAGCCAGGTCTTCATCGCCGCGCTGTTGATCTGGCTGTCGTCGAAGTTGCCGGCGACGATCGCCTGCAGCCGCGCCACCGGGCTGTTATCGGTCAGCGCCTGCAAGCGCAGCTTCACCGCCTCGCCCAGATGGCTGATCAGATAGCGCATCGTGGCTTCCAGCAGGCCGTTCTTGTCCTTGAAATAATGGCTGATGATGCCGTTGGAAACGCCGGCCCGCCGCGCGATCTGCGCGATGGTGGCGTCATGCATTCCCACTTCGTTTACCGCGGCGAGCGTGGCATCAATCAACTGCTGCCTTCTGATTGGCTGCATTCCTACCTTTGGCATATT
Organism: Serratia sp. CY33525; assembly: GCF_052169115.1. Classification (NCBI taxonomy): domain Bacteria; kingdom Pseudomonadati; phylum Pseudomonadota; class Gammaproteobacteria; order Enterobacterales; family Yersiniaceae; genus Serratia; species Serratia sp. CY33525. The sequence goes on along the minus strand of NZ_JBJNLK010000002.1, from coordinate 405,880 downwards.
TCGACTCTCACAAAACCGACTTCGGCCTTATCTCAGCGGGCAAATTTCACTGCCGTTTCGCCCGTGATTCAGGTCATCATGGGGACTATTAAACTTTTTTTTGATTGAACGTTCAATAAAAATTGCATATATTTTATTGCCGCCTGGTTAAAAATTTGTACTATCTGGTTGTGGAACTGGCTGATTTTTGTGAGGTAATTAACGAATCTGACCAAAATCAGTGGCTGTAAGCGGTTCCCGCCGCGAAGCGCGCCGGCGCTTCGTTAACAGGCGAAAGCGGCGTTACTCAGGCCCTCCTGATGGGGTGGCCGCCGCCTTCATTCGCCCGTTTTCCGGCGGCGCCAACGCGCCCCGAAATGCGGAGCGGCACGATTTTACTCAGTTCAGAGGATGACGATGACAACACGCGAAACCTCCTCCAAACCGCAGCAGGACCGCCTCAACCCTGTGGTTTTCTTCACCTCGGCGGGTCTGATCCTGGCCTTCTCGCTGATGACCATCTTTTTCACCGACTTCTCCGGGCAGTGGATCACCCGCACGCTGAATTGGGTGTCGACCACCTTCGGTTGGTACTACCTGCTGGCGGCGACGCTGTACATCGTGTTCGTGGTGTTTATCGCCGCTTCGCGCTTCGGCTCGATCAAGCTCGGGCCGGAGCAGTCCAAGCCGGAGTTCAGCCTGATGAGCTGGGCGGCGATGCTGTTCGCCGCCGGCATCGGCATCGACCTGATGTTCTTCTCGGTCGCCGAGCCGGTGACCCAGTACATGATGCCGCCGGAAGGCGACGCGCAAACGCTGGAGGCCGCGCGCCAGGCGATGGTCTGGACGCTGTTCCACTACGGCCTGACCGGCTGGTCGATGTATGCGCTGATGGGCATCGCCCTCGGCTACTTCAGCTATCGCTACAATCTGCCGCTGACCATCCGCTCGGCGCTGTACCCGATCTTCGGTAAGCGCATCAATGGCCCGATCGGCCACAGCGTGGACATCGCCGCGGTGCTCGGCACCATCTTCGGCATCGCCACCACGCTGGGCATCGGCGTGGTGCAGCTCAACTACGGCCTCAAGGTGCTGTTCGAGATCCCGGAAAACCTGACGGTGCAGGGCTCGCTGATCCTGCTGTCGGTGATCATGGCCACCATCTCGGTCACCTCGGGCGTCAACAAGGGCATCCGCATCCTGTCCGAGCTGAACGTGCTGCTGGCGCTGGGCCTGATCCTGTTCGTGCTGTTCTTCGGCGACACCGAGTTCCTGCTCAATGCGCTGGTGCTCAACGTCGGCGATTACATCAACCGCTTTATGGGCATGACGCTCAACAGCTTCGCCTTTGATCGGCCGGTGGAGTGGATGAACAACTGGACGCTGTTCTTCTGGGCCTGGTGGGTGGCGTGGTCGCCGTTCGTCGGCCTGTTCCTGGCGCGCATCTCGCGCGGGCGCACCATTCGCCAGTTCGTGGTCGGCACGCTGATCATTCCGTTCGTGTTCACCCTGCTGTGGCTGTCTATCTTCGGCAACAGCGCGCTGTACCAGATCATTCACGGCAACGCCGAGTTTGCGCAGGAAGTGATGCAGTTCCCGGAGCGCGGCTTCTACAGCCTGCTGGCGCAATACCCCGGCTTCACCTTCAGCGCCTCGGTGGCCACCATCACCGGCCTGCTGTTCTACGTCACCTCGGCGGACTCCGGCTCGCTGGTGCTGGGCAACTTCACCTCGCGCCTGGCCGACATCAATAATGATGCGCCAAACTGGCTGCGGATTTTCTGGTCGGTGGCCATCGGCCTGCTGACCATCGGCATGCTGATGACCGACGGCGTGCCGGCGCTGCAGAAAACCACGGTGATCATGGGCCTGCCGTTCAGCTTCGTGATCTTCTTCGTGATGGCCGGGCTGTATAAATCGCTGCGGGTGGAAGACTACCGCAAGGCCAGCGCGCTCAGCACCCTGGCGCCGGTGCCGGTCTCCAGCCACGACGTGCTCAACTGGAAACAGCGCCTGTCGCGGGTGATGAACTACCCGGGCACCCAGTACACGCAGAAAATGTTGGATAAAGTCTGCCGCCCGGCAATGCAGGACGTGGCGCGCGAGCTGGAGCTGCGCGGTGCGAAAGTGGAGTTCAGCGAAGTGCCGCCGACCGAAGACGAGCGCCTGAACCACCTGGAGCTGCTGGTGCACCTGGGCGAGGAACAGAACTTTATCTATCAGATCTGGCCGATGCGCTACTCGGTGCCGGGCTTCACCTATCGCGCCCGCTCCGGTAAATCGCACTACTACCGGCTGGAAACCTTCCTGATGGAAGGCACCCAGGGCAACGACCTGATGGACTACAGCAAGGAACAGGTGATTGGCGATATCCTCGACCAGTACGAGAAGCACCTGAACTTCCTGCACATTCATCGCGAAGCGCCGGGGGGCACCCTGACCTTCCCGGATATGTGACGGTCGATCAATAACCAGAGGGCGTAGCCAGGCTACGCCCTTTTTTATGCCTGCTCGGCCGGCAAATCGGCTTTCAGCAGCACCAGGGAACCGGCCAGCAACACCAGATCCTTGATCAAAAAGCTGGTGGCGCCGGCCATGGCCGGAAAACCGCCAGCGGAAGGCTCCCAGGCACCCGGCGTGGAAAAGATCAGCGTCAGCGTGGTCAGGTAGGTCACCGTCGAACCGATCGCCCCCAGCAACCCCAGCCGCCGCGACCAGAATCCCGCCAGCAGCAGCAAACCGAAGCTCCACTCGGCGACGCCCAGCGCATAGCTGGCGCCGCGGATGCCGAACGCCTGATGCATCCAGCTCAGCAGCGGGCTGTTGCCGATCAGCGGCACCAGCCCCTGCGCCTCGTAATCAAACCATTTGGCGTAGCCGAAGGCGGCGAAGATCACCACCAGCGCCGCGCGCATAAAGATAACGTCCCCGTTCGAGCGCTGAAAGCGCCGCAGCCATGTCGCCAGCATCATCCTCTCTCCTTATGTTGCCCGCGGCCGCCGCGGATCGCCCGCTGGTGGCCGCGGAGTGCGGCGGCTTAGTGCCCCATCGCGTCCTTCTTCATTTCGTCTTTCTTCATGCCGTCTTTGGCCATACCGTCTTTCGCCATGCCATCCTTTTTCATGGCGTCTTTGCCCATCTTGTCTTTCTTCATGCAGTCCTTGCCCATGCACTCTTTCTTCATCCCATCTTTCGCCATGCCGTCGTGCGACATCTGGCTCATGCCGTCCTTTTTCATCGCGTCTTTGCTCATGCCATCAGCGGCGTTGGCGCCGGCTACGCCCAGCATCAGCGCGCTGCACATCATCATTGCGAGTAACTTTTTCATGGTATTTCCTTCCGTCATGTCAAAGGCACCGGAGTGCCGGAGAATGGCCGGCGGCCGCCTCAGCTGCCGCCAAACCAGTTGTAGCCCTGGTCTTCCCAGTAACCGCCCGGGAAGCGGTTGGTGACCTCGATCACCTGAATGTGTTTCGGGTTCTTGTAGCCCAGCTTGGTCGGCATGCGCAGCTTCATCGGGTAGCCGTACTTGCGCGGCAAGATCTGGCCGTCATAAGTCAGCGCGATAATCGTCTGCGGATGCAGCGCGGTGGCCATGTCGATGCTGGTGTAGTAGTCGTCGGCGCATTTGAAGCTGACGTAGCGGGCGCTCAGATCCGCGCCAATCGCCTTGAGGAAGGTCGCGAACGGTACGCCGCCCCACTTGCCGATGGCGCTCCAGCCCTCGACACAGATATGGCGCGTCACCTGGCTGACCTGCGCCATCCGGTGCAGCTGCGGCAGGCTCCAGGCGCGTTTGTCCTGCACCAATCCGGCCACCTCCAGCCGGTAGTCGTCGCCGTTGATGTCCGGCGCGTCCTCCTCGGCGTAGAAAGCGTTGAACGGGAACGGCCGGGTGATCATCGATTCCGGGTAGACCGGCGCCAGGCGCTCGCCGTCGAACAGCCAGCCCTGCACCCGATCGTTGAAGCGCGACATGTGGCTAAGCGCCTGTTCGACGTTGGCGTTGTCGCTGAGATCGCAGCCGGTGAGCATGGCGATGCCGCCCAGCGTCAGGCCATTGCGCAGAAAGCGGCGGCGGGATGACGCGCTCAACAGCCGCTGCGCTTCTTTGACGATCGCCTGCCCTTCATCGATCGTCATGATCTGTTTATCCTTTTCCATTATTCACTCCTTAGCGTCCGCGCAGCATGGCCAGCAGCGTGCGCGGCACCAGCGCCACCATCACCAGGTGAATCGCGACGAAGGCCACCAGCGCCGACATAGCGAAAAAGTGGATATAGCGCGCCGCCTCATAACCGCCGAGCAGCGTGCGCAGCAGCGGAAACTGCACCGATTTCCACAGCACCAGCCCGGACAGCGCGCTCATCACGCCGAGGATCATCACCGACAGATAGGCCACGCGTTGCACCATGTTGTAGTGGCGCAGGTCGGCGTGTTGCAGCCTGCCGCGCAGCGCGGCGCCTATATCGGCGAGAAACTGCCGTGGGCTGAGCGGCCAATATTTACGTTTGAAGCGCCCGCTGGCCAGGTTGATCAGCAGGTAGCACAGCCCGTTGACGCCGAACAGCCACATGCCGGCGAAGTGCCACTGCAGCGCGCCACCCAGCCAGCCGCCGAGCGTCAGCTCATTGAGAAAGCTGAAGTTGAACAGCGGCGAGGCGTTGTAGATGCGCCAGCCGCTGGTCACCATGATCAGCATCGCCAGCGCATTCAGCCAGTGCGTCAACCGCAGCCACAGCGGATGCACCGTCTGTCGTTGTTCCGGGGTGAGAGTGAGGCTCATGCGAACTCCTGGCGACCAATGAGGCGATGAGCCGAGTATTCCCCGGATTTGTTCCCCAAGACCTCACGCAAAGTTAAATAAAATGTGATAACTCCGCCGGTGGGGGTTGTGTAGACTTCAGAGAGAAACGGGCAATCAGCGGTAATGAGAATGGACAAGCCAAAACGAATTTTGATCGTCGAGGACGACGGCGACATCGCCGAACTGCTGCAGCTGCATCTGCGCGACGAGGGTTACGCCATCAGCCACGCCGCCGACGGCAACCGGGGCATGGCGATGCTGGAACAGGGCGGCTGGGACACCCTCATCCTCGATCTGATGCTGCCGGGCGTGGACGGATTGGAAATTTGCCGCCGGGCGCGCACCATGACGCGCTACACGCCGATCATCATCATCAGCGCGCGCTCCAGCGAGGTACACCGCGTGCTGGGGCTGGAACTGGGCGCCGACGACTATCTGGCCAAGCCCTTCTCCATGCTGGAGCTGGTGGCGCGGGTCAAGGCGCTGTTCCGCCGCCAGGAAGCGATGAGCCGCAACCTGCGCATGGACGCCGGCGTGCTCAGTTTCAACGATCTGACCATCGATCCCATCGCCCGCGAAGTGCACCTGCACCAGCAGCCGGTCGAGCTGACGCCGCGCGAATTCGACCTGCTGTACTTTTTCGCCCGCCACCCGGGCCAGGTGTTCTCGCGCCTGAGCCTGTTGAATCAGGTCTGGGGCTATCAGCACGAGGGGTATGAGCACACCGTCAACACCCATATCAACCGGCTGCGCATCAAAATAGAGCGCAACCCGGCGGAACCCGAGCGCATCCTCACGGTGTGGGGCATGGGCTATAAATTCGCGGCCGCGCCGCAAGAGTGAGCCATGAAAAACCTTACGTTAGCGCAACGCCTCACGCTGATCTTCGCGCTGCTGATCGTCATCGGCTGCGCCTTTTCCGGCTGGATGCAGGTGCGCAGCAGCACCCAGTACAGCCAGGCGGTGATCCAGCGCCTGTCCGGCAACCTGGCGCAGCATATTGCCGACAGCAACCCGCTGCTGGGGGTGAACGGGCCGGATCCGCAGGCGGTGCATACCCTGTTCGATCAGCTGATGGCGGTGAATCCCAGCGTTGAGGTTTACCTGCTCGACAAACAGGGCACGATTATCGGCAACGCCGCGCCGGCCGGGCATCTGAAGCGGCAGCGGGTCGCGCTGCCGCCGCTGCAGGCGCTGCTCGGTGGCGCGCCGATGCCGGTGTATGGCGACGATCCGCGCAGCGCGGACGGGCGCAAGGTGTTCAGCGTCGCGCCGCTAAAGGTTGATGGCCGGATCGAAGGCTATCTGTACGTGGTGCTGCTCGGCGAAGAGTACACGGCGCTGGCCAGCAACGCCCAGTTCAACTCGGCGGTCAGGATGGCGCTGTGGACCTCCGGGCTGATGGTGCTGTTCAGCCTGCTGGCCGGCGGTTTGGCGTTTTATTGGGTGACGCGCCCTATCCGTCGCCTGACCCGGCAGGTCAGCGCGCTGGACAGCGGCGGCATCGAGGCGGTGCAGGCCTACGCATCGCTGCCGGCGGTACGGGCCGGGCGCGACGAAGTCAGCCAGCTGCAGCAGGCCTTCCACCGCATGGCGCAGCGCCTTGCCGAACAGTGGCAAACGCTGGCGCAGCAGGATCGGCTGCGGCGCGAGTTCATCGCCAACGTCTCGCACGATCTGCGCACCCCGCTCACCTCGCTGCACGGCTATCTGGAGACGCTGTCGGTCAAAGCCGCCACCCTGAGCGAAGCCGATCGGCAGCGCTACCTGGAGATCGCGCTGGCGCAGAGCCGCAAGGTGGGCAAGCTGGCGCAGGAGCTGTTCGAGCTGGCGCGGCTGGAGTACGGCGTGGTGAAACCGCAGAAAGAACCCTTCTCCCTCAGCGAGCTGTTGCAGGACGTGTTCCAAAAGTTCGAACTGGCGGCGGAGGCGCGCAACCAGCGGCTGCACGCCGACATTCCCCCCGGCATTCCGCCGGTGTTCGCCGATCTCAGCATGCTTGAGCGGGTGCTGACCAACCTGCTGGACAACGCCATTCGCCATACGCCGCCCGGCGGCGACATCGGCGTGCGGCTGTGGCGGCAGGACGATCGGGTGATGGTGCAGGTCAGCGACAGCGGCCCCGGTATTCCGCAGACGCTGCGCGCCGATCTGTTCGTGCGCCCGTCTGTCCTGAGCGGCGCCCGGCGCCCTTCCGGCGGACTGGGCCTGATGATCGTGCGACGCATTCTGCAGCTGCACGATAGCGATATTCAGCTGATCGAACAAGCGCAAAGCGGCGCCTGCTTCCGCTTTGCCATTCCGCCGCGTTAATCGAGGCAGCTGCGATCGACGCTAATAAACTTGTCGTTATAGATAATGAATTTCTGCCCCTTCAGCCGAATATCGGCATGGGTCAGCGTATCGCCGGGGCGCAGGTATTCGGTGACGCCCTCTTCATCCGTGCTGTTGCAGCCCGGCTTGAGCAGGAACTTGAAGTAGGTGTTGCCGGTGTTGGTGAGCGTACCGCGCTGGGTATCGAGCCGATAGGCAAAGTTTACCTGACGCGGACGCACCACCAGAATGGTGTCCATCACCACGATCGGCTCCAGGTTGACGCCGGCGCCCCGACGCGGCCCCGGCTCGAACAATCGGGTCGGCACTTCGCGAAATGACACCCGGTAATAACGCTCGCGATTATCCTGCGGCCCGCGGTAGAAAAACTTGTAGTACTCCGCCTGCCCGGCCTGCAGCGTCAGCTGGCGCGGTGCGAACAGCAGCTCGCCGTCCGCCGGCCGGCTGCGCACCTCGCGCTCTCCCGGCCGATCGATGGCGCGAATGCTCACCTGATACAGGCGCGCGCTGCGGTTGTTATTCAACACCCGCTTGGCGGTGAATGAGCGATCCTGATCCATGGCAAACGTCAGGGTACCAACATTGATCGCGGTGGCAGTAAAGGGGAAGGACAGACACAGCAACCCTATCAGCATAAGTTTCACGCTCTGCCCTCAATTGATGTTGCGCCAGGTGGCTTCGACATGAATTTCACCGGCGGCGCTGACGTCGCCGTACCAACCGTTGCCGTCGACGGTTCTCAGCGAGATCGGATTATTCATCGGAATACTAAAGGTCACGCGGGTCTTGTTCAGCACCCCCACTTCGCCGGAAATATCATTCCACGGGGTGCTGCTCCAGAGCGCATTGGTCATGTCGTGCCACTGGCCATCGCAGCCGGCGGCGAAGCTCTGCTGGCCGTTGGTGCTGGTGGTGATGCCGAGGGTGGCGGGAAACGGCACCTGGGTACTGTTATCCGCGGAAGAAAAGAGGCAATAGTTCACCCCGTTGATCGCCCGAGTCGGCCCGGTCGCCATCACCCTCACCTGATCGGCGGCGGTTTTGCCGCTGGTAGTCACCAGGTAGCCGAACTCCAGCGCCGGCTCCGCCGGGCCGACATAACCTTCACGATGAGGGCTGTTGTCGTAATCATCGGAAATAATGCTGATGCTGAAATCGCGCGGCTTGATAATCAGCTGGTTTGAGGTGGAAAACTCATACCATCCCGACTCCGGCGAGGTGGTGTTCTGAAAACGGAAATTGATCAGATCGCGGGTGCCGCTGTCGGAAATCCCCAGCGCAACCATCTGTTTGAAGAAGTTACTGGAGAAGAACACATAGACGGCATTGCTGCTCTTCAGTTCGTTAAAGGTATAGTAGCTGCCGGTGCCCGACGTGTTTTTCCAGGTGTTGCCGTTCAGACTGAACTGCAGGTCGGCGGCGTTCACCGCGGATGACAGCGCCGCATGGTTAATCGCCGGGAAAACATGAATCGAGGTATTACTGACGCTGCCGTCGGTCTGCAAATCATAGCTGACCATCTTGCACATGATGCCCGAGCGGGCGCCGATAGTCTGGTTCTTGCAATCGGCATTGCCCTCGCCGATGATCGGCACCCCATCGCTGTTGACGAACACCTCCGATACGGCGTTGGTATTGATAAAGCGCAGGTGGGCGGCCTTGCTGTGCGTGACGGTGCGCTTGTACCAGCTGCCGCTGGCCTGATCCTGGCAGCGGCCGCCGGCCGCGGCGTCGTAAGCCACCGACGTTTGGCAACCGTTGATCTGCATGCTGAAAGCGTCACCCGCCGCCATCTGCTTCAGATACTGATAGAAGCTCGGCGACATCATGCCGTGCATCCATTTTGCGCCGCCGGGCGTGACCACGGCGCCGTAAAATCCCTTTTCGTCGGTGGTCTGCGGCAGAATCAAGCTGGTATCCATATTGCAACCGGCATACCAGTTGATGCAACGCAAGCCGAGGAACGGATTCTTTATCGGCGCATTTTCCAGCCACATGTCATAGCGCCAGTTGGCATTCAGCACCGTGTTGTAGCCATTATCCACGTACCCCAGGCTTTGCTGATAAATAGTGCCGGAACCGCCGTATTTCAGCCCGGTCCACTTATTGGCGCCGGTCATGCGCGGATCCAGCCCGCCGGCCGGCGTAACGAAAAAATTGTCGTCGGCGTTGTTCTCCACGAAGACAAATTTCATTACCGCCGCATCCGGCCAGTTGGTCTGGCTGACCGCCGCCTGCAGCGCGGGGGCGACCAGCGCCAACAACAACAGCGCAACGTTAGCTCTCATGGTCAGACTCCCCGGATGACAGATTGCCCGCATAGGTTTTCAGCCCGGTGCAGATCACGTCGCCGACCCACACCGCGCCTTGCGCCTTGCTGAGATCCAAATCCACTTCGCACGTCTGATTGCCGCTGTGGGTAAAATCGATAACCGGGAATTTTTTGTCGACGTCCATGATAAATTCGCCTTTCTCATCGGTGCGGGTGCGGCCAATATGGTTCTTGATATAGGCGTTGGCCAGCAGCGTGCCGTCCTCCGCCTTGATGCGGCCGAACACCGTCACCATCTGTTTTATCTCCGGCGAGATCACCGCCACGTTGCCCGGATACAGGGTGAGCTTGCTCTTGCGCTTGGTGACGATGTCGAAGCTCTCCGCCGAGTTTTTGTTGTTCATCAGCTCAACGTCGTACTGACCGTAAGGCGACAAAGGCAGGTAATTCTTATTGCCGCTCAGCTTCACCATCCGGCCGTCAACCCGTGCGGTCAGCAGGCCGTCGTTTTCAATGCCGGTATTGAAGATAATCCCGGCGTTGCCTTCGTTGCGGCCGCTGATGGCAATATCACGCCCTTGCCAGCCCATGCTGCCGCTCGCGGTCAGGCTGCTGTTAACGTAGCCGTCGGCGGAGCTGCTGACGTTGAGCGTGCCGGCAGAATACTTGGTGTCGAAGCGCGCATAGCCACCGCCGTTGAAGCGGTTGTCGCCGCGGGTATCACCGGAAATCGCCCGCGACAGGTTGGCGCCCAGGGTGCGGATCGGCCCGTCCTTGATGTCCTTGCGCGCCGCCAGGTTGGCGGTGGTGTAGCCGTTTTGATTGGAAACGCCGGCGCTTAGCCAGTTGCCCATCGGCAGTGAAAAATCGAGCGCGATGTACTTGCCGGTATTGGCGTTGCTGCTGCCGTTGTTGTAGCGTTGCACGCCCGCCCGCACGCCCAGCGTGCCGAAGCGGCCGGTAAAGATGTTCTGGTAATAGTCGGCGTTGTAATAGTGGCTGTCGTTCTTCTTATCGTCGTTGTAGCTGGCGCTCAGGGTGCCCAGCGGAGACCACAGCGCCCCCAGATTAAGGCTGCCGCCAACGGCGCGGTTATAGGCGTCATTTTGCAACAGACGATCGCCAATCTGCGTTTTCTCCTGATTGATCCATACGCTGCTGAAGCCGCCGGGCAACGCGGCGCTGACGCTATTGACCAGGCTCCAGGAGCGATCGGAGGCCGCCATGTTTTGCAGGTTGATCTGAATCGACTCGGTCACCGGCAGGCTGACGCGGCTCTCGCCGACGGCGTTGCCGTCAAACGAATACCCCGACAGCGCCCAATTAAGCGTTTGCAGATTGCCGGTAGCCGAAGCGCCAAGCAAATAAGAGTCCTTTGCCGGGCGGTGGCGTTCCCGTTCGCCGCGCCAGTCGTCCATGCGCAGCATCCCGCCCCAGAATTGCCAGGCCAGCGGCGCATTGGCGCCGCGATTGGGGCTGAACAGTTTATTCACTCGCTGCATGCGTTTATCGACCACTTTGCCGTTGACCACGACTTCCACCTCTACGTCATAGATACCGTAGGGCAAACTGCCGGTGTCCACTTCATGGTTGCCCATCGTGAAGGTTTGCACGCTGAGCAGCCGCCCGTCGCGCGACAGATGCACCTCGCCGGCCGAGGGGAAAAAAACCACGATCGGCGTCAGCGATTGGGAATTATCGAATACCGTCGAGTTGGCGCGGTTGCCGTAGGACAGACCATAAATCTTGCTCGAGTTGATGGTGGTGACCGGCCCCAGCGACTGCAGATTCCAGCTGTCCAGCATGCCGGCAGCGAAACGGCGGCCGGCGAAATCACGCTCGTACATCGCTTTGTACAGCGTGGCGTTCTCATCGCCGCTGCCGATACCGTAGATGGAACCGTTCAACTCCACGTGGTGTTCACGCAACGCCGTGACGCTGTTGAGCGATAAATAACTGGAGGTATTGCCTTCGCTGGCGCGGGCCCGGTTATCGTAGACCCCGAGGTTATAGTCCAGCGTGCTGCTTACGGCATCCACGCTGGACGCGCCGATGTCGCTGGAGCGAGCGCGCAGCACCGTTCCGAGCGCGGATTCCTTCACCACCAACTGCAGGTTGAGCTGCCGGAAATCCAGCGCCAGCCAGGCGTCGTCCGCGACCCGGATATGCTGCTGCCGATCGAATGGCGCATCCTGCAAAGCCTGCAGCTGGCCGGCTATCGCCGCCGTCAGCCGGGCGCCGTCGTCGTTATCCTCCAGCGTCACCCGACGAATCGTTAGCCTGTCCTGATCCAGGTAGAGAAAGGCATGGCCGATGCGGCTGTCGTCTTTGACGCCATCGCTCTTTTCATAATGCAACAACAGCGGAATACTCATCCCCTCGCGCAACGCCAGGCTGAAAGTGTGCGGGATCAGCACGCCGTTAATCTGCGTCAAACCGGCCGCCATCGCCATACGGCCAGGCAACAGCGTCGGCAGCGCCAGCGCACCGGCAGCCAAAAGCGTTTTCAACAGCACAGCGTTCACATGCCACTCCTTGCGTGATTGTTTTGCATCCATCGTGGATAACGCGCGCATTACTTCACCGGGATAAACTGTTCGCCGTGCCACAGCGCGACGCGCCCTTTTTTATCGTTGACGTCAACCTTGCTGAAGGCGCGATCCTTGCCCGGCATCACGAAATAGTTCTCCTTGCAGTCGCTGCCGTCTTGCTTGTTCCTGCAATTGCCGTAGGCCACCACTTTGAACGTGGCGTTGCCGGTGTTTTTGATCCGTCCGTTGGCGAACTGATAGGCGAAGCGATCCTGCCGAGGCGCCACCACCAAAATGGTGCCGATGCGCGCCGACGTGGTGGCCACGGCATTACGCCGATCCGAGTTTTGCCCCGCCTCGCTCAGCGCCTGATCGAACCAAACGATGCGGTAGTAGCGCTCCTGAGCATCGTTCGGCCCCTTGTAGTAAAAGCGGATCACATCGCTGGCGTTGGCCGGCAAGATCAGGCTGGCGGGCGACAGCAGCATTTCATCCCGGCTGCTCATCGGGATCGCCGTACCGGAGGCCAGGGGGCTGGAAATGCGTTCGATCTTGATGTTCACCAGCCGGCCGCTGTCGGTGGTGTTTTTGATTTCCTTGCTCAGGCGCGCGCTGTCGCCAGGCATGAAGGAGCTGATCTCACCCACATCGAGAGCCAAAGCCGGCCGCAGCAGCATTAACATCAGGGTGACGGCGAGAGAAAAGCGTGTCATTGCGGTATTCCACTGGCGTTGATGAGCGATAAATAGCAGGAGGTCTCCCCCCTGCCAGGTGCAGATCGTTCGGGGGATTAGGAAGTCCAGGTCGCGTTGAACTCGACGCTGACGTCGCCGCTCCAGATACCTTCCGGCAACGTACTGAAATCCGTGACGGCGGTGGTGCCGTTTGACGTCGCGCCGATGATGCTGAAGGTGAATTGATCCTGCGCGCTGGTGCGGCCGGCCTGGTTGTAGGCGTTGGACAGGGCGCTCAGATTGCCGCCCAAAATGCCGGCGGTGGTGTCGATCATGGTGGTTTCAGCCGTTTTCTCTACCGCCGCACCGTTGTAGTTCACCCCGACTTCCAGCGTAGAACCGGAAGTATCCAGCTGAGTCAGCGTATTGGAGACCAGTTTTGAGGTCAGTTTGAAAGCGGTGGCCGTGGTATCGCCTTCCACGGTGACGTCAAACAGGCCTTTCTGACTGTTGAAACCCTTAATGCCTTCTGCATAGTTGAAGGTCAGGCTGCCAATCGGCGTCACAACCAGTTTGCTGGTGGTGTCTTTCTTGGCGGTCGCAGACCAGGTTGCCAACGCCTGAGCGGTAACGTCGGCGGCTTGAGCAGTGCTGACCGCTGCAAAGGCGGAAACGATCGCCAGAGCCAGTGTCATTTTCTTCATGGTATAACTCCCTTCAATGTTGAATATGTTTTCTTTCTTTCGTCCATTCTCAGCCAGCCGTTTGCATCACTGCGTTTAGCCAGTCTGCTTGACGCCACAAGAATATCCCCAGCCGATCAAAAAAGAATCATTAACTATTAAAGTTCAAATATTTAGATTTAAATACCGCAATTAAGGTTTTAACCACCTCCAGTCACGTTAAAACACGGATTAAGCCTTTGATGAAAGCACAATCATATTGTGGTTTACCCCCATCAAAGCGGTTGTTGTTTAACCACAAAGCAGCCCTGTTTATCCTTGCCATGTCCGTACAGAATTTCAGCGCCGCATCATTCGTTGCGGAGAGAAGATTGATTGGATTAACTCAGGAGAGCAGCAGCCAATCCAGATCGGCCGCTGTAGAGAAAAAGGGGGCTTCTCGCCCTGTGTCAGGAAGGGTACCGGGTTCTCAGGGAAAGAATAAGCCGCATAAAACCGGCCTGATTGAGGCCCAGTTTTCGCATAATATTCAGTTTATGGGAGCTGATGGTTTTGTAACTTCGCCGGGTCAGGTTGGCAATGCTTCGTGGAGATGCGCCGGCAGCCATCATGGCCAAAACTCGCCATTCACCGTCAGATAATGCGACAGGCGAATGGACCAACCGGGCGCGAATATGCGGGGAACGATAGCCGGAGAACTCACCCGCAGCCGCAATGGCATCACGCAGGCAATGCAAAGGTTCCTCCTTTGCCACTATAGCTATGCGCGCATCCGTCGCTAACAGCGCTAATATACCGGGGTGTTCTACCGCGGTGAAAATCACCAAGGGAAGTTCCGGCCAGACATTTTTTGCTGTCAGAACGAACCGCAATACATCATACAAATATTCGTTCTGATGATATAACTCCATAATAAGCGCGCGCGGCTTCCCCCCTTTCAATGCTCCCTCCAGCTCGCTCAAGGTATCGATAAAATACCTGTCACTTGATCGGGTAACGAGAAATGCTTCCATTCCTGCTCTCACTAAATAGCTGGGTTCAAAAAATAGCAGCGCATCACCGAGATCGGCTTTAACCATACATAATCACCATAATGAGGTAGAAAGCGGTAGAGAAAGGGAAATACCTCTCGATAAACGCCACACGGCCCCCCGCCAAATGAAAATCAAACGTTCAATTTCAATGCTGTAATATTTTTGTCATATCCACCATCCTTTCAATCGCGTTGGGCCGACGGCTATCGATGGTCAATTAATAAACTCGGCATTGTCGCTTTCCAAACCGGAACAGATCTCCATTTTATGTTCACGCAAAATCTTGCAGCGCAGCAGGAATAAGCGGGAAATGCCGGAAATGTAAGCCCTGACCTGATTGCTGCGCACCACCAGCAAAAACTCATCGCCGCTGCATTCTCCCGTTTGGTGAGCGGCGTAAGCCAGAATGTCCCGATTCAGGCTGGCGTTGACCGACGCCGAGGCGGCAGGCAAGGACATGAAAACCTTACAATTGCCGGACTTTCCCAAGTAGCTCTCCTGCCGGGCCTCCGAGCCGCTGAAATAGGCGGTGACAGCAATGGCCATGAGGATGCCCCCCAGGACCAATGCACAGATCATCAGCCAGCCGCGGCGGGAATCACCGAAAAAAGAGGTGGCCCGGTTGATGACGGTTGCGGATGGCGGGTTTATCGCCGCTTCGGGCGCAGGCTCCGGCAAAGAGGCGGCGGGTTCTGCATCGTGTCTATCTTCCGCTTCCTCATAAGACTCGATGGTAATCTCATCACGCAGCATAAAACCCACTTTAGGGACAGTGACAATAACCTCTTCTTCGACGCCCAGATTTTTAATCACCCGGCGTAATTTGCTGACGCACTGATTAAGATTATTATTGCTGGAAACCATGCCGTAATCGTCCCAGACCTTCTTGAATATCAATTCACGCCCCACGGCCTCGCCATGGTGGGCAATCAGCAGCAGCAACAACCGCTTGGAAGGACTGGATATGGATATGGGATCGTCAGAAAAATCAGTTGGGCTAAGGGTTCTGGTGTCTGCGTCAAAGAGAATATGGTCATTAAATCTATATTTCATTTTATTCACATGTTTTCACTATAGCGATAATTTATAGTTTGGCGTCAAATGTTAATGAAATATTAAATCGGGTTAATTCGCAAAAACACCCAAATGCAGGCAAGAAAAACCACGCAATCAACGCCACGAAATACGCTTTTTCACCTCACCACCGTTATATAGGATTTTTCTTGCAAACCATAACCAAAGGTTAACCAATCACCACGCCCATTGATATATTGACGCGATAAAAACCACAAAGTTAGTTTTTTATATCGCAGATTACAAACTTTAAGGAAAATCATCTCAAAAAATGGTCGCAGAACTAAATTTTAATAAAAAAATAATAACACGTGAATGTTGAGCGCAATCACATATAGCCGGCATACGCATTAGCCTGATGAATTAACACGCTTGCCGCGACGCAAATGTTAAAATTTAGGTTCAGCCAAGGCGCTGGGGAAATAATAATGAAAGGAAAAGCTTACGAATGACGCCTGTCGCATTATTCGCAACAGGCGAAAACATTCGCGCAGTTCATTGAACTGATGAAGGGAATATCAGGCTAAAGGTCAAGCAAGCAGCATCCTGGCCAGCGGAACACTGCGCGCGCACCTCACCGCCGTGCAGCGTCATGATGGCGCGCACGATAGACAGCCCCAGCCCACTGGCATGATTGCCGGCGCTGCGCGCGGGATCGGCGCGGTAGAAACGATCGAACAGTTTTTCCAGCTGTGCCGGCGCGATCGGCGGCCCCTGATTGATAACCTGCACCCACCAGGCATCGGCGCGCCGTTCAGCCCGCAACGCGATCAGGCTGTTTTCATCGGCATAGCGCACCGCGTTGGCCACCAGGTTGCTCAGCGCCCGCTGGAACAACATCGCGTCCGCCTTCAGCTCGCCTTCCCCTTCGCAGCTCAGCGCGATGCCGCGTTCTTCCGCCAGCCCTTCGAAGTAATCCGCCACCCGCCGCAGTTCCAGCGCCACATCCAGACGGCTGTAGTTCAGCGCAGACTGCGCCTCCCCGGCGCGCGCCAGGAACAGGATGTTTTCCACCATGCGGGAAATGCGCTCCAGCTCATCCATATTGTTCGACAGCAGGGTTTCGTACTCCTCCACGCTGCGGGGCTGGTAAAGCGCCACCTGGCACTGGCCCATCAGCGCCCCTATCGGGGTGCGGATCTCATGGGCCAGATCGGCGGAAAACTGCGTCAGGCGCTGATAGCCTTCATTCAATCGATCGAGCATCGCATTGAACGAACGGGTCAGTTGCTGCAATTCCTTCGGTGCCCCCTGCTCGCTGAGGCGCGTCGACAGCGTATTGGGCGCAATCTGCGCTGCCTGCGCCGCCATGCGCCATAACGGCTTCAATCCCCGGCGCATGACCCCATACCCCAGCAGCGCAATCAGCAGGAAAGCCACCGCCACCGCCGCGACGATGCGCCACAGGTAACGCGCCAGCATCTTCTGCTCGTTGACCATCACGTGCGCGGCGGAGATCTGCAACAGGCTGCCGTCTTCCAGGCGCACCATCGCCGACGCCGCACGCAGCGGCACCCCCTGCGCCGTTTCCCCGCCGCGCACGGCGGCCAACGTCTGCGCCTGGCCGGCCGGCGTCGGCGCGATCGGCGGCAATGCCACCCCGGCCGGGTTCACGTTGATGAGCGGTTCTTGCCCCGGAATTTGGAAAATCAGCACGTCCTGTTCATTGCCCAGCATGTTTTCAAACAGGCCGTTATTGGCGGTCAGGCGCGCCAAAGGAAAGCGCTGTCCCAGCAAATGGCGGAAATACTCTACGCGCCCGGTCACCTGCAGATCGCTGCGCAGCGTCATTTCCTGGCGCATGGCGCTATACAGATACCCGCCCGTCCCGCTCACCACCAAAGCGGCCACCAGCGCGAACAGCGTTGCGGTGCGCAGCGTCAGCGATACCGGCCGACGTGAAGTGCGCCCGTTCACGAGCGTGGCTCGCAGACATAGCCGATGCCGCGCACGCTGTGGATCAGCTTGACGTCGAACGGCCGGTCTATTTTGGCGCGCAGGCGTTTGATCGCCACGTCAACCACATTGGTGTCGCTGTCAAAATTCATGTCCCACACCTGAGAGGCGATCTGCGTGCGCGACAGCACTTCGCCCTCGCGCCGCACCAGCAGGTGCAGCAGCATGAACTCCTTGTTGGTCAACGGGATCACCTGTTCCTGACGCACCGCCCGGCGGCGCAGCACGTCCAGCTGCAGATCGGCGATGGCATAATGATCGGCTTCGCGCGCCGGCCCACGGCGCAGCAAGGTGCGTAAACGCAGCACCAGTTCGGTGAACGAAAACGGTTTAATCAGATAATCGTCCGCGCCCAGCTCCAGACCGTGGATGCGATCCTGCACGCCGTCGCGAGCGGTGAGAAACAGAATCGGCACGTCGCTTTTCTTGCGCAGCACCTCGATGATCTGCCAACCGTCCAGCCCCGGCAGCATCACGTCGAGCACGATCGCATCGTAATCCTGCTCCAACGCGCGAAACAACCCGTCGGTGCCGGTGCGCGCCAAATCGACGCCGTACCCCGCCTCGCTCAGCCCTTTCTTCAGGTAATCCCCTGTGCCGATATCGTCTTCAACTACCAGTATTCGCATGCTCGCCACCTCGTTACGTCTGCAAAAATACTAGCAGCTTCAGCGGACAAACTTGATGACATTAATGTCATCAAACGGCCATGGCGCTGACCCAATGGCTCAACCATGCTTACCCGGCAAACTCATTTCAGGAGAACGTTATGATTACCCGTCATCGTATAGCCGGTTTACTGTTGTCCACCTTGCTGCTGTCCAGCGGCCTGGCCGCCGCCGCTCAAACGCCGGGCAAGGTTATCGCGCCGCTGCGCGGCACCATCAGCCAGGTGGCCGACGGCAATCTGCAGCTGACCGATCGCAAGGGTGAGACGCTCAGCGTCAAGCTGAACGATCAGACCAAAGTGCTCAGCGTGTCCAAGGCCACGCTGGACGACATCAAACCGGACAGCTTTATCGGCACCGCCGCCGTGCCGCAGCCGGACGGCACGCTCAAAGCGCTGGAGGTGCACGTGTTCGCCGCCAGCCTGCGCGGCACCGGCGAAGGGCACTCGGCCTGGGAATCCGCCGACGGCAAAGTGGACACCATGACCAACGGCACCGTCGGCAAACTGGTGAAATCCAACGGCCGCACCCTGACCGTCACCTACGGCAACCAGCAGAAAACCGTCGTCGTGCCGGAAGACGTGCCGATCGTGACGCTGGATCCGGGCGATCTGAGCCTGCTGAAGCCGGGCGTGCACATCGTGCTGTTCTCCGCCGTCAACGATAAGGGCGAGCGCGTCGCCACCCGCATATCCGCCGGCAAAGACGGCACCGTACCGCCGATGTAACCGGAGAAAGCCATGAAAACCAACGCGTCGCGGCCGGTGCATCGCTGGCCGGTTCGAATCACTCATTGGATCAACCTGTTCGCCATGGTGTGCATGTTCATGAGCGGCTGGGAGATCTATAACGCCTCGCCGCTGTTCGATTTCCGCTTTCCGCCGCAGATGACGCTGGGCGGTTGGCTGGGCGGCGCGATTGGTTGGCATTTGGCGGTGATGTGGCTATTGGCGCTCAACGCCGCCTGCTATCTGCTGTGGAGCCTGTTCAGCGGCCATTTTCGCCGCGATCTGTTGCCGCTTCGCGTCGGCGCGCTGCGGCAGGATATCTGGCTGGCGCTGACGCTGCGCCTGCGCCACCGGCATGGCCACTACAACGCCATTCAAAAGCTGATGTATCTCGGCGTGCTGGCGCTGGGCCTATTGCTGGTGCTGTCCGGCCTGGCGATTTGGAAGCCGGTTCAGCTGCAGGGATTGGTCGCCCTGTTTGGCGGCTTCGATTTCGCGCGCTACGTGCATTTCTTCGCCATGGTCGGCATTGGCCTGTTCGTGGCGATCCACGTCTTTATGGTGATCGTCGTGCCCAAAACGCTGTGGGCGATGATAACGGGTGGCAAACATGAATGAGAAAAAGCCGCGGGCAACCGCGCCAAAACTGGAACCGGACCAAAAAAAGCAGCTGGTCAATCTGCAGCGCCGCCTGATGCTGCGCTCCGGCCTGACGCTGGGCGGCATCGCCATGCTCACCGGTTGCAACCTGCAAGACGGCGATCGGGTGGATAAGGTGCTGTGGGCCATGTCGCGCTGGAACGACCGGGTGCAGGCCTGGCTGTTCAGCGGCCAGCGGCTGGCGCAAACTTACCGGCCCGATCAGATTACCCAGCCTTTCCCCTTCAACGCGTTTTACCCGGAATACAACGTCCCCGAGATCGATCTGGCCGGCTACCGGCTTGAAGTCGCTGGGAAAGTGGAGAAAAAAGCGCCCTGGACGCTGGAACAGCTGCAGCGGCTGCCGCAGCAAAGCCAGATCACGCGTCTGATCTGCATTGAGGGCTGGAGCGCCATCGGCCAATGGGGCGGCGTGCCGCTGCGCACCTTTCTGCAGCACGTCGGGGCGGATCTGAATGCCGGTTACGTCGGCTTCAAATGCGCCGATCGCTACTACTCCAGCCTCGACATGGCCACCGCGCTGCACCCGCAGACCATTCTGGCGCTGGATTTCGGCGGCAAGGCGCTGCCGGCGGACTATGGCTACCCGCTGCGGCTGCGGGTGCCCACCAAGCTGGGGTTCAAAAACGCCAAACATATCGCCGCCATCTTTGTCAGCGACGTCAATCCGGGCGGCTATTGGGAAGATCAGGGCTACAACTGGTTCAGCGGCATTTAGTTTTGCGCGGCGCTGCGCATAAGCGCCATCGGCGGCTGGAGGATCTTCTCCGCCGCAGTTAATAATCGGTTCGTCACAAAGGGGATAACTATAGGAAAAATAATAGTAAAAAGGATTTCATCATGGAGATTGATGTGAGGGAGTCACACACAGGGATAGCAGACACATACAGGTATCAGATTACTGTAAGAAAAAGTGATGGTAAAACGGCCATCTATCATTTGGATTTCAAGAAAATTGGGCAAAACATGCACCATTGGTTTGCCCCAGTGTATGTGGACACTACTCTCCTCGATAATGCTTTCTCTCTGGAGTTTTATGATGTTAAGGCGCTGAGCGACGCAAGCAGGCACCAGCGCTCAGCTTTCGATACCTATACCGCAATGCATTACACCCTTCTCCAACGCGAACGTTTATTCGTCGTTGGCATCGGGGAAACCCTTCTCAAGTTTGCTTATCAGTATCATGCCAGGATCATCTTCAGTGCACCGTTAAGGCCAGCATTAGCTAAAATTTATGATTTCCTGTTGAAAAAACACGCTGAAAAAGGGCATTATTCATACAAAATAGAGTTTATAAAGGACGGCCTCTATGTCATCGAAATCCCGCGTAACCCCCATAACACCCCATACTTACCAGCAGCACGTTAAGGAACAACGCCTGAAAGAGATGCAAGCCTTCCACGAAGAGTGGTGGGAACAAAGGCGCCGCGAATGGCGTGAACGCGGCGGCGTTGAAGCAAGTGAACCGCCCGCACGTGGCATCGATACCGAACTTTTATCCTGATTCCGGTTCGTTCTTACTCTTCTTCCCCTGCCGTCAGCAACGCAAGCCCCGCTTGCTCGATTGCCTCCCGCGCGGCGGCGGGTAGCCCCTCGTCGGTAATGACGGCGTCAAAGGCGGCGATCGGCAGCGCCAGGTAGGTCGCGATCTTGCCGTATTTCGAGGTGTCGCTGAGCAGAATGCAGCGGCGGCTGGCCTCGACGATGGCCTTCTTTACCATCACCTTGTCTTCGTTCGGCGTCGACAGGCCGCGCATGCTCCACGAAGAGGCGGAGATAAACGCCAGATCGATAAACAGACCGCGCAGCGCCTGCGCCGCCGCTTCGCCGACGCAGGAGCGGTTTTCCCGGCACACGGTGCCGCCGGTGTGGATGATTCTGCACTGGCTGTGTTCGATCAGAAAGCCGGCGATGACAAAGTCGTTGGTCACCACCGTCAAATCGTCACGCTCATCGATCTGCTTCGCCAGCGCCAGCGTGGTGGTGCCGGCATCCAGATAAATACAGCTATTGGCGGGAATTTGCCGCGCCGCCAGCCGGCCGATGGCGATTTTCTGCCGGCTGAACATCCCCTCTTTGGCCTGGTGCGAAGGTTCGCTCGCCACCCGCTCGGGCGCCTGCACGCCGCCCGAGACCGACTGCACCGCGCCCTGTTCCTCCAGCTTTTGCAAATCGCGGCGGATCGTCATATGCGACACCCCCAGCCGTTCGGTCAGCTCGGCAATGCTGACGACGCCGCGTTCGGATACCAGCGCAAGAATTTGTTGATGGCGTTCTACAGGTATCACGGTTCCCTCTCGTTGCTGCGGTGATAATAATTGTGATTTTACGTCAATTTTCGTTCGCCGATAGCCCTAATTTTTCGCGGCGTGACGGCGCGCGCAGTGACGCCAGAAAAACATAAACTTATTTAAAAACATAACAATAATGTTGATGCAGGCCAGAAACCGTACGAAGAATTCGTCTCACGCATTGTTAATTATTGTGATGTCGATCGCGGATAAACGGCCGTCAAGCGCTTACATTTAACACAACAAAACAAATTATCACTAAAATTAACAGGAGTGCAGTATGACACACCCAGGGAATTATGCCGTCTGCGTCATTGGGCTGGGCGCGATGGGCATGGGCGCGGCGCGTTCGTGCCTCCGCGCCGGATTGACCACCTACGGGGCGGACCTGAATCCGCAGGCGCTGGCGGCGCTGCAACAGGCCGGCGCAAAACACGCGTCTACCAGCGCGCGCGACTTCGCCGCCGAACTGGACGCCGTGCTGCTGCTGGTGGTGAACGCCGCCCAGGTGAAGCAGATCCTGTTCGGCGAACAAGGCCTGGCGCCAAAGCTCAAGCCGGGCACCGCGGTGATGGTCTCTTCGACCATTTCCGCCGATGACGCCAAACAGATCGAGCAACGGCTGCTGGACTACGGGCTGCCGATGCTGGATGCGCCGGTTTCCGGCGGAGCGGCCAAGGCGGAGGAAGGCCAGATGACGGTGATGGCCGCCGGCGCCGACGCCACCTTCGAGCGCCTGCAACCCGTGCTGGACGCCATCGCCGGCAAGGTTTACCGCATCGGCGAGGCGATCGGCCTGGGCGCGACGGTTAAAATCATCCACCAGCTGTTGGCCGGGGTGCACATCGCCGCCGGAGCGGAAGCCATGGCGCTGGCCGCCCGCGCCGGCATCCCGCTGGACGTGATGTACGACGTGGTCACCCACGCCGCCGGCAACTCCTGGATGTTCGAAAATCGCATGCGCCACGTGGTCGACGGCGACTATGCGCCCAAATCGGCGGTGGATATCTTCGTCAAGGATCTGGGGCTGGTGGCCGATACCGCCAAGGCGCTGCACTTCCCGCTGCCGCTGGCCTCCACCGCCTTCACCATGTTTACCGCCGCCAGCAACGCCGGTTACGGTAAAGAAGACGACAGTGCGGTAATCAAAATCTTTGCCGGCATCGATTTGCCGCAGAAAAAGGAGGCAATCTGATGCTGCTCGGCGTAATCGCGGATGATTTTACCGGCGCGACCGATATCGCCAGTTTTCTGGTGCAAAACGGCCTGCCGACGGTGCAGTTGAACGGCGTGCCGCAAGACGAAACGCCGGTCAGCGCGCAGGCGGCGGTCATCAGCCTGAAATCGCGCTCCTGCCCGGCAGAGCAGGCGGTCGAACTGTCGTTGCAGGCGCTGGCCTGGCTGCAAAAACAGGGCTGCCGCCAGTTCTACTTCAAATACTGCTCCACTTTCGACAGCACCGCGCAGGGCAATATCGGCCCGGTGACCGACGCCCTGCTCGCCGCGCTGGGGGAAAGTTTCACAGTGGTATCTCCGGCGTTGCCGATAAACGGCCGCACGGTCTATCAGGGCCACCTGTTCGTCGGGGAACAGCTGCTGTCCGAATCCGGCATGCGTCATCACCCGGTCACGCCGATGACCGACAGCAACCTGCTGCGCCTGATGGAATCCCAGGCCACCGGGCGCTGCGGGCTGGTGACGGCGGCGGAAATGGATCGCGGCGCCGGGGCGGTCAGCGAGAAACTGCGGCAATTGGCGCAGGAAGGCGTGCGCTACGCGGTGCTGGATACGCTCAACGAACGGCATCTGCTCAGCCAGGGCGAAGCGTTGAAAACGATGAAGCTGGTGACCGGCGGTTCGGGCCTGGCGATCGGCCTGGCGCGGCAGTGGGCGCAGAACGGCGAGCGTTCGGCAGAGGCGGCCGGCGCGCCGCAGGGCGAGAAAGCGGCGGTGCTGTCCGGTTCTTGCTCCGTCATGACTAACCGGCAGGTGGCGCACTACCGCGAACGCGCGGCGGCGCAGGCCATCGATATCGGCCGCTGTCTCGATCCGCAGGCGCGCGCCGCCTACGCCGCCGAGCTGGCGCATTGGGCGCAGCGTCACGCCGGGGAGGCGCTTGCCCCGCTGATCTACGCCACCGCAGCGCCGGAAGCGCTGCAGCAAACGCAACGGCAGTACGGTAGCGCCGCCAGCGAGGCGGTGGAGGCGTTGTTCGCCGAGCTGGTAGTGCAACTGCGCCAGTTGGGATTCAGCCGCTTTATCGTCGCCGGCGGCGAAACCTCCGGCGTGGTCACGCAGGCGCTGGGCATTCGCGGCTTCCATATCGGCCCCAGTATTTCCCCCGGCGTTCCCTGGGTGCGCGCCAGCGATCGGGCCATTTCCCTGGCATTGAAATCAGGCAATTTTGGCGATGAAGCCTTCTTCGCGCGCGCGCAAACGGAGTTTCCAGTATGACCACGACCATCGAACAGCAGGCACGAGAAGAGATGGTGCGCCTGGGCGCCTCGTTTTTCCAACGCGGTTACGCCACCGGCTCAGCCGGCAACCTCTCGCTGTTGCTGCCGGACGGCGCGCTGCTGGCGACGCCGACCGGCTCCTGTCTCGGCGAGCTGCAGGCCGACCGCCTGTCTAAAGTGAGCCTGAACGGCGACTGGCTGTCCGGCGACAAGCCGTCGAAAGAGATCAGCTTTCACCGCGCGCTGTATCTGAACAACCCGGAATGCAAAGCGGTGGTGCACCTGCATTGCACCTACCTCACGGCGCTCTCTTGCCTGCAGGGGCTGGACGTCGACAACGCCATCAAACCGTTCACCCCCTATGTGGTGATGCGCGTCGGCAAGGTGCCGGTGGTGCCCTACTATCGCCCCGGCGACGAAAGGCTGGCGCAGGATCTGGCCCGCCTGGCGCCCACCCACCGCGCCTTTTTGCTGGCCAACCACGGGCCGGTGGTGACGGGTAAAGACCTGCGAGCGGCGGCGGACAATACCGAAGAGATGGAAGATGCGGCGCGGCTGATCTTCACCCTCGGCGATCGTCCGATCCGCTATTTGACCGATGATGAAATTGCCGAATTACGGAGCTGACCCATGCCTAAATTTGCCGCCAATTTATCGATGATGTTTAACGAAGTGCCGTTCCTCGAGCGCTTCGCCGCCGCTGCCGAACAAGGCTTCAACGCGGTGGAGTTCCTGTTTCCTTACGAGCATCCCGCCGAGCTGTTGGCGGAAAAACTGCGCGAACACGGCCTGCAACAGGTGCTGTTCAACACCGCGCCCGGCGATGTCGCCGCCGGCGAATGGGGGCTGGCGGCGCTGCCGGGCCGCGAGCAGGATGCGCGCGCCGATATCGATCGCGCGCTGGCCTACGCCATCGCCCTCGCCTGCCCCTGCGTGCACCTGATGGCCGGCGTGGTGCCCGCGGGCGCGGACCGGCAGTGTTATCTCGACACCTTTATCGCCAATGCGCGCTATGCCGCCGACGCCTTCGCCCCGCACGGCGTCAAGGTGCTGATCGAAGCGCTCAGCCCACCTGTCAAGCCCGACTACCTGTTCGCCAGTCAACATCATGCGGCGGAGGCGGTGGCGGCTATCGAGAGACCGAACGTGTTCATTCAGTTCGACTTTTTCCACGCGCAGTTAGTGGACGGCAATATCAGCGGGCTGCTGGAAACACTGGCCGGGCGCTACGCACATATCCAGATAGCCTCGGTGCCGGATCGCCATGAGCCGGATGACGGCGAACTGAATTACCCGTGGCTGTTCGACAGGCTGGATGCGCTCGGTTATCAGGGCTGGGTAGGTTGCGAATACCGGCCGCGCGGCGACACCGCCGCCGGGCTCGGCTGGCTGAAACCTTACCGCTAACGCCGCCGCCGACACCAGGAAATCGATTTTATAACAATGAAACGCACCCGTATCGCCACGCGGCGATCGCGGTGCCCAACGCTTACCCAACGAAAGGCTTTTTTCATGTCTACCTCTCTGCTGTTGCTGATTGCCGTTCTCGGCGTGGTGCTGCTGTTATTGATGGTCATCAAGGCGAAGGTGCAACCCTTTGTCGCGCTGTTGGTGGTCAGTCTGCTGGTGGCGTTGGCCAGCGGCATTCCGACCGGTGAAGTGATGAAAGTGATGACCGCCGGGATGGGCGGCGTGCTCGGCTCGGTGACCATCATCATCGGCCTGGGGGCGATGCTTGGCCGCATGATCGAACACTCGGGCGGCGCCGAGTCGCTGGCGCAGCGCTTCAGCCAGGGGCTGGGGCCGAAACGCACCGTCGCCGCGCTGACCCTCGCCGCGTTTATCCTCGGCATTCCGGTGTTCTTCGACGTCGGCTTTATCATTCTGGCGCCGATTATCTACGGCTTCGCCAAGGTCGCCAAAGTGTCGCCGCTGAAGTTCGGCCTGCCGATGGCCGGCGTGATGTTGACGGTTCACGTCGCGCTGCCGCCGCACCCCGGCCCGGTGGCCGCCGCCGGTTTGCTCAACGCCGACATCGGTTGGCTGACTATCATCGGCCTCGCGATCTGTATTCCGGTCGGCGCGATCGGCTATTTCGCCGCCAACTACCTCAACCGCAAAACCTATCCGTTATCGATAGAGGTGCTGGAACAGCTGCAGCTGGCGGCGCCGGAACCGCGTCCGGAAGGGCAAGCGCCGCTCAGCGATCGCATCAACCCGCCCGGCGCCGGGCTGGTGGCAGCGCTGATCGTCATCCCGATCGCCATCATCATGCTCGGCACCGTCTCCGCCACGCTGTTGCCTGCCGGCTCGGCGCTGCGCGATACGCTGTCGCTGCTGGGCTCGCCGGCGGTGGCGCTGATGATCGCCCTGCTGCTGGCCTTCTACTTCCTGGCGCTGCGCCGCGGCTGGAGCCTGCAACACGCCAGCGATGTGATGGGCGCTGCGCTGCCGACCGCCGCGGTGGTGATCCTGGTGACCGGCGCGGGCGGCGTGTTCGGCAAGGTGCTGGTAGAATCCGGCGTCGGCAAGGCGCTGGCGGAGGTGCTGACGGCCATCGGCCTGCCACTGGTGCCCGCCGCCTTTATCATTTCGCTGGCGCTGCGCGCTTCGCAGGGATCCGCCACCGTGGCGATCCTGACCACCGGCGGCCTGTTGTCGGAGGCGGTCAGCGGCTTGAATCAGCTGCAGCTGGTGCTGGTGACGCTGGCGACCTGTTTCGGCGGGCTGGGGCTTTCCCACGTCAACGACTCCGGTTTTTGGATCGTCACGCGCTATCTGGGGCTGTCGGTGGCCGACGGCCTGAAAACCTGGACGGTGCTGACCACCCTGCTCGGCCTGAGCGGCTTTCTGTTCACCTGGCTGTTGTGGCTGGCGGTGTGATTTCTCTGGCATACTGAACGCCGTTGTTTTTCATCGCCTTTCACCCTGTGCAGGAGCTGCAACATGACCATAATCAACACCGCGCCAACGCTTGTCACCGAACGCCTGCGGCTGGACGCGCACAGGCTGGACGACTTCGAGTCGCTGGCCGCATTGTGGGCCGATCCGCTGGTGGTACGCTATATCGGCGGCACGCCGCGCGACCGGGAAGACTCCTGGGGGCGCCTGATGCGCTACGCCGGCCACTGGGCGCTGTTGGGGTATGGAAATTGGGCGGTGCGTGACAAACAGAGCGGCGAGTACCTCGGCAGCATCGGCTTCTTCGACGGCCTGCGCGATATCACCCCGGCGCTCGACGCGCCGGAAATGGGCTGGACGCTGGTGAGTTCTGCGCACGGCAAAGGCTACGCCACCGAGGCACTGCGGGCGGCGCTGGCCTGGGGTAAAACGCACCTGCCGGGGGAGAAAACCGTCTGCATCATCTCGCCGGAAAACCAGGCTTCGCTGGCGCTGGCGAAAAAAGTCGGCTTTAGCGAAAGCCGCCGCAGCGAGTACCACCAGAGCCCGATCGTCGTGATGCATTGCCCGCTCTAAAACCTAACCGCGTTGCATCGCCAACGCCGTTTGAACAAAGTTGTCCCGCAGCGCGTCGGCGCGCTGCGGGTCCCAGGCGATACCGACCTGCCACTCCGTTTCCTCGCCGCTCAGCGGTAAAATGTCGATGCTGGCCGGCGCGATATGCGTGATGCTGTGCGGCAGCAGCGCAACGCCGACGCCGGCGGCGACCAGCGCCAACAGCGTCTGAATATCGCCGGCCTGCTGCACCACGTTCGGCGTCAAGCGATGAGCGGCGATAAACCGCAGCGACTGATCGCTCAGCCCGCGCCCGCGCTTCGGAGTCAACTGCAACAGCGGCAGCTGATTGAAACGCGCCATCAGATCGTCGGCGCGCAGCGCCAGCGCGCCCGGCGCGGCCAGCACCAACCGGTCACTCAGCATTGCCACGCCGCACAGCGGCGTATTGACCGGCAAACGCACGAACCCCGCCTGCAACTCCCCCTGCAACAGCAACTGATACTGCCGCTCCGACGGGATGTCCTCCAGGCCGATCGCCACCTCGGGAAACCGTTGGCGAAAAGCCGCCACCAGCTGCGGCGCCAGATGAAAGCTGGAGAGGCCAAATCCCAGCGCCAGCCGCCCCGCTTCCCCGAGCGCCACCCGCCGGGCGCGCCGCTGAAACTGCTGGTACTGTTCCACCAGCGCCTGCGCCTCCGGGTAGAGCCGCTGCCCGCCGGCGGTGAGCACCGCGCCCTGTCGGCCACGCTCGAACAATCGAACGCCGAGCTGGGTTTCCAGCGCCTGAATCTGCTTGCTCAGCGCCGGCTGGCTGATGCACAGCCGGCTCGCCGCCTGTCGATAGTTGCCCTGCTCGGCCAGCACCACCAGGGCGCGCAGTTGTTTTATGTCCATTCCATCAGGTTATCAAATAGGGAATTTAATTGATTATACAGTAATCAATCCACCTGCTGTAATCAACGCAGACCCTAACCGGAGAGACACCATGACCATCTCATTGCGCGCCGCCACGGTGCAGTTCCAGCATCGCGCCAGCGATAAGAATTACAACCTGTCGATCATTGAGCGCTTTATCGCTCAGGCGGCCGAGCAGCAGGTACAGCTGCTGGCCTTCCCGGAAATGTGCATCACCGGCTATTGGCACGTGCGCCATCTGTCCGACGCCGAAGTGCGGGCGCTGGCGGAACCGATCGCCGCCAGCCCTTCGCTGGCGCGTATTCGCCCGCTGGCGGAGCGTTACAACATGGCGATCGGCGTCGGGCTGATCGAGCTGGGCGACGACGGCCGTTGCTACAACGCCTACGCCGTATGCCTGCCGGACGGCGCGCTGCATGTGCACCGTAAACTGCACGCCTTCGAACACCCGGCTATCGCCAGCGGCGATCGCTATACCGTATTCGACACCCCCTGGGGCGTGCGCGTGGGCGTATTGATCTGCTGGGACAACAATCTGGTGGAGAATGTGCGCGCAACGGCGCTGCTGGGCGCGGAGGTGTTGATGGCCCCGCACCAGACCGGCGGCACCCATTCGCGCAGCCCGCACGGCATGAAGCCGATCCCACAGGCGCTGTGGCAGCGGCGGGCGGAAGATCCGCAGGCGATAGAAGCCGCCTTTCGCGGCGAACACGGCCGCGGCTGGCTGATGCGCTGGCTGCCCTCGCGCGCTCACGACAACGGGCTGTTTTTGCTGTTCAGCAACGGCGTGGGCCGCGATGACGATGAGGTACGCACCGGCAATGCGATGATCCTCGATCCCTACGGCCGCATCGTGGCGGAGACCTGGGCGGCGGAAGACCGGATGGTCAGCGCCGATCTCGATCTGACGCTGATCCCGCTCAGCACCGGCCGCCGCTGGATTTACGGACGCCGCCCCGAGCTGTACGGTTTACTGACCGAACCGCAAGGCTATGAGCGCGATGCCCGCAGCGCACGCTTTTCGACGCAGCCGACGGGGCCGGCGGCCAATGATAGATAAAAAAAATCCGCCCGAAGGCGGATTTTTTATCCGCGCGGCAACCTGTGCCGCGCATTCACGCCCGCAGGCATGAAGAAATCTTAGAAGCGGTAGCCTACGCCAACGTTCCAGCTGCCAACGTCCACGCTGCGGATGCGGCTCTGCTCGTAGCCAACGTCCAGGGCAACGTTTTCGATTGGGTTGAACTGCAGACCGGCACCGTAGGTGAAGCCGTAGTCGCTGTTGCCACCTTTGTTACCACCAGCCTGGGCGTTGTCGATGTTTTTGCCGTAGCCAACACCGATCACACCGTAGATGCTCGCCCAGTCGTTGAAGCGGTAAGCTGGACCTGCGGTGATGGAATCGTACTGAGATTTCTTGTAGAAACCGTTTTCAGAACGATTTTTTTCCAGGTGGGTGAAGGAGCCGATCACACCCAGTGGGTTGTTGTCGAACTCGTAACGGTATTTCAGGTTGAAACCGTCGGCCTTGTTAGCAACGCCTTGGAGATCACCCTGCGCATAGCCAGCGGATACGGTGCTCTGACCAGCGAATGCGGTACCTGCGCTAACTGCTAATACGCAAGCTGCTACTGCGGAAAGACATGCAATTTTTTTCATAACCACCTCAAACGCGTTTTATTATTAAGTACATCCATTTGTTCATGCTTTGAAAATATAACAAAAATTAGCGTGAAACTCTGCCTTGAAATGAGTGTCTAAAGCTTTATATCGTGTAACAGAAGATTTCAAGAACAGTGTATCTGCTTATTTTCGCTCTATTTTCGGCCGTATTCTACGGCTTTCTGTGACAAAAATCACCAATTTAATATCCAGATAATTCTTAAGAAAAAGCGCACTTTTTGACCAAATTCGCCACATCTCATCCGAGGATCGGCGGATTTCACCGCGATGCGCGCTTTTCTCAGACAGATTTTCGCCATTTCATTTACACTGCTCGCATCCCCGTTTCGACCGTTTTCTCAAGGCTGAGGAACGGCGCAAAAAAGGCTCGTTAAGGATGTCGTTATCTACTTCCGGCAGAGCGCCCTCCGCGCTGCTGCCCATCTGTCTGTTAATCATCGCCATGGTGTCTATCCAGAGCGGCGCCTCGTTGGCCAAAAGCCTGTTCCCGATCGTGGGCGCAGAAGGCATTACGACGCTGCGCCTTTTCATCGGCACCCTGATTCTGTTCATTATCTTCCGCCCGTGGCGTATGCGCATCGTCGCCGGCAGCCGCTTGCCACTGCTGATTTACGGCCTGTCGCTCGGCGCGATGAACTACCTGTTCTACCTGTCGCTGCGCACCGTGCCGCTCGGCATCGCCGTGGCGCTGGAGTTTACCGGCCCGTTGGCGGTGGCCATGTTCTCGTCGCGCCGACCGATCGACTTTCTTTGGGTGGCGCTGGCGATCGCCGGGTTGTGGTTCCTGTTGCCGCTCGGCCACGGCGTGGGCGGGATCGATCCGTTCGGTGCCGCCTGTGCGCTCGGCGCCGGTGCCTGCTGGGCGGTCTATATCATCTTCGGCCAGAAGGCCGGCGGCGATCACGGCCCCGGTACGGTGGCGCTCGGCTCCTTGATCGCCGCGCTGGTGTTCTGCCCGATCGGCGCCTGGCAAACCGGCAGCGTGCTGTTCAATCTCGATATTCTGCCGGTGGCGCTGGCGGTGGCGATCCTCTCCACCGCGCTGCCATATTCGCTGGAGATCATCGCGCTGCCCAAAATTCCGGCGCGCACCTTCGGCACCTTAATGAGCCTCGAACCGGCGATGGCGGCGCTGTCCGGCATGCTGTTCCTCGGCGAACACCTGAGCGGCGTGCAATGGCTGGCGCTGGCGGCGATTATCGCCGCCTCCATGGGCTCCGCCCTGACCATTCGCCCCAAGCCGCGCCTCGAAAGCCTTTCCTGATCGCCTGACTCGCCTGCCGACCGCAACGTCGGAATGCAGGCGGGTTAACTGTTTTCCTCGTGACAAATCGGCATACTTCCCCTTAGCCTGTATCGCAGGCTCTTTGGACTTTCGCTCACATGGAGAATAACAGTGATTCACAACAGCCTGTTCAACCCCCGCTTCGGCCGCGGACTCGCGCCGGCGCTGGTTTCAACCCTGACCGAGTTACGCCGATGCGACCTGCCCGAACTGGCGCTGGGCCATCACCCGATCGACGGCGACAACATCTTTATGGACGTGATGACGCTGACCACCGTGCCGGCGGCGGAAAAGCGCGCCGAAATGCATCAGGAGTACATCGCGCTGCATCTGCTGATCAGCGGCGAAGAACGCATCGAATACGGCCTGGCGGGCGACTGGCACCGCGAACATCCCCACGCGGAAAATAGCGACCTTCTGCTGCTGGACATCAAACGCCACCCGCAAACGCTGCACATGACGCACGGCATGTTCGCGATCTTTTTCCAGATGGAAGCGCACAAAACCGGCTGCCTGTGGCAGCGGCCGCAGCACATCAAGAAAGCGGTGGTGAGGATCCATCACCGCCTGTTGCTGTGAACCTGCGGCAGCGTCCGTAGAAAATCGGCGGCCTGGCGGGGAGAGCGCAAGCGCTTGAAACGGCGCCCTGCATCGGTACGGGCCATCTCCGCCAGGTATTTTCGCCGGTTCTTCGAGTAGGTGCGGATCGTCCACAGCACGATCGACTCGCGGCTGAAGAAAGAACGGCGGAAACTTTCCCGATTGCCGGTGCCCGGCCACAGCTCGCTTTTGCTGGCCGCGCGCCGGCACGCGCGGCGCACGGCCTGCCACAGCGTGCGGCAGAAGCCGTAGTCCAGCCACAGGATATAGTCGACCTCGCGCCACTTGATCGCCTGCGTGCGGCTGTAGTTGCCGTCCAGCACCCAGCCTCCTCCCGCTTCGGCCAGCGTCTGCTCAAGCCGCGCCAGGAACGCGTCATCGGGCGTCCCCTGCCACTCGGGCCGCCAATAGAGCCTGTCCATCTCGATATAGGGAACGTCAAGACGTTCCGCCAGTTGACGCGCCAGGGTGCTTTTACCGCTGCCGCTGGTGCCGACGACGTTAATTTTCATCATTCGCCAATAAAGTCCGGGGTTAATTCCCTTACTTTATCCGCATCAATTACGGCTATCAATCTGAATAGGCTTGAAATTAACACCCCGATAACAAAGCAGATATTTAGCCGAACCCGCATGCCGGCAGAAAATAAAATAACAGGGGTAAATCTTCACTGACATAAATAATACCTTAAATTGAAATAACAATAACTTTCATAAAGTTACACAAAAACAAAAAACAAATAAAAATAGTGCCATTCGGCCATTCCTATTTGTGCAATAGCCATTTTCGTGCGGCAAAAATAAATACCCCTGCTATAATTGATCCCGTAACGAAATAGGACAACGACTAATCAAGAGGATATCTGATATGAGTACCGCTAAACTGGTGAAAACGAAATCTTCTGATCTGCTGTATACCCGTAACGATCTGGACGAAAAAGTCAAACTGGCCGCCATCAAGGCGCTGAACCATCAGGTCGTGCAATTCATCGATCTTTCGTTGATCACCAAGCAGGCGCACTGGAACATGCGCGGCGCAAACTTCATCGCGGTCCATGAAATGCTGGACGGCTTCCGCACCGCCATCATCGAGCATCAGGACACCTTCGCCGAACGCGTGGTGCAACTGGGCGGCGTGGCGCTGGGCACCGTACAGGTGGTTAACGATCGCACGCCGCTGAAAAGCTATCCGACCAATATCCACAGCGTGCAAGAGCACCTGAAAGCGCTGGCCGATCGCTACGGCGCGGTCGCGAATGACATCCGTAAAGCCATTACCGAAGTGGAAGACGAAGATACTGCCGACATGTTCACCGCCGCCTCGCGCGATCTGGACAAGTTCCTGTGGTTCATCGAATCCAACATCGAATAACGCTAAAAAGTTGCAGAGCGCCCGTCGTTCCGGGCAGAACAGGCTGGGCTTCGCCCGGCCTGTTTTCTTTTTCGCGGCCGTTGCATTGTACAAAAAACGGCCCATATTAAACGGTAAGGTTCCTTTGTCAGGAGGTAACGATGGCCAGCGGCTGGGCGGCGGACGGCGCCGTACAAGATCAGATTGATTCCACCGTCGACGATGCGGTGCAGCGCGCGCGTGAAGCGCTCGGGCACGGCGAGAGCGAGCGCTATTGCCAGGAATGTGGAGAGCCGATCCCCGAGGCGCGCCGCAAGGCGTTAACCGGCGTGCGTTTTTGCCTCGCCTGCCAGACCGAACAAGACAAAAAACACGCGGCCGCCAGCCTGTATAACCGGCGCGGCAGCAAAGACAGCCAGTTGCGCTAGCATTATCTGCCCCCCTTTTCGCCGCACGCGGCTCCGATTGCACCGTCAGTGCATCATGAAAGTTAGAGTTAGTTATCAATATTGAAGCAAAAACGTTAAAGAACGGTTGTTTCACAGCCAAAGTTTGGTTAATGATAGCCCCATGCACCAAGATAATTCTTACGCACCATTTTGGTGCCTCACCTTGGTGCACAACCATAACAATTCGCCTTCACGGCACAACATCACGCAATAACTCTTTGTTTTTATAGTAGTTGAAAACATGGCACGATTTTTTCATGGCACCAACTGCAATATAAAAAATGGGTAATCCGCAACCTGTACAGGAATTCCTCTCATGAAGTCGATTTTTAAAGTCTCCCTGGCCGCACTCTCTCTGGCCTTTGCCGTAAGTTCCCACGCAGCAGACAAACTGGTGGTCGCCACCGACACCGCTTTCGTTCCTTTTGAGTTCAAACAAGGCGACAAATACGTCGGCTTCGACATCGACCTGTGGGCCGCCGTCGCCAAAGAGCTGAAGCTGGACTACACCCTGAAGCCAATGGACTTCGGCGGCATCATTCCGGCGCTGCAGACCAAAAACGTCGATCTGGCGCTGGCCGGCATCACCATCACCGATGAGCGCAAGAAAGCCATCGACTTCTCCGACGGCTACTACAAGAGCGGCCTGCTGGTGATGGTCAACGCCGACAACAACAGCGTGAAAAGCATCGACGATCTGAACGGCAAAGTGGTGGCGGTGAAGAGCGGCACCGGCTCGGTGGATTACGCCAAGCAGCACATCAAAACCAAGGATCTGCGTCAGTTCCCTAACATCGACAACGCCTACATGGAGCTGGGCACCAAGCGCGCCGATGCGGTGCTGCACGACACGCCAAACATCCTGTACTTCATCAAGACGGCCGGCGCCGGCAAGTTCAAAACCGTAGGCGATTCGCTGGAAGCACAGCAGTATGGCATCGCCTTCCCTAAAGGCAGCGACGAGCTGCGCGAGAAGGTGAACGGCGCGCTGAAAACCCTGCGTGAGAACGGCACCTATAACGAGATCTACAAGAAGTGGTTCGGCACCGAACCTAAGTAAGCTGTGAATTTGGCAAGCTATTAACTTAAGCACAGGGGGCGCTTACCCCCCTGCGCTTCGTTGTATCTGATACCCACGTTCGGGATCACCGGGAGAAATATCATGCAGTTCGACTGGAGCGCCATCTGGCCCGCCATTCCTATCTTGTTAGAGGGCGCCAAAATGACCCTGTGGATTTCGGTCCTCGGTCTGATTGGCGGCCTGATCATCGGCCTCGTCGCCGGCTTTGCCCGCACCTACGGCGGTTGGATCGCCAACCACATCGCGTTGGTGTTTATCGAAGTGATCCGCGGCACGCCGATCGTGGTGCAGGTGATGTTCATCTACTTCGCCCTGCCGATGGCGTTCACCGATTTGCGCATCGATCCGTTCACCGCGGCGGTGGTGACCATCATGATCAACTCCGGCGCCTACATTGCGGAAATCACCCGCGGCGCGGTGCTGTCGATTCATAACGGTTTCCGCGAGGCCGGCCTGGCGCTCGGCCTGTCGCGCCGCGAAACCATCCGCTACGTCATTATGCCGCTGGCGCTGCGCCGCATGCTGCCGCCGCTGGGCAACCAGTGGATCATCAGTATCAAAGACACCTCGCTGTTCATCGTGATCGGCGTGGCGGAGCTGACCCGTCAGGGTCAGGAAATTATTGCCGGTAACTTCCGCGCGCTGGAAATCTGGAGCGCCGTGGCGGTTATCTATCTGATTATTACCCTGGTGCTGAGCTTCGTGCTGCGTCGTCTGGAAAGAAGGATGAAAATCCTGTGATTGAATTTAAAAACGTCTCCAAGCATTTTGGCCAAACCCAGGTGCTGCATAACATCGATTTGAAGATCGACAAAGGCGAAGTGGTGGTGATCATCGGGCCGTCCGGCTCCGGCAAATCCACCCTGCTGCGCTGCATCAACAAGCTGGAAGAGGTCACCAGCGGCGATCTGATCGTCGACGGCCTGAAAGCCAACGATCCGAAAGTGGACGATCGGTTGATCCGCCAGGAAGCCGGCATGGTGTTCCAGCAGTTCTACCTGTTCCCGCACCTGACGGCGCTGGAAAACGTCGCCTTCGGCCCGATCCGCGTGCGCGGCGCGAAGAAGTCCGATGCGGAAAAGCTGGCGCGCGAGCTGCTGGCCAAGGTCGGTCTGGCGGAGCGTGCCCACCACTATCCGTCCGAACTGTCGGGCGGGCAGCAGCAGCGCGTGGCGATTGCGCGCGCGCTGGCGGTGAAGCCGAAAATGATGCTGTTCGACGAGCCGACCTCCGCGCTCGATCCGGAATTGCGCCACGAAGTGCTGAAGGTGATGCAGGATCTGGCCGAGGAAGGCATGACGATGGTCATCGTCACCCACGAAGTCGGCTTTGCCGAAAAAGTGGCGTCGCGCCTGATCTTTATCGATAAGGGCCGGATTGCCGAAGACGGCAACCCGCACGACCTGATCAACCATCCGCCCAGCCCGCGTCTGCAGGAGTTCCTGCAGCACGTATCCTGATCCTGGCGGTTTCACGGCGGGCGCGCCACGCGCCCGCCGCTTTCATTCCGCACGCGTTCCCACGCCCCATCGCGTTTCCTTTCCTACTATATTCATTGTTTTTCATCGTATTGCTCTGACATCCGCCGATCACAGAACGCCAAAGAGAGGAACAATGCCGCCAAACGCAGACTCCCGACGAGGTTCTCATCTGCGAGAACACCTGCTTTTCCTGCTGCTGTTGCTGACCCTGAACGTCTTCGCACCACCGGCACTGGCGCAAAACGCGCCGCCCGCGCCCGCCGACAAGAGCGAGCAGCAGAAGGCCGCCTACGCCGCGCTGGCCGATCTGCTGCAAGACGACAAAACGCGCGCGGCACTCATCAACCACCTGAAACAGGCCGCCGGCGACGCCCCCGCCGCCGCCCCAACAACGCCGGAGGAATCAACGCCGGCCACGCTGAGCGACAGCCTGAACTCGCTGGCGCAGGAAGGCATCGGCACCTTTAACCAGAAGCTCGGCGCGCTGCAAAAGCTGATCGACTCCGGCCCGAAGCGCGTTTTCAATCCCGCCGGCTTTTTCCGCGCGCTGGGTTACTTTCTGCTGACGGTGACGGTCACCTTTGCGCTGTTCCACCTGATCCGGCGGCTGATCGCGCCGCTGTACAAACGCATGGGCAGCTGGGGGC
Source organism: Serratia sp. CY33525 (assembly GCF_052169115.1). Classification (NCBI taxonomy): domain Bacteria; kingdom Pseudomonadati; phylum Pseudomonadota; class Gammaproteobacteria; order Enterobacterales; family Yersiniaceae; genus Serratia; species Serratia sp. CY33525. Next base: position 368,783 of record NZ_JBJNLK010000002.1, on the reverse strand, counting down.
ACAACGCGCGGCTACAGCGCGGCCCGTGGTATAAGCGCCCCGCCGCCATTCTCGGCGCTTTCGCCGTCGATCTGCTGGTGCTGCTGCTGGCGCTGGCGGCGGGCAACCTGTTCGCCCGCCACGTCCACGCCGACAGCGCCACCATTCTGCGGCTGCAGACCCTGTTTCTCAGCGCCTTCGCGGTGATTGAGTTTTTCAAAGCGGTGCTGCGGCTGATTTTCGCCCCCAACTTCGACTACCTGCGCCCCTTCCCCTTCAGCGACCAGAGCGCGCGCTACTGGAACACGCGCCTCGCCTGGCTCAGCGGCCTGATCGGCTACGGCCTGATGGTGGTGGTGCCGGTGGTGGCGGTGCAGATCAGCTACCCGGCCGCCGCCGCCGTCAACCTGGTGGTGATGCTGGCGCTGACGCTGTACGCCATCTGGCTGATCCTGCACAACCGCAAGCCGATACAGCAACAGATCAACCTGCTGGCCGAACGGTCGATGGCGTTTTTCAGCGCGATCCTGCGCGGCCTGGGGCATATCTGGCATCTGCTGGCGATCGCCTATTTTCTGGTGTTGTTCGTGCTGTCCCAGTTCGACATCGGCAACAGCCTGCGCTTTATGATGAGCGCCACGGTGAAAAGCCTGCTGGTGGTCGGCGTCGGCGCTCTGCTGTCCGGCATGCTGACCCGCTGGATTTTCCGCCGCATTTCGCTGCCGACCGACGTTAATCTGCGCTATCCGATGCTCGAGCGGCGCATCAACTCCTACATCCCCAACGGGCTGAAGATACTGCGGGTGATGGTGGTGCTGGCAGTGACGCTGTTCCTACTCGATGCCTGGCACCTGATCAACCTGTACCAGTGGGCGGGCAGCGAAAATGGCCAGCGAACGCTCGGCGGGCTGGTGCATATCCTGCTGATCCTGCTGATCGCCGTCTTCAGCTGGACGCTGATGGCCAGCATCATCGAGCACCGCCTGGCGCTGGAACTGAGCAACGGCGTGCGGCCGAGCGCGCGCGAACGCACGCTGCTGACGCTGTTTCGCAACGTGCTGGCCATCGTTATCAGCACCATTACCGTGATGATCGTGCTGTCGCAGGTCGGGCTGAACATCGCGCCGCTGCTGGCGGGCGCCGGCGCGCTGGGGCTGGCCATCAGCTTCGGTGCCCAGACGCTGGTGAAAGACGTGATCACCGGCGTGTTCATCCAGTTCGAAAACGGCATGAACACCGGCGAATATGTCACCGTCAGCGGCATCACCGGCACCGTGGAGCGCATGACCATCCGCTCGATCGGCCTGCGCGACGACTACGGCGTCTACCACATCGTGCCGTACTCCTCGATCACCACGCTGGCCAACTATGCGCGCGAATTCGGGGTATACCGCGCCAACTACACCGTCAGCCGCGACGAGGACATCGATCGGGTCAATGAGGTGCTGCATCAGGCCGTCGCGGCGCTGAAGCAGGATGAACAGGTGAAGCATTTCCTGATTGGCGAGCCGGTCTTCAACGGCGTGGTGGCGCTGGGCGACCGCTCGTTCACCACCCGCGTAACGGTGCGCACGCAGGCGCTGAAACAATGGGTGGTGCAATACGCCCTCGATCGGCTGGTGAAAATCCATTTCGATCGGGCCGGCATCGGCATGCCGCAGCAGGCGATGCAGATCTCCCGCGCGCCGCAGCCGCAGGAAGAACAGGCGCCGCCCTCGGTCCCCGGCGGTTAGCGCCCGCAGGGCTGAGCGGCCAGAAAGGCCGCCACGTCCTGTCGGTAGGCGTCGTATTGCACCGAGCGCGGCGCAAACAGGCCAACCACGTTGATCAGCCACGGATGGCGGGCGAACAGCGGTTTGATCATCACATGATCGGCCTCGTCGATGCGCGTCACCGTCAGCAGCGAGGCCGGGATCGTTTGCCGATACACGCGCTCGGTTTCGTCCGCGTCCACGTTGACGTCGCGCCCGCCCAGGATCAGGTGCACCGGCGTGGTGAAATGCCGCAATTCCGCCGTCGCGTCGCTGGCCATGTTAGCGCGGATAAAGCGCCAGCGGTCGGCGCTCAATGCAGCGGCGGCGCCATACTCGCGGCGGTACTGCGCGTAGCCGTCCGGCTGTTCGAGCAGCGTCTGAATGTGGCGCCAATGCGCCTCGCGCGCCTGGATCAGCGCTTCATCATCCCCTGCCGCCGCCATCGCCGCCCGGGTGTTATAACGCCCTTGCCGCAGCCAGTTGATCGCCGGCGCCAGCGCCAGCGTGAAGGCGATGTCGGGGCGCAAACGCGCCACCGCCGGCATCACCCACCCCGCCTGGCTGGTGCCCCACAGCCCCACGCAGCGCGCATCGAAGCGCCCGTCCCGCCGGGCCCAGTCGATGATATCGGCGGTTTCCCGCGCGCGATCCGCCATGGTCTGATGCAGCCAGTTGCCGCCGGAGCCGCCAACGCCCGGCTTATCGAAGGATAAAACCGCGTAGCCCTGCTGCGCCATCGCCTCCCAAATGCCGTAATAGCCTTCGTCGCGGCTGGCGTTAGCCGGCCCATCACCGTGTACGAACACCACGACGCCGGGCTTGACCGGCGCATGCTGCGGCAACACCAGCGTGCCGGTCAGCCGGTTGCCGCCGGCGGTCACCGTGACCGGTTCAGTGACAAAACGAAAGTCGTTGACGTAAATGACCCAGCCGAGCGCCAGCAGGAGCAGCGCCACGCTGCACAATCCTATTTTGCGCACGTCGCCTCCCCGCAGCGTCTCTCCATCAACACCCAGTCGGCCTGGCCGAACAGCCATCCCAACGCAGCGTAATGCTCTTCTCGCCGCACCTGAAAACCGCAGCGCCGATACAGGCGCAGCGCATCCACGTTGCGCCGGCTGACGTGCAGGCTCAGGCGTCGGCCCGCGCCTTGCCCGGCAGCGTAGTCGTTCATCCACTGCAGCAGCCGCTTGCCCACCCCTTTGCCACGCTGACTCTCGGCCACCGCCAGGTAAGAGAGATACAGTTCATCGGCCGCCGGGGTGTGCCGCAACACCGCCATTTGCAGATACATGCGCCAAACGTTCAGCCAGCCATAGCGGCGGCACAGCCGCCAAATCGGCAAGGTGCGCGGACACCGCCCGGCGCTGTTCTCGCCAGCGGCCGCATTGAGGGCAAAGGCCGCCACCACCTGTTCATCCTGCTTCACCACAAAGCTGCGCTCCCGGCTACCGCCTTGCTTCCAACTCCATAGCCGATAGAACAAACGCCACTGAAGGCGGGCGCTCAGACGGCGCGCGCGCTGAAACTTGTCGCAGAACGCGGCGTAGATCAGCGCCGCCGTTTGCAGGCGGTCAGCATCGCGGTACGGCTCAATGTGCAGCATATCCACCTCGACTAGGGATGCCGGTAGAGCAGCTGTTCCAACAGCCGCACCGGCGTGGTCTCCTCCGGCGCAGGCGACGTAAAGATCGCCTGCCGCCAGGCCTGACTTTCGATCGCGTCCAGCACCAGCTGCGCGAGCGGCAACGGCGCTATCGCCGGTGCGATCTCACCGGTTTGCTGAGCCTCGGCGATAACCGTCGCCAGCGCCTCAATCAGCTGCCGCTGGTTGGCGCTGAACGGCTCGGCCAACGCCGGGTTGCGCGCCACCTCCGCCACGATCTCAGCCGACAGCTGCACATTGGCCGGCTCGGCGACAAAGGCGTGATAGGCGGTGAAAAAGGCCGACAGCGCCTGCTTCGGCCGCGTTCTGTCGGCCCGCAGCCCGGCGGCAAACTCGGCGAATACGCCGTTTTCCAGCAGCGCGATCTCGCCGATCAACGCTTCCTTGCCGGTAAAGTGGTTATAGAGGTTGCCGACGCTGACGCCCGCCGCCTGCGCGATATCCCGCATGCTGGTCTGGTGAAATCCCCTATGGGTAAAGCTGTGCAGCGCGGCCTCGACAATCTTTTCTCGGTTTCCCATCGGCAGCTCCCGAAACGGTGAAGGGGGCGCCTGGCGCCATCGAGTGAACATGAACGAACGTTCGTTCATATTTAAGGATAGCATAGGCCGGAAAAATTGAACCACGGCTCAACGGCGTGCGAATCGGCGGGAAGATAAAAACGCCGCCCCCGTTTTCGGCGGGCGGCGCGATGAAAAGTCAGTGCAGCGCGTCGCCCTGCTTCACCGACGTGAACGCCTGCATCAGCTTCACGACGTCGTGCATGCCGATGTTGACCTGGTTGATCACTTCCCCGGCGTCATGGGTCAGCGCCACGCCGCCGCCGGCCTGCTCTACGCAGGTTGCCATGCCGGCAATCGCCGCCGCCACGCCTTGCTGGATGGACTTGGTCATGCGTTCGATCTCGGTCGCCGCCTTGCGCGACTGTTCCGCCAGCGTGCGCACTTCGTTGGCCACCACCGCAAAACCGCGCCCGTGCTCGCCGGCGTGGGCGGCTTCGATCGAGGCGTTAATCGCCAGCAGGTTGGTTTGGGAGGCGATTTTACGAATGGCTTCGACGATGGTGCCGATCTGCTGAGAACACTTGCCCAGCTCGGTGACCACGTCCGAGGTTTCGCGCGCCGCCGCTTCGACCTGCTGCATGCCCTTCACCGCCTGCTGCACGATAATCGCGCCCTGCGCCGCCTGCCGGTCGGTATCGAGCGACAGATGATGCGCGTTGCGCACCATCTCTTCTTCATGCTGCTGCTGTTGCATCAGCCGGGTGATGTCCTGGGCAATCTTCACCACCTTCACCACCTGGCCTTCGTTGTCGAGGATCGGGTTGTAACTGGCCTCCAGCCATACCCGTTCGCCGCGCCGGTTGAGGCGCTCAAAACGCCCGGTGATGAACTCGCCGCGCGCCAGGCGCTGCCAATGCCGCCGATAATCGTCGGAATTGGCGAACTCCGGCGGGCACAGCACCGCATGCGACTGCCCGCACGCCTCTTCCAGCCGATAGCCCATCAGCGCCAGCATATTGTCGTTAGCGCTGACGATGGTGCCCTGCGGCGTGAAAGCGATCATCGCCATCGATCGATTCAGCGCCGCCAGCAGGCTGCGATGCTCCTGCGCCTGGGTCACTCGCTCGGTCACTTCGCTGGCGATCTTGACGATCTCCACCACCTTACCCTGTTTATTCAGCACCGGCGCATAGGTGCCTTGCAGCCACACCGCCTCCCCGTTTTTCGCGATGCGCTTTATGGTGTCCGTGATGGGTTGGCCCTTATTCAGCGTCTCCCAATGTTTGCGGTACAGCGGGCTGGCAACATAGTTCGGATCGCAGAAAATACGGTGATGCCGGCCTATCACGTCATCGCGTTGAAATCCCAGCGTGTTGAGGAAAAGATCGTTGGCGCGCAATACCGTGCCGTCGGGCGAGAATACGATCATCGGAACGGCGTGTTCTATCGCGCTCAGTTCGGCGCCTTTGTGGGTAGTTAACTGACTGAATCGTAACAGCATAAGGTGTAGTCCTTGTGGCAGATGATGGCGCTTTTCTTATTTTTGCCTGGCCACGTGCCGCGCCCACACGCAGACGTGCCATCGCGGAAGGAACGGGCAGCGCCGTTCCTTCTGGTTATTGCTCTTAACCGGATTAAATTTATTTATTCAGTAAAGTAATTATTCGAATTTAAATAAACCAACAGACTAAGATTTTTATTATTAATTCCGTATTGAGAATAACGTAAGTGATGAAAATTGAAAGGTAAAATGCGGGTTTTTGTCGGCGCCGGCAGGTCAACCGGCGCCGGAAGGATTAGCGCCAGCGTTCGGCTGCCCAGGCGGCCTGTTGCTCGGCGTCGTGGAAGGTCCAGGCGACAAAGCGGCTGATCTTCTGCCCTTGCGTCATCTCGATGGTGCGCACCTCGGCCGCGCCCGCCACGCTCAACGCATGGTAGATGGCCGGCAGCGTGGTGTTTTTCGAGATGAGCGAAGTGAACCACAGGCAGTTGTTGGCCTTGCCGACGCTCTCTTCCACCATCTTGCGCACGAAGGCTTCTTCGCCGCCTTCGCACCACAGTTCGTTGTTCTTGCCGCCGAAGTTTTGCACCGGCTTGTCGGCCACTTCCCCTTTGCCCAATTTATGCAGCTTGCGGCGGGTGCTGGCGCGCGCTTCCTGCTCGGAAGCGTGGAACGGCGGGTTGCACAGGGTGGCGTCAAATTTCTCGGCCGCGCCGATGATGCCGCTAAAAATCAGCTCAGGCTGTTTCTGCAACCGCAGACGCACGCTGTTACGCAGCGTCGGGTTCATCTCGACGATCATTTTGGCCGCGTTGAGCGACACCGAATCGATTTCAGACCCGGTGAAACGCCAGCCATATTCGCGCAGGCCGACGATCGGGTAAATGCAGTTGGCGCCGACGCCGACGTCGAGGATCGCCACGCCCTTGCCGCGCGGGATCTCGCCACCGTTGCTGGTCGCCAGCAGATCCGCCAGGTGGTGCAGATAATCGGCGCGGCCGGGGATCGGCGGGCACAGGTAGTCCGCCGGAATATCCCAGTGTTCGATGCCGTAAAAGTGCTGCAGCAACGCACGGTTGAGCATTTTCACCGCCGCCGGATCGGCGAAGTCCACCGACACATCGCCCCAGCCGTTCGGTTTTACGAACGGCGCCAACGCCGGGCAGCTGGCGATCAGCGCCGGGAAGTCATAGCGTGAACGATGACGGTTGCGCGGATGCAGGCCGCTTTTCTGCTGCGGGAAGGTTTTCTTTTTTTCCACCGTGACGGGCTCTCTTGAAGGTATTTCCGGCGCGTAAGATAACACATCCCGCCCGCAATGGCGCAGCGGCGGGAAACCCGGCACAATGAAAACCTCATCGATTGCCACAGGATCCCCCATGAGCCGTGAATCTCGTTATTATTATGAACCCGCCGCCGGCCACGGCCTGCCGCACGATCCGCTGAACGCCATCGTCGGCCCACGCCCCATCGGCTGGATCTCTTCCCGCAGCGCCGCCGGCTTGCGCAATCTGGCGCCCTACAGCTTTTTCAACTGCTTCAACTACCGTCCGCCGATCGTCGGTTTCGCCAGCACCGGCTGGAAAGACAGCGTGGCGAATATCGTGGAAACCGGCGAATTCGTCTGGAACCTGGCGACACGCCCGCTGGCGGAAGCGATGAACAACAGTTCCATCCCCCTGCCGCGCGGCGAGGATGAATTCGCCTTCGCCGGCGTCACGCCGCTGCCCGGGCGCCGGGTCAAAGCCGAGCGCGTGGCCGAAAGCCCGGTTAACTTCGAATGCCGGCTGACCCAGTGCATTCAGCTGCAAACCGCCGCCGGCGAACAGGTGGAAACCTGGCTGGTATTGGGCGAGGTGGTGGCGGTGCACCTCGATCCGGCGCTGCTGGACGAACACGGCGTCTACCAGACCGCCGCTGCCGAACCTATCCTGCGCGCCGGCGGCCCGACCGCCTACTATGGCATTTCCGAACAGCACCGTTTCGATCTGGCGCGCCCGACGCGCTGATCGTCTCCCCCGTTTAGGCAGAAGATGAACGGGGGAATAAATAATCAAAAAATCTGAACAAAACCATCAACACTCTCCGATTTCATCCCGCCTGTCACTGCGCAATAATCTTCTCATCGAAAGGCAAACCCCTTTCTCCCTAATTCACTTTGACAGGAATGACGAACATGAAAACCATCAAAAATTTTGCTGCCGCTATCGCCCTGGCCACCGTTTCTTTCACCACTTTCGCCGCTGAACACGTCAGCGCCCAGGATGCCGCCCAATTCGAAAAAGCCGGCGTGATCGTCGCCAGCGGCGCGACCGACCTGAGCAGCCTGAAGTCTCAACTGGCCGCCAAAGCCGATGCCGCAGGCGCCAAGGCCTTCACCATCACTTCCACCAGCGGTAACAACCTGATGCACGCCACCGCGGTTATCTACAAATAATCACCGCCCCAGACGCCAAAAAGCCCGCCGGATATCACCCCGGCGGGCTTTTTTATCTTCGCTTGCGTCAGCGCTGCATGGGCACGACAGCCGGTTTTTTGCCACCCGCTTTATCAGCAACCCACGCGTAAGCGAATCGGACAATGCTGCCGGAAACGGGTTTAAACCCCGTATTTAATGGGGTTTACAGGGGATATGTACACACATTTTTTTACCGTGCCATTGCTGGACTAACGGAAGAGGATGATTATCATATTACGCAGACTACAGATGCAGAGAGCGTTGTATGCAACATATCATTGAAGGTTTCCTCAGTTTCCAGAAAGAGATTTTCCCGCAGCGTAAGGAACTCTTTCGCAGCCTGGCCTCCAGCCAAAATCCCAAAGCGCTGTTTATTTCCTGTTCTGACAGCCGCCTGGTGCCGGAGCTGGTGACACAGCAAGAGCCTGGGCAACTGTTCGTTATTCGCAACGCCGGTAACATCGTCCCTTCCTTTGGCCCGGAGCCGGGTGGGGTTTCTGCGACTATCGAATACGCGGTAGTGGCGCTGGGCGTCACTGATATCGTGATTTGTGGCCACTCGAACTGTGGCGCCATGAAGGCTATCGCGTCCTGTCAGTGCCTCGATCCCATGCCTGCGGTAGCCCACTGGCTGCACTACGCGGATGCGGCCAAAGCGGTGGTCGAGAAGAAAACCTGGAATAGCGAAACAGACAAAGTTAACGCTATGGTGGAAGAGAACGTTATCGCCCAGCTAAATAATATCAAAACCCACCCTTCTGTGGCGGTGGGTCTGCGCAACAGCGGGCTGCGCCTGCACGGCTGGGTGTACGACATCGAAAGCGGCGAAATTCGTACGCTGGATAGAAACACCAAGAGCTTCGTTTCCCTGGCCGATAATCCCGACGTCTATTTCGAATAAAATAACGCCCAGATTTTATCATTAAATAAAATCCACGCTGCCGCGTGGATTTTTTTATTGTCAGCCTTAAACCAAACGCGCCTCTATCGCCGCGGCGAAATCGCGACACATCCGTTCGTCGCCGTCGGCGTTGTCCGCCAATACCGTCTCGCCGTCCACCACCCGAATATGCGCCTCCAAATCGAAATCCGCCGGCGGCTGCGGGCGCGCGGCGGCGGCGGCCATCGTCTGCTGCGCCTCGCGCCACGCCTGCGCCACCGTCTGGTTACAGGCCTGCGCCAGATAGTCCGGGTTGAACCCTTCGCCGGTCAGGCTGCGCAGCGTGTCATCATGGCTGACGCTGTTGCCCGGCAACCAGTAGTGTTGCGCCAGATCCGGGCCGATGGCCGGGTTGTCCGTCAGGTAACCGTCGCGCTGCAGGAAGAACTGGCGGGTTTGTTCCACCGCCATCATCGCCAGCAGATAACCCTGATAAGAGCAGGCGGACTCCAGCGACAGCAGGTGCGGGATCGCCAGCGTCGGGCGCGGGCTGCCGCTGATGCCGAGGATCTTCTGCTCGACCTCGCGCGCCAGCGCGGTGATGGCTTCCGGCGTGCGCTGCTCGTCATCCCACTGATACAGCGCCCACTCGAAGTACGGTACCAGCAGGATATGGCGTTCGTTGAACGCGCGCATCGGCTGGCGCGCCGCGATACCGGCTTCGATTAGCGCATCGGGCACCGCTTCGCCGGCGGCGTTTTTCGCATAGCGTTTCAACCAGTCGGCGTCGTCCAGCAGGCTGTCGCAGAACATCGACTGGGTTTCGGCATAGGCCATCGAGGTCGGCGGGAATTCCTGCGAGAAGCACGGCGCATTCTGGCGAATGTTGGCGAAATGCGCCGCGTGGCCGCCCTCGTGGAACAGCGTGTTGAGCCCGTAAGCGCCGCTGCCCACCTGCCCCGGCTGCGCCAGGCTGGTGAAGTTGATGCGCGCCGGCACCCATTCCCCCTGGCGCACAAACGGCGGCACCGGGCCGTGCATAAAGCCGTTCTCATACTTGCCTTTGCGCACCAGCAGATCGAGGTTCATCTCGGCGCCGCCAAAGCCGATGTGCAGGCGTTTGAAGCTGTCGACCCAGCGCTCCAGCGAACGAGAAAACGGGAAGTAAGGATCCAGTTGGCGGGTGACGTCGCCGGCGCTGGCAAAGCGCACGTTCCACGGCTCCAGCGCCTGGCTGCCCTTGTCGGCCGCCAGTTGCTGCAGGCTGCGCGCGTTGGCCTCGCGGGTTTCCCGCTCGAAGCGATCCAGAATGGCGAACAGCTGCTCCGGCGTCATGCGCTCGGTTTTGTTCACCTTGTAGTCGAAATAGTTGCGATAGCCCATCTGGCGCGCAAAGCGGTTGCGCAAGCTAATCAGTTCCGGCAGGCCGTTATGCAGCAGCCATTGCTCCAGATCGCGCAGCGCCTGCTGCGAGCTGCGGCGGTAGTCTTCGTTCGGGTTGGTCGCCTGGTTGGTCAACAGCTCGCCGAGCGAGGCCGCCACCCGCTGGCCTTCGGCGTTCAGATGCGTAACCTGATAGCCCTTGCGGCGCGCGTAGAGATCGGACTCGGCGTGGATGATCCGATCCAACAGCGCCTGCGCCTGCGGATCTTCAATGGCGTTGCAGTCGAAGAAACGCAGCCAACCTTGCAGGCCGTGGATCAGCGCCTCGCGCTGCGCCGTCTGCGGCAGCGTTTCCAATCCGGCCAGCAGATTGCGGATCTCCGCCAGCCGGCGCGGTTCGGCGATAAAGCGCTTATAGGCGCTTTCCGCGGCGGCAAAGCGCGCCGACACCTCTTCACCGCCGGTGCCCATGTAGTTTTGCCAGAACAGCTCTTCTTTGGCGCGGTGAACGTCGAGGTAATCCTGGTTCAATTGATTGAAGTAATCGAGAGCCTGTTGCATAACCGTCCTTCTCTGCCGATGAGGAAATATCCCAGTATAGTCGCGCTCAGGCCTGACGCAGGCGCTGCAGCCCCTGTACCAGCGTTTCGCTCTCGCCGGCGGCCACCAGGCAACAGGCGACCTGCCGCTGGATGGCCTGCGGGATCGCCACCTCGCCCGCCAGGCAGCGCTCGATCCAGCGCGCGGTGGTTTCCGCGTCTTTCGCCGCCGGCAACGTCGGCGTTTCATCCTGCAAGGTGCGCTCCAGCAACACGCGCTGTTCGCCGCCGGCAATGGCAATATAGTGAATCTGCGGGCAGCGCAGCGGGTTGGCGTAGGCTTCGCCTTCAGTGCCGTGCATCAACAGCCCGCGGGCGCCGATCTGGCGGAAAAACGACGCCACCCGGCCGACATACTCCGGGTGTGAGACGCTGGCGAGGCGCAGCGCATCCTGTTCGCCGAACGGCGTCGCCAGCTTGGCCAGCGTATGCGCGCTGTTGCGCACCCCCATGCGCCAACGCAGCCCGAGCTGCCGCGCCAGCGGCGCCGACAGCGTGGAAACCGGCATGAACACCGCCTCGCCGTTATCGAGACGCTGCTGGGCGTGAACGGCCTGTTCCGACCACGGCAGCCCCAGGGCGCGGAAAATCTCGGCGCTGGTCACGCGGGTGCTGTCGTCCAGCACGCCGTGCACCACCACCGGCAGGCCCACTTTCGCGAGCAGCAGCGCCAGCAGCGGCGTCAGGTTGGCCTGCTTGCGCGCGCCGTTGTAGCTCGGCAGCACCACCGGCAGCGGCCGCCCCTGCGGCGCCTGCAGCGGCAACACCTGCTGCTGCATCGCCTGGTAGAAGCCCAGCATCTCCTCTTCGGCTTCGCCCTTGATGCGCAGCGCGATCAGAATGCCGCCCAGCTCCAGCTCGGGGACCTCCCCGGCCAGCATCGCCTGATACAGCTCAAAGGCGGTCTGCCGATCCAGGTCGCGCGCATGGTTTTTGCCGCGGCCTATTTCTTTGATAATTTTGGTGTAATCCATCCGAAGGTTCCCCTTGCTCACTCTTCGGTTAGCATACCCTATCCGCGCCGCCGCTCAACCTCCTCCGCCAGCCGCCGCTGCGTTTCATCGCCGTCGCGCAGCCCGGCGATCACCCCATCGGCATCGTCGGCGCTGCGGTTTTGGCTCATCTTCCATTTGCCTTCGCGCCGGGTGACGGCGATCTCGATACCGACGATGCCTTTAAGCTGCGCGGCGATGTAGTTGGCCGGCGCGTCGTCGAGCCGCCAGGGCGCCGGGCGCCCTCCTTCCTGCTGCGCGGTCAGATCGATCAGCTGGCGCCGCAGCCAGGCCGGGTCGTCCGTCACCGTCGGTACGCCATACAGCTGCACCACGCTGTAATTCCAGGTCGGCACCACTTTGCCGGTCTGGCGCTTGCTCGGATACCAGCCGGGCGATACATAGCCCTCCAACCCCTGAAAAATCACCAGGCATTCCGCCGCGTGCTGCAGCCGCCGCCAGTGCTCGTTGGCGCGCGCCAGGTGCGCCCGCAGCCGGATCTGCCCCTGTTCGACATCGGCCAGAAACGGCAGCGGATCGGCCGTCAATCCCTGCTCACCGTGGCTGACCAGCAGCCCCAGCGGGTGGGCGCGCACCAGCGCCAGTTGGGCATCCAGATCGTCTTCGCGAAATGCGGCGGGTTGAAACATCAGTGTGGCTCCTTACGCTCTCTCATCATGACGACAGTAAAGCACCCGCCGGCGGCCTACTTAAGATCCGCTTTCTGACTATTTCGCGTGATCCGGTTTAACAAGATCAGGGCGACGCCCATCGCCAACAGATTAAATACCATGGCGCCGGCAAAGGCCTCGGCATAGCGCTCCGCCGCGCCGCCGTGCGCCAGCAGCGGCACGAAACCGACGCCGCTGACCACGATGCCCAGCGCGCCCCCCACCTGCTGCACGGTGGCAACCAGCCCCGCCGCCATGCCCGCCTGCCGCTCGTGCGCCAAACCGAGCACCAGATTCAGCAGCGGCGTCATGCTCAGCGCCTGGCCGAATCCCAGCACCACCAACCCCGGCAGCAGCCGCAGCGGATGCGCCAGCGCCGCGCCCCACAGCGCCTGCGCCATCAGCAGCGCCAGCCCGGCGGCGTAAATCGCCACGCCCGCGCTCAACGCACGGTTGCCCCAACGCAGCGCCAGCCGGGGCGCCAACATCGACGCCAGCATAAAGGCCGCGCTGGCCGGGGCGAACAGGCTGCCCGCCTGAAAAGGCGTCAGCCCCGCCCCCGCCTGCAGCAGCAGCGCGAAACACAAGAAAAACGAGGAAGCGGTGGCATAAATCGCCAGCACCACCGCCATACCCGGCGCGAAGCCCGCCTGGCGGAACAGCGCCGGATCGAGCACCGCATCGTCGCCGCGCTGCGCCAGACGGCGCTCCCAACGCAGGAAGCCCCACAGCGTCAGCATTGCCAGCGCCAACATCGGCGCGATCCACCACGGCCAGCCGCGCGCCGGCCCTTCCAGCAGCGGCAGCAGCAACAGCGACAGGCCGGTCGCCGCCAGCCCCAGGCCAACGCCGTCCAGCCGCTGCGCCTGCGCCACCCGCGATTCGGGAATGCGCCGCGCCGCCCACAGCGCCAGCGCGCCGATCGGCAGATTAATCAGAAAGATCATGCGCCAGCCGCTGCCGAACAGGTTGGCCTCGATGATAAAACCACCGAGGATCTGGCCGAAGATCGCCGCCAGCCCCAGCGTCATGCCCAGCCAGGCGAAGGCGCGCCGCCGCTGTTGCGGCTCGTACAGCACCCGCATCAAGGCGTAAATTTGCGGAAACAGCAGCGCCGCCGCCGCCCCCTGCAGAATACGCGCGGCGATCAGCAGGCTGAGCGATCCCGCCAACCCGCACAGCAATGAAGTCAGCGTGAATCCCAGCATGCCGAGGCTGAACAGACGCCGACGTCCGAAGCGATCGCCCAGACGCCCGCCGGCGATCAACAGCACCCCGAACGCCAGTTCATAACCGGCGACGATCAACCCGACGCCGGCAAAATCGGCGGCGAATTCTCGCTGGATCACCGGCGCCGCCACGTTGACCACAAACAGATCGAACACCGTGACAAAACCGCCCAACAGCAGCACCGGCAGGCCGGCCAACCCTCGCCGTTCACGAGATAATGAATGTTCCATACCACCTCCAGAGATTATGATGGCCGCAGTATGAAACATGTTTTAAACTGTTACTATATAGCCACTTATACTATTACTGACAGCAACAGGACGGCCGCCATGCCCCCACGCACCCTCGAGCGCACTCGCCACGAACTGGCGGATTTTCTACGTCAAAAGCGAGAACAGCTGTCGCCACAGGCGGTCGGTTTGCCGAGCGGCAGCCGCCGCCGCACGCCGGGATTGCGGCGCGAGGAGGTCGCGGCGCTGGCCGGCGTCGGCCTTACCTGGTACACCTGGCTGGAACAAGGCAGGGAAATCAATGCGTCGGTGGCGTTTTTGGAAAACCTGGCGCGGGTGCTGCAGCTCGACGCCGCCGGCCGCTACCACCTGTTTTTATTGGCGCATCAGCGCCCGCCGGTGCCGGTCGGCCATCAGTGGTGCCAGGTCTCGCCGCTGGTGCGGCGGCTGCTGGACGATTTGGCGCTGCGGCCGGCCTACGTCATGAACCTGAGTTGGGACATCATCGCCTGGAACCCGGCGGCGCAGCGGCTGTTCGCCATCGCCGAACGCCCGCCGGAAGAGCGCAACATGTTGTGGATGCTGTTTGCCGATCCGCAGCTCAATGCGCGCCTGCTGGAGTGGCGGGCGCAGGCGCCGCAAATCCTGGCCAGCTTCCGCCGCGACTACGCTCGCGCGCCGGAGGATGAGGTGATGCGCCAACGGGTACAGGCGCTGGAGCGGGTGTCGCCGCAGTTCCGCCAGCTCTGGCGGCAGCACGACATTCACGGGCGCTGCCAGGGACGGCGCAGCTTCGCCATCCCGGAAATCGGCCCGGTCACCTTTGACCACGCCTCTTTCATCGTCGACGAAGAGAATCACCTGCGGCTGGTGATGTACAGCGCGCTGCCGGACGAACCGGCCAGCGCGGCGTTTGAAGCGCTGCTGCGCGAGGGTTAGCGGCGGCTGTCGAAAATGAGCTTGCAGGCCAGCCCGGCGAACACCCCGCTCAGCAGGTAGTTCGGCCAGCGGGCGCTGAAGCGGCGGCCGACAAAGCGGCTTTTCATGCCGCTGACCGCCAGGATCACCCCGCCGTTAATCAGCAAGCCCACCAGATTCAGCACCGTCGCCAGCGCCAGCATCTGCACCACCACCGAGCCTGAACGCGGATCGATAAACTGCGGAAACAGCGCCAGCACGAACAGCGCCATTTTCGGGTTGAGGATATTGGTGAACAGCCCCTGGCGGAAGATGCGCGCCGTCGGCACCGCCTGCAACCCGGCGGAAGCCTGCAAACTGCTGCCGGATCGCAGCGTTTTCCACGCCAGATAGAGCAGATAGGCGGCGCCCAGCATTCTCACCGCGTCGTAAGCCAGCGGCACCGCGACAAACAGTTGCGACAACCCCAGCGCCGCCGCCAGCGCGTGACAATACGTGCCGAGCTGAATGCCCGCCAGCGAAGCGAAACCGGCGCGCCGCCCCTGGCTGACGCTGCGCGAAGCGATCAGCAGCATATCCGGGCCGGGGGTCAGCGCCAGCGCCACGCAGGCACCGGAAAACAACAACAGCGTTGCGGCATCAATCATGAATCACCTGATAATAAGACGGACGGGAATGGAGCGTCCATCATAGCGGCGCCGACGTGGCTTGTCAGCGCCGCTCGCGTCAGATCACCCACAGATCGAGATACTCGTTGACCGGCATCTGCGCCAGCCGCTGCCGGTCCAGCGACACCTCGAGAATGCGCTGCTGCTGCAGAGCCGGGAACTGGCGCGCCAGGTTGGTTTTGAACTTCTCGACCAGCAGCGGGATGCCCTCTTCGCGCCGCCGCGCATGGCCGATAGGATACTCCACCGCCACCTCATCCAGACGGCTGCCGTCGGTAAACTCCACCGTCAGCGCATTGGCGATCGATCGTTTTTCCGGATCGTGATAATCGCGGGTGAAGGCGGGATCTTCATAGCAGCGGATCTTGCCGCGCAATGCATCGATGCGCGGATCCTCGGCTACCCGATCCTCGTAGTCCGCAGCCGTCAGCCGGCCGAACAGCAGCGGGATCGCCACCATATACTGAATGCAGTGATCGCGATCCGCCGGGTTATCCAGCGGCCCCTGCTTGTCGATAATACGCAAACAGGCCTCATGAGTGCGAATGCTCACCCTGGCGATGTCGGCGGCGGTTTTGCCGGCGGCCTGCATCTGACGATGCAGCGTCATGGCCGCCTCCACGGCGGTCTGGGCATGGAACTCCGCCGGGAACGAAATTTTAAACAGCACGTTCTCCATCACATACGCGCCGTACGGCCGCTGGAAGCGGAAAGGTTTGCCGTTGAAAGAGACGTCGTAGAACCCCCAGGTCGGCGCCGTCAGCGCCGAGGGATAGCCCATCTCGCCGGTGGCGGCCATCAGCGCCAGCCGCACCGCGCGCGCGGTCGCATCCCCCGCAGCCCAGGATTTGCGGGTGCCGGCGTTCGGCGCATGGCGATAGGTACGCAGCGACTGCCCGTCCACCCACGCCAGCGACACCGCATTCAGGATCTCCGCCCGGCTCAGGCCGAGCATCTGCGCCACCACCGCGGTGGACGCCACCTTCACCAGCAGCACGTGATCCAACCCCACCCGGTTAAAGGCATTTTCCAGCGCCAGGCAGCCCTGGATCTCATGCGCCTTGATCATGGCGATCAGCACCTGCCGCATGGTCAGCGGCGCTTTGCCCGCCGCCACCGCCTGGCGCGAGAGCCAGTCGGCCACCGCCAGGATCCCGCCCAGGTTGTCCGACGGGTGCCCCCACTCCGCCGCCAGCCAGGTATCGTTGAAGTCGAGCCAGCGAATCATGGCGCCGATATTGAACGCCGCCTGCACCGGATCCAGCTGGAAGCGGGTGCCCGGCACCCGGCTGCCGTTCAGCACCTCGGCGCCCGGCACCACCGGCCCCAGCAGTTTCTTGCAGGCCGGATAGCTCAGCGCCTCCAGCCCGCAGCCGAGGGTATCGAGCAGGCAATAGTGGGCGGTGCGGTACGCCGCCGGGGTATCGACGGCCTCTTTCATCACATAATCGACGATATCGACCATTTCGCGATCGAACGGCGGACGGCGGGTGTTGGCAGACTCAAGCATCATGATTCCCAAAGGCTCCATAGTGAAAACGACACGATAGCGATCGGCGCTCAGCGCTGATCCAGCGGTACGAACGCCCGCGCTTCCGGCCCGGTATAGTTGGCGGACGGGCGAATGATTTTGTTGTCCTGCCGTTGCTCGATGATGTGCGCCGACCAGCCGCTCACCCGCGCCATGACAAACAGCGGCGTGAACATTTCGGTGGGCACCCCCAGCTGGTGATAAGACACCGCCGAGAACCAGTCGAGGTTGGGGAACATCTTTTTGGTGTCGCGCATCACGCTTTCCAGCCGATCGGCGATGTCATACAGCTTCATCGCCCCCGCCTCCCGCGACAGGCGCAGCGCGATCTCTTTGATCACCTGATGGCGCGGATCGGAGACGGTGTACACCGGGTGCCCGAAGCCGATCACCACCTCTTTGTTGTCGATGCGGCGGCGAATGTCGGCCTCCGCTTCGTCCGGCGTTTCATAGCGTTGCTGGATCTCCAGCGACACCTCGTTGGCGCCGCCGTGCTTCGGCCCACGCAGCGCGCCAATGGCGCCGACGATCGCCGAATAGACGTCGGATCCGGTGCCGGCGATCACCCGGCCGGCGAAGGTCGAGGCGTTGAACTCATGCTCGGCGTACAGGATCAATGACGCGTGCATCGCCTGCTCCCAACTGGCGGAAGGCGCTTCGCCGTGCAGCAGGTGCAGGAAGTGGCCGCCGATGGAGTCGTCGTCGGTCTCCGGCTGAATGCGCTCGCCGTTGTGGCTGTAGTGATACCAATACAGCAGCATCGATCCCAGCGACGCCAGCAGCCGGTCGGCGATGTCGCGCGCGCCGGCCGCGCCGTGCTGCTCTTTTTCAGGCAGCGTGCAGCCAAGGGCCGAGACGCCGGTACGCATCACGTCCATCGGGTGAGACGCCGCAGGCAACGCCTCGAGCACCGTGCGCACGCTGGCGGGCAGGCCGCGCAGGGCTTTGAGACGGTGTTTGTAGGCCTGTAGCTCATCGCGGTTGGGCAACTTGCCGTGGATCAGCAGGTGGGCGACCTCTTCAAACTCGCAGTGGCGCGCGAGATCGAGAATGTCGTAACCGCGATAGTGCAGATCGTTGCCGCTGCGCCCTACGGAGCACAGCGCGGTATTCCCGGCGGGCACGCCGGATAACGCCACGGATTTTTTCGGCTTAACGCCAGTCGGGCTTTGCGGGGGGATCGCTTGGCTCATACCGTCCTCGTTTGGCTTGTGCGTGAATGGCGCCTATTCGTCGCGTTGGCGAGCGAACAGGGCGTCGAGTTTCTCTTCGAACAAATAGTAGTTGATGCTTTCGTACAGCTCGTTGCGGGTCTGCATGGTGTCGATGACGCTTTTCTGCGTGCCCTCCTCGCGCAAAGCGCGGTACACCCGCTCCGCCGCGCGGTTCATCGCCCGGAAGGCCGACAGCGGATACAGCGCCATATCCACCTGGGCGCTGCGCAGTTCGTCGGTGGTAAACAGCGGCGTCGCGCCGAATTCGGTGATATTGGCCAGGATCGGCACCTGCGTCGCTTCGGCGAAGCGGCGGTACATGCCCAGCTCGGTGATCGCTTCCGGAAACAGCATGTCGGCTCCGGCCGCCACGTAAGCCTGAGCGCGCTCGATGGCCGCCTCCAGCCCCTCCACCGCCAGCGCATCGGTGCGCGCCATGATCACGAAGTCTGGATCGCTGCGCGCATCCACCGCCGCCTTGATGCGATCCACCATCTCTCCGGTGGAAACGATGGCCTTATTGGGGCGATGGCCGCAGCGCTTGGCGCCGACCTGATCTTCGATATGCAGCGCCGCCGCCCCGGCCTTGCTCACCGATCGCACCGTGCGGGCGACGTTGAACGCCGAAGCGCCGAAACCGCTGTCCACATCCACCAGCAGCGGCAGCGGGCAAACGTCGGTGATGCGCCGAATATCGGTCAGCACATCGTCCAGGGTCGAAATGCCCAGATCCGGCAGCCCCAGCGAACCGGCCGCCACGCCGCCGCCGGAAAGGTAGATGGCCTGGAACCCGGCCCGCTGGGCCAGCAGCGCATGGTTGGCGTTGATCGCGCCGGCGATTTGCAGGGGTTTTTCTTTACTCAGGGCCTGACGAAAGGCGAGCCCGGGTGAGCGCAGCGTCATGACGTTTTCTCCGATTAGCCAGATGAAACAGACAGAGCAAGGGGCGGGCCAGGTTGTGCTTCGGTGAGGAAAAAATTAAACGCGATAAAAATAAGCGAGTTACAACATCTGCAGCGCCATTGGCCAGTCAAAGAGGTAAAAAACGTTTCAGCTAACGTTTCAATCGCTGTTTCACGCAGAAAATTTGAAACATAACTGAAACCGGGCTACACCTAATGCAGCCACTTCCATTCGGTAACCCACCATGAGCGATCACGTCACGCCGGACAAACCGGTGATCTGGACCGTCTCCATCACCCGCCTGTTCGATCTGTTCCGGGACATCAGCCTCGAGTTCGACCATCTGGCAACCATCATCCCGATCCGCCTCGGCTTTGAGGAGGCGGTGCAGCACATCCGCGCCCGCCTGGCTACCGAGCCTTGCGACGCCATCATCGCCGCCGGCTCCAACGGCGCCTACCTGAAAAGCCGCCTGTCGGTGCCGGTCATCCTGGTCAAGCCCGGCGGCTTCGACCTGCTGCAGGCGCTGAGCAAGGCGCGCAGAACCGCCGATCGGATCGGCGTCATCACCTATAAAACCCCTCTGCCCGCGCTGCTGGAGTTCCAGCAGACCTTCGATCTGCCGCTGGAGCAGTGCAGCTACGTCACCGAAGAGGACGCGCGCGGCCAGATCGCCGAGCTGAAAGCCGCCGGCATTCAGGCCGTGGTTGGAGCGGGCCTCATCAGCGAGTTGGCGGAAGAGGCCGGGCTCACCGCCATTTTTCTCTATTCCGCCGCCACCCTGCGCGCCGCCTTCAGCGATGCGCTGGACGTGACGCGCCTGATGCAGGGCGGCGGCAAACGCGGCGGCGATTACGCCGCGCGCAATACCCTGCAGCCGCGCTACGGGCTGGGCGATTTGCAGGGCAAGTCCCCGCAGATGGAGCAGACGCGGCGCACCATCATGCTGTACGCCCGCTCGCCGGCGGCGGTATTAATTGAAGGAGAAACCGGCACCGGCAAGGAGCTGGCGGCGCAGGCGATCCACCGGGAATACTTTTCCCGGCGCGGCGCGCCGGCCAGGGGCGCGACGCCGCCGTTCGTCGCCATCAACTGCGGCGCCATCGCCGAATCGCTGCTGGAGGCGGAGCTGTTCGGCTATGAGGAAGGCGCCTTTACCGGCTCACGGCGCGGCGGCCGACGCGGACTGCTGGAAACCGCCAACGGCGGCACTCTGTTTCTGGATGAGATCGGCGAAATGCCGCTGCACCTGCAAACCCGGCTGTTGCGCGCGCTGGAAGAGAAGGCCGTCACCCGGGTCGGCGGGCAGCAGCCGGTGGCGGTCAACTTTCGCGTCATCAGCGCCACCCACAACCACCTGGAGCAGGCGATTCAACGGGGCGGCTTTCGCGCCGATCTGTTCTACCGCCTGAGCGCCCTGCGGCTGCAGCTGCCGCCATTGCGGGCGCGCGGCGACGATATCGCGATGCTGGCGGAACACTTTCTGAAGCGGTCGCTGGCGGCGCTCGACGTGCCGCTGACGGAGCCGCTGCGCGCCGCCCTGGCCGGCTGTTACGCCGCGCTGAGTCATTACGCCTGGCCCGGCAACCTGCGCGAACTTCGCAACATGATGGAGCGGGTGGCGCTGATGCTAAGCACCGGCGCCGCGCCGAGCGGCGAGACGCTGCGCTGGCTGCTGCCGGAGCTGGCGGCGGCCACGCCGTCCGAGACGCCGCCAGCGCCCGTCTCCGCCCACGAAGCGCTGGCGCGATGCGGAGGCGACCACGCCGCCGCCGCCCGATTGCTCGGGATCAGCCGCACCACCTTATGGCGCCGGCTGAAAAAAACGAACTGAGCATCAGCCGGCGCGCCGGCCGTCCGAGGCCGGCAGAAGTCGCACTCGCCGCTCGCCCAGCAGGTTCATGCCCGCCGCCGCCAGCAGGATGATCGCCGCGCCCAACAGCTGCCAAGCCGACAGCCGGTGGCCAAACGCCAGGCGATCCACCAGCATGGCGGCGATCGGGTAGATGAACGACTGCGAGCCGATCAGGTTGGTCGGCAGCTTCTGCAGCGCGCCGTACATCAGCACGTACATCAGGCCGGTGTGCAGCACGCCGAGCGTCGCCAGCATGCCCCACTGCCCAGCGCTGGCCGAAACGTGGAAATCCACCAGCGGCAACAGCATCACCGCCCCTACCGCCACCTGGATCAGCGCAATAAGATGCGGCGGCGTGCCCTTCAGCCGCTTGGCCGCCAGCGCCATCAGGGCGTAAAAAAACGCCGCGCCGAGCGCCAGCGCGATGCCCGCCAAATAATGACTCTGTTCCCCCGCCTGCCGCGGCTGCGCCAGCACCACCAGCATCATGCCGCCGAACGCCAGCCCCAGCCACAGCAGCTTGCGGGCGGTCAGCCGTTCCCCCAGAAACAGCGCCCCCAGCCCCACCAGCATAAACGGCTGGGTGTTGTACACCGCCGTGGCGATGGAGATAGAGGCATAGGAATAGGCGGCAAACAGCAGCAGCCAGTTGATCACCAGCGCCACCCCACCGGCGATCGCCAGCAGCAGCGTGGCGCGCGTCAGCACATCGCGCCGCAGCTGCCCCAGCGCGCCGCACACCGCCAGCAGCACCAGCGCCCCCACCGCGCAGCGCCAAAACACCACGTTGACCACCGGCTGGCCGGACATCAGCACAAACCAGCCGATGGAGCCGGAAATCAGCATCGCCGCCGTCATCTCCAGCGAGCCGCGTTTTATCTCTGCATTCATTCTGCGTTCCTCCAAACTTGCCCAGAGGCATAGCTTGCGGCTTCGCCGAGCGGCTTTCCATAGCATAAAAAAGGCAGATATGCTTAACTGCCTTTTTCTCGTAGTTATAATAAAGAAAATACCTAACGGAGGCGTTATGGATGATATCGATCGCCAGATCCTGACTCTTTTGGCGCAGGACGCGCGCGCGTCGTTGAAGACGCTGAGCGCGCAGGTGGGGCTGTCGTCGCCGAGCACGTCGGAAAGGCTGCGGCGGCTGGAGGAAAGCGGCGTGATCCAGGGCTATACCCTGAACGTCAATCTGCAGGCGGTGGGCTACGCCTTCGAGTCGCTGGTGCGCATCAAGCCGCTGCCGGGCATGCTGAAGAAGGTCGAGCAGCTGATTCAGGCGATACCGGAAGTGGTCGAATGCGACAAGGTGACCGGCGAAGACTGCTTTATCGTGCGGCTGGTGGCGCACTCGATGGCGCAGCTCGACCACACCCTCGATCGGCTGGCCGAGCATGCGCAGAGCAACACCTCGATCGTGAAAACCACGCCGGTCAAGCGCCGCCTGCCGCCGCTGCTCTGATTAACGCCGCCGCTTGCGGGCGAACGGATTGCCGCGCTTCTTCTCTTTTTTGGCCGCGTCGGCGGCGGATTTCAGCGCCGCCAGATGCGCCTTGTCGGCCTCCGGCACCGCGCGCTGTTCGATCGGGAACACCGGCAGCGACGCCAACAGCCGCGAACCGTAGTTTTTGGTCAACAGCCGGCGATCGTAGATCACGATCTCGCCGTAGCATTGGTTGCTGCGGATCAGGCGGCCGACCTGCTGGATCAGGTTGAACGAGGCGCTCGGCAGGCTCTGCACTTCGAACGGATAGCGCTTCAGCGATTTCAGCCACTCGCCTTCGGTAATGATCACCGGGCTGTCGATCGGCGGGAACGCAATTTTGTGAATGTGTACCTGGGTCAGCAGCTCGCCTTTCAGATCCAGCCCTTCGGCGAACGATTGCAGCCCCACCAGCACGCTGGCGACGCCCTTCTCCACCCGCTTGCGGTGCTCTTCCACCAGCCGGTAGCGCGGCTGGTCGCCCTGCACCAGCAGCATCAGCCGCAGATCGGTCACGTAGCTGAGGAAAGTCTGCATCGCCCGGTGGCTGCTGAACAGGATCAGCATGCCTTTGTGTTTGCCGCTCGCCTGCTCAGCGCGGAAACATCGCGCCATCTCCTCAAGGTGCTCCGCCTCGTTGGCGAGAGCCGGTTCGTAGCGCATCTGCGGAATGACAATCTTGCCCTGTTCGACATGATTGAACGGCGAAGAGAGCGTTTCGAAACGATCGCCGGCCTTCTCGCTCAGCCCGCTCATCTCCTGCAAACGCGCGAAGCTGTTCAGCGAACGCAGCGTGGCCGAGGTGACCACCACATGCGGCACCTTGCGCCACAGCAGCTTCTCCAGCTGGTCGCTGACGCGGATGCCGACGCAGTGCAGGTAAAGATGAGTGACGTTATCGCGCAGCTCGCGTGTGACCCATTTGGAGATCGGCGCGTTGGACGATTTGTCGAGCGCCGCCAGCCGCCACAGCTTGCTCATCGCCTCCAGATAACCCAGCGTGCGGCTCATCTGAATGATCGACCGGTGCAGGCGCACGATGTCATGCTTGCCGGTCTGCTCGGTGAGATCGTTAAGCACGAACTCCGCCAGCCCGCGCAGCGCGTCGGTCAGTTTAAACAACCGCGCGCAGCTCTCCACCATCTCCGCCGGCAGCTCGCCCATTTCAAAACGGTGCTCGGCCGCCACGCTGTCACCGGGCAGATAGGCGCTGACCTGATGCTCGAAGATCTGCACCAGCTCGCGCAGCTCCTCGCAATGGTTTTTCAGCCGCTCGCTGTTGGCCAGCCCCGGCGGATTCTTCGGCCGGTACTGCGTCATGCACTGCTCGACCTGGCGCACGATCATGTCCAGCTGCAGGTTGGTCGACAGCGCGGTGATTTCCCCGTCGATCTCCAGCGCGTCGCGCGCCACCTCCGGCAAATGGTGGCCTTCGTCCAGCACCAGCAGCAGCTCTTTCGGGTTCGGCAACACCGATTCCGTCTCCAGCGCCGCCATCACCAGCGCGTGGTTGGCCACCACCACGTCGGCGCTCTCGATCTCTTTGCGGGCGATATAGAACGGGCATTCGCGAATATAGTGGCAGTTGCGCCCCAGGCAGTTGGCCTTGTCGGTGCTCAGCTTGGCCCACAGCGGATCGTCGATGCTCTGCTGATAGTGATCGCGCAGCCCGTCCCACTCGAAGCGGGCCAGCGCCTTGGTCAGCTTCTGGCACAGCGCCTGCTCTTCGCCGCTGGACGGCGCCAGCTCGTCGTCGAGGAACAGCGTCAGATCGCCCTGTTGGCTGACGTCGGTGCTCATCGCCGCCAGATTGCGCGGGCACACGTAACGCCCGCGGCCAAAGGCGCCGGTAAATTTCAGATCGGGGATAATCTTTTTCAGCAGCGGCAAATCCTTGCTGTAGATCTGGTCCTGCAGCGCCACGTTGGCGGTGCTGACCACCAGCGGTTTACTCTCCGCCCGCCCGACGGCGATGCCCGGGATCAGGTATGACAGCGTTTTACCGACGCCGGTCGGCGCCTCGATCGCCAGATGGCGCGGGTAGTCGCCGGCCAGCGTCTTCGCCACCTCGGCGATCATCTGGCGCTGGGGCGCACGGGAAATGAAATCCGGTATTTGCTGCTGCAGGGCTTTGTACCACTGGCCAATCTGATCTTTAACTGCGGAGGAGAGCGCCATTCAACTCTTATCTAAACGAAATGATGGCGCCATTGTCCCACAGACCGCCCGCGGCGTCAGCCCGAGTTACGCCTGCGGATCGATCATCGAGGCGCGCCCGGCGCTGAACGACCACTCGTCCAACTGGGTGGTGGTGATCACCACCATCACATCCTCGGGGCGCAGCCGCAGGTTTTCCGCCAGCAGCGCCGCCAGCCGCCCGTAGAAGCGCCGCTTGGTGTCGGTGTCGCGCGGCCGCCCGGCGGTGATGTAAAACAGCACGAAATCCGCGCTGCGCGGCCCGCCGAGATAGTCGCGATCGTAGATAAGCTCACCGGGGCGGTATTGATCGATCACCTGAAATTTATCCGTCGGCGGCACCTCGAAGGCCTCCACCAGCGCCTGATGCAGGCTGTCGGACAAGGTTTGCAGATAGTCGGCGGACTTGCCCTGATGCAGGGCGATGCGGCTAAACGGCATGGTTGTCCTCCTGTTCCAGTTCGCGCAGGCGCGCCACGGCCGACGCCGCCGCGGGCCAGCCGGCGTAGAACGCCAGATGGGTGATGAGCTCGGCCAGCTGCTGGCGCGTCACGCCGTTGCGCTGCGCCAGCTGCAGGTGAAACGGCAGCTGTTCTACGCGGTTGAGGGCCACCAGCGCGGCGACGGTAATCAGGCTGCGCTCGCGCGGGCTCAGCGCCGGCCGCTGCCAAATATCGTCAAACAAAACGCTGTCGCTGAGCTGCGCCAGCTTGGGGGCAATATCGCCGAACGCCTGTTGCCCGGCCTGGGATTCTGATGGCATCACACTCTCCTGTCAGTTGCGGATAGCCTTACGCTACCCGCCGCCGCAGCGAGTGAAAATCGGGATTTTCAGCAGTCTCGGTTCAGAAAAACGGGAGGGTTCCCCACCGGGCGGCGGGGAGGCATCACGATTCCAGCGGGGCAACACCGTCGAAATGGGCGCTCAGCAACGCATTCAGCTCCGGCCGCTGTTCCACCCGCTCTGCGATGGCGTACAGCCGCGGGCAGTGTTGCCGGAACCACGCGCGGCCCGGCCGCCAGTTGCACATCACCGCCACGTACAGATCCAACGCGCTGAAGCTCTTGCCGAGAAACCACGGGCCCGCAGCGCCGGCGGCGGCGTTCAGCTGCCGCAATAAGCGCTCGCGATAAGCCATTACCGCGTTTTTCAGCTGTTCCGCCCCCGCCGCCTGCGGCTGCCAGCGCTGCGGATGGTCGGCATAGGTGAAGGTGGGGTAAATCTCCGCGTTGATGAACAGCAGCCAGCGCAGAAAACGCGGCAACAGCGGCGAGCCGCCGGGCGGCGCCAGTTCGGCGTGCGGCGCGCGATCGTGCAGCAACAGAATGATCGCCGCACTCTCCGTCATCACTTCGTCATTGGGCAACACTAAGGTGGGCACCTGGCCCAACGGGTTCAGCGCCAGCAGGCGATCGCGCTCCGGGCCGTCCTGCGTGTAGTCCACCTCCTCATAGCCCCAGGGGAAAGCGGTCAACACCAACGCGGCGGCCACGATCGTCGAGCCGCAGCCCTGCGTGCCGAACAAAGTATAAGTATCGTGCATGATTCCTCCCGCAGCGGAACAAGGTATCGATAACTGTAGACCAGCCGCCGACCGTCGGCCGAAGAAAAAATTCACTCTTTACGCGACTTTTTTAATCGTTCGACATGAAAATGAATTTTTTGTCATAAATAGATCACATTACTACGGTAAAAATTCTCCGCCGCCAACAATCAGGCGGCACAGTAAAACAGCAATGCAACTGATGATAAGCGTCTTTCAATCGAATAAAGCAGGGTAACCCATGAAACGTAATCTTCTGGCCGTTATTATTCCGGCACTTTTACTTGCGCAAGCGGCACAGGCAGCAGAAATCTACAATAAAGACGGCAACAAACTCGATTTTTACGGTCGTGTAAAGGCCCTGCATTATTTCTCCGATGATGCCGGCAACGACGGTGATAAAACCTACGTGCGTATCGGCTTTAAAGGCGCGACTCAGATTAACGATATGCTGACCGGCTACGGCCAGTGGGAATATCAGATCGCCGCCAACCACACGGAATCCGACGGCACTAAAGACACCAAAACGCGTCTGGGCTTCGCCGGTCTGAAATATAAGGATCTCGGTTCCTTCGACTACGGCCGCAACTACGGCATCATTTACGACGTCGGCGCCTGGACGGATATGATCCCTGAATTCGGCGACGATGCTTACATCAAGACCGACAACTTTATGAACGGCCGTACCAACGGCGTCGCCACCTACCGCAATAACAACTTCTTCGGACTGGTCGACGGCCTGAAATTTGCCGTGCAGTACCAGGGCAAGAACGAAAACGACGGCCGCTCCGCCAGCAAGGCGAACGGCGACGGCTGGGGCCTCTCCTCCAGCTACGAAATCATCGACGGCCTGAGCGTGGGCGCCGCCTATGCCTCTTCCAACCGCACCACCACGCAAAAAGCGGGCACCTTCGGTAAAGGCGACAAGGCCGATATCTGGGCCGGTGGTCTGAAATACGACAACAACAACGTCTACCTGGCCGCGACTTATTCGCAGAGCCGCAATATCGCGCCTATTTCCGGCACCGCTACCATCAATAACAACGCCACTTCCGTTAGCGGCTTCGCCAATAAAGCGGAAGGGATTGAATTGGTCGCACAATATCAGTTCGACTTCGGTCTGCGCCCATCGCTGGGTTACGTTCAGCAGAAAGGCAAAGATATTGAAGGCATCGGCGACGTCGATCTGGTGAAATATTTCGACGTAGCGGCAACCTATTACTTCAACAAAAACATGTCCACTTATGTCGAATATAAAATCAACCAGCTCGATGACGACAACAAGCTGGGTCTGAAAAACGACGACGTGGTTGTTGTCGCCCTGACCTACCAGTTCTGATGTGATGAATGAATAACCACCACTGCAAACTTTAGCGTCACTTGATACCCAGAGTTTTATTTCGCCGGGCGGCTGCGTCCGGCTTTTTTGTTTTTATTTTCCCCCTGTCCAATCCCCCCGCTTGCCTTGCAAAAAAAACGGGTCTACATGTATAGTTTTCTCCCCGAGCGAAATCAGCCATGCATAACGACGGACGCTTCGACTTCCACAACGCCCTGCGCTACAGCAGCGACGAACTGGCGAACATCCTCAGCCACTGCTTTGAAAACTACATCGTGCGCTTTGTTGTCGACGGGCCGACCTTCGCCGCCCGTTTCGGCGCCGAAGATCTCAGCCTGAACGACAGCCTGATCGTCACCCACCGCCATGAACCGGTGGCGGTGGCGCTGATCGCCCGCCGCGGCCGGCACAGCCGGGTCGCGGCCTTTTCCGTGCGCCCGGAGATGCGCGGCCAGGGCCTGGGCAAGACGCTGATGCAGCGGCTGGTGGCAGACGCCCGCCACCGCGGCGACCGGCGGCTGTCGCTGGAAGTGATCGAAGGCAACGACGCCGCGCTGGCGCTGTACCACCGCGCCGGGCTGCGCATCGTGCGCACCCTGACCGGCCATCAGGCGCCAGCGGAAGCGCCGCCAGGCACGGCGGAACTGCAGGCGGTCGATCCGCTGACCGTCAGCCATCGCCTGACGGCGGAAGGCGCCACCGATCTGCCCTGGCTGATCGCCCCCGAATCGCTGTTCAAGCTGCCGGGCAAACCGCAAGCCTATACGCTCAATCGTCAGGCCTACGCCGTGGTGATGCCCGGCGCCGAGCACTGCTGGCTGCGCCTGATCTACGTGCCGCCGCAGCACCGCGGCCAGGGGCATGCGCGCGCCTTGCTGGCCGCCCTGCAAACACGGTTCGCCCCTTTGCCGCTGACTGCCAACGTCGTTGTGCCCGAGGTGGCCGCCCCCTTCTTTACGCATCTTGGCTGGCGGCAGGATCCCCTGCGCCAGTTCGAGATGGATATGCTGCTGGACAGCCCACAAGAATAAAACCGAGAGAGATAACGATGGCAGGAAAACAGGCAAGGACACTCACCCTCGGCGCGGCGATTGGCGTCGCGCTGCTGACGTTGGCCGGTTGCGCGCAGCCGCCGCACACCGACGCGCAGGCCCAGCAGCGGCTGGCGGATCAGTCGGTGCTGGCGGTGAACTGGTTCCAACAGTCCGGCGAATACCGCGCGCTGGCGCATCAGGCGTTCAACAGCGCGCAGCGCGCCTTCGATCAGGCCAGGGCCGCGCCGGGCCGTAAAAAGGCGGTGGTGGTCGATCTGGATGAAACCATGCTGGACAACAGCGCCTACTCCGGCTGGCAGGCGCAGCAGGGCCAGCCATACGACGGCGCCACCTGGGCCAAATGGACGCAGGCCGAACAGGCCGGCGCGGTGCCGGGCGCGGTGTCGTTCGCCCGCTACGTCAACGCCCATCAGGGCACGATGTTCTACGTGTCGAACCGCAAGCAGAGCGAATACGCCGCCACGGTGGCCAACATGCAGAAGCTCGGTTTCACCGGCATGTCGGAAAAGACCGTGCTGCTCAGCACCGATACCTCCAATAAGCAGGCGCGCTTCGACGCCATCAAACAAGCCGGCTACGACATCGTGGTGTACGCGGGCGACAACCTGAACGACTTCGGCGCCGCGACTTACCACCAGGACAACGCGCAGCGCCGGGCGTTCGTCAGCGAGAACCAGAACAAGTTCGGCACTGAATTCATCGTGCTGCCCAACCCGCTGTACGGCGATTGGGAAAGCGGACTGGCCCGCGACTACAACAAGCTGACGCCGCAGCAGAAGCTGCAGGTGCGCCAACAGGCGATCAAAGCCTGGAGCGGGCGCTGATTCAGGAATAGGGAGAAAAAAACCATATAACCTAATATTTTGTCAAAAAGGGATTAACGGAGCATGCCGCCGAACAAATGGGGATATTGGCTCGGCGGCATGAACATAAAGAAATGCGTATGCTCAAATTTTTGATTGCGGGTATAAGAAATGTGAGAAATCGGTATCGGCACTGCCCTGTGAAGCCAATCCCACAACGCTTCCCGGTGAAGCAAGCACTTTCACTATCCTTTCAGCAATATCAGAGTAGTTCATCCCTTAACCCTCTCGATTTTAACCGTCCGAAAACCATAGCGGCATCCGTTCTTTGATTTAATCTGGCCGTAACCTAAGCAGCAAGGCACGGATCTTCAAGGTCAAATGGCTATGGGGAGTTACAACATCATTCCAGAACTTTTTCGAAACAGACCGCCTGCGGGTTACCTCGATAACGGCCATAGTTTTCGCGTATCCGATACCCCTGAGCCAGATAAAACTTGATGGCACGCAGGTTCACTCTTCGAGTTTCCAGCCACAGTTGGCGATACCCCAACCATCGAGCCTGTTGTTCCAGAGCATGTAATAATTTACGACCAATACCATTGCCAGGCTCACGTACATACATCCGTTTTAACTCCGCAACGCCAGAAGTTAATCGACGCAGCGCCCCACAAGCTACGGCTTCATCGGCAGCATTGCGTACCAACATAAAACAACCTCCATCCGCTTCTATAGAAGCAGGATCAAACGAGGATGTACCGCTATCGCCGGTGATCTCAGCCAGTTGCATCGACAATTCCGCCATCAGCGCCAACGCGTCTGAGCTATCGACTTCACTTAATAGTATTCGAAGAGTCACAGCAGTTTGTACATATAGCAGGTGGCTTCCAACGCCCCGCCGTCGCTGGCGCGGGCGTAATGCGGAATGTCGCCCGCCGCCTCGAACCCCAATTGGCGGTACAACCCCTGCGCCGCGCTGCCGCTCAGGGTGTCCAGCACCAGCAGGCTGCGGCGATGACGCGCCGCCAGCGCCTGCACTTCCTGCATCAACTGCCGGGCGACGCCCTGCCGCCGCGCCTGCGGGTGCACCATCAGCTTGGCCACTTCCGCCCGGTGGCGGCCGTTGTCCGGCATCGCCAACAGCAGTTGCACGGCGCCGACCGGCCGACCGTTCGCCAGCGCCACCAGCATCGCACGCTCTCCCCGCGCCAGGGCCGGCAGCAACCCCTGCCAAAATGCCCGCGCCTGCTCCACCGTAAAGGGCATGACAAAACCGATGCTGGCGCCGTGCGCCACGCTGGCGTGCAGCATCTCGGCCAAGTCGGCCACGGCGCTTTGCGCCGCGTCGGCGCCCCACTGTTGCAATTCAATCATGGCTATGGCCTGCAGATAACGAGCGTGTAATGGGCCGGCTCATCGCCGGGGACATGGAAACGGGACGCGCCGAACAGGCGGTAGCGCAGGCAATCGCCGGGCGACAGCCGGAAAACGCGCCCTTCCAACGTCAGCTCCAGTTGCCCGGACAGCAGCCAGAGGTGATGCTCCAGCGCCGGTATCGACGGCAGGTCGTAATCAATCTGCGCGCCGGCATCGAGCCGGGCTTCGATAAACTCGGCCTTATACAGCGCGGCGGGAGGAGAAACGGAGCGACGGTGGAAACCGCTGGTGCGATCGACCCATACCGGCTGTTGCGGCGGCCGCAACAGCTCCGGCGGTTCGTCTTCGATTTCGCTCAACAGGCGCGACATGGTCAACCCGTAGGCGGCGCACAGCCGGTTCAGCAGCGACGCCGTCGGGCTGGTTTCGGCACGCTCCACCCGCGAGAGCGTCGCCCGGCTGAGGCCGGTGCGCTGCGCCAACTCCTCCAGCGACCATCCCTGCTGCTGGCGCAAATCCGCCAGCCGCTGCGCCAACCTCAGGTCGGCAGTCTCCAAACCGTTATCCATCGCTCGCACTCGCCTTGAAATCCCATATAAGAGAAATAATCTCAAATTAGAGATATGGCAAGCGGATTTTAAAAAATGCCGCGCAGCGCGATGAATATCAGCATGCTCAGCAACACCACCGCCAGCATACTGCGCAGCAAGAACGCCACTATCACCGGCAAACACTATCGAAGAAGGAGGAGCGTTCTAGCACTCGCGCGAGGGCGGGTTTTGTACAAGATTGCCCGTCTCGGCGCTCGGCGGCGCGATCGCCGCGCAGCGCCAGGCGCTGAATACCGCCAGCAGCGGCGCCAGCGCGAACGCCAGGAACAGCCAACGCGCCGCCGACGCCGCGCCCGCCGCGCCGCCCGGATCGTTCAGCCCCGCCAGATTGGCGATCATCCCGGCCAGCGCCGCACCGAATGCGGTGGCGAACAGCTGCACCGTGGTAATCGAAGCGCCGGCGATATCTTTGTCCGCTTCGGGCGCCACCTGCAAAATGCGCGTCAGCAGGTGCGGCCAGCCGAAGCCGATGCCGAACCCCACCAGCAACAGCGCAATGACGATCGGCGCCAGCGCCTGCCAGTGGCCGCCGGACGGCACCGGCATCAGGATCGCCAGCGCCAGCAGCCCCACCAGCACAAACAGCGGCCCGCTGACGATCGCCCGGCGAATGCCCGCCCCGCGCCAACCTGAGCTGAGGATCTCGGACAGCGTCCAGCCGGCGGCCATGGCGGCGGCAATATAGCCGGAGATCAGCGGCGACTGGCCGTGCAGCAGCTGCAGAAAATAGGGCACGAAGATCTCGCTGGTCATGCCGATCACCAGCAACGCGGTCGTGATGTAGAGCGCCGCCAGCGATGAGCCGCGCCGCAGCGCGCCGTGCGGCAACAGGCGGGCGCGCGAGTGCGCTTCGCGCTTCAGCAGCCAGGCCATCAGCACCAGCGAGAGCGCGATGCCCGCCAGGTTGATCCAGGCGCTGTGCGCCAGACTGCCGGCGGACACCGCCAGCACCGCCACGGTCAGCAACAGCAGCTGCGCGGTCGGCAACGGCGCGGCCGCCTGCTGCGCTTTGCCCTTGGGCAGGATGAGGAAGGTAAATGCGGCGTACAGCGCCATGATCGGCAGCAGAATGCCGAAGGCCCAACGCCAGGCGTTCAGCTCGGCGAAAATGCCGCCCACCGCCGGCCCCACCAGGGTGGCGATGCCCCACATCGCCGAGATGAGCGCCATGGCACGCGGCCACAATCGCTGCTCGAACACCAGGTTGATCATCGCGTAGGAGAGCGCAAAGATCAGCCCGCCGCCGAAGCCCTGCACCGTACGGCCGATCAGCATCACCGGCATGCTCGGCGCCAGC
The DNA here is from genome assembly GCF_052169115.1 of Serratia sp. CY33525. Lineage (NCBI taxonomy): Bacteria > Pseudomonadati > Pseudomonadota > Gammaproteobacteria > Enterobacterales > Yersiniaceae > Serratia > Serratia sp. CY33525. Next base: position 336,143 of record NZ_JBJNLK010000002.1, on the reverse strand, counting down.
GCGCACAGCGCCGCCCCGGCGATGAAGAACAGCGAAGCCACCAGATAGGCGCTGCGCGCGCCGTAGCCGCTGAGCAGCCGGGCCGACAGCGCGGAACCGAGGATCGACGCCACCACGAACAGCGTGGTGTTCCAGGCGTAGAGATCCAGACCGCCGATATCCTGCACCACCGAGGGCAGAATGGTGGTGGCGACCAGAATATTGATGGCATGCAGCGCCACGCCGAGCGAAAGCGCGATCGCACTGGCCGCATTTTTGCCGGAGAAAAGGTCGCTCCAGCGGCTATCGTCATGGGTTATCACGGTTGTCGTCCTGTTTTCAGAGGAATGGCATTGAGTTGGTCATAAGATTGCGTTAAATTTAACAAGAGTTATCTTGGAATAAGTTAGGGCGAGGCGGAGAAATATGTCAAGAATAAACTTGGAAAATAGCGGCAGCACCGCACAATCGGTCAGTGACCGCTTGCTGACGCTATTGAAAACCCGCGGCCCACAGCAAGCTTCTGACGCAGGAAAGGTGCTCGGCACCACCGGTGAGGCGGCCCGCCAGCAGTTCGTCAAGCTGGCGAAAGAGGGGCTGGTCGAAGCGGTGGCGGAAACGCGCGGCGTAGGCCGCCCGGTGCAGCTGTGGCATTTGACCTCGGCCGGCAACGCGCGCTTTCCCGACACCCATGCGGATCTGACCGTGCAGCTGCTGCGCACCGTGCGCGACAAGCTGGGCGAACAGGCGCTCGACGTGCTGATCGAGACCCGCGAGCAGGAAAACCGCATCAACTACAAGCAGGCGATGATCGGCGCCGCCGATCTGCAGGAGCGCGTGGCGCGCCTGACCGAAATCCGCTGCCGCGAAGGCTATATGGCCGAATGGCGTCAGGAGGAGGACGGTTCCTATCTGCTGGTGGAAAACCACTGCCCGATCTGCGCCGCCGCCACCGTCTGCCAGGGCTTCTGCCGGGCGGAGCTGAGCATCTTCACCGAAGTGCTGCAGGCGCAGGTGGAGCGCGCCGAACACATTCTGGCCGGCTCGCGCCGCTGCGCCTACCGGATTTCGCTCCTTTAACACTGGTTTTTGCCCACGTTTTCAACCGGTACAGATTATTCTGCTTGTGCATCCCGCACCTTCCCTTCTAAGGTTGAATTAACGCATATTCAGACCAACAGCGGGCCTCGCGCTCGCTCTGGCAAATCCGTCGGCGCCTGGCGCGCAGCGGCAGAGTAACCCCACGGGAGTTGAACGATGAAGAAGCCGCATGCCGGATTCTGGCTGGCGACGCTGGGACTGGGCGTCTGCTGGCTGCTGGCGCTGCTGACTCGCGATCGGCTCAACGGCATCCTGCTGGCCGGCGCGGCGCTGGCGCTGATCTTTACCCCGGCCGCCCGCCGCAAAGGCGCGGCCCTGGCCGCCCTGGGCGGTATCGGCATGGATGGGCTGTGGAGCTACAGCGGCGTGCTGCACTACAGCGGGCAACACGGCCTGCCGCTCTGGACCATCGCGCTGTGGATCGGCTTCGGCTGCTGGTGGTATTGGCTGCTGGACGTGGTCAGAGCGGCCCCCTGGCCGCTAGCGGTGCTGGGCGCCGCCGCCGGCCCCTTCGCCTACGCCGTGTCCTGGAAACTGGACGCCTTGCTGCCCGGCGTGCCGCCGGAGTTCATGCTGCTGCTGCTGGCCGTCGGCTGGTCGATTTACCTGCCGGCCGTCAGCTGGCTGCAGTGGAAGCGGCGGGACAGCTGAACGGCGGGCGGCGGCCGGGAAAAATAATGCCGAAAGCCATTGCTTATCGGTTGCCCGATCGGGTTTACTGATCGTTCTAATAATAATCACCCCTGCAAAAACATATCCCTATGCTTAGCCAACAAAGCCGTAGCGTCCTGCCGTTGATCGGGGCGTTGTTCACGTTATATATCGTTTGGGGTTCCACCTATTTCGTCATTCGCCTCGGCGTCGCGCAGTGGCCGCCGCTGATGATGGCCGGCATTCGCTTTCTCGTTGCCGGCATCGTGCTGTTCAGTTTCCTGGCCTGGCGCGGCCACGCGCTGCCGACGCCGAAGCAGTGGCTGGCCGCCGGCGCCATCGGCATTCTGCTGCTGGCGGTGGGCAACGGCCTGGTGACGGTGGCGGAGCACCAACACGTGCCGTCCGGCATCGCCGCGGTGATGGTGGCGACGGTGCCGCTGTTCACCCTCTGCTTCAGCCTGCTGTGGGGGATGCGCAACACCAAACTGGAATGGGCCGGCATCGCGCTAGGTCTGGTGGGCATCGTGCTGCTTAATACCGGCAACAACCTGGTGGGCAACCCGACCGGCGCGCTGCTGATTTTGCTGGCGTCGGCCAGCTGGGCCTTCGGGTCGGTACTGGGATCGCGCATCTCGCTGCCGGCCGGGCCGATGGCCGGCGCGGCGGAAATGCTGGTCGCCGGCGTGGTGTTATTGGCAGCCAGTCAGCTGAGCGGCGAGCGTCTGACTCAGATGCCGAGCACCGGCGGCTTTCTGGCGCTGGGCTATCTGATCGTCTTCGGCTCGATGCTGGCGATCAGCGCCTATATGTTCTTGTTGAAGAACGTGCGCCCGGCGGTCGCCACCAGCTACGCCTACGTCAACCCGGTGGTGGCGGTGCTGCTCGGCATCGGCTTTGCCGGCGAATCGCTGGCGCCGCGCGAGTGGCTGGCGCTGGTGATCATCGTGGCGGCGGTGGTGCTGGTGACGCTGGGAAAATACCTGTTCGCCCGCCCGGCCCGCGTGCAGGCCATCGACAGCGAACGGTAGCGATCGCAAAGGGCGGTCTGCGGGCCGCCGTTAAAAACGATTCTTGTTTCACCCGGCGAAGGGGCTATAATTCCCGCTGTTCCAAGCAACCTGCGAAATTATTCCTATGCTGAAAAAAGCGTTCGTCATCGTCATCGCCCTGTGCGCCTTCGGTTCTTTGGGCGGCGTATTCCTCGCCGGGCTGAACATCTACACCCGTTCCACCACCCCGCACGAAGAAAGCGCGCCTGCCGGGGATGCCGCCGCCACGCCGGCGCAAACCGAAACCCTTCAGGCCAAGTGATCGTCCAGCCAGCGCTGGCCGCTGGCAGCGCAGCTGTAAAAAGTGCTGCAGCCGCCTGACGCGTTCCGACACCGGCGAGCGATGCGGGCACCAGGCATTTCGAGCAGTTCCTCACCGCGCCATAGCCGCCTTCCCCACGCCGGGGAGAAAAACGACGCGCTGCGCCTGATGCAGGCCGACGCGCGGCGGGTTACCTGCTGGCGATGGAGAACGGCTTCGTCACCGGCAGCGCGATCGACATCGACGGCGGCGGCCTGCTGTAACGGCGGCTAGAGCGCCGTCACGCCCTGCGCGGCGGCCTGCTGTTCCAGCACGGTGATAATCTGGTAGGCCGAACGCGGCACCAGGCTGAAATCGCCGATCAGCAGGCGGTCGCTGACCGCCTCATCCAGCATCGCCCGGGCACCGGCGCGCAGGATTTCCACCTGTTCCGGCGGCGTACCCGCCGCGGTGATCAGCGGCAGACCGGGCACCGCCGCCGTGCGGCCGATGATTTTCAGCCCCTCCAGCGCCTGCGGCTGCGCCCGGCGCAGCAGTTCCATGCTGATTGAATCGATGGCGGCGATATCCGCCTGCCCGCTGCGGATCAGCTTCAGCGACTGATAATGCGCGCCGGAGGCAATCGCCGCACCAAAGAATTTCCCGTCCTGCGCCAGCGGCGCGATCAGCGCGCGCAGGCCGTTGTAGCCGGATTGGGAATCGGTGCTGTTATAGGCCGCCGTCCGGCCGCGAAAATCCGCCAACCGTTCGCCGGGGTCGCCCGCGCGCACCACCAGCCAGCTGCGGTAATTCGGCCCGTCGCACCCCTCAACCCGATAATGGTAGGTGCCGATCAGCTGCACCTGCGGCAGAGTGCTGACCAACGGATAACCGCAGGTTTGGCTGAGCAGCAGATCGTCGCGCCGCCAGTGCTGCGCCAAATCGTCCGGCCAGCTGAGCCGCTCCGGCGCCGCCGGCAGCCCCAGGCGCAGCAGCTTGTCGCGCAATACCTGCCAGAAAGATTCGGCCTGCTCCCGGCCAACGCCGTACATCGGTAGAGACACCTGCATCATTTCCCCCTTACCCCGCCGGAGTGGTCGCCAGCGTCTGCTGACGCCAGGCGGTGAGATAACGCACCCAACGTTCGAACAGCATATCGGTGATAATAGCCAACAATGCCACCACCGCCGCGCCCTGGATCACATAGGCGGTGTTAAAGCCGCTCAGACCGATGATGATCGGCGAGCCGAGGGTCTTGGTGCCGACGGTGGAAGCGATGGCCGCCGTGCCGATGTTAATGATCACCGACGTGCGGATCCCGGCGACGATCACCGGCGCCGCCAGCGGCAATTCGACCCGCCACAGAATTTGCCAGGCGCTCATCCCCACGCCGCGGGCAATCTCGCGCGTGGCGGGCGGCACCGATTCGATGCCCGCCAGCGTGCCCTGCAAGATCGGCAGCAGGCCGTACAGCACCAGCGCAATGATCGCCGGCTGTTCGCTGAAGCCCATCACCGGCACCGCTACCGCCAGCACCGCTACCGGCGGGAAGGTCTGCCCCACCGCCACCACCGTTTCCACCAGCGAACGAAACTCCCGGCCGCTGCGCCGGGTTACCGCCACGCCGGCCGCCACGCCGAGAGCCACCGCGATCAGGCTGGAGATCGCCACCAGCGACAGGTGCGCCCCCACCAGCGCGATAAAGCTGTCCTGCTGATAAATGGGCCGTTCCAGATCGGGGAACCAGGCGGCAAACAGGCCGCGCAGATGATCCATGCCGAACACCAGCGCCAACAGCAGCGCCAGCGTCCAGGGCAGCGGATCGCGCAGCAGGCGCCAGATGCGCCCGCTCATGACAGCGCCTGCCCGGCGATCAGATCGTTGAAGTGCAACACCCCCAACGCTTCGCCCCGTTCATCCACCACCGGCAGGCAGTCGCTGCCGCGCGCCACAAACACCGACAGCGCCTCGCGCAGGCTCATGGCGGCGGCGATCGGCTCGCCCTCGGCGGCGCCGGGCCGCACTCGCTCCGCCACCGTTCCCAGCGACAGCAGCTTGATGCCGCGATCGCTGCGCCCGAAGAAGTCCCGCACGAAGTCGTTGGCCGGCGCGGTCAGCAGCGCCAGCGGCGTGCCCTGTTGCACCACCCGCCCCTGATCGAGCAGCACCAGGCGATCCGCCAAGCCCAGCGCCTCGTCGATGTCGTGCGTCACCAACACGATAGTGCGGTCGGAGAGCTGATGGATGCGCGCGATCTCCGCCTGCAACGCCGCGCGGGTGACCGGATCCAGCGCGCCGAACGGTTCGTCCATCAGCAACACCTCGGGATCGGCGGCCAGCGCGCGCGCCACCCCTACCCGTTGCTGCTGCCCGCCGGACAGCTGGTGCGGATAGCGACGGCGAAACAGATCCGGCTCCAGATGCAACAGCTCCAGCAGTTCGGTTACCCGATCGCGAATGCGCGCGCGCGGCCATTTCAGCAGCTGCGGCACGGTGGCAATGTTTTCCTCCACCGTCCAGTGCGGAAACAGGCCGATCGATTGGATCGCATAGCCCATGCGCCGCCGCAGATCCTGCGGTTTGAACGACTGGATCTCTTCGCCGGCAAAGAGAATCTTGCCCCGATCGTGCTCGATCAGGCGATTGATCATTTTTAACGTCGTGGACTTGCCGGAACCCGAGGTGCCGATCAACACGGTGAATTCGCCCTCGGCGATGTGCAGCGTGAGATCGTCTACCGCCGGCTTGCCCTGAAAAATTTTGCTGACTTGCTCAAAGTGAATCATCGGCGCGATACGTCCAGGATTGAAACCCAAAATTTAAACAGCGAATCGACGATGACCGCCATCATGACCACCGGGATCACCCCCAGCAGAACCAGATCCAGCGCGCTGCTGAGCAGCCCCTGAAAGACGATGGCGCCAAAGCCGCCGGCGCCGATCAGCGCCGCCACCACCGCCATGCCGACGGTTTGCACCGCCAGAATGCGCACGCCGGTCAGGAACAGCGGCAGCGCCAACGGTAGCTGCACGCGCAGGAAGATCTGCCCGCGCGTCAGCCCCATGCCGGTGGCGGATTCGATCACCCCCGCCGGCACGCTTTGCAGCCCCGCCACCACGCTGCGCACCAGCGGCAACAGTGCATACAGCACCAGCGCCACGATCGCCGGCGCCATGCCGATGCCGCTGACGCCGTGTTCTGCCAGCCAGGGCACCGCCGTCGCCAGCCCCGCCAACGGCGCGATCAGCAGGCCGAACAGCGCAATGGACGGCACGGTCTGGATAATGTTCAGCGCGGAGAAAATCGGCCGCTGCCAGCGCTCGGAGCGAAAACACAGCACCCCGAGCGGCACGCCGATCGCCAGCGCCGGCGCCATCGTCGCCAGCAGAATGGTCAGGTGCTGCAGCAGCGCGGCGTCAAACACCTCCTGACGATTGTGGTACTCCTTCAGCAGCGACAGCTGATCGAGCTGATGCCCGAACAGCAGCAGCGCCGGCGGCACCAGCACCAGCGCGTTGCCCAGCATGCGCCACAGGTGCGACGCGGTGATGCGCGCCATGGCGTCGGCGGCGATCAGCAGGCTCAGCGCCATCGTCAGCCAGCATCCGCTGCCCCAGGAGGTGCGCGCCAGGCGCGATCCCTCCTGCGCCAGACGCCCGGCGGCCTGCCCGCTGATCCAGAAGGCCAGCGTCAGCACCCCGCAGGCGGCCAGCGCCGCCAGCAGCGCCCGTCCCCGCGTCGGCGGCAACAGGCTGAGGATCGCCAATGCCGCCAGCGGCAACAGCAGCCACAGCGCCGGGCCGTGCAGCAGGGAGAACAAGGAGAGGCTTTTGCCCGACAACAGGCGATTGGGGGCATAACTGAGGAACGGCAGGCCGAACGCGGCCAGCAGCAACAGCATGAACAGCGTCAACAAGACGCGATGTTTTACGGCGATAGTCAAAGAAACGCTCCGGTTCCCTCGGTTTACCCCCTCTCCCGACGGCAGAGGGGGCACCTCGGCATTATCCCTTAACAAACCCTTTCTCTTTCAGGTAAGCGGCCGCCACCTGTTTGGCGTCCTGGCCTTCCACGGCGATCTGCGCGTTGAGTTTTTGCAGCGTCGGCCCGTCCAGCGAGGCGAACACCGGCTTCAGCAGCTCAGGCAGATTGGCGTGCGCCTTCAGGGCCGCTTCGCGCACGATCGGCGCCGGCGCGTAGATCGGCTGTACGCCTTTCGGATCCGCCAGCGTCTGCAGCCCCAGCGCCGCCACCGGGCCATCGGTGCCGTAGGCCATCGCCGCGTTGACGCCGGAGGTCTGCTCCGCCGCCGCCTTGATGGTCACCGCCGTATCGCCGCCGGCCAGGGACAGCAGCTGATCCTGATTCAGCTTGAAGCCGTAGGCATTCTGGAACGCCGGCAGCGCATCCGGCCGCTCGATAAATTCCGCCGAGGCCGCCAGCTTGAACTTGCCGCCGCCGTTGATCCACTTGCCGAGATCCGACAGCGTCTTCAGGTGATTGGCCTCCGCCACGTCCTGGCGAATGGCGATGGTCCAGGTGTTGTTGGCCGGCGCCGCGTCCAACCAGACGATTTTGTTTTTGTCGTAGTCGAGTTGCTTCACCTTCTCGAAACCGGCCTGGGCGTTCTTCCACGCCGGATCTTTCTCATCGGAGAAGAAAAACGCGCCGTTGCCGGTGTATTCCGGGTAGATGTCGATCTCGCCGGAGGTGATGGCGCCGCGCAGCACCTTGGTGGTGCCGAGCTGCAGCTTGTTGGTGGTCTGGATGCCGTTGGCTTCCAGCACCTGCACGATGATGTTGCCGAGCAGCGAACCTTCGGTGTCGATCTTGGAGCCGACGCGCACCGAGTCGGCCGCCTGCGCCAGACCGCCGGTGGCCAGCAGGGCCAGCGCGACGGCAAAGGAACGTCCGCGTGATAAGGTGATTGCCATACTTTTCCTCTGGTTATACGTTTTCCGGCTCATGGGCCGGTTAGGTTGGAAAATCCTGAGAAACGCGCTTCCAGCGCGCAATAAATTTTTCCGTCGGCAGGGCATCGCCCTCCCTTTGCGGTTCACCGGCGCGCAACGGATGCACGCCGACGTCGATCGGCGTCAGGGCGTAATCGCGCAGCCACTCGCCGTAGCCTTGCGCGACAAATCCCTGGCTGCGGCGCTGGTACGCCTCGCGCTCCGCCAGATAGACTTCGCGCAAACCATACCAGGGCAGGCCGGGCAGATCGTGATGCACTAAATGGTAGTTCAGATTGAGAAACAGCAGCCGCCACGGCCAACCCGCCTCATTAATAATAGAACGTGCCTGCGGTGCGTCCACGGCGCGATGCTCAAAAAACGATCTTACCTTGGTCAGCGCCAGCGCCGGGTAGCTGATGGCCAGCAGGTAAAACGCCGCGCCGATACCCTGCGCCTGCAGCCAGTCGAGCAGCATCGCCAACAGCGACAGGTGCACCAACCACCTCGTCCAGACGCGCCACTCCCCGGCGGCAAGCGCTTTCACCGCCCCGGCCAGGGTCGCGGCGATATCCAGCGCCGGGCCAAGGAGCACCCGGCCGATCAGCGTATTGCGCACGGCGGCCAGCAGCGGCAGCAGCCGGGGATAGCGCCGCCACTGCGCGGCGCTGAAGTAATAGCTTTCGGGATCTTCGTGCGGATCGGTCAGGTGGTCGTTGCGGTGGTGGCGCAGATGCGAATCGCGATACAGCCCGTAGGGATACCACACCGCCAGCGGCAACAGGCCGAACAGCTGATTGACGCGCGGCCAGCGCGTCGGATGGCCGTGGATCAGCTCGTGCTGTAACGACATGTACCAGGTGGTCAGCAGGATCAGCAGCGGCGCGCCAAGCCACGGGCCCAGCGTTTGCCAGCCCAGCGCCACGCCGAACCAGCCGCCGTACACCGCCGCCATGATCCCCCAGGTGGGCAGCTCCAGCCGCCAATGCCGGCGCCGATAAAGCTGCCTGATTCGTTCGCGCTGTTCGGGGTGTAAATAGAGGGCGTGGGACATGCTGCGGCTCGCGGTAAGAGATTTTCTCCCAGTATCCGTGAGCCGTAGCGGCATTCAAAATAACGAAAATGGCAAAGCTAAGTGAAAATTCAGCGGGTTGCGTACGCGTTAAAGCGAAAAAACGGGCCGCGCAGGCGGCCCGTCGGTCACATCTTCAGGGAACGAAATCGAGCACCACGGCGTTGAACAGCGCATACTCGGTGGCGTTGGCCATCGGCGGAAACTGCGCGCGCTGCACCGCCGCGCTCGCCGCTGCGCACAGGGGCGCGTCGCCTCTTACGATCTTGCTGCTCGCCAGCTTGCCGTCCGGCAGCAGCCGAATGCTGATGGTGCAGCGTTGGCCGCGCGCGCGTTCAGGCAAACGCAGCTCGCGGCTCACCGCGTTATGCACCCGCACCGGATAGCTGAGCGGCGCCGTGGCCTGCGCCCCGGCCTGCGGCTGCGGCAACGGGATGCCGGCCTGACGCCCGGCGCCGCAGCCGCTTAACAGCAACAGCGCCAACAGGCTTAGTGTCTTTTTCATTCCCTATATCCTTATTGGGTTGTTAATCCTTATATGACGGCGATCACTGCATATGACGGCGATCACTGCGCCGCCGGGTAAGCCTCGCCGTCATCCGCGTAACGCTGCAGCCGCTCGCGCCACCACTTCGCCGCCAGACCGCTGGCGCTTTCCCGCCAGCCGAAATAGGCAACGTCGCTGCAGCGCTCAGATTCAACGCGTTTCGCCACCAGTTCGCCGCTGTTCAGGTAAGGTTCCGCCAGCGAACGCGGCAGATAGCCGCAGCCCAGCCCGGCCAACTGCGCATGCAGCTTGGCGTCGAAGCCGAAGACCGTCAGCGTATCCTGTTCTTCCAGCAGGTTCAGGCTCTGCGGCGCGTTGACCCGTGAGGTATCGCGCACCACCACCGCCCGGTGCTGACGGATCTCATCCTTCGGCAACGGTTCCGGCAGCGCCGCCAGCGGATGCTGTGGCGCGACGGCGAACACGTAATCCAACTGCCCCAGGCGGCTGAACGCATAACCCACCCGCGACGGCGGCTCGCAGATGGCGCCGATGATAATGTCGGCGCAGCCGTAAACCAGCGATTCCCAAGAGCCGGCCAGCACCTCGTGGCTGAAACGCAGCCGGGTATGGTGATGCTGCCGATAGAACTCGTCGATCAGCGGCAACAGGCGGGCAAACGGGAAGGAGGCATCGATCCCGAGCGTGATCTCGCTTTCCCAGCCGTTCTCCACGTAGCGCGCCTGCTGCTCCAGATCCTGCGCCGCCCGCAGCAACACCCGCCCTTTTTCCAGCATCAACTTACCGGTATCGGTGAACTTCGCCCGGTGGCCGGAGCGATCCAGCAGGGTGATGTCGAGATCGTTCTCCAGCTTTTGCACCATATAGCTGAGTGCCGAAGGGGTTTTAAACAGTGCGGCGGCCGCGGCGGCGAAAGATCCGTGCCGGTCCAGCGCGTCCAAAATCAGCAGCGCTTCCAGGTTTAATCTCATGCTTTCTCCCGTGTATAAAAAAACTCAACAAGTCGGCAAAAATTCTGCGGTATCTTTGAAATCGCCCTCTGCCTACCATGCGTTTTATCGGCGTTACACTCATCAGATGTTCAACCGAAATATCACTGGGAAGGTAAATTATGTCCAAGTTTCAACTGCTTGATAAAGACAACTCCGCACTGATTTTTATCGACCATCAACCGCAAATGGCCTTCGGCGTGGCTAATATTGATCGTCAGCAACTGAAAAACAACGTTGTTGGTTTGGCGAAGGCGGGCAAGATTTTCAACGTGCCAACCCTTTTCACCTCGGTAGAAACCGAAAGCTTCAGCGGCTATATCTGGCCGGAACTGCTGGCGGTACACCCGGAAATCACCCCGATTGAACGCACCTCGATGAACTCCTGGGAAGACGCGGCCTTCGTTAAAGCCGTGGAAGCCACCGGCCGCAAAAAGCTGGTGATCTCCGCGCTGTGGACCGAAGTGTGCCTGACCTTCCCGGCGCTGATGGCGCTGGAAGCCGGCTATGAAGTGTATGTGGTGACCGACACCTCCGGCGGCACCTCCGTCGATGCGCACGAGCGTTCGATCGATCGCATGGTGCAGGCCGGCGCCGTGCCGGTGACCTGGCAGCAGGTGCTGCTGGAGTACCAGCGCGACTGGGCGCGCAAAGACACCTACGACGCGGTGATGGCGCTGGTGCGCGAGCACAGCGGCGCGTACGGCATGGGCGTCGACTACGCTTACACCATGGTGCACCACGCACCGGCCCGCACGCTGAAATAATTCCCCTTGCCCCGGCCCCGCGCCGGGGTATTTTCAGGAGTCGGTTTTATGGCCCATCCGCAGCATGTCACGCTGGTGATCACCCACCGTTTGGCGCCGGGGAACGAGCAGGCCTATGAGGCCTGGCTGAACCGCATCATGCCCGACGCCGCGGGCTTCACCGGCCATTTGGGCGTCAACGTGATTCGCCCTTCCGGCGACGAGCAGGCCTATACGGTGCTGGTCCGCTTCGACAACCTCGACAATCTGTACCGCTGGATCCACTCGCCGCTGCGCAAGCAATACATCGAAGAAGTCACCCCGCTGTTGCTGGAGAGCGACCATATCGAGATCCGCCCCGGCGCGGAGTTCTGGTTTACCCCGCCCAGCCCCGGCGTGCGCCAGCCGCCCCAGTGGAAGCAGTTCATCATCACCCTGCTGGTGATCTTCCCTTCCACCAATCTGGTGCCCTGGTTTTGGGGGTTGGCGCTGCCGCAGCTGAACGGCACGCTGCTCGGCCATTTTCTCAATGACGCCACCGTGGTCGCCCTGGTGGTGTACCTGTGGATGCCTATCGTGACCCGCGTTTTTCATCAATGGCTGACCCGCCGCTAGGCGGTTCGCCGGGAGAATGTTATGAACCACCACGCTTCATTGATTATCACCAACGGCAAGTTTCACACCGTCGATCGCCAAAATCCCACCGCGCAGGCGGTCGCCATCCGCGACGGCAAGTTTCTGGCGGTCGGCAGCGAAAGCGAAGTCATGCAGCACGCCGGGCCGGAAACCCAGGTGATCGATCTGCACGGCCACACCGCCATTCCGGGCCTGAACGACTCGCACCTGCACCTGATCCGCGGTGGCCTGAACTATAACCTGGAGCTGCGCTGGGAAGGCGTGCCTTCGCTGGCCGACGCGCTGCGCATGTTGAAAGAACAGGCGCTGCGCACGCCGAACCCGCAGTGGGTGCGGGTGGTCGGCGGCTGGACCGAATTCCAGTTCGCCGAACGCCGCATGCCGACGCTGGACGAAATCAACCAGGCGGCGCCGGACACGCCGGTATTTATTCTGCATTTATACGATCGCGCGCTGCTCAACCGCGCGGCGCTGAAGGTGGTCGGCTACACCAAAGACACGCCGAACCCGCCGGGCGGCGAAATCCAGCGCGACGCCAACGGCAACCCGACCGGCATGCTGATCGCCAAGCCCAACGCCATGATCCTGTACGCTACGCTGGCGAAAGGGCCGAAGCTGCCGCTGGAGCAGCAGGTCAACTCCACCCGCCAGTTTATGCGCGAGCTGAACCGTCTGGGCCTCACCAGCGCCATCGACGCCGGCGGCGGTTTCCAGAACTACCCGGAGGATTATCAGGTGATCGCCGAGCTGCACGAGAAAAAGCAGCTGACCATTCGCATCGCCTATAACCTGTTCACCCAGCGGCCGAAGCAGGAGCTGGAAGACTTCGAGCTGTGGACCGACATGCTCAAGCCGGGCCAGGGCACCGACTTTTATCGCCACAACGGTGCCGGCGAGATGCTGGTGTTCTCCGCCGCCGACTTCGAAGACTTCCTGCAGCCGCGCCCGGATCTGCCGCCGGGCACCGAGGACGAGCTGGAGCGGGTGGTGCGCCATCTGGTCGAGCACCGCTGGCCGTTCCGCCTGCACGCCACCTATGACGAATCCATCAGCCGCATGCTGGACGTGTTCGAGAAGGTGAACCGCGACATTCCGTTCAACGGGCTGCACTGGCTGTTCGACCACGCCGAAACCATTACCGAGCGCAATATCGAACGGGTCAAGGCATTGGGCGGCGGCATTGCGGTGCAGCACCGCATGGCATTCCAGGGCGAGTATTTCGCCGAGCGCTACGGCATCGAAGCCACCAAACATACGCCGCCGGTGGCGAAAATGCTGGCGGCCGAGCTGCCGGTCGGGCTGGGCACCGACGCCACCCGCGTCGCCAGCTACAACCCGTGGACAGCGCTGTACTGGCTGGTCTCCGGCCGCACCGTCGGCGGCATGGCGATGTACGACGACAGCGCGCGGCTGGATCGCGAAACGGCGCTGATGCTGTGGACGCAAGGCAGCGCCTGGTTCTCCACCGAGCAGGGCAAGAAAGGCCAGATCAAGGTCGGCCAACTGGCGGATGTGGCGGTGCTGTCGCAGGACTATTTCAGCGTGCCGGAAGAGCAGATCAAAGGCATTGAGTCGGTAATGACGGTGGTGGACGGCAAGGTGGTCTACGCCGCCGGCAGCTTCTCGCCGCTGGCGCCGCCGCCGCTGCCGGTGCTGCCGGAGTGGTCGCCGGTCACCCAGGTGCCGGGCCACTACCGCTCCGCGCCGCCGTCGGCGGCGGCCAAAGTCGGCGTGCTGAGCCAGGCGCACCAATGCTGCGGCCCGTGCGGCGTACACGCGCACCAGCATGACATCGCGCGCCGCTCCAGCATCCCGGTGTCGGATGAAAACGCCTTCTGGGGCGCGTTCGGCTGTTCGTGCTTCTCGTTCTAAGTTGCCAGGCAAACAACTTATTATGTAACTAGCTTAATAAGATATTAAGTTATTAACATGACAAACTAATGGCGCTGCCCACGGGAGAGCGCCATTTCATTTTCAATCGCGGTTAATCTCCAGCCAGCGCTGCTGCTCGGCGGATGCGGCTATCGCATCCAGCACGCAAGACACCTTCCAGCCTTCTTCAAAGTCCGGCCACATGCGATCGCCCACGGCGATGCCGTTGACCAGATCGCGGATCTCCACCGTCTTCTGATCGTTAAAGCCGATGCCGTGCCCGGCGCTGATGCAGAACGCCGCGTAGTCCGGGTGCTTCGGCCCTACCAACAGCGTTTTGAACCCTTGCCGCTCCGCCGGCTCATCGTGCCGATACAGCTTCAGCTCCGCCATCCGCTCCTGGGTATAGCTCAGCGTGCCCTTGGTGCCGGTGACCACATAGGTCAGCCCCATCTTGCGCCCGCAGGCAATGCGCGAGGTTTCGATAGTGCCCATCGCCCCGCCGGCGAAGCGCAGCAGCGCGCCGGCCTGATCTTCGTTTTCCACCGGCAGCAGGCGCGCCGGGTCTTGCGGGTCCGGGCGCTGTTTGATCACGGTTTGCATATCGCCACAGACCGCCACGATGTCGCCCACCAGGTAGTGCGCCATGTTGACGATGTGCGCCGCCAGATCCCCCAGCGCGCCCAGCCCGGCGCTGGCGCGGCGGCAGTGCCAGTCGAGCGGCGTGCGCGGGTCGGCCAGATAATCCTCATTGTGGGTGCCGTAAAAATGCACCACCTCGCCGATTTCACCGTTGGCGATGATCTCGCGCGCCAGCTGGCTGGTCGGGTTCTTCATGTAGTTGAAACCGACCAGCGTTTTCACGCCCTTGGCGCGGGCGGCCTGCACCATCTCCGCCGCGTCGGCGGCATCCAGCGCCAGCGGCTTTTCCGAATACACGTGCTTGCCGTGGCGGATCGCCTCCAGCGCCATCTCTTTGTGCAAGAAGTTGGGCGCGCAGATGTCCACCACGTCGATCGCCGGATCGGCCACCAGCTGCCGCCAATCGCCGGTCGAGCGCGCAAAGCCGAACTCGGCCGCGCGCTGCGCCGCCAGCTCGGGCGTCACTTCCGCCAGCATCTCCAGCACCAGCTCCCCTTTCAGAGGAAAGACCGTGGCGGCCTGCGCATAGGCGATAGCATGACAACGCCCGATATAGCCGGTGCCGATTAACCCAACGCGTACCTGTTTCATCATTTTCTCCCGTGATCGAAATCCTGTGTAGAACCACGCGCCGCTCAATGAAACGCGCCGGTTGATAACAGGTTTATATGGAATTTAAATTTCAACAACAAGAAAAAAGGAAAATAAAGTTCACATTCGTGATGCCGTTCATGAAACATTGACGGGATGATGCAACGGGGAAAGCCCGGATACGGCTTGCCGTATCCGGACGAGATAAAATGAACCGTTTATTTCATATTAAGGTAAACCGTTGGCGCCATGCTGCACGTAGCCAGGGCGTTGCAGCAGGCGCTGCTGATAGGCCGCCAGCGCCGCATAATTCGGCCGCTCGAACGGCGTCATCAGCCAGCGATTCAGCGACAGCCCCAGCACCACGTCCGCCAGCGTGAAGGCCGCGCCGGCGGCATAAGGGCCGTGCTGCGCCAAATGCTTGTCCAGCAGCCCCATCAGCCTATTCCACTCACGCTCGGCGGCGGCCAGGCTGGCGGCATCCTGAGAATCCGCATGCCCGCGCACCCGCGACATGAACACATAGCGCCAGGCGCCGTTCAGATCGGTGGCCTGCCAGTCCATCCACATCTCCACCGCCGCGCGCGCGCCGGGTTCCTGCGGCAGCAGATCGCGGCGCCCTTCCCGTCCGGCCAGGTAGCGGCAGATGGTGTTCGACTCCCACAGCACCCGCTCGCCGTCGATCAGCACCGGCACCAGGCCGTTGGGATTCAGCGCCAGAAACGCCGGCTCCTGCGTGGAGCGAAAGCCGCTGCCCCAGTCCTCCCGCGCCAGCGGCAACCCCAGCTCCTGGCAGGTCCACAATACCTTGCGCACGTTGATCGATGAGGCTTTGCCCAATAATTTCAGCATTCGCTTTCCTTACCCTCTCCAGAACGGTTTATCGCCTTCGCGCCGCGCATCCGCCCGCGTCAGGCCGATATCCGCCAATTGCCTGTCGTTCAGCAGCAGTAACTCTCTGCGCGTACTGCGGCGCAACAAATACCAACGCCAGCGTGACCAGCCTACCCGTCGCCACGTCGTCATGCCATCAAACAGTGCCATGTTGTTATTCTCCCTGCTGTTTTTGCGTTGCAGTCATCATGCTCGCCGGGAGAAAAACAATACAGATTCACGCTGGCGCTATTTTTTTCATACAGCTGCGCCAAAAAAACCGCTGAATGGTTTACTTTGAAAGCATCTGTACCGGTTTTTTAATCCTGTATCCCGATAAGAGGCCTCTGTATGACACGCTACGCCACTCTGGCCGCCATTCTCAGCCAACGCATTCAGCAAGGGCTGTATCCCGCCGGCCATCGCCTGCCTTCGGTGCGCGCGCTGAGCCAGGAGCACGGCGTCAGCATCAGCACGGTGCAGCAAGCCTACCGGCTGCTGGAAGAACAGCGCCTGGTGGAGGCGCGGCCGAAGTCGGGCTACTTCGTGCATACGCGGCGCGCGCAGGCCGAGCTGCCCGCCATGACGGCGCCGGTGCAGCGGCCGGTGGACATTTCGCAATGGGAGCAGGTGCTGGAGCTGGTGCGCAGCCGGCCGCGCGAGGGCCTGATCCAGCTGGGGCGCGGCATGCCGGATATCGCCGAGCCGACGATGAAACCGCTGATCGTCGCCCTGCGCAACGCCGCCCGCCACGGCGATCTGCGCAGCCTGTATTACGACAGCATTCAGGGCGTGGCCGCGCTGCGCGAGCAGGTCGCCCGCCTGCTGCTGGATTCCGGCTGCCAAATCGGCCCCGATCAGTTGCTGATCACCACCGGCTGCCAGGAAGCGATCTCCGCCGGGCTGCGCGCCGTTTGCCAACCCGGCGACATCGTGGCGGTCGATTCGCCCTGCTTCCACGGCACCATGCAGACGCTGAAGGGCCTGGGCATCAAGGCGCTGGAAATCCCCACCGATCCGCTCACCGGCGTCAGCCTGGCGGCGCTGGAGATGGCGCTGGAACAGTGGCCGATCAAAGCCATTCTGCTGACGCCCAACTGCAACAATCCGCTGGGCTACATCATGCCCGACGCCCACAAACAGAGGTTGCTGACGCTGGCGCAGCGCCACGACGCGGCGATCATCGAGGACGACGTCTACGGCGACATCGCCTATCACTACCCGCGGCCGCGCACCATCAAGTCGTTCGACGAAGACGGCCGCGTGCTGCTGTGCAGCTCGTTTTCCAAAACGCTGGCGCCGGGGCTGCGGGTGGGCTGGATCGCACCCGGCCGCTACCTGGAACGGGTGCTGCACATGAAGTTCATCGGCTCCGGCGCCACCGCCACCCAGCCGCAGCTGGCGATCGCCGAATTCATCCGCGGCGGGCACTATCTGCAGCACCTGCGGCGCATGCGCGCCCGCTACCAGCAGAACCGCGATCGCATGACCGACCTTATCCTGAAACACTTCCCGGCCGGCACCCGCGTCAGCCGGCCGCGCGGCGGCTTTATGCTGTGGATCGAACTGGACGAGGCGTTCGACACCCTGCGGCTGAACCGCCATCTCGAGCAGCAGGGCGTGCAGATCGCCGTCGGCAGCATCTTTTCCGCCGCCGGCAAATACCGCAACTGCCTGCGCATCAACTATGCGCCGAAGCTGACGGCGGAGATCGAACAGGCGGTGCAGCGGGTCGGCGCCACCATCCTGGCACTGATGCCGGCCGACAGCTTGGCGCAATCGGATTAAATCTTGACGCAATCGGATTATCGCTGCGCTGCCCGGCGCTCTAAAGTGGCATCACACCCACTCACAATCAGGAAGGTCATGATGTCTCAGTCACAGGTATGGTTAATCACCGGCAGTTCTCGCGGCCTGGGCCAACAGCTGGCGCAGGCGGTGTTGGCCGCCGGGCATCGTCTGGTCGCCACCGCCCGTCAGCCGCAACAGCTGCAGCCGCTGGTGGAACGCTACGGCGATCGGGTCGCCACGGTCGCGCTCGACGTCACCGACGCCGCCGCTGCCGAACGCGCGGTGCGCACGGCGATTGAACGGTTCGGTCGGCTTGATGTGTTGGTCAACAACGCCGGCTACGGCAATATCGCGCCGGTGGAGGAAGCCGATGAGGCCGATTTTCGCGCGCAGCTCGAAACCAACTTCTTCGGCGTGTTCAACGTCACCCGCGCGGCGCTGCCGATATTGCGTCAGCAAGGCAGCGGCCATATCATCCAGATCGCCACCATCGGCGCGCGCCTCGGCATCGCCGGCCTCAGCGCCTACCATACCGCCAAATGGGCGGTCGAAGGGTTCTCCGAATCATTGGCCAAAGAGATGGCCCCCTTCGGCGTCAAGGTGACGATGGTCGAACCCGGCGGCTTCCGCACCGACTGGGCCGGCGCCTCGATGACCATCGCGCCGCTCGGCGCAGCCTATCAGCCGACGCTGGCCCCGATGCTGGCCTTCCTGCAGCAGCATAACGGCAGCCAAACCGGCGATCCGGCCAAGGCGGCGCAGGCGATCCTACAACTGGCGGCGCTGGACGCTCCCCCGTTACGCCTTTTGCTCGGCAGCGACGCGGTGCATATAGCAGCGCAGGTGCTGGCAGAACGCCAGGCGGAGGACGCCGTCTTCCGCGCTCTCAGTCTCAGCACCGACCACGACGACAGTTCGCCGGATCACGCCGCCATCGCGGCAGTCGTGACAGGAAAACCCTAAGGAGCCCGCATTGAACAGCGATCAAATTCCGGTTTCCGGCGCGCTGGCGGTACACCTGGCGGCGCAGGGCGTCGATATCACGCAGCTCGGCCACCTGGCCGGGCTGCCTGCCGGGCTGTTCGGCGCGCGGCGCGACAA
This sequence comes from Serratia sp. CY33525, assembly GCF_052169115.1. Classification (NCBI taxonomy): domain Bacteria; kingdom Pseudomonadati; phylum Pseudomonadota; class Gammaproteobacteria; order Enterobacterales; family Yersiniaceae; genus Serratia; species Serratia sp. CY33525. The sequence goes on along the minus strand of NZ_JBJNLK010000002.1, from coordinate 317,346 downwards.
GATTAAACTCACCACGCAACAATTCTTCTCTCTTTGGCGCAGCCTGTCGCAGTTGACTGACGATCCCGCCTTCGGCCTGCGCCTGGGCGGCGAGGTACCGCCGGAACATTATGACATTGCCTTGGTCGCCGCGTTGCATTCCGCCACGCTGGGGGAAGCGTTGCAAAAGGTTGCGCGCTACAAACGGCTGGTTTGCCCGGAAGAGCTGATGCTGGAAGAAAACAGCGACAGCATGCGCTTGCACACGCGCTGGACCATGAGCGAAGCCCCTGCACCGGCGCTGCTGATCGACGCCATGTTCGCCGCCATCACGGCCCTGTGTCGCCGCGGCACCGGTCTGCCCATTCAGCCGCAGGCGATTGAATTGACCCGGCGGCCGGACGCCGCCTCGCCGCTGGCGCACTATTTCGGCTGCCCGGTGAAATTCAACGCCCCGCAGGACGTGCTGGTGTTTGACCGCGCGCTGATAGACCAACCGTTCCTCACTTACAATCAGGACATGCTGGCCGTATTGCTGCCTGGGCTGGAAGCGGAACTGGCCAAATCGCAGCCGGCGCACGATCTGCCCGCGCAGGTGATGACGATCCTCGGCCGCAGCATGCGCGGCCAGCGCCCCAGCGTCAACAGCGTGGCCGCTGAACTCTATCTCAGCCCGCGCACGCTGCAGCGCCGCTTGCAACAACATGGCTACAGCTACCAGCAGTTGTTGGACAAAACCCGGCACCGCACCGCCTGCCGATTGTTGGCGGAAACCGACCTTGAGCCGGGCGAAATCGCTTTTGTGCTGGGGTTTGAAGAACTGAATTCGTTCAGCCGCGCCTTTATTCAGTGGGAAGCGCTGACGCCCAGCCGCTGGCGTACACAGCGCGCCGCCGGCCAGTGGGAGAACAGAGCATGAAAGTGATTATTTTCGGCGCCAGCGGCATGGTGGGCCAGGGCGCGCTGCGGGAATGCCTGCTCGATCCACGGATCAGCGAAGTGCTCAGCATCGGCCGACGCCCGCTGGCGCAAAGCCACGCCAAACTGCGCCAGCTTTCTGTACCCGATCTGCGTAATCTGTCGGCGCTGGAGCCACAGCTCGCCGGCTACGACGCCTGTTTCTTCTGCCTGGGGATTTCGTCCGCCGGCCTGAGCGAAGCCGAGTATCGCGCGGTGACTTACGACCTGACGCTGGCCGCCGCCCGCCCGTTGGCGGCGCTGAATCCGTCGATGGTCTTCGTCTACGTCTCCGGCCTCGGCACCGACAGCAGCGAACGCGGCCGCAGCATGTGGGCCAGGGTCAAGGGCGCCACCGAAAACACGTTGCTGGCGCTGCCGTTCCACGCGGTGATGTTCCGTCCCGGCGCCATTGTGCCGCTGCACGGCATTCGCTCCAAAACCCGCTTCTACGATCTGGCCTATCGGCTGTTCAAGCCGCTATGGCTCGGCGCATTGCGGCTGTTCCCCGCCCAGGTGACCACCACCGAGCGGGTCGGGCTGGCGATGCTGGCGGTGGCGCGCCGGGAAACCGCCTTGCGCATCATCGAACCGGCGCAGATCAATCGGCTGGCATCGTCCTGAGACAACGGCGTTAACCGCCCCGCCGCCAATACTCCGCCACCCGGCGGCGCAGATGACCGATGCCCTGCGGGTGATGAATAAACTGCTCTACCGGCATCATTCGCCAGCGCTGCCCTTCATCGCCAAAGCGAATGGCGGCGATCTGCGCCGGGGTGATCACCCCGGCCATAAACCAGGTCGGCGGGTAGCCGGGCTGAATACCGTCGTAACGCCGCTGCCAGACAACCTGGCGTTCGGCGAGCAACACCCCGAACTCTTCCTGCGTTTCCCGCAGCACGCACTGCAGCGGCGTCTCGCCGTTTTCCCGCCCGCCGCCGGGCAGATCCCACATCCCGGGCCACGGAATGCCCGGCTTGTCGTCCCGTTGGTAAACCAGCAGGCGGCCGTCGCACAGCAGCGCGATCTTGGCCCCGCCAAACGCCCGATCCGTCATGTTTTCCGTCTCCCGCCCATACCGTTGCCTGAACATCATACTCCATCCCGGCACGGCCTGGTGTATAGTGAAAATCCGTTTTCACAACAGGCGAACAATACGATGAATTCTCCGTTTCTGGTGACCCCTCAATGGCTTGCGCAACATATCAACGATGAAAATCTGGTGGTGATCGACGTCCGGATGTCGCCGGTGGGGCTGACGCCGAAGAAAGATATGCTTGCCGAGTTCGAACGCGGCCATATCCCCGGCGCGGTCTATTTCGATATCGACGAGGTGGCGGACAAAAGCACCGCGCTGCCGCATATGCTGCCGACGGCGGCGGAATTCGCCGCGGCGGCGGGCCAATTGGGCATCAGCGAACGCGATACCCTGGTGATTTACGACGAGGGCAACCAGTTCTCCGCGCCGCGCGGCTGGTGGACTTTCCGCAATTTCGGCGCCGAGCGCGTTTACGTGCTGGACGAAGGGCTGAACGGCTGGACCGCGCAGGGCCAGGCGCTGGCAACCGGCCCGGCGCAGCCTGCCCCGCAGACGTTCAACGCCCGGTTCAACGCCGACGCGGTGGTGGATATGCGGCAAGTGGAGCAGGCGTTAGGCACGCCGGTGCAAATTCTCGACGCGCGCGCCGCGCCGCGCTTTTATGCCGAAGCGCCGGAGCCGCGCCCCGGCCTGCACCGCGGCCATATTCCCGGCAGCATCAACATTCCGTACGGCGAGCTGCTGGAAAACGGCCGCTTCAAATCGCTGGAGGCGCTGCGCCAAACCTTCAACGACAAGGGGGTGGATATCAACGGCCCGATCATCACCAGCTGCGGCTCCGGCGTGACGGCGGCGGTGCTGGCGTTCGGCCTGCTGTCGCTCGGCGCGCCGCAGGTCAAGCTGTATGACGGCGCCTGGAGCGAATGGGGCCAGCTGAGCGGCAAGCAGCCGATCGCCCAAGATTAAGTTTCGATCCGCTCGACCACGATCTGCGCCAGCCGCTGCACGGCGGCCGAAGGCTGATCCTCGGCGCGGTGCAGCACCACGCCGAGCTGGCCGAGAGCGGGCAGCAGATCGGGGGCCAGCGGCGCCAGGCCAGGCGGCAAACCCGCCGCCGTGCGCACCGTGACGCCCAATCCGGCGCTCACCGCCGCCCACACGCCGTTCAGGCTGCGGCTGGTAAAGGCGATGCGCCAGGGTATGCTGGCGCGATCCAGCGCCTGCGTCGCCGCGCTGCGCATCAGGCAAGGCGCGTCAAACATCACCAACGGCAACGGCTCGTCCCCTTCTCGCCAGGGCGCCAGCGCGAAGCCGGGCGAGGCGATCCAGTGCAGTTGCCGCTGCCCCAGCGCCAGATGAAACGGCGTGCTCAAACCGCCATCCCACGCCAGCGACAGATCCAGTTGACCTTTCAGCACCCAGTCGATCAGCTCGGCATTGCGCGCGATGCGCGCCTCGATGCGCACTTTCGGATTGGCGCGCGCGAAGCTGCCCAATACCTGCGGCAGAAACGTCTCGCCGAAATCCTCCTGCAGCCCCAGCCGCACCGTGCCCTGCAAATCCAACCCGCGCACCGCGGCGGCGGCTTCGTCATTGAGCTCCAGCAGGCGGCGCGCGTAACCGAGCAGCGTTTCCCCCGCCTCGGTCATCACCATGCCGCGCCCGGCCTTGCGCAGGATCGGCGCGCCGACCTGCTGTTCCAGCTTTTTCAGGTGAGCGCTGACCGCCGACGTCGAACGCCCCAGCCGTTCAGCCGCCTTGGCGAAGCTGCCCAGCTCGACGCCGGTGACGAAGCTGCGCAAATCCTCGAGATCGAACGTTATTCGCCTCATGCTGACCATCCTGATTTTCTGAACCATCGATAAAAATAATATCGATTTTACTGATAAAGATGGCGTGTCACGCTCTCCCGGTCAACGTCTTTGCGGAGAATCCTTATGCTCGCGATGCACGCAGCCCGCCAAGTGGCGGTTAGTGCGGCTGGATTTATGGCGTGAACCGCCGCAGGCGCAGCCGCACAACGGCCAGCTGTTCCGCGTCGGCCATCTGTCCGTCCCCTTTGACCACACTGCGCCGCGGGTTGACAGCCAAACTTGATATTGATAATCATTATCAACACTAAACATTCACTTGCGGCTCGCGGGATGCGGGCCGCTCTCCAGGGTCAACCGCCATGTCGTCATCACCGATCACACCTTACGCCACCACCTGCTGCATCGTGGGGGGCGGCCCCGCCGGGCTGATGCTCGGCTATCTGCTAGCGCGGGCGGGGATCGACGTGACGGTGCTGGAGAAGCACGCCGACTTCCTGCGCGATTTTCGCGGTGACACCATTCACCCGTCGACGCTGGAAGTCATGCACCAGCTGGGCCTGCTCGACGAACTGCTGGCGCTGCCACACCAGCGCGCCGAATCCCTGCACGCCGAAGTCGCCGGGCGCGACATTAAGCTGGCGGATTTCACTCGCCTGCCGACGCGCTGCAAATTTATCGCCTTTATGCCGCAGTGGGAGTTCCTCAACTTTTTGGCGCAGCAGGCCGCCGCGTTCCCCCATTTCAGGCTGCTCACCTCGACGCAGGTTCATAAGCTGCTCTACGACCGCAGCCAGGTATGCGGCGTGCTGGCCGACACGCCGGAAGGCCCGATCCGCGTACGCAGCCAGCTGGTGATCGGCACCGACGGCCGCAACTCGGTGGTGCGCGAGCAGGCGGCGCTCAGCAGCCGCTCCTTCGGCGCCCCGCGCGACGTATTGTGGATGAAGCTCAGCAAGCAGCCGGGCGATCCGGCCTGGTCGATGGGCCATACCGGGCCGAAGCAGAACTTCATCATGATCGATCGCGGCGACTACTGGCAGTGCGGCTACTCGATCGATAAAGGCAGCTTCGACGCGATCCGCCGCAGCGGCCTGGAGAAATTTTTGCTGCACCTCGCCGAGGTGGCGCCATTCCAGGACGATCGCCTGCAGGAGATCGTCGAGTGGGATCAGGTGAAGCTGCTGAGCATCCGCATCGATCGTCTGGATCGCTGGGCCAAACCGGGGGTGCTGTGCATCGGTGACGCCGCGCACGCCATGTCGCCGATCGGCGGCGTGGGCGTCAACCTGGCGATTCAGGACGCGGTGGCCGCCGCCAACGCCCTGATCCCGCCGCTGCGCCAGCATCGGCTGCAGCTGAAGCATCTGCTGAGCGTGCAGCGCCGGCGCGAATTCCCCACCCGGGCCATCCAGTTTTTGCAGATCAAAATGAGCCAGCGCAAGCCGGGCGAACGCCGCGCGGCGGGCGGATCGCGCCTGATCGCCCGCGTCGGCAACAGCCGCTGGCTGCCGCGCCTGTTCGGCCGCATCATCGGCCTGGGTTTTCGCCGCGAAACGCCGAGACATCTGTCCAACGAAACCTGCCCGCCGGAATAACATTGGTGCTTTTTTCATCGCACCGTATAATGGTTAAATCGAACGATTTAATTAATTGGAGCGATTAAATGTACGCACTCAGCGCGAACGAGGCCAAAACCCAATTCGGCGATTTGCTGCTCAAGGCGCAGCGTGAGCCGGTGCAAATCAATCGCAACGGCAAACCGGTCGCCGTCGTCATGTCGGTAGAAGACTACCAGGCGCTGGAAGATCTCAAACTACGCGCACTGCAGCAAAAAATCGCGCAGGCTACCGCCGAGGAAGACGCCGGTAAGGCGGTAGACGGTGATGCCTTCTTCAACCGTCTGCTCACCGATGAAACCGACTGATATGCCCGCGTTTCGCCTCACCCCGCAAGCCCAACAAGATCTGCTGGCTATTCGCCATTTCACCGTCGAGCACTGGGGCCAAACGCAATCTCGCCGCTATCTTGAGCAGTTGAGAGAGATCATGCATCATCTGGCGGACATGCCGGAAGCGGGTAAAGCCCACTTTCACGATCTGGGCGAAGAGATACGCAGTTTTCCTTACGCCAGCCATAGGATCTACTACCGCAGCCGCCCTGCCGGCATCACCGTTCTTGCCATTTTGCATCAGGCGATGGTGCCCCACCGGCATCTGGAACAACGGCTGTAATTTTTCTTACTCAAAGGGGCACAGATGTTCACCGTCCGTCAGGCATTGCTGGAAGATTTAACGCAGGTACGCGATATCGGCATCCGCACCTATCGCGCGCACTTCGGTGAGCTGTGGCGCTACCCGCACGAGCTGGAGGCCTTTCTGGCCGAGGATTTTGCCGTCTCCGCGCTGGAACGGACGCTGCGCGATCCCGACGTGTGCTGGCTGTTGGCCTATGAGGATGACGCCCTGGTCGGCTATGCGCGGCTCAACGTCGACAGCTTGCTGGCGCCAACGCAAACCCGCGGCGCAGAGCTGCAGAAAATCTATTTCCTGCCGGGCCATGCCGGCAACGGCTATGGCCCGCGCCTGTTCGAACAGGTGCAGCAGCGGGCCATCGAGCGCCGGCAGAAGACGCTGTGGCTGGAGGTGCTGCAACGCAACACCGGCGCCCAACGCTTTTATCAGCGCCAGGGATTGAGCATTTGTGGCGAGACCTGCTACACCAGCGCCCAGGGCTCGATAGGCATCTGGTATATGAGCAAGGCGCTGTAACCGCGCCCCGCTCCGCCTTCGTTTAGCGCGGCTCCCGCTGCAGCATCAGGAACAGCAAGGCAAACGCATTGGGCGCCAGGTAGATCAGTGCCCCCAGCTGCACCGCCAGCGGATCCTGCTTGGCCTGCCAGGCCATAAACCAGTCGCCGGCGACCACCATAAAGCCGACGCCCCACACCGCAATTGCGCAAATCGCCCCCAGCATCGCCCAGATTTTGCCCTTGGCGAAGGCGGCGTAAGGGCCTTTAAATCGCCCGATCATCAGCACCACGCCTGCGGCCGCGAATAGGCCGGCCAGCGTTTCCAGCGTGGTGATGACAGCCAACCCCAACATACAGGCCCAGTCGGCGCCGATCGCGCGCCACATCAACCCCGGTGTCTGATAGGTATCCTGCATGGCGAGCAGCGGGCCCACCGCATTGCGCGCGGTGCCGGCGAAATCCGCCGTATTGTTCAACAGGCTGAACAGCCCCCACAGGGCCGGAAACAGGGACAGGACGATGCAGCCGAGGCGTGACACAGTGATTTCGTTCATGGTTATCCTTAATGAGTAAACGCGTGGCTTCCGCCCTCATGGCGGTGCCGCAGTCGAGATCCTGAGAGTTTGACGTGCACGATGTAAGAACTAATCTTACAATGACGCAGCATAGCCGAAAGTGAGGGGGAACAATGGGCAGAACATTAACGGTAGATCTGGGTGACGAACTGCGTAGCTTCGTCGAAGACCTGGTGGCCAGCGGCGATTACCGCACGCCCAGCGAAGTCATCCGCGAATCCGTGCGCACTTTGCGCGAACGTACCGCCGCCTCAAAACTGGAAGAGCTTAGGCGCCTGATTGCCGAAGGAGAGCACAGCGGCGAAGCCGTCGAATGGGATCGTGATGTGTTCATGGAAAGAATACGGAGCAAAGCAAAAGGATGCGCAGGAAAGTAACCGTCCGCCCAAAAGCCTTGGACGATATGGAAGAGATCTATTTTTACGGATTGGCGCACTTTGGCTTACAGGTGGCCGAAGATTATCTGCGCCACCTGCACAGGCTTTCGATAACCTTAGCCACCACCAACTCGGCAGAAACATCGATGCAATCGGCCCCGGCCTATGGGTATTGCCCGTCGCCAACCACCTGATTTATTTTCGTCAGCACAGGCGGGAGGTGAATATCATCAGAGTGCTGCATCATTCCCGCGATCCGCTCAGCCGATCCTTTTTCAGCTGATCCAACGTCAAATCGCCACCAGCCCGCGTACACCGTCCTGTTCCATATTGCTGCCGGCTCCGCGCTGCACGATGCTGCCGCGCGACATCACCAGATAGCTGTCCGCCAGGTCGGCGGCAAAGTCATAGAACTGCTCCACCAGCAGGATCGCCATATCGCCCTTCGCCGCCAGCTGTTTGATCACCGCGCCGATCTCCTTGATCACCGAAGGCTGGATCCCTTCCGTCGGCTCGTCGAGGATCAGTAGCTGCGGCCGGCAGGCCAGCGCCCGGCCGATCGCCAACTGCTGCTGCTGCCCGCCGGAGAGATCGCCGCCGCGCCGATCCTTCATTTGCCGCAGCACCGGAAACAGTTCATAGATCGGATCCGGCACCGTGCGTGCAGCGGCGCCGGAAAAGCGCGCCAGCCCCATCAGCAGATTTTCCTCCACCGTCAGGCGCGGGAAAATCTCCCGCCCCTGCGGCACATAGGCGATGCCCGCCCGCACCCGCTGATGCGGCTTTTTACCGGTGATGGTTTCGCCCTGCCAACGCACGCTGCCGCTGCGCGCCGGGACCAATCCCATCAGGCATTTCAGCAGCGTGGTCTTGCCCACGCCGTTGCGCCCCAGCAGGCAGGTCACCTCGCCAATGCGCGCCTCGAACGACAGGCCGCGCAGAATGTGGCTGCCGCCGTAATATTGATTCAATTCCTCTACCTGCAGCATGATTACGCCTCCTCAGCGCCCCAGATATACCTCAATCACCCGTTCATCGGCCTGCACCTGCGCCAGCGATCCTTCCGCCAGCACCTGCCCCTGGTGCAGCACCGTCACGCGATCGGCGATGGTTTCCACAAACCCCATATCGTGCTCCACCACCATCAGCGAATGCTTGCCCGCCAGCTCGCGGAACAGTTCGGCGGTGTAGTCGGTTTCGGCGTCGGTCATGCCGGCCGCCGGCTCGTCGAGCAGCAGCAGGTGCGGCTCCTGCACCAGCAGCATGCCGATCTCGAGAAACTGTTTCTGCCCGTGTGACAGCAGCCCGGCGGGCCGGTGGCGTTCATGCCCCAGCCGCAGGGTCTTCAGCATCTCGTCGATGCGGTCGCGCTGTTCGCTGCTCAGGCGGGCGCGCAGGCAGGCCCACACCGACTTGCGGGTTTTCTGCGCGATCTCCAGATTTTCGAACACCGTCAGCGCCTCGAACACCGTCGGTTTTTGAAACTTGCGGCCGATGCCGGCGTGGGCGATCTGCATCGGCGCCAGCCGGGTCAGATCGACGGTCTGATCGTAAAACACCCTGCCGCTGTCCGGCCGGGTCTTGCCGGTGATCACATCCATCAGCGTGGTCTTGCCGGCGCCGTTGGGGCCGATCACGCAGCGCAGTTCGCCGACGCCAATGCGCAGCGACAGATCGGTCAGCGCGCGAAAACCGTCGAAGCTGACGTTGACGTTGTCGAGCTGCAGCACCGGATCGGTTTGCTGCCGGTATTTATCCGCCGGCAGCGGATGGGTAAACAGTTCGTCGGTCACTTGCATCGCCTTCATGAGGTTTTCCTCCGACGCAGCAGGCCAATCACGCCTTTCGGGAGAAATAGTGTGACGACGATAAACATCAGGCCGAGGAAAAACTGCCAGTATTCGGGAATGGCCATGGTGAACCAGCTCTTGGCGCCGTTGACGATGCCGGCGCCGAGCAGCGGCCCCACCAGCGTGCCGCGCCCGCCGAGCGCCACCCAGATGGCGGCCTCGATCGAGTTGGTCGGCGACATTTCGCCGGGGTTGATGATGCCGACCTGCGGCACATAGAGCGCGCCAGCCAGCCCGCACAGCACCGCCGACAGCGTCCAGACGAACAGCTTGAAGCCCTTCGGATCGTAGCCGCAGAAGGTCAGCCGGTTTTCCGCATCGCGCACCGCGGTCAGCACCCGGCCGAACTTGCTCCGCGCCAGCGCAAAACCGATGGCCAGGCTGGCGGCCAGCAGCAGCACCGTCGCCAGGAACAGCGCCACCCGCGTGCCGGCGGCGGTGATGGGAAAGCCGAGCAGCGTGGTGAAACCGGTAAAGCCGTTATTGCCGCCGAAGCCGGTTTCGTTGCGAAAGAACAGCAGCATGCCGGCATAGGTCAGCGCCTGGGTCATGATCGAGAAATACACCCCTTTGATTTTCGAGCGGAAGGCGAAGTAGCCGAACAGGAAAGCCAGCAGGCCCGGCACCAGCACGATCAGGCACAGCGCCCAGGCGAAATGCTGGGTGCCGCTCCAGAACCACGGCAGCTCATTCCAGGAGAGGAACGCCATAAACGCCGGCAGCCCGTCGCCCGCCGCCTGCCGCATCAGGTACATGCCCATGGCGTAGCCGCCGAGCGCGAAGAACAGCCCGTGGCCGAGCGACAGCAGCCCGGCATAGCCCCACACCAGATCGAGCGCCACCGCCACCACCGCGTAGCACAGGATCTTGCCCGCCAGCGTCAGGGTATAGGTGGACACCGCCAGCGGATGATCCGCCGGCAACAGCGTCAAGAACGGCATCACCAGCAACACCAGCAACGCCAGCGCGCCGATGCTCAACGCCAGCCGAGGCGCTTTCTGTACGCCGGTTACGGTCAATGGTTGGCTCATCAGTCAATCACCCTGCCCTTGAGGGCGAACAGCCCCTGCGGGCGCTTTTGAATAAACAGAACGATCAGCACCAGGATCAGGATCTTGCCCAGCACGGCGCCGATCTGCGGTTCGAGGATCTTATTGACGATGCCGAGGCCAAAGGCCGCCGCCACCGTCCCCGCCAGCTGGCCGACGCCACCGAGCACCACCACCAGGAACGAATCGATGATGTAACCTTGCCCCAGCTCCGGCCCGACGTTGCCCAACTGCGACAGCGCCACCCCGCCGAGCCCGGCGATGCCGGATCCCAACCCGAAGGCCAGCATGTCCACCCGCCCGGTGGGCACGCCGCAGCAGGCCGCCATCGCGCGGTTTTGCGTCACCGCGCGCACGTTCATGCCGAGCCGGGTCTTGTTCAGCAGCAGCCAGGTCAGCGCCAGCACCAACAGCACGAACGCGATCACCGCGATGCGGTTCCACGGCAGCACCAGGTTCGGCAGCAGCTGCACGCCGCCCGACAGCCACGCCGGGTTGGCGACCTCGACGTTCTGCGCCCCGAACAGCACCCGCACCAGCTGGATCAGCACCAGGCTGATGCCCCAGGTGGCCAGCAGGGTTTCCAGCGGCCGGCCGTACAGGTGGCGGATCACCGTGCGCTCCAGCAGCATGCCGATCCCGGCGGTGATGGCGAACGCCACCGGCAGCGCCGCCAGCGGGTAGAGCGCCAGCCACTGCGGCGCAAACTGCTGAAACAGCCCCTGCACCAGGTAAGCGGAATAGGCGCCGAGCATCAGCATTTCGCCGTGCGCCATATTGATGACGCCGAGCAGGCCGTAGGTGATCGCCAGCCCGAGCGCCGCCAGCAGCAGGATCGAGCCGAGCGACAGGCCGCTGAACGCCTGGCCGAGCAGATCGCCGATCATCAGGCGATGCTGCACCCGCTGCAGGCTGCGTTGCGCCTCGGCGCGCACCGCGGCGTCCGGCTCGTGAGCGGCGTCGGTCAACGCCTGCAGCCGCGCGCGGGTTTCCGGCTCGCCCGATTCCCCCAGCAGCCGCACCGCATTGAAGCGCACCTGCGGGCTGGCGTCGGTCAATTGCAGGTTCGCCAGCGCAATGCTCAGCGCGTCGCGTACCTGCGGGTCTTTCTCCTGCGCCAGCCGCCGGGTCAACAGCGGCAACTGCTCGCCCTGCGCTTCGCGCTGCAGCGCGGTCGCCGCCTGCAGCCGCACCGCCGCGTCCGCGCTGACCAACCGCTGCGCCGACAGCGCATTGGCGATCAGAATGCGCAGCCGGTTGTTCAGCCACACCTTCTTCGGTTCGCCAACCGGGGCCGCCTCACCTTCAAGCGGCAGATAGCGATCGCCCTGGCGGATAAAGGCGCGCTTCGCCCCGTCGATCGCCACGGTTTCCTGCTGCAGCCCCTGCAGCAGCGGCAGGCGCGCGGCGTCCGGCTCGGCCGCCCAGGCTTGCAACAACTTGGCCTGCTGCGCACGGTTGGCCGCCGCAAACTCATCGGCCGGCCCGGCCTGCGCCAGCAGGGGCCAGGCACACAGCAGCCACAGCCCGACGTGCAGAGAGGATAAAAACGGAGATTGCATCAGCTGCCTCTTCTGTTGGGCCGGCGGGCGCTGGGCCGCGCCGGCGCTGAGTGACGTTACTTGCCGCCTTTCACCGGGTAATCCGGTTTTTTGTCGTTGCCGGCGATATACGGGCTCCACGGCTGCGCGCGCACCGGTGCCTCGGTCTGCCACACCACGTTGAACTGGCCGTTGCCCTCGATCTCGCCGATCATCACCGGCTTGTGCAGGTGGTGATTGGTCTTGTCCATGGTCAGCGTGAAGCCCGACGGCGCGGCGAAGGTTTGCCCGGCCATCGCCGCGCGCACCTTATCGACGTCGGTGGTGCCGGCCTTTTCCACCGCCTGCGCCCACATGTGGAGGCCGACGTAGGTGGCCTCCATCGGATCGTTGGTCACCGCAGTGGCGTAATTCGGCAGGTTGTGCGCCTTGGCGTAGGCTTTCCACTGGCTGACAAACTGTTTGTTGGTCGGGTTATCCAGCGATTCGAAGTAGTTCCAGGCCGCCAGGTTGCCCACTAGCGGCTTGGTGTCGATGCCGCGCAGCTCTTCCTCGCCGACCGAGAAGGCGATCACCGGCACGTCGGTGGCCTTGACGCCCTGGTTGGCCAGTTCTTTGTAGAACGGCACGTTGGAGTCGCCGTTGATGGTGGAGATCACCGCGGTGTTGCCGCCGGCGGCGAATTTTTTGATGTTGGCGACGATGGTCTGGTAATCGCTGTAGCCGAACGGCGTGTAGACCTCTTCGATATCCTTGTCCTGCACGCCTTTGCTGTGCAGGAAGGCGCGCAGGATCTTGTTGGTGGTGCGCGGATAGACGTAATCGGTGCCCAGCAGGAAGAAGCGCTTGGCGCCGCCGCCGTCCTCGCTCAGCAGGTATTCCACCGCCGGGATCGCCTGCTGGTTCGGCGCCGCGCCGGTATAGAACACGTTCGGCGACATCTCTTCGCCCTCGTATTGCACCGGGTAGAACAGCAGCCCGTTCAGTTCCTCAAACACCGGCAGCACCGACTTGCGCGACACCGAAGTCCAGCAGCCGAACACCGCCGCCACCTTGTCCTGGCTCAGCAGCTGGCGCGCCTTCTCGGCGAACAGCGGCCAGTTGGAGGCCGGATCCACCACCACCGGCTCCAGCTTTTTGCCGAGCACCCCGCCTTTGGCGTTGATCTCGTCGATGGTCATCAGCGCCACATCCTTCAGCGGCGTCTCGGAAATCGCCATGGTGCCGGAAAGCGAACTCAGAATGCCGACCTTGATGGTGTCGGCGGCCTGCGCGCTCCAGGCCAGGCCCAGGCCGAGCGCGGCGGCGGACAGCGCAAAAGCTTTGATAAAACGACGACGTTGCATAGTTCAAACTCCTGATGTGTGTGAAATCAAAATCGTTACGCCGAGCGCGCCGGCTGCTGGGCCCGCGCCTGGTGCAACATGTGCAGCGTTATTTTTCGTACCTCTGCCTTGCTGACGGCGATATGCTCGCCGAGCAGCGCTTGCGCCACCCCGCTTTGCCGCTGCAGGATCGCCTGCAAAATGGCGGCGTGTTCGCGGTAGGTGGCGTCCACCCGCGCCTGCTGGGTGAAATCCAATCGGCGAATGATGCGGATCTTTTCGGTCAGCTCGCGGTGGATGCGCGCCATTTCGCCGTTGCCCGCCGCGGCCACCAACGCCTGATGAAACTGCTCGTCGTGCTGCGACACCGCCTGGCCGTCCGCCAGACGCGGCGCTTCGGTCCAAAAACGGTTCAGCGCCGCCAGCGCGGCCGGCGTTTCCCCGGCCGGCCATTCGCACAGCCGTTTCACCGCCTCTTGTTCCAGCACGATGCGCAGGTCGTACAGCTCTTCGAAGTAGGCGAAATCGAACGGCCGCACCTGCCAGCCGCTGCGAAACAGCACCTCGACATAGCCTTCGCGCTCGAGTCGAAACAGCGCCTGACGCACCGGCGTGCGGCTGGCCGCCATGCGCTGCGCCACGTCGCTTTCGCTGAAGCGATCGCCCGGCAGCAGGCGAAACTCGAAGATGTCGGCCTTGAGCTGCAGATAAATGCGCTCCGCCAGCCCCTCCGGCCGCGCCTTGTGCTCTCCGTTGGTGATTTGCATCCTCGCCCCTCCGTTCAGATCGCTTTTTCCAGCCACAGCAGGGCGTCGCCCGGCCCGACCGGCCGCCCCTGCCGGCAGCTGATGCGTTTGACGATCCCGGCGCGCGGCGCGGTGACCGCCAATTCCATCTTCATCGCCTCGACCACGATCAGCGGCTGCCCGGCCGCCACCGCCTGCCCCGGTTCCACCAGGATCTTCCACACGCTGCCGTTCAGATCGGCGCTGACCAGATCGCCATCGATCGCGTCTTCTTCAACCGGCGGCAACAGCTGCGCCTCGGCCTCGTCGTCATCGCTGCGCCAGCGCGCCACTTCGGCGATGAACGCCTGCTGCTGGCGATGCTGGAAGTCGGCGATCGCCCCGGCGTTGTCGGCCAGGAAATCGGTGTAGGCGGCGAAGTCGAATTCGCTCTCTTCGATGCGCACCTGCATGCGCCCTTCGCGGAACGCTTCGCGCTGCTCGTCCAGTTCTTGCTCGCTGACCGGGTAGAAGCGCACCTGATCGAAGAAGCGCAGCAGCCAGGGTTCACCGGCGGTGAACTGCGGGTTTTTGAGGAATTTGTTCCAGATCGGCAGCGTGCGCCCCACCAGCTGGTAACCGCCCGGCGAATCCATGCCGTAGATGCACATGTACATGCCGCCGATGCCGACCGTCCCTTCGGCGGTGTGGGTGCGCGCCGGGTTGTATTTGGAGCTCAGCAGGCGATGGCGCGGATCGAGCGGCACCGCGCAGGGCGCGCCGAGGTAGACGTCTCCCAATCCGAGGATCAGGTAGCTGGCGTCGAACAGGATGTCGCGCACCTGCTCGCGTCGGCTCAGGCCGTTGATACGCTGAATGAAATCGACGTTGTTCGGCAGCCAGGGCGCCGAAGCGCGCACCGTCTGCTGATAGCGATCGACCGCCCCCAGCGTGGCCGAATCCTCGAACGCCATCGGCAGCCAGACGGTGCGCGTCGGCACCTTCAGACGGCTGACGTCCCCCAGCGCCCGTTCGCGCGCCAGCAGGCGCTGCAGCAGATCGGCCTGGCTTATCAGCCGGCTGTCGTAGCGGATCTGCAGCGAACGCACGCCCGGCGCCAGCTCCGCCACGCCCGGTATCGCCTCCTGCCGCAGCGACTGCATCAGCAGATGAATGCGCAGCCGCAGCGCCAGATCGAGCACATTGTCGCCGTACTCCATCAGGATGTAGCCGTCTCCCGCCTGGCGATACGCCACCGCCGGGCGCCCTTCCGCCGCCGGCAGCGCCGCCAGCACCGCGGCGGAAACGGTCTCCGCCGGGGCCAGATCCGGCGGCGGCAGGGTGATGGCCTTCACCGCCGCCAGCGCTTCGATGCTACCGAGCTGCGCCTGTTCCAGCGACTGCGCCTGGCGAAAACCGATCGGATGGAACCGGATGCGGTCGCCCGGCTTCACCTGCCCCACTTTCCACAGCTCGGCCTTGGCGATGGTCACCGGGCAGACGAAGCCGCCGAGGCTAGGCCCGTCGCGGGTCAGGATCACCGGGAAGTCGCCGGTGAAATTGATCGCGCCGATGGCGTACTCGCAGTCGTGCACATTGGAAGGATGCAAACCGGCTTCGCCGCCGTCCTCTCTCGCCCACTCGGGCTTCGGCCCCGACAGGCGCACGCCGAGGCGATTGGAGTTGTAATGCACCTGCCAGTCGGTGGCGAAGAAGGCGTCTATCGATTCGGCGGTGAAAAAGTCCGGCGCGCCGTGCGGCCCGTACAGCACACCGATGTGCCACTGGTCGCCGTAATGTGGGATCAGACTGTCGTCCATCGCCTGCGGCGCGGCGATCGGCGCCGGCGTGGTGCTGGCGGCCAATTCCGGTTGAGCGATCGCCAGCATGTCCGCCACGCGCAAGGTGCGCCCGGCGTGGCCGCCGAACTGGCCGAGCGCGAAGGTGGAGCGGCTGCCGAGATACACCGGCACGTCGAAGCCGTTGCGTACCGCCAGATAGGTGCGGCAGCCGTGCGTGGCACGCCCCAGCGTCAGCACCTGCCCGGCCCGCACCGCGATCGGCCGCCAGTAGGTGACCGCTTCACCGTCCAGATCGGCCGGGCAGCTGGCACCCGTCAGCGCGATGGTGGCGTCGCAGTGAAAGCGCAGCGTCGGCCCCTGCAGGGTGAACTCCAGCCCGGCGGCCGCCGGGTGGTTGCCGACGATGCGGTTGGCCAGCCGGAACGCGAAGTCGTCCATCGGGCCGGACGGCGGCACGCCGATGTCCCAATAGCCGAGGCGGCCGGGATAGTCCTGCACGCTGCTGTAGGTGCCAGGTTGCAGCACTTCGAGGCAGTGCGGCTGGTAATGCAAATCGTCCAGCAGGCGCGTCCAAACGTCGCCGCGCTGAAATTGCGGCGTGGCGATCACCTGCCGCAAATAATCGAGGTTGGTGGCGATGCCGTGCAAACGGGTCGCCGCCAGCGCCACGCGCAGTTTTTCCAGCGCCTGCGCGCGGTCAGCGCCGTGTACGATCAGCTTGGCGATCATCGGGTCGTAAAACGCCGAGACTTCGCTGCCGGTCGCCACCCAACCGTCGAGGCGCACGTCGGCGGGGAAGTGCACCTCGGTCAGCACGCCGGGGCTGGGCTGGAAGTTCTTCAGCGGATCTTCGGCATAGAGGCGCACTTCGATCGCCGCGCCCTGCGGCGCGCGTTGCAACGCCGCCCAATCCAGCGCATCGCCCGCCGCCACCTGCAGCATGCATGCGATCAGATCCAGGCCGGTGACCATCTCGGTGACCGGGTGCTCGACCTGTAAGCGGGTGTTCACTTCGAGGAAGTAAAACTCGTCGCGCGCGGCGTCGTAAATAAATTCCACGGTGCCGGCGCTGCGATAGTTCACCGACTCGCCCAGCGCCACCGCTGCCCGATGCAGCGCCTGGCGGGTCGCCGCCGGCAGGTGTGGCGCCGGGGTTTCCTCCACCACTTTTTGGTTGCGGCGCTGCAGCGAGCAGTCGCGCTCGCCGAGCGCCGCCACCCGCCCCTGGCCGTCGCCGAAAATCTGCACCTCGACGTGGCGCGCCCGATCGACGAAGCGTTCGATAAAGGCGCCGGCGTCGCGGAAGAACTGCTCTCCCAGCCGTTTGACGCTGTCGTACGCCTCGCGCAGCGCCGCCTCGTCGTCACAGCGCGTCAGGCCGATGCCGCCGCCGCCGGCGGTGCTTTTCAGCATCACCGGGTAGCCGATGCGCGCGGCGGCGGCAACCGCCTGCTCCACGCTCTCCAGCAAGCCGGTGCCCGGCGTCATCGGCACCCCGGCCAACGCCGCCAGCTCGCGCGCCCGGTGCTTGAGACCGAACTCGCGCATCTGCGCCGCCGTCGGGCCGATAAAGGCGATGCCCGCCGCCTCGCAGGCGTCGGCAAACTCGGCGCTCTCGGACAAAAAGCCGTAGCCGGGGTAGATCGCCTGCGCGCCGGTGGCTGCCGCCGCCGCAAGGATCTTGTCGATGCTCAGGTAGCTGTCGGCGGCCTTGTCGCCGCCGAGCGCCACCGCCCTGTCGGCTTCGGTGACGTGCGGCGCATTGCGGTCGGCGTCGGAATAAACCGCCACGCTGGTGACGCCCAGGCGTTTCAGGGTGCGAATGGCGCGGCAGGCGATTTCGCCGCGGTTAGCGATCAGTACGGTAGTAAACATGTTCATGCCCCCTTAACGCCGGCGAGATAGTCGCGCCAGCCGCCAAACTCGGTAATATCCGTGGCGCCTTCCAGCGCCCAGGCTTCGCAGATAAACCCCTTCACCCGCCGGCCGTCCGCCAGCAGCAGCGTGCCGATACCCAAGGGCGCCGGAATTTCCGCCACAAACTCGCCGAAACGGGCCAGCGGGATGTCCCACAGCTCAAGACGGATCGCCGCTCCCTGCGCCGCGCGCGCCAGCCCCGGCTTCGGCGGCTCGGTATCGGCCAGCGCGTACAGGCGGTAACAGGGGGCGGTGACGGTTTGCTCCACCCGCACCGCGTCGCGCTGCGTCAGCTGGACGTTGAGCGGCATACCGCTGAGGTGAGCGCCCACTACCGCCAGACGCACGTGTCCCGAAGACGGCGCCGGCGCGGGCTGCGGCGGCAATGCCCGGCCGGTTGCGCCGAGCGGCAAGGCGCTTTGCCGTTGCCAGCGCAGGCCAAACGCCGCCAGCGCCCGGTCATGCCAGGCGGGCGCAATCAGGGTGATGCCCGCCGGCAGCCCGTCTTCGCGCAGCGGCCCCGGCAGCGCCAGCGCGCTCAGATCGGCCAGGTTGGTGAAATTGGTGTAAGTGCCGAACTGCGAATTGAACAGCACCGGCTCCTGCGCCATCTCCGCCAGGGTGCGAATAGTGGGCGCGGTCGGCACCACCAGCGCGTCGAACGGCGCCAGCCGCTGAGCGATCTGCCGCGCCAATTCGGCACGCAGGTATTCCGCCTTGTAGGCGTCGCAGGCGCTGTAGCCCAGGCCGTTGCCGACGATGCCGCGCACCACCGGGTCGATAGCCTGCGGGTTCGCTTCCAGCACCTGCTCAATCGCCACGGTGCGCTCCGCCACCCAGGGGCCGTAATACAGCTGCTCCGCCAGGGTGCGAAACGGCGCGAAATCGAGGGGCTCCAGCGTGGCTCCGCCCGCCTGCAGCTGCGCCAATGCGCGGTGAAACGCCCGCTCGGCCTGCACGTCACCGAAAAACTCCAGCTGGGCGGGAACGGCAAAACGCGGCGCGGCGGGGATATCCGCCGGCGCGGTATGCGGATCTGGGCGGGAATACGGGTCTGCCGGGTCAAAGCCGCTCGCCAGTTCCGCCACCTGCGCGGCATCGGCCACCGTCAGCGCGAAGACCGACACCGTATCGTTCAACCGGCAGGCCGGCACCACGCCGCGGTTGGACAACCGCCCTTTGGTCGGCTTCAGCCCGACGATGTTGTTGAACCCGGCGGGCACGCGCCCCGAACCGGCGGTGTCGGTGCCCAGCGCGAACGGCACCAGGCCGCGCGCCACCACCGAAGCGGAGCCGGAGCTGGAGCCGCCGCTGACGTAGCGGCTGTCGAAGCTGTTGACCACTGCGCCATAGGGTGAGCGGGTGCCCACCAACCCGGTAGCGAACTGGTCGAGGTTGGTTTTACCGAGGGCGATCGCCCCGGCGGCGCGCAGGTTGGCGACCACGGTGGCGTCCGCCGCGGCCTGATAGGTGAACGCCGGGCAGGCGGCGCTGGTCGGCCAGCCGCCGACGTCGATATTGTCTTTGATGGCGAAGGGCACGCCGAACAGCGGCAGGCGGCTGAGATCGCCGGCGACTGCTTCGAGCCTCTGTGCCAGTTGCCGATACTGCCGCTCGCGCTGCGCCGGGGTGGCGAGATACAGCCAGGCGTTGTCGTCTGAATCCAAATCGGCGACCAGCGCTTCAATCGTGGCGCTGACGCAGGCGAGGCGCTCGCCCGCCGGACGGGTTTGATAATGGTGCTGCCATTCACTGAGGGTAAAACCGCACGTTTCAACAGGGTCGCTCATCGGCTGAATTCCATCTGGTACACAAGATGGGATTCAACAGAGCAACCGGCGTGCCAATTTTTAATCTCATGATTTCAATAAATTATAATTAAAACTTATGACGACGACGGCGAACGACCTGCACCAGCGGCGCGCAGCGGGAGAACAAAAAGAGTGCAATAAGGGGATGATGCAGAGGAAAACCGGGGCGACGACGCTCGCCGCCCCGGGAGGGGGATGTGGATCAATACGCAATATGTTGCAGGCCAGGTTGCTACCAATTTTCTAACGCGATCCTTCTCCAGGTATTGGCCGCCGTGCAAACATAAAAGAATGCGGAATCTGCCGACCATTGACCGACTTTACCGGGGGCGGCGGCCGAAGCGGGGACGGCGACTCTGACACCTATGGGATCTCCGTTCACGTTCGCTGAATCATAAATATTCAACACTTTTATGTGGCCAGTGGAGAATTGGTTATTCGGCCCGCCAATAGGATAAGCACCGTTGCCGGCCGGGTAAATGCCATTATCCGCAACCGTTAACTGCTTAGTGTACAACCCGCTCCATTTGAATGAAGGTTGTCCTAAGGCGGTCGCGATATCCTTCTGCGGCGAAAAATCCGCAGGGGAGATGGATACGCCACTGCTGGTCGTATTGTTATTAGCGCCGAGCGTAAATTTAGGTGCAAAACTAATGAAAGAAGTCCCGTCCTGAGCCAACCTGACGCCTGGTTCAAATCCCTGAAGGTTTTTGCCTGGAGAAATGCCGCCAAAGTAATGGTAGTTGGTATTCCCTCCTCTGGCGGCATAGAACAGGTTATCGGATTCACCCTTGATGCCATGAAAAATGACTGGATAAGCGCCAGTGCTGGCTCTGTCCGCCAAGGACCACGGAAGCTGCCTCGGAGCCATATCGGCGATTGCCGCGTTGGCGAATCTTGTCGTATTGCTCATCATGTTATCAAATACAAATGCCGCCGCGATGCCGTTTACCGGCTCTGCCGCCACATTGTAAGTGGTATTACTCACATTATAGAAACCGCCTCGGCATTCAAAAGTGCTTCCATCACTCTGAAGAATGGTTTCACCTTCGCAAGTAAACTGCCCCAAGATGTTATCGGTGTCAGTTCGGGTGAGTTTAATAGCCGTAGCGCCGACGCCGCCGAACAGGTGGATATAGCAGAAACCGTTGTACCACCGCACCCTGTTGGCGTTTCCTCTCAGCTCCAGCCCTACGCCGGCATCCGTATTTGTGCCACCATCGCCCGGATTGCCGGAAACTTTTATCTGACATTGAATTTCGTGGAACCCCACGCCGTGGAAGGAGCTATCCCCGCCATTGCTCTCCATCAATATGTTGGACAGGCCGCGGTGGAACCGGCAAGAGTGAAAATTTACGAACTCGGTAAACGCACCGGCATAGCCGTTTAACAGATGTAGATTCACAAAAAACTTCATAATCAGCAGTCTTTCATGCCGCATGAAGCAGGAACCATTGATCCGATAGCCGGTGCCCGTATATAACGCGCCCTTGGCCGGCGTAATCGTCACGTCGCTGATATATCTGTTGGTATGGATCCCGGAACCGCCTTTCGACTCAAAACACGCATGATCATTAGACGTCGGCTTAAAGAAGAATTTCGTACTAATCCAATTTTCCCCCTCTATCGCAATGCCTTTATCTCCGATGTAGTTTTCTCCCCCTAAATTTAACGTATCCGTAATGTAATAGTTGCCAGCGGGAACATAGAGTTTCTTGTAGCCTTGATTAATCGCATAAGCGATAGCCTGTTTAAACGCCTGCGTATCATCTGTACCAACACCAGCTGTATCATTCCAATCGCCCTTCGCGCCGAACATCTGCGGGGTAATGTGTGCCACGCCTTCATTCGGGAAGGAATACTGAATGAGTCGATTGCCCGTCACCCCAGCAATCGTAGAGAGAATCGATTTAAAAGCGCAATCCCAGACGTTCTTGCCAATGAGGGTCGTTTCGTCAAATGCCCCGCCTAACTCCAGTGCACGAGCAGGCGAGGCAAGCTTAATCACATTCCCTTCAATAATGGCGTTTTTCCCATTCAAAAAGCGGATATAACCAAAACCAGAGTCCGTTACCCTATTGCCGGAAAACACCGTGCGGTCGCCATAGAGCTTGATCCATACCTGGCTGCTGGTCCATCCGGAGTCGGTTATCTTGTTGCCGGTCATCACGCAGCTATTGGCGAACAGGGCGACCTTACAGTTATTGATAATATTACCTGAAAGGGTCGCCTCCGTTGCGGCAATGCCATTGAAGGCCGACGCCGTGGAGGTACCACAGAAATTTAAAAAGTTATCTGCGATAACAGACTCCGCGACAGAAATATCGTTATTGCCGTGATAGTCGATGCCATTCTCAACGGTATCTTCCACGTGATTCCCAATGATTCGGGAATTATTCGTAGGGATTTTGCTGGGGTTATTTACTAAGGAATAGTCTATCTGAATGCCGAACCTTTCGATCGTTTTGATGTAGTTATTAGAGATATTAATGTCACTGATTCCACCCAGCGCGATGCCATAGCTGGTATTAACAATATGGTTATTGGCAACGGTCAGGTTAGTGAATGAATGAGGCGTGCCGGTCACCTCGTTATTCAGCGTCACCCCGCCCCCTCTTTGCGTGTGCCCTGCCCCTGCCGGTTTCGCAGGCTTGTGCCCGTCGTGAATATGATTGTTCACGATTAATATGTCATAAGCCTCTCTGTTCACGCCCGTTTTCAGCAGGATCCCATCACCCTGGTGATTCGTCAGCTCGTTATTCTGGATCGTGATATGGCGACCTCCACGAACCGCGATAGGTTCCTCTCCCAGATCTTTAAGTAAATTGTTCTCAAGGGTAACGGACGTACAGTCAGAAAGGCCCAAAGCATCAGTATGCATACTGATGACGCAATTTCTCACGGTGAAGTTTTCACAACGGGTGAAAGCCATGCCGGTACACGCGCGAGTGGCGTACCACCAAATAGGATCTGCATCTTTCTGAGTCACCTTTCTCGTGATCCTCAGATCTTCTACGATAAAATTCGACTGCTCAACGGTATTAAAAATGTTGATTTGAGGCGTATCGTCATCCAGGTGAATTTCACCACCGCCATAAACATGGCAGTTGCTGGGGATCTGCAAAGGCTGCCAAGCCGTACCCAGCGTCAATCTATAAACATTCGCCATTCTGACCTGCCGTTTTTTTATCGATTTAGCGGCGTCAATAGCCACTTTAGCGAACATGGCGCTGACAGCCTCTCGATCATCGGCCAGACCATCTCCTACGGCACCGAACTGTTCAGGGGTATATTCAGCGAATTCGCCGCCGTCATTGACCTGAACGGCGGTATTTCCTGCGTTGAACTGCTGATCTTCTTTTGACATTTGAGCCATTGAATTACTCCTCTGGATTTGACGTTTCAATCGACATTGAACGAACCCTAAAAAAGTAACCGGAGGGGCGGCCCGCCCTCCATCGATGGCGGATGGCTGAGAGCCAGTACAACAACGGCGGGCGGGAGAGCGGCAAAAAAAAAGCGCAACCTTGCGATTGCGCCCGATGTTCGGTGAACGCTGCGCGTTACTCGCCGCGAACGCGCTGCGCCAGCCCTTTGAGGAAGTAGCGCAGCATCTGATCGCCGCACGGGCGGTAGTTCTTGGTGCCTTCTTTGCGGAACAGCGCGCTCAGCTCCGGCTTGGAGATACGGAAGTCCACCGCGGTGAAGATCTGGTGCATATCGGTGTCTTTCAGCTCAAACGCCACGCGCAGCTTTTTCAGCACCAGGTTATTGGTGATCGGCAGCTCAACCGCCGGCGCCGGGAACTTGTCGTCCTTGCCGCGCTTGAAGAACACCAGGCCGTTGAGGAAGTGCGCCATCACTTCGTCCGGGCACTTCTCGTAGCCCGGCTCGCCTTCTTTGATCACGTAAGCGTCCATCGCCGACACCGCCACCTCGAAATCGTCCAGTTTGATAATCTCGACCATTTTGGCGTTGTTAATGCTCAGCATATAGCGCACGCTGCGCAGCACGTCGTTGTTCATCATGGGATTGCATTGCCTTATTTGTCTAACGGGGACGTGCGCACATTGCGAAACGAAATGACTGCCACACACCTTGAATGTGCGGCAGTATAGGGATCGGCAAGGGGTTTCTCAATCGATTTGGCTTTTTTGCTGATACAGCGGGATGTCTTCGCCGATGATGTACTTGTTGCGCAGCATCGACGAGACCTTGTCCATGATCATCACCACCACCACCAGGATCAGGGTGATGAACATCACCACGTCCCAGTTCCACAGCCGCATGTTCTCCGCGTATACCAGGCCGATGCCGCCGGCGCCGACGAAGCCCAGCACCGCCGCAGAGCGGGTGTTGGACTCGATCTGGTACAGGCTGAGCGCCAGGAAGGTGGGGAACGATTGGGTGAAGATGCCGTAGCGGTGCTTCTGCAACCCGTTGGCGCCTACCGCCGTCAGGCCACGGCTGGGGGACTTGTCCACCGCCTCGTGCCCTTCGGCGTACAGTTTGCCCAGCAGCCCGACGTCCTGCATCACGATCGCCAACACCCCGGCCAGCGGCCCCATGCCGACGGCGCGCACGAAGATAAGCCCCCAGATCGCCATGTCGATACCGCGCAGCACGTCCAGCAAGCGGCGCACCAGCACGGAGATCGGCCGCAGCAGCGGCGTCGACATCACGTTGCGCGCGGCGAAGAACGACAGCGGCAGCGCGATCAGCGACGCGGTAATGGTGCCGGCGAACACGATGGCGATGGTGATGCCGATCTGCTGGAAGTAGTACATGAACGGCCAGTTGACGAAGTCGTGCCAGACGAACATGCGCAGGAAATAGCGCCCCAGCTGCTGGCAGCCGTTGATAAACTGCGGCCAGGTAATGCCGAACACCAGGAAGAAGAACACGTAATACAGCACGATCGCCAATGCTATCAGGCCGACGGTGCGCAGGTAGCGCCCCTGCTGCGCGAAGATCGCCGGATGCTGCTGTTTCAACTGGCGCAGCGTTTCCGCCGACGCCGGAGTGCCCGCTATCATTTTGCCCCCTCCACCACGCGCTTGCGCAGCTCGCCCGACACGTAGTCGAGCACGGAAACCACCACGATAATCAACAGCAGCGTCATGCTGACCTGATCGTAGCGGTCGAGTTTAATGTTGGTCATCAGCTCCTGGCCGATGCCGCCCGCCCCCACCAGCCCCAAAATGGTCGACTGGCGGAAGTTGATCTCCAGCCGCATGAAGCTGTAGGAAAGAAACACCGGCTTCACCTGCGGCCACAGGCCGAAGCGCATGCGCTGCAGCGGCGTGGCGCCGCAGGCCGCCAGCCCGCGCACCGGTTTGTTGGAGGCGGTTTCGATCGATTCGTAGAACAGCTTGGTCAGGCTGCCGATGGTGTGCAGCGCCAGCGCCAGGAAGCCGGGAATGGCGCCGATGCCGAACGCCATCACGAACATCACCGCCCACGCCAGCTCCGGCATGGTGCGCAAAAACGCCACCAGCGTGCGGATCGCCAACCGCACCGAGGCCGGGGTATAGGTGTTACCGGCCGCCAGGAACGCCAGCACGGTCGCCACCAGCACCGAGAAAATGGTCGCCGCCAGCGCCAGCTGCAGGGTCTCCCAGATCAGCGGCAGCTGGATATTCAGGCGGTAACCCCAGTAGGCCAGCGAGCCCTCGGTGCGCCCGTCGGCGAACAGCAGAGGCCAGTGCAGCGTCGGAATGGTTTCGGCCAGGTAGTCGAAGAAGTGCGGAATAGACACCCAGACGGTGTGCAGGTTGAACTCGGCGAGGTTGCCGGCGCCCAGGTACAGCGCCACCAGCCCGAGCGACCACAGCAGCGCTTCGCGCTTTTGCTTGCTGCGGATCCGTTGGTAATAGTGTGCGAAATCGGTATTCAAAAGAGGTCTTCCATCTTTATGGAACAAGGGGCTCAGCACGCTGAACCCCTTCATTCGAACGGCCAGGGCAGCCGGGAATTAACGGTCGCCTTTGGTCAGCTCGCGCTTCATATCGATGATGGTCTGGTATTCCGCCAGGGTGGTGTCGCCGATGTGCTGCTTGCCGCCCATCGCCTTGATAAAGCACTGGTGATCGTCTTTATCCAGCTTCTTGATGGCGGTGACCACTTTGGCCTTGAAGTCGGCCGGCAGCGAGTTGCTCACCAGGATCGGGCCGTTCGGGATCAGCGGCGACTGCCAGATGATGCGGATCTGCTTCATCAGGTCTGGATGATCCATGCGGATCATGCGGGTGAACGCGCCGCTGGTGTAGCCGGTGTTGTAGTCGCCGATCATCGACGCCCAGGTCACCGCACCTTCGAACTGGCCGTTCAGCACGCCGAGGATGTCCTGCTCGTGGCCGCCGGAGAAGGTGACGCTGGAGAAGGTGTTGTTGTATTTGTTGTCGACCGTGCCGCCGAACAGCTTTTTAAACGCCTGGTTCGGGATCAGGAAGCCGGAGGTGGAATCCGGATCGGCGAAGCCGATGGCCTTGCCCTTCAGATCTTCCAGTTTCTGGTACGGGCTGCCGGCCTTCACCACCACCACCGAGTGGTAGCCGCGCGACTGGTCGACGTCGTCGACCGCGATGCCGACGATGTCCACCGCTTTCGGATCCTTGATGTAGACCGAGGCGAACGACGACGGCGACATGCTCAGCACCAGGTCAATCTTGCCGCCCAGCAGGCCCTGGATCACGCCGGAATAGTCGGACGAGTTGCGCAGCTTGGTATCGACGTTCAGCTCTTTGTCCAGAAACTGCTTCACGCACTGGTTATCGCCGATCTGCTGGGTGGCGTTCTGGCCGCCGAGAATGCCCAGGTTCAGCTCTTTCGGCGCATCCGCTGCGGCAGCATTAAATACCATCATCGCGCCGGCCATCAGGGTGGTCAGACTCAATACTTTTTTCATCAGGTGTGCCTTGTGTGTAAAGGGTAAAGGTCAAAAGTGCTTCAATGGATCTGATTGGCTTCTTCGCCATACAGCTGGTGCAGGATCCGTTCGTTCAGTTGCGAAGGATGCCCGTCAAACACGATCTTCCCGTGGGCGATGCCGATCACCCGCGAGCAATACTCTTTCACCAGTTCGACCGAGTGCAGGTTCACCATCACCGCGATGCCGTCTTCGCTGATTTTCTGCAGCGCGTCCATGATGCGGCGGGTGTTTTTCGGATCGAGCGACGCGACCGGCTCATCGGCCAGCAGGATTTGCGGGTTTTGCATCAGCGCGCGGCAGATGGCGACGCGCTGCATCTGGCCGCCGGAGAGGTGCTCGGCGCGCTGCAGCGCGTGCGGCAGCATGTTCAGCCACTGCAACAGCTCGATGGCGCGAGCGCGGTCGGCGTCATCGAACAGTTTGAAGAAGGATTTCAGAGTGGAAGTGTGGCTCAGGCGGCCCAGCAGCACGTTGGTCATCACGTCCAGCCGCGGCACCAGGCAGAAGTCCTGGAAGATCATGCCGCAGCGCGCGCGCCACTGGCGCATCTGGCGGCCGGCCAGCTGGGCGATATCCTGCGCTGCGCCATCGTCCTCGAAGTGCAGCATCTCGCCGCAGCTGGAAGGAATGGTGCCGTTCAGGGTGTGCAGCAGCGTGGACTTGCCCGCGCCGGAGCGGCCGATCACCGCCACGAATTCGCCGGCGTGCAGATCGAAATTGATGTCATCCAGCACGCGCTGCTGCGCTTTGTAGGCCTTGCCGAGTCCCTTTACCGACAATACTTTGCGGGATGCGGCGGCGTGCTGCCCTGGAAAGTCGTGCTGTGCCAATTTTAACAGTGCCTGAGCCATATGATTTCTCTGGTTTCAGTGGCTAATCATTATGGGCACCTATTAACGGATAAGTTTATGACAGTGGGATGATGGTTTTATGGCCGGGGCGTGACGCGTGCCGCCCCGGCGTTCGCCTCACGCCAGGGTGAAGAAGTCCAGCCCCAGCGCCGTCTTGACCTGCCGCAGCGTCTGCTGGCTGACCTGATGCGCGCGGCGGGTGCCGTGCTGCAGGATGCGCGTCAGCTCGCCTTTATCGGCGATGAATTCGGCGCGGCGGGTGCGGATCGGCTCAAGCAGGCTCTGCAGGCAATCCTCCAGCAGCCGTTTGATTTTCACGTCCCCCAACCCGCCGCGCCGATAGTGCGCCTTCAGATCCGCCACCAGCGCGGCGTCTTCGCAGAAGGCGTCCAGGTAGGTGAACACCATGTTGCCTTCCACCCGGCCGGGATCGCTGACGTTGAGATGGCCGGGGTCGGTGAACATGCTCATCACCGCCTTGTGCACCTCGTCGGCGCCGGCGCCTAGCTGAATGGCGTTGCCGCGCGATTTCGACATCTTGCCCTGCCCGTCCAGCCCCGGCAGACGCCCGACGTTGCTCAACAGTGGCCGGCACTCCGTTAATATCGCTTGGCCGACGATGTGGTTGAAACGCCGCACGATCTCATTGGTTTGCTCCAGCATCGGCAGCTGATCCTCGCCGACCGGCACGTGGGTGGCGCCAAAGGCGGTGATGTCCGCCGCCTGGCTGACCGGATAAATCAAAAAACCGGCCGGCAGGCTGCGGGCGAAATCCTTCTCGGCGATTTCGTTTTTCACCGTCGGGTTGCGTTCCAGCCGCGCCACACTGACCAAATTGAGGTAGTACATCGTCAGCTCGGCCAATGCCGGCAGCGCCGACTGCAGGCAGATCGTGGTCTTGTGCGGATCGATGCCCACCGCCAGATAGTCGGCCACCACGTTGAGCACGTTGGCGCTGATTTTTTGCGGGTTGTTGCCGTTGTCGGTCAGACCTTGCAGATCCGCCACCATCACCGTTTGGTTATGCTGGTGCTGCAGTTCCACGCGCTGGCGCAGCGAGCCGACGAAGTGGCCTAAATGCAGTGGGCCGGTGGCGCGATCGCCGGTAAGAATGGTGTAGCTCATGACAGTGCTCCTGAAGTCCTTGGACCGCCGGATCAACGCCACAAAAAATAATGCCGCCAAACCGGCGGCATTAATAAGAGATGTGAATACTCGTGCCGCCTCAGAAGAGGCGCCACCATGACTGATTGTGGGTGGAGTGCATCGATATATTCATGGCATCAAGGTATACCCGCAGCGGCAACGCGTCAATAGCGCGTAAGACGGCGTTACACTCCGGCATTTGCGTTCCTGCCCTGGCGCGCTAGGGTAAAACCTTCAACCTGAAAAAGGAGCGCATGATGAAGATCGGATTTGCCGGACTGGGTGGGATGGGCAGCGCCATGGCGGCCAACCTGTTGCAGGCGGGCTTCACCTTAACGGTATGGAACCGCTCGCCGCAGGCGGCGCAGCCGCTGGTGAGCGCCGGCGCGCAGCAGGCAGAACGGCCGGAACAGCTGGCCGATGCCGACGTGCTGATCACCATGCTGGCAGACGATGCCGCCACGCAACAGGTGGTGGTCGACAGCGGGTTGCTGCAACGGATGAAACCGGGCGCGCTGCATATCAATATGGCGACCATCTCGGTCGAACTCGCCAAGCGTTTGACGGCGCTGCATGCGGAACACGGCATCGGCTATCTCGCCGCGCCGGTGCTGGGGCGGGTCGACGTGGCCGCCGCCGGCAAGCTGAATATTCTGGCGGCCGGCGATAGCGAGCGGCTGAAGCAAGCGCAGCCGCTGTTCGATGCCCTCGGCCAGAAAACCTGGCACTTCGGCGCCGATCCGGCGCAGGCCAACGTGGTCAAAATCGCCACCAACTTTACGCTGGCCAGCGCCATTGAAGCGATGGCGGAAGGCAGCGCGCTGGTGCGCAACTACGGCGTGTCCGGCGCCGACTACCTGCAGATGCTGGGCGGCACCGTCTTCGCCGCCCCGGCCTATCAGGGCTATGGCGCGCTGATCGCCGCCGAGAAGTATTCCCCCGCCGGGTTCCGGCTGGCGCTGGGGCTGAAGGACGTCGGGCTGGCGCTGGCCGCCGGCGCCGACAGCCATACGCCGATGCCGTTCGCCGGGGTGCTGAAAGACAACTTCCTCGACGCGATGGCGCAGGGGGATGCGGATCTGGACTGGGCGGCGCTGGCCAAGGTGGCGGCGCGGCGGGCGGGCCTGAAATAACGAACGGGGGCTGAGGCCCCCGTTTTTCTGTTCTCAGAACACGATGTCCGCCGCGGGCACGGCGCGGATCGGCACGCCGAAGCTTTCGATATTCGACAGCGTCTCGTTATGGTGGGTGCGGATCAGCAGACCGTCGGCATAGGGTTTGTCGTGGCAGGTATGCGCATCCGCCGCCAGCGTCACCGGATAGCCGTGCGCCGCCGCGCTGCGCACCGTGGTGTCGATGCAAAACGGCGTGGAGTAGCCGCAAACCACCAGCTGCGATACGCCGTTAGCGATCAGCAACGCACCCAGTGAGGTGCGCAGGAACGAGTCCGGCGTGGTTTTATCCACCCGATGATCGCCCGGCGCCACCTTCAGCGCCGCGAGCACTTGCCAGGCGGCGCTGCCGTGCGGCAGCTCGTCGTCCGGCGTATGATGCTGAATCACGACAACCGGCACGCCCGCCCGGCGGGCGCGCTCGCTCAGCTGATTGATGCGCGCAACGGTGCCCGCGGCATCCGCCGGCGGCGGCGTAAACAATCCTTCCTGCACATCGATAATCAACAGCGCGCTGGTCATGGCGGCTCCCGAAGAGAAGATAAGTGGTGTCAGCACACCGGCTGGCGCGGGCGGAAAATATGGTCGACGCCCTGCTCGCGCAGCCGGTTAACCAGATCGTGCCCGCCGTTCGGCGTGGCGTGCGCCAGCTGCCGCTCGGCGGTAAACACCGGGCTGGCCCAGAACAGGTTCACCGGATCGCCGTACTGCTGCGGCAGAGTCAGGTGCGCATTATGCGGGTAGAAGGACGACGATAAAATATAGCCCTCGTAGCCCAGCGGCGCCACGTCCGACTCCAGCGTATGCCCTTCGCCGATCCAGGTCAGCCGCGCCCACGGCGCATGCGCGAAACCGGCCAGCGCGCTGGCCATCTGCACCGCGTTGTCTTCGGTCATGTATTGGCTGTCGATGGCGATCGCCATCTCCATACGGCGATAGCGCGAAGCCTCGTCGTTGAACAGGATCTCCACCCACGGCATCGGCCGGATGCTGACCCCCATGGTGAGGAAGTAATAGATGCCGTCGCGCTCATGCTGGGTGATGGCCATCGGCGGCCACTTGCCCTGATCGATGGCGTAGTACTTCACCGAAGGGCCGAAATGCGGCTCATAGCGCGCCTGAAAATCGCGCTGCATCTTCGGCCACGGGTTGCCCTCTTCACGCTGCCAGCTGCGCCAGAACTGGCGGGTGCTCTCCGCCTGCGCATACTGGGTGTTGGTCGAGGCCGAGCCGAGCGGATAGGCCAGCGGGCTCTCCTTGATGCAGCTGGCGGAATAGCACACCGAATGGTCGATATACAGGCTCCAGCCGGGGATCACCGCCAGCAGTTGGCCGTAATACCACAGGGCCGCGCCGTCGTCGCTTTCGCTCCACACCACCATCAGCCCTTCCGGGTTCAGCGGCGCTTCGCCTTCCAGGTTGCGGCAATACTCCGCCGCCAGCATCGGCGGCTGCCCTTGTTCCAGCGCGGCGCGATCTTCCTGCAGCGGCGCGGCGGCCAGGTTGCGCAGCCAGCAGGCGCGCACCTGATAGCGATCGCTGTAGGCTTCGGCGGGATAGATATAAAAATAGGCTGCCCTGCTCCCTTGCTGAACCACCGCAACCAGCGTCTGGTTCTCATTGCTGACTTCAGCAAGTACGTATGACTCGTTCATATCACCTCAATAGGGTCAGGGCGCGGCAGAATCGGCTGCGCGCTAAAAATGGAATGTGGTTTTGCCCCCAAGTGTAAAACGCATTACTGGCCGGATCACCCGTAAAAGTCTCAAAAGCGGCCGTAAACGAAGATAAACAAAGACTAATTATAGCGGCTGTGGCTCATGACGGCTGAGTGATGCGCCGCACCGCGCGCTGATAGGAGCCGTTGCGCATCGACGCGCCCAGCACCTTGCCGAGGCCTGCGGCGCCCGTTCGCACCAGCCGCCGCCGCAGCGCGCCCGGATGAAAACCGAACTGCCGCTGCGCCCAATCGGGCAACAGATCGATGCCCGCCTGCATCACCACCCCGCCGAGCGGGCGCGCCAATGCGCTCGGCGCCGGCGCCTTCAGCAGAATGCGCGCCACCTCTTGCGTGCGTTCATCGCAGACCAGCTGCGGCCGCATCGCCTGCAGGTACTCTTCGACCTCCGCGCAGGACTGAGGGATGGCGGTCGCCCCCAGCGCGGCGGCCACGCGCGCCGCTTCGCGGTAGTATTGATCCTGCAAATCGCGGGAAAGATGGGGGTTGCGGTAGCGCAGGTGGCTGGCCAGAAAACGGCTGCTCTCCGCGACGTGTACCCAGGTCAGCAGCGCCGGATCGCTGGCGGCATAAGGCGTGCCGTCGCTGCCGACGCCGGTCACCCGCAGATGGATGGCTTTGACTTTGGCAATCAGCCGCTGCGCCTCGGCGGTCGGGCCGAAGGTGGTGACCGACACGAACTGGCTGGTGCGGCGCAGGCGGCCAATCATATCTTCACGGAAGTTGGAGTGATCCCACACCCCGGCCAGCGCCAGCGGGTGCAGCATCTGCAGCAGCAAGGCGCTGACGCCGCCGCACAGCATCGGGGTGAAATCGCGGTGAACCTGCCAGATGACCGACTGCGGGCCGAACAAGCCCGGATCGCCGGGCGGGTTCTCAAAATCGACGCCGCCGAGCGCCAGCCCGGTCAGGCTGAGCACCTGTTTTTCTATCGCTGCGCGTACCGCTTCCATCCTGCTGCCCTCTCGCTCATTCAGCGGCCAGTGTATCACGCGGCGAACGCCCCATTGCGCCCTGCGGCGGTTGAAAGCATTAACTTACTGAATTACATTTATTATACCGCTGGCAGAAAGGCGGGCCTATTCGATCCACTGCAGAGGCGCTTTGCAGGGCGTTAACCCACGTTAATTCGGCACTAACCCCACAAAACCTCTATCTAGTTTTTTTCCTCCAACTTAGATAGCAGAGAGTTCGATGATTACCATCAGAGCACGCGCGGCGGAAGACAACGCGCAATTGGCAGATATCTGGCTGCGTTCGGTGCGCGCCACTCACCATTTTTTAACCGAAGACAACATCGCGCAGCTGTTCCCGCTGGTGCTGAACGACTACCTGCCGGCGGTTAACGTCTGGGTGGCCGAAGAGCGGCCGGGGCACCCCTGCGGCTTTATCGGCCTGAACGGCAACAAGGTGGAGATGCTGTTTATCGACGCCGATCAGCGCGGCAAAGGGGTGGGCAAAGCGCTGCTCACCCACGCGGAAACGCTGCACGATGAGCTGCAGTTGGACGTGAACGAGCAAAATCCGCAGGCCAGCGGCTTCTACCGCCACTACGGGTTTGTCATCACCGGCCGCTCGCCGCTCGACGGCCAGGGCAACCCGTTCCCGCTGCTGCACATGAAGCTGGACAAACGCTAGCCCTCCCGCCGGCCGCCCTGCGGCCGGTTTTCTCCCCCCTGTTTCACCCGCCGTTTTATATATCAAATCAGAATAAGTAATAGAATTTACATTCTTCCTGTCACTATAAACCCTCGGTAGGATTGCCCGGTATTCACCCGCAACAGAGGTTCCGTCCGCCACTCCCCGCCGGGTTGTGCCCGCCGAAAAGCCGAACGATCCCTGTCCGGCGCACCGCGCTCTGGACGGAATGCTGTGATGTATCGATAAGGATCCGCTTCGTTATGATCGTTCTTTCGAACGTTTGCAAAACTTTTGACAGCACACAGGGCCGCGTCGTGGCGGTAGACAACGTCAGTCTGGCGGTAGAGGCCGGGCAAATTTACGGCATCATCGGCTACAGCGGCGCCGGCAAAAGCACGCTGATCCGCCTGCTTAACGGCCTGGAGACGCCCACCAGCGGCCGCATTGACGTAGGCGGCTTCGATATCGCCCGCGCCAAAGGCAGCCACCTGCGCCAGGCGCGCCTGAAAGTCAGCATGGTGTTTCAGCACTTCAACCTGCTGTGGTCGCGCACCGTCAGCCAAAACATCGCATTTTCCATGCAGATCGCCGGCGTGCCCAAGGCGCAGATTGCGCCGCGCGTGGCGGAACTGATCGCGCTGGTCGGCCTGCAGGGGCGTGAAGACGCCTACCCTTCGCAGCTCAGCGGCGGCCAGAAACAGCGCGTCGGCATCGCCCGCGCGCTGGCCAATAACCCGAGCGTGCTGCTGTGCGACGAGGCCACCTCGGCGCTCGATCCGCAGACCACCGACGCCATTCTCGACCTGCTGCTGGACATCAACCGCCAGCTGAAATTGACCATCGTGCTGATCACCCACGAGATGCACGTGGTACGCAAAATCTGCCACCGCGTAGCGGTGATGGAAAACGGCCGCATCGTCGAAGAAGGCCCGGTGCTCGACGTGTTCACCCGGCCACAGCAGCCGATCACCCGGCAGTTCGTCAAACAGGTGTCGCAGTATGCGGATACCGAAGAGAGCTTCAACCCGCTGCTCACCGCCCATCTGCCGGGGGCGATTTTCAAGCTGACCTTCGTGGGCGTGCAAACCCATCAGGCGGTGATCTCTGAAGTGATCCGGCGCTACGCCCTGACCATCAACATTCTGCACGGCAAGATCAGCCACACCCTCAACGGTTCGTTCGGCGAACTGTATATTCACGCCGAAGGCAACGAACAACAAGTCGCCGACATGCTCAGCCTGCTGCACGAAAGAGATATCGCCGTCGAGGTTATCCAACATGATTGAATCCCTGTTCCCCCACCTGCGCCTTGACTCACTGTGGGACGCCACCTGGGAAACGCTGTACATGACCGGCATCGCCGGTTTGGCCACGCTGGTGCTGGGCATCGTGCTCGGCGTGCTGCTGTTTTTAACCTCGAAAGGCCAGCTGTGGCAGAACCGTGCGGTCTACTCGCTGATCTCCGTGTTGGTCAACGTCTTCCGCTCCATTCCGTTCATCATTCTGATCGTGCTGCTGATCCCGTTCACCAAATCGCTGATCGGCACCATTCTCGGCGCGGATGCGGCCCTGCCGGCGCTGATCGTCGGCGCGGCGCCGTTCTACGCCCGGCTGGTGGAGATCGCGCTGCGCGAGGTCGACAAAGGGGTGATCGAAGCGGCGCGCTCGATGGGCGCCAAAAACCGTACCCTGATTTTCCGCGTATTGCTGCCGGAGAGCTCGCCGGCGCTGGTTTCCGGCATCACCGTCACCCTGATCGCGCTGGTGAGCTACACCGCGATGGCCGGGGTGATCGGCGCCGGCGGCCTGGGCAACCTGGCCTATCTGGAAGGGTTTCAACGCAACCACAGTGATGTGACGCTGGTGGCGACGCTGACGATTCTGCTGATCGTTTTCGTCATTCAGTTCATCGGCGACACCCTGACAAGAACCCTCGATAAACGTTAATTAACCAAGGAAAACGATGATGAAAAAGCACCTACTGATGTTGGCTTTCGCCTCCGTCGCCACCCTCGCCTCTTACGGCGCCGCCGCGGCGACCAAGCTGGTGGTCGGCGCCTCCAACGTGCCGCACGCCGAGATCCTCGAACAGGCCAAGCCGATACTGGCGAAGGAAGGCATCGATCTGCAGATCAAGCGCTTCCAGGACTACATCCTGCCGAACACCGCCTTGGCCAGCCGCGACATCGACGCCAACTACTTCCAGCACGTGCCTTACCTGAACTCGGTGCTGAAAGACCACGCCGACGACAAGAGCTACGACT
This sequence comes from Serratia sp. CY33525, assembly GCF_052169115.1. Lineage (NCBI taxonomy): Bacteria > Pseudomonadati > Pseudomonadota > Gammaproteobacteria > Enterobacterales > Yersiniaceae > Serratia > Serratia sp. CY33525. The sequence continues at coordinate 282,093 of NZ_JBJNLK010000002.1, read as the reverse complement.
TCGTCAGCGCCGGCGCGATCCATATTGAGCCTATCGGCATCTACTCGAAGAAGTACAAGAGCCTGAAAGATCTGCCGGAAAACGGCAAAATCATCATGCGCGACGCGGTGGCGGAAGAAGGCCGCATCCTGTCTATTTTTGAACGGGAAGGCGTGATCAAGCTGAAGCCGGGGGTGAGCAAAGTGGACGCGCGCATCACCGACGTGGTGGAAAACCCGAAACACCTGAAATTCCAGGCCAACGTTGAGGGCGCGCTGCTGCCGCAGATGTACAACAACGACGAAGGCGACGCGGTGGTGATCAACGCCAACTACGCCATCGACGCCGGGCTGAACCCGACCAAAGATCCGATCGCGGTCGAAAGCGGCGAAAACAACCCGTACGCCAACATCATCACCGTGCACCAGGCCGACGTGAACAAGCCGGAGATCGTGGCGCTGGTGAAGGTGCTGCACTCCAAACCGATTCAGGACTTTATCCGCGAGAAATATCAGGGCGCGGTGATCCCGGTCAATCAATAATGGGTTACACGGCCCGGTAAAAGCCGGGCCGGTTGTTATACCTTATTGCCAATCTGGCTGAGCCGCGGCCACACCAGCATCAACGCCTCCAGCAACCGCAGCAGATCGCTCCGGCTTGCCCCTTCGCGCGCCTGCACCGACATGCCTTCAATGGTGCAAATCACGTATTTCGCCAGCAGCGTGGTGTCGGTTTTCGCCAGCAGTTCGCCCTGCTGCACCTTGCGATCGAAGCAGGCCTTCAGCGCCGCTTCCTGCGCATGATGTTTCCTGCGCAGCATCTGGGCGACGTCATCGGACGCAGACGACAGCGCGGCCGAGGCGCACACCATAAAGCAGCCTGACGGCGTATCGGGGTCGGTAAACACTTCGACGGAAGAGCGTACGTAGGCCTCGACGATCTCGGCCACCGGCAGATCCTGCTCCAACAGTTGGTTGGTGCAGGTGGTGTATTTTTGCAGATAGCGTTCCACCGCCGCGCGGAACATTCCTTCCTTGTTGCCGAATTCCGCATACAGCGTCGGCGCCTTGGCGCCGGTCACTTCCACCAGATCGGCCAGCGAGGTGGCTTCATAACCGTGCCGCCAGAACAGATCGAGCGCGCTTTCCAGCGCCCGGTCGCGATCAAATTGTTTCGGTCTGCCGCGGCTTTTCTTGCCGCAAACCTCTTCATTGATGCTCATCGTTCCTCTCCTATCCCGCTCCACGGCAGGGTTAGCACAAATAAATTAACGATCATTATAAAAAAATATTGCGCCTTCGTCGAGAACCGATTAGCATTTAGTTATCGATCGTTAAGATAATTTAGCGAAGCGGATTAAAACCCTCTATTCACCGTTATCGGAAAGGAATTAACATTATGAAAAACTTAAAATTAACCTTAGCAGCTCTCACTCTGGCCAGCGTTTCCTTCGGCAGCTTCGCCGCCGATTTAGTCCAGAACCAACCGGCAGACCAGCAGAAAGTGGGCGTCATCACCGTCAGCGGCGCGTCCGATCTGACCTCGCTGGAAAGCAGCCTGGCCGCCAAAGCCGATCAGGCGGGTGCCAAATCCTTCCGCATCATCGGCGCCGGTGGTAACAACCAGCTGCATGGAACCGCAGAAATCTATCAATAACAAGACATTAAACCAGCGGATCGCGAGAAATTCTGCTCCCGACGCCAGGGCATCAAAAAAAATTAATTAACGAGCATTAAAAAAATACTTGCAATCCGTCAAACCGGCATCTAACATTAAATTATCGATCGTTAATTAATTTAACGACCTTACAAAACAAACATCGTAAAGAACATAGATAGGAAATAAGACCATGAAAAACCTGAAAATGACCATCGCCGCCATCGCACTGGCCTCCGTCTCCTTCGGCAGCTTCGCCGCCGAACTGGTCAACGCTCAACCGGCCGATCTGCAAAAAGCCGGCGTCGTTACCGTCAGCGGTGCTTCCGACCTGAGCAGCCTGGAAAACAAACTGGCGGCCAAAGCCGACGCGGCCGGCGCCAAATCCTTCCAGATCATCGCCACCACCGGCGACAACAAACTGCACGGTACCGCGATCATCTACAATTAATTGCCAGATAGGTAATCGTGCAAAAGGGCGGCTCAGGCCGCCTTTTGTTTGTTTTGACGCCAACGTTCTGTTGTAAGCTGTAGCAACCTTTTTTTTGCTGAGCCGAGCAACGACATGACTCCCCTGCTGTTTCACAAATATCACGGCCTGGGCAACGACTACCTGGTATGCCACCGTTCGGTCGCCGATCGTCTGAGCCAGGAACAGATCCGCCTGCTGTGCCACCCGCATTACGGCATCGGTTCCGACGGCCTGCTGATCGACAGCGGCGACGCCGTCAATCCCACCCTGCGCATCATCAACCCGGACGGCTCCGAAGCGGAGAAAAGCGGCAACGGCCTGCGTATCTACGCGCGGTATCTGTTCGACAGCGAGCGCGTGGGGCATCAGCCGTTTCTGGTGCACACCGCCGGCGGCGACGTGCGTTGCCAAGTGGCGGAAGACGCGCATCAGATAACCGTGGAGATGGGGCGCGCCAATTTCAGCCCGGCGGCGCTGCCGGCCTTGATCGATCTGCCGGAGGCGCTGAACTATCCCCTGCCCCTGAGGGAGGAGACGTTAAGCGTTTCGCTGGTGTCGATGGGCAACCCGCACTGCGTGGTGCCGGTGGAGAAACTTGATCTGGCGCAGGTGCATCGGCTCGGACCGCAGATTGAACGCCATCCGCTGTTCCCGAAACGCACCAATGTACAACTGGTGGAAGTGGTCGATCGCCAGACGCTGCGCATCGGCATCTGGGAGCGCGGCGCCGGTTTTACCCTCGCCTCCGGCAGCAGCAGCTGCGCCGCCGCCAGCGTGATGCGCAAGTTGGGACGAGTCGGCGATCGGGTTAGCGTGCGGATGCCGGGCGGCGAACTGCAGATCGCCTTCAGCGGCGATTTTCAGGTCAGCATGCGCGGACCGGTGCATAAAATCGCCACCCTGACGCTGGACGAAGATTGTTTTGCCGGCGGCGCGGGGCTGTTTACGGGATCCACCCCAGCAGCCTGAACCACAGATAGTCCAACGGCACCAGCAGCGCAAAGCTGAGCGCGGCCAACAGCAGGCACAGCTTCAGCCCTTCGCGCGCCGGCACTTTGCCCATCCCCATCGCCACCACGATCGGCGAAGCCTGATACGGCAGCAGCGGCGTGGCGTAACCGATCACCTGGGTCATCAGCACCGTCAGCAGCGGCAGGCCGCTGCCCGCAGACAGCGCCTGCGCCAGCGGGGTAAACAGCGCCGGTACGCCGTTGGCGGTCACCACGAAATTCAGCAACGCGGTGATCCCCACCAGCGAACCGAATGCGGTGAACGGTTTGCCGTGCAGATCCGGCATCATCGCCAGCAGCGCACCGCCCAGCCGATCGCCAAGCCCCGAGTGGCTGACCAGCGCCGTCAGCCCCAGGATCCCCGCCACGTAGATGCAGGTGCGCACGTTAACCCCGGCGGCGAACTGCTCGCCGTTGAGAAACCCGATACGCGGCAACAGGCACAAGCAGGCCGCCGCCAACCCGATCCAGGCGGGAGCGATGCCGTGCCAGCTGTCGGTCATCCACAGCAACACCGTGGCGCCCAACAGCGCGATCAGCCGCCATTCGGCGGCGCTGAGCGGGGTTTGCGCCGCCTCGGCCGCCACCGGCTGCGGCCGCGCACGGAACAGGCCGCAGATGCACAGCGTCAGCAGTGCGCCTTTGGCGATCCCGAGCACCGGGGCGTGCAACAGCAGGTAAGAGAGATAAGCGAAGTGGCTGCCGTAGGCGCTTTCCGCCGCGCCGCTCATCACCAGGTTGGGCACATTGGCCGGCAGGATGCTGGCGGAGAGCTGGAAGGTGCCGAACCCCACCGCCAGCGCCAAACCGATGCGGCCGCGCGTGCCCTCAGCCAGACCGGCGCGATCGGCCAACGCCATGACGATCGGCATCAGCAGCGTAATGCGCCCCATGTTGGAAGGCATGACAAACGCCAGCGCGTAGCTTATCGCCACCACCCCGCCCACCAGGCGGGGCCAGGAGCCGGCCAGGTGCGGCAAGAGCCGGTTGGCCAGGCGATCCGCCAAGCCGGTGCTGCGGATGGCGGTGCCCAGCACGAAACCGCTGAGCACCAGCCAGAATGCGGAAGACGCGAAACCGGAAAAGGTCACTGCGGCGGGCGCCAGCTGCAACACCATCACCGCCGCGAAGAACAGCAGCGCGACCAGATACTCCGGTAAGCGGGCGCTGGCCCATAGCGCGATGACCACCAGCGTGACCAGCGCGGACAGCGCCATCGGATCCCCCAACATAGTTTCCTCCCTGATAAAACGTTGTGATTGTTATCAAACGGTTAACAGGGTGGCACAAGGCGCGGGCGCTAACCTTGAAACCGCTCACATATCGTCGTTCTGCAGATTTTTCAGCATGCACACGTTGCAGCCGTGATGGCCGGTGTTGCCGCGCCGTTCCGTCAACAGCGTGAACCCCAGCGCGTAGTACAGCCCGATCGCCTCTTTCAACTGTTCGGTGGTTTCCAGGTAGCAGTAGCGATACCCCGCCGCCCGCGCCGCCTTAAGCGCCTGCACCACCATATAGCGCGCCATGCCCAGCCCGCGCGCGCCGGGCTTGAAGAACAGTTTCTGCAGCTCGCAATAGCCGGGCTCTTCGCCCGCCAGCGGCGCCATGCCGACGCCCCCCACCACCTGCCCTTCCCGCTCCAGCACCCAGTAGTGGCCGCCGTTGTCGCGATACAGGCCGGTCAGCCGATCGAGATCCGGATCGTGCAGGCTGACGCCTTCCATCTTGTCCATACCGTACTCGCGAAACACGTCGCGAATGATCGCCGCCATCGCCGCATCGTCGCGCGCGGCGATCGGCCGCACCCGCAGGTTGGCGTCGCGCTGTTTGCGCGCGCTGCGCAGCGCCGCGGTCATCTTTTTCATCGCCGCCGTGGTGCTCGCCAGCTCATCGTCGTCCAACTGCGCCAGCGCCGCCTGCATAAAACCGTCGGCGTCGCTCTCGATGCCGGCCAGCGCCTTGCCGCCCTTTTTACTCAGCCGATGCAGGTTGTGCCGCCTGTCATCCGGATGATCCACCGTTTCTATCACACCGGCGGCCACCAGGCTGCGCAGCGCCCGGCTGGCGCTGGCCTTGTCGATGCAAAGCCGGGCCGCCAGCTCGGTGACGCCCAGCGGCTGTTCGCTGACTTCGATCATCAGATGGATCTGCAGCGGCGAAAAGCGCGAGCCGTTGCTCTGCTTGTTCAACATGCCGAATTCTCTGACCAAACTACGCGCCAATGCTCTGAAATCCCTGATGTTCACAATTGATATCCCCGATTAGCTGCCGATGAAAAATGACATTTGGTTGATAATGTTACCTAATTTTCACTACCTTAACGGATCATCAAGCCGCCATGAACCCCGGCATAACACAGGAGTTGATGCAAAACGTAACATTACTCAATACAACAAACTGATTAGTTAAAATATTTCAGGATTAATGGCCATATGTTTGCGATTAAAAAGACAATAACCCAGACAAAAAATGCACAATCGTGGAAAACGCTGTGATGACAAGAGAAAATCGAGACTAATTCATTGCATTCCAATAGGTTACAACAATGTTAATAGCGGCATTAATGCCGATATCTTGTTGTAATTTGTTACATATTCATGGCAGGATCGCGGCGTTTCCATAACGGCGACAACGTTCGTTATGTCAACGTCGGGCGCGGGTTGCTCCCGCGCTGTTTTATGCTCATGGAGAGATCGCATGCCAATGAAAAAATCACTCGCCGTCTGTTCCGTTGCCCTTTCCGTCACTTTGCTGGCGGGCTGCGCGACCGAATCCTCCCGCTCTTTGGAAGTGCCGAAAGTGGCTTCCTACAACACCACTTATCAGGGCCCACGCAGCCCTATCGCCGTCGGCAAATTCGACAACCGATCCAGCTACATGAACGGCATCTTCTCCGATGGCGTCGATCGGCTGGGCAATCAGTCCAAGACTATCCTGATCACGCATTTGCAGCAGACTGGCCGTTTCAACGTGCTGGATCGCGCCAACATGGAAGAGTTGAAAACTGAAGCCGGCATTAAAGGGAAGGCGCAAACGCTGAAAGGCGCCAACTATGTGATTACCGGCGATGTCACCGAATTCGGCCGTAAAGAAGTCGGCGATCATCAGCTGTGGGGGATTTTGGGCCGTGGTAAATCACAGGTCGCTTACGCCAAAGTCAATCTGAACGTCGTAAACGTACAGACCTCAGAAGTCGTCTATTCCGCTCAGGGCGCCGGTGAATACGAACTGTCCAATCGCGAAATCATCGGTTTCGGGGGCACCGCCAGCTACGACTCCACCCTCAACGGCAAGGTGCTGGATCTGGCCGTGCGTGAAGCCGTCAATAACCTGGTCACCGGTATCGAAAACGGCGCATGGCGCCCTGCTAACTAACGGAATAGAAGCAGAAAGATGATAACTAAAAAAATGGGCGGGGCGCTGTTTGCAGCGACCCTGCTGGCCGGCTGCGCCGCGCCGAAAACGCTTTACAATTGGGATGGCTACCAGACTTCTCTCTATCAATACTACCAGCAGGAGGGGCAAAGCCCTGAGCAGCAGATCGCCACGCTGAAAGAGATCGTCGAGAAATCCCGCGCCAAGGATAAAGCCGTACCGCCAGGTCTGCATGCGCAGCTGGGGCTGCTGTACAGCAAAATCGGCAACGACGGACAAGCCATGAATGAATTCAACACGGAAAAAACGCTGTTCCCGGAGTCGGCGCCGTTTATGAATTTCCTGATGGCCAGGGATAAAGGGAGCTTTAAATGAAACGTGTACTCACTTTCCTCGCCGTTGCCGCCACCCTGTTGCTAAGCGGCTGTGCCAAGCAGACGCCTTATGACTATGCGGCGTTCCATGAGAGCAAGCCGAAGTCGATCCTGGTCTTGCCGCCGGTTAACCAGTCGCCGGACGTCAAAGCCAGCCACAGCGTGCTCGCCAGCGCCACCTTGCCGCTGGCCGAGGCCGGTTACTATGTGTTGCCGGTCGCTGTAGTGGAGGAAACCTTCCTGCAAAACGGCCTAACCAACGCCAACGACATCCGCGCCGTCAGTCCGAAAAAACTGCACCAGATTTTCGGCGCCGACACCGTGCTGTACCTGGATGTCACGCAATACGGTACCAGCTACATGGTGATCAGCAGCGAAACCCGCGTTACCGTAGCCGCTCGCCTGGTCGATCTGCGCAACGGCAAACAGCTGTGGGCCGGCACCGCCACCGCATCCAGCAACGAAGGCAACAACAACTCCGGTGGCCTGCTGGGCATGGTGATCAGCGCCGCGATTTCGCAAATCGCCGATACCATCAGCGACAAAGGATTTGATGTTGGCGCCATCGCCAACACCCGCCTGCTATCGGCGACAGGTCAGAACGGCGCCATTCTTTATGGCCCACGCTCACCTCATTACGCCAGCCAGCGTTAAGCCATCTCTCGGGCGGCCTTCTCGGGCCGCCTATGCCAAACTTGTCCCTTTTGCCAAAAGTAGCCCATGCTTTAACGGCAACTGCTCCTCTCCTTCTGGCTAACCGGGACGCTGGCTCATGACGAAAAAAACCACCCTGCTGCAATTCTTCCACTGGTACTACCCCGACGGCGGCAAACTGTGGCAGGAGGCCGCCGAGCGCGCGCCGCACCTCGCCGAACTGGGCATCACCGATCTGTGGCTGCCGCCCGCCTGCAAGGGCGCTTCCGGCGGCTACTCCGTCGGCTACGATACTTACGATCTGTTCGATCTCGGCGAGTTTGACCAGAAAGGCAGCGTGGCCACCAAATACGGCGACAAGGCGGCGCTCGAACACGCCGCCAATACGCTGCGCGAACACGGCGTGGGGGTGCTCTACGACGTGGTGTTCAACCACAAGCTCGGCGCGGACGAGAAAGAACAGGTACACGTGTTCAAGGTGGACGCCAACAACCGCAACGACATCGACGACCAGGGCTTCGACGCGCTGGCCTACACCCGCTTCACCTTTCCCGGCCGCCAGGGCGTGCATTCCGAGTTTATCTGGGATTACAAATGCTTCAGCGGCGTCGACTACGTTGAGCAGCCGGACGACAAAGGGGTGTTCAAAATCGCCAACGACTATGGCGACGACGGCTGGAACGATCAGGTCGACGACGAAAAGGGCAACTACGACTATCTGATGGGCGCCGACGTGGAGTTCCGCAATACCGCCGTGACGGAGGAGCTCAAATACTGGGCGCGCTGGCTGTTGGAAAGCCTGCCGTGCGACGGCTTCCGCCTGGACGCCGCCAAACACATTCCCGCCTGGTTCTTCAAAGAGTGGGCGGATCACGTGCGCGACAGCGCGCAGCGCGACCTGCTGATCGTTGCCGAATACTGGTCGCACGATCTGAGCGCGCTGCAACAATACATCGAGTTGGTGGACGGCAAGGTGATGCTGTTCGACGTGGCGCTGCACCTGAAGTTTCATCAGGCGTCGAAACAGGGCGACGGCTTCGACATGGCGCAAATCTTCACCGATACCCTGACCGCCGCCGATCCGGCCCACGCGGTGACGCTGGTCGCCAACCACGACACCCAGCCGCTGCAGTCGCTGGAAGCGCCGGTGGAACCCTGGTTCAAACCGCTGGCCTACGCGCTGATCCTGCTGCGCGAACAGGGCGTACCCTGCGTGTTTTACCCCGACCTGTATGGCGCCAGCTACCGCGACAAGGGGCGCGACGGCGGCGAGTACCAGATTGATATGCCGGCGATCCCGGAGCTGGAGAAGCTGATCGCCGCCCGCCAGCGTTTCGCCAACGGCCCGCAAACCGACTACTTCGACGACAGCCACTGCGTGGCCTTCAGCCGCGCCGGCACCGCCGAGGCCCCCGGCTGCGTGGTGGTGCTGACCAACGGCGGCGAAAGCGGCAAAACCGTCGCGCTGGGGGCCGATCTGGCGCACACCGCCTGGCGCGATTTCCTCGGCAACCGTCAGGAGGAAATCACCACCGACGACCAGGGCAGCGCCCATTTCCCGGTCAACGCCGGCAGCGTCAGCGTCTGGGTGCCGGCCGCCAGCCTGTGAGCGCCCGCCGCCGCGCAATGATGCAGCGGCGGCAAAACTAATGTTTGCCTTTCGGGTCTAACTTACGCTATCAACTGCGCAAGCCATTCACACCGGAGCCTAAATAGGGTACAAGGCTGCATGAAAATTCCAAAACGACTCCAGCCGCTGGTTGATGACGGATTAATCGACGACGTCATCCGCCGGTTGAAAAGCGGCAAAGAAGCCGACGTGTTTATCGTGCGCTGCGGCGATGAGATCCGCTGCGCCAAAGTGTACAAAGAGGCCGAGAAGCGCAACTTCAAGCAGGCCGTTCACTATCAGGAAGGGCGCAAGGTGCGCAACAGCCGCGACGCGCGCGCCATGAGCAAAGGCTCCAAATTCGGCCGCCAGCAGCAGGAAGAAGCCTGGCAAAACACCGAAGTGGACGCGCTGTATCTGCTGGCCAAGGCCGGGGTGCGGGTGCCGCAGCCGGATATCTGCCTGGACGGCGTGCTGCTGATGGAGCTGATCACCGACGAAGAAGGCCTGGTGGCGCCGCGCCTGAGCGATGTCATCCTGACGCCGGAACAGGCGCGCGCCGATCACGCCCTGATGATGAACTACGCGGTGCGCATGCTGTGCGCCGGCCTGGTCCACGGCGACCTGTCGGAATTCAACGTGCTGATGGATAAAGACGGGCCGGTGATCATCGATCTGCCGCAGGTGGTGGACGCCGCCGCCAACAACCACGCCAAAAGCATGTTCGAGCGCGATATCGGCAATCTGGCGGAGTATTACGGCCAGTTCGCGCCGGAGCTGCGCGATAGCCAATACGCCAAAGAGATTTGGGCGCTGTATCAGGAAGGCAACCTGACGCCGGACAGCGTCCTCAGCGGCCGGTTCAGCGAAACCCTGAAACGCGCCGACGTCGGCTCGGTGCTGGAAGAGATCCAGGCCGCCGGCGAGGAACATCAACGCCGCATGATGGCGCGCAACGCGGAAGAGTAACGCGCCGCGCTATTCGACGCGAAACACCTCCGGCCGCTGTGGCGTCGCCGCCTCGTGATAAATATCCCCCAGATAGCCGGCGATCTCCTCTTCGCGCAGGTCGGCCGGCAGCACGATATCGCAGCTGGGAGCATATTTGCGCTCCGGCAGCGTCACGCGGAACAGCCGCCATTCGTCCCCGATGCGCTTCACGCCCAGCAGACGGCCGAATACGTTAAAAATCATCATCCGCGATTCCCCCGCTCGTCGCTTTCAGGCTATAACACTGTGATGCCGCCGCAGTGAAAAGGAAAGCGTATGAGTGAAAAAACGCCGCAGTTCTGGCGCGATCCGCAGTTGCCGTTCGTCGAAGCCCGCGCCATCGCGGATGGCCGCCAGGTGTGCTACAGCCTGCACAGCCACGAATTCTTTTCCATCGGCGCCATCACCGGCGGCGTCAGCACCTATGTCAACGGCGAGCAGCGCATGCAGGTCGGCGCCGGCGATTTGGTTGTCATCAACCCGCAGCAGGCGCATGCCTGCAACCCCATCGCCGACCGCCGTTGGTCATACATCATGTTCTATCTCGATCTCGCCTGGCTCGGCGCGCTGCAGCAGGAAATGATGGGCGGCGACGGCGACCGCTTTGTCCCCTTCAGCCGGCCGCTCAGCCGCGATCCGGCGCTGTTCAACGGGCTGAACCAACTGTACGCGCTGCTGACGAACGCGCAGTGCGGCGCGCTGGAAAAACAGATCGCCCTGGTGGAGTATTTCAGCGCCCTGCAGCTCGCGCTGGGCAGCGGCCGCCACCCGGAGACGCCGCCGCACCCCCGACTGGAAGCGGCGGCGGCGTTTATCGACGCGCACTGCACTCAGTCGCTGACGCTGGACGACATTTGCCACGCCGCCGCGCTCTCGCCCTCCTACCTGATCCGCGCCTTCCGCCAGCGCTACGGCATGACGCCGCACGCCTATCTGGTCAACCGCCGCGTGCAGCACGGTCATCGGCTGTTGAAAAGCGGCCTGCCGATCGCCGCGGCCGCCAGCGAAAGCGGCTTTGCCGATCAGGCGCACTTCCAGCGCACCTTCAAACAGCTGCTGGCCGCCACACCCGGCCAGTATCAAAAACCCTCCGCCAGCAGATAGCAGGCGCTGGCCGCCAGCAACGCCGCCATTGCGCGGTTGAAACGCCGCACGTTGCGCGCCTGCCTGAGCAGGCCGCGCAGCATCGCGCCGACATAGGCCCAGCAGGCCACCGAGGCATAGCAAATCACGAAGTAGAGCCCGGCGAACTGCCACAGCAGCCGGATGTCGCCGTCGCCGACAAAGGCGCCGAGGCTGGCCACCGACGCCAGCCACGCCTTGGGGTTCAGCCATTGCATCAGCGCGCCGTAGCGGCAGGAAGGCGCCCGCGCCGCGCCGCTGCCCAACCTGCCGTCGTCAAACGCCAGCCGATAGGCCATAAACAGCAGGAAAGCCACGCCGGCCCACTGAATCAAGCGGGTCAGCGCCGGCCACAGGATCAGCAGCTGGTGCATGCCCAATCCCAGCAGCACCAGCAACAGGGTAAACCCCAGCGTGGCGCCGAACACGTGGCGCTGGGCCGCGCCAAAGCCGAATTGCGCCCCGGCGCTCAATGCGACGATGTTGACCGGGCCGGGGGTGATGGAGGCCGCCAGCGCAAACGCGGCCATGGAAAGGTAGATATTCATGATGGTCACCTGAGAAAGTATTCACAGGCACCAGAATGCCGACCGCCGTCGACAAGGTATTGAACAGAATTGCCCTGTTCGGTTTAACGCGCGATCGCCGCCCGGCGGCGCGGCAGCCCGAAGGTGTTGACCGCCATGCCGCCCAGCACCAGCAATGCGCCGCCGAACTGCGCCGGCGACAGCGCTTCATCCAGCAGCAGCCAAGCGGCGAACAGCCCGACCAGCGGCACCAGCAGCGTCAGCGGCGCAACGCGCCAGGTTTCATAGCGCCCCAGCAGGCTGCCCCACACCGAATAACCGAACAGCGTGGCGGCAAACGCCAGATAGGCAACCGCCAGCCAGGTGCCGACCTGCACATGGCCCAGGCTGCTCAGCACCGCCTGCGGGCCGTCGAACAGCCAGCTGCAGGCCAGGAACGGCACGACCGGGATCGGCGCGCTCCACACCACCAGCGACAAAATGTTGCGCTGCGGGAAACCGGCCAGGATCTTCTTGTTGGTCAGGTTGCCCAGCGCCCAGGAAAACGCCGCCGCCAGCGTCAGCAGCAGGCCCGCCAGGGGGACCGCGCCGCTGCCCGGCTTATGCAGGCTGGCCTGCGCCAGCACCAGCATGCCGCCGCTGGCGATAGCGATGCCGACGAAATGGTTGACGCGCAGCTTTTCGCCCATCAGCACGACCCCCAACAGCAGGGTGAAGAACACCTGCGCCTGCAACACCAGCGAAGCCAGCCCCGCCGGCATGCCCACCTTGATGGCGACAAACAGGAAGGCAAACTGCGCGAAGCTCATGGTCATGCCGTACAGCAGCAGCCATTTCCATGGGATCGTCGGGCGCGGGATAAAGAAGATCGCCGGCAACGCCACCAGCAAAAAACGCATCCCGGCCAGCAGAAACGGCGGCATGCCCTGTAAACCGAACTTGATCACGACGAAATTCACGCCCCAGATCACCACCACCAACAGCGCCAACAGCCGATCGCGCAATGTCATCCTCGCCCCGCTTATCCCATTGAAAATTCGCTTTAGCTTGCAGGTTACAACCAAACCGGGCGTATGGACACCGGCAAACGCCGGCGATTATTCCGGCATCAGGCCGATAAAGGTGGTCTTCTTGCGCGGGCCGGTCATCAGCGCTTCCAGCTTCTCCACGCACTGCAGGTAGTGCGGGGTCTGCTTGTGCGCCGCCACCGCCTGCTCGTCGCGATAGGCTTCATAGATGTAAAACCGCGTCGGAATCTGTTCATCCTGCAGCACGTCGAAGCGCAGGTTGCCCGGCTCTTCGATTGCACCCAGGTGATTGGCGCGGAAAACATCGATAAATTCGTCGATTTTGTCTTGTTTAACGTTGATCTCAACCAATGTGACGTGCATGACAGCTCCTTGTTTGAACGGCGCGCCGTAGCATGGCGCTTTCCAACCATAGGTTTATTCCCGTCGATTGCCCTGCCGCAACGGCAATTTTGCCGCCTGGCTCACAAATCGCACCGGCGACGCCCACTCCTCCCCCGGCGGGGTAAGGCGGCGGCATCTATAGTTAACACTCCTCCCCCTGAGAGCATAGGCTATGGATAACTACTTGATGGCGCTGGACGCAGGAACGGGCAGTATTCGCGCGGTGATCTTCGATCTGGCGGGCAATCAGATCGCGCACGGCCAGGCGGAGTGGCAACACCTGGCGGTGCCGGGCGTGCCCGGCTCGATGGAGTTTGACCTCAGCCGCAACTGGCAGCTGGCCTGCCAGTGCATTCGCCAGGCCTTGCAGCGCGCCGGGCTGACGGCGCAGGCGATACGCGCGGTGGCCTGCTGCTCGATGCGTGAAGGCATCGTTCTGTACGACCGCAACGGCGTGCCGATCTGGGCCTGCGCCAACGTCGACGCGCGCGCCAGCCACGAAGTCAGCGAGCTGAAAGAGTTGCATAACCACGGCTTCGAACGCGAGGTGTATCAATACTCCGGCCAGACGCTGGCGCTGAGTGCCATGCCGCGTCTGCTGTGGCTGGCGCACCATCGGCCGGACATCTACCGCCAGGCGGCGACGCTGACCATGATCAGCGACTGGCTGGCCAACATGCTCAGCGGCGAGCTGGCGGTCGATCCTTCCAACGCCGGCACCACCGGCATGCTGGATCTGACCAGCCGCGACTGGCGGCCGGCGCTGCTCGACATGGCCGGGCTGCGCGCCGATATTTTGTCGCCGGTGAAAGAAACCGGCAGCGTGCTGGGGCGCGTCACCGAACAGGCGGCGCAGGAGAGCGGGCTGCTGCGCGGCACCCCGGTGGTGATGGGCGGCGGCGACGTGCAGCTCGGCAGCCTGGGGCTTGGCATCGTGCGCGCCGGGCAGACGGCGGTGCTCGGCGGCACCTTCTGGCAGCAGATCGTCAACCTGCCGGAGCCGGCCATCGATCCGGAGATGAACATCCGCATCAACCCCCACGTCATTCCCGGCATGGCGCAGGCGGAATCCATCAGCTTCTTTACCGGCCTGACCATGCGCTGGTTCCGCGACGCCTTCTGCGCGGAGGAAAAATTGCTGGCGGAGCGGCTGGGGGTCGATGCCTACAGCCTGCTGGAAGAGATGGCGGCCAGGGTACCGCCGGGCGCCTACGGCGTGATGCCGATTTTCTCCGACGCCATGCATTTCAAAACCTGGTATCACGCGGCGCCGTCGTTCATCAATATGTCGATCGACCCGGAGCGCTGCAATAAACAGACGCTGTTCCGCGCGCTGGAGGAGAACGCCGCCATCGTCTCCGCCTGCAACCTGGAGCAGATCGCCGCCTTCTCCGGCGTGCAGGCGCGCTCGCTGGTGTTCGCCGGCGGCGGCGCCAAGGGCAAGCTGTGGAGCCAGATCCTCAGCGACGTCACCGGGTTGACGGTGCGGGTGCCGGTGGTGAAAGAAGCCACCGCGCTGGGCTGCGCGATCGCCGCCGGCGTCGGCGCCGGGCTGTTCGAGTCGCTGGCCGAAACCGGCGAACGCCTGGTGCGCTGGGAGCGCGAGCATCAACCCGACATGACCCACCATGCGCTGTATCAGGAACAGAAAGAAACCTGGCGGCAGGTTTACGCCGATCAGCTGACGCTGGTGGATAACGGCCTGACCACCTCGCTGTGGAAAGCGCCGGGGCTTTAAACACAAGCGGCATTCGGTCATAACCTTATGCCGTTTTATTCCTTTCCCCCGCAGCGCGGCGCAAGCCGCGTTTTCACTCGCCGCCGGCGATTGTTTCCCCTCAGAAACAGTGTAACCACCGCAAACGGATTTATCCGCGGCTTCGGCCTGCCGTAGATTGTGACTTCGGTCACACCGCGCCCCGAGCGCGGCCTGCGCATTCACCCAAGACGAGCGGCATTATGCTGAATAATAAAGATAAACCTGCATCATCCCCGTGGCCGGCGATCTTCTCGCTGACGGTCGCCTGTTTTGTCATGGTCACCACCGAGTTTCTGCCGATCGGCCTGCTGACCAACATCGCCCCTTCGCTCGGCGTCAGCACCGGCACCGCCGGGCTGATGGTCACCATGCCCGGCATCGTGGCGGCGGTGGCCGCACCGGTGTTGAGCCTGGCTTCCGGCCGGCTGGACAGACGCCTGCTGATGCTGGGACTGTCGTTGCTGCTGATGGTGTCCAACCTGGTGGCGGCGCTGGCCGTCAACTTCCCGATGATGCTGCTGGGCCGCGTGCTGCTGGGCGTCTGCGTCGGCGGCTTCTGGTCGTTCGCCGCCAACTACGGCCGCCATCTGGTGCCGGAAGCCAGCCAGGGCCGCGCCACCGCGCTGATCCTCAGCGGCATCTCGGTCGGCGCGGTGTGCGGCGTGCCGGCGGGGGCGCTGATCGGCGATCTGTTCGGTTGGCGCGCCGCCTTCTTCGGCGGTGCGGCGCTGGCGGTCGGCGTACTGTTGGCGCAGCTGCGTTTACTCACGTCGGTACCGCCTTCCCGGCCGGTTACGCCGCGCGATCTGGTGCTGCCGCTGCGCCTGCCGATGGCGCGCATCGGCCTGATCGCCATCGTGCTGCTGTTCATCGGCCACTTCGCCGCCTATACCTATCTGCGCCCTCTGCTGCAACAGGTGTTCGTGCTCAGCCCATCGGCGATCTCGCTGCAGCTGCTGGCCTATGGCGCCATCGGCCTGCTGGGCACCTTCCTCGGCGAGCGCCTGGCGGAACACAGCCTGCGCGCCACCTTTATCCTGATCGCCGCCATGCTGGCGGGTATTCTGATCGTTTCGCCGCTGCTCAGCGGCCTCGCCGGCGCCACGCTGATGGTGTTGGTCTGGGGGTTGGCGTTCGGCGCCGTGCCGGTATGCGCCACCAACTGGATGTTCGCCGCGGTGCCGCAGGCGCCGGAAGCCGGCCAGGCGCTGCTGGTGTGCGTCATCCAGATCGCACTGGCCTCCGGCGCACTGCTGGGCGGCGAGGTGGTGGACTGGCAGGGCGTCAGCAGCGCCATGCTGTTCGGCGGCGCGCTGATCCTCTCCGCCACGCTGGTGTTCGGCCTCAGCTTGCGCTCCGGCGCGATTGGCGCTAAACAGTGTTAATCATTATCTATCTGCAGAAACATGCCCCGGCCACTGCCGGGGCATGACGTTGGGAACCTATGGACCATCATTTGCTCGCTATCCGGGTATTTAACCGCGTGGTGGAAACCGGCGGTTTTACCCGCGCCGCCGATTCGCTGGGCATGCCGAAAGCGACGGTCACCAAGCTGATCCAGAATCTGGAGGATCACCTGCAGACCAAGCTGTTCCAGCGCACCACCCGCAGCGTGTCGGTCACCCGCGAAGGCGAATGCTATTACCAGAATACGGTGAAATGGCTGGCGGATTTGGAGCAGATGGAGGGCTGTCTGACCGAGTCACAGAATTCTCCGCAGGGCGTGCTGCGCATCGATACCGGCAGCGGCACCGCCCGCCAGCTGCTGTTGCCGGCGCTGCCAGGCTTTTTGGAACGCTACCCGCAAATCCAGATCGATCTCAGCATCGGCGATCGCGTTATCGATCTGATCAGCGACAGCGCGGACTGCGTGATTCGCAGCGGCCCGTTGGCCGACTCCAGCCTGATCGCCCGGCGTCTGTTCGATCTGGACTGGGTCAGCTGCGCCACCCCGGCTTATCTGGCGCGCCACGGCGCCCCACGCCACCCGTGCGATCTGGAACAGGGTTTTCCGATGGTGCACTACCGCCATCCGGTCAACGACCGCATCCATCCGCAACGCTATGTCGAACGCGGCAAAGAGATCGCCATTCAACAGCGCTACCCGGTCAGCATTAACGAAGGCAACGCGCTGCTGGCGGCGAGCCTGGCCGGATTGGGCATCATCCAGATCTATCGGTTTATGGCGCAGCCGCACCTCGAGCGCGGCGAGCTGGTCAGCCTGCTGCACGACTGGCAGCCGCCGCCGGAGCAGATGTACGTGGTGTACCCGTCCAATCGCCACCTCAGCGGCAAGCTGCGGGCGTTTATCGACTGGGCAGTGGAGACATTTCGCTAGCGACAGGATGAGCCGCACGTTGTCGCCGCACGCAGTGTGGTATTATTTGCCGCATAGTGATTCACGACGGACGACCACCATGGCCTATATCCCCAAAAACTATGCGAAGCTGGAAACCGGCTATCGCGAAAAAGCGCTGAAACTGTTCCCCTGGGTATGCGGGCGCTGCTCGCGCGAGTTCGTTTATTCCAACCTGCGCGAACTGACGGTGCACCACATCGATCACGATCACAGCAACAACCCCGAAGACGGCAGCAACTGGGAAATGCTGTGCCTGTACTGCCACGACCACGAGCACTCGAAATACACCGAGGCCGATCAATACGGTTCGACGGTGGTGGCCGGTGAAGACGCGCAGAAAGATGTCGGCGTCGCCACCCATAACCCGTTCGCCAACCTGAAGGCGATGATGAAGAAGTAACGCCACCGACAGCTTAATGAGCCACTAACTTATTAAGCTGTTAAATTAACAACTCCCTCTTCCGTTCCGCCACTTCCCAGAGAATTCCTACTTACCCATCCGGGCCATCCAGCGCAAAATAAGCTGCGCAGTTAACGACATACTGGCTTGGCAAGCCGCCGCAGTTGGTGCATATTGTTCGCGAGTTGTTCTTGTTAACCTGTTTGATTATCAACCTAACAAGCACATTAACTTAATAAGTTATCAGCTTAATAACTTGAGAGATGGCAGCATGATTGTTCTGATTGGCTCGCAAAAAGGCGGCGTCGGCAAATCGACGAAAGCGGTGAATATCGCCGGGTATCTGATTCTTAAGCAAGGCAAGACGGCGATCATCGTCGATGCCGACGACCAGAAATCGATCATGACTTGGTACAACGACCGTCAGAACGTCGAGGGGCTGCCGCACATTCCGGTGGTGGCCGCGTCGGGCAAAATCAAGGAAACGCTGCTGGAACTGGATCGCCATTACGACTACGTAATCGTCGACACCGCCGGCCGCGACAGCGCCGAACTGCGCTCCGGGCTGCTGGCCGCCGATCTGTTCCTCTCGCCGCTGCGCCCTTCGCAGATGGATCTCGACACCATCGGCTATCTGTCGGAGATGTTCTCCACCGCGCAGGAATACAACGAGAAGGTCAAAGGCTACATCGTGCTGAACATGTGCCCGACCAACATCTTCATCAATGAAGCCAACGAAGCGGCGCAGGTGCTGAGCGAATACCCGGAGTTCACCCTGGTGAGCCACCGCCTGTGCGACCGCAAGATTTACCGTGACGCCTGGGGCGAAGCCATCACCGTGCATGAGGCGAACAACGAAAAGGCGCAGAGCGAAATTGAATGCCTGGTGAAAGAGGTGATCCTGTGAAGAAGCGCACCCCCACCCACCGCATGTCGGAAGACGAATTCATCAACAGCGCCACCTCGCACACGCTGCCGGTCGCGGCGCCCGCGCCGGAAGCCAAACCGGCCGGCCGCAGGCGCACCTATAAGGCGATTTCCGTCAGCCTGACGGACAGCCACATTGAAGCCATCGATGAAGTGATCGTGCAGGCGGCGCGCAGCGGCATCGTGCGCATTACCCGCTCCGACATCATCAAGCTGGCCATCGACGGGCTGGCGGAGAAAAGCGAAGCGCAGCTGCTGGCGCTGCTGAAGAAGCTCTGAGCGCGCGGCAGCCGGCGGGCCGTTACACCGAGGAGAACTCGCGTGGGAACGGCATCGTACGATAGGTTTTGCCGGTGGCCTTATGCAGCGCGCTGGCTATCGCCGGAGCGACCACCGCAGTCGACACTTCTCCGCATCCCTGCGGCGCACGCGCGCTGTCGAGCACCACCACTTCCACTTTGGGCATTTCGGCGATCGCCAGCAGCGGATAACGATCGAAATTCCCTTCCACCACACCGCCCCGTTCAAAGTGCAGTTCGCTGTGCAGACAGGTGGTCAGCGCAAAGCCGATGCCGCCCTCTACGTTGGCGCGCACCAGATTTGGGTTTATCACCTTGCCGCAGTCAATCGCACATACCGCGCGGAGCACCCGCAGCCGCCCTTCCTGAATGGCGATTTCAACCACCAAACCGACGTAAGTGGTGAAAGCGTTATTGCGGCCGAGCCAAATATTGCACGACATCCCGCGATAAACGCCCGGCGGCGGTTCGCGCTGCCAACCCGCCGCCGCCGCGGTAGCCTCCAGTACGCGCAACGCCTCTGGGTTGCCCTGCAGCAGATACCGCCGATACTGATACTCGTCCCGCTTGGCCTTATGGCTGAGTTCGCTGATAAAGCTTTCCAAAAAGAACAGGCTGGCGACGCTGCCGACGCCGCGCAGATAGCTCAGGGAAATCGGCTGTTCGACGATGCCGGCCTCCACCTTCAGATGAGGGATGCGATACGGCGTGCTGTAAACGCACTCCACCATACTTTCATCCCATCCCCCGGCCTCGTGTACCGTTTCGCGCCGCATTTGCCAGAATAGCGACTGCCCGGCATAGCGCGCCCACAGCGCCTGCGGGTAGCCGTTTTCATCCAGCAGCGCCCGATAATGGCTGATGCAGGCCGGACGATAATATTCATGCCGCATGTCGATCTCGCGCGGATAGATCACCTTGACCGGTTTCCCCACCGCCCGGGAGGCGGCGGTAGCATGCATTACGGCATCCGGCAGATATTTGCGCCCAAAGCTGCCCCCCAGGTAGGTCGTATTCACCACCACATCCGCCGGCTTCAGCCCGAACATTTTCGCCAGAACGTTGCGCACCATGTCCTGCCCCTGGAAAGGGCCCCAGGTTTCGATACGGCCCTCTTCATAATGGCTGGTGGCGTTGCAAGGCTCCAGGGTGGCATGCGCCACATAAGGCGCGCTGTAACGCGCCTCATGCAGGCGCGAACCCTGCTCAGCGTCATGGATCAACGCCGACGCCTCACCGCGATTGACCGCCGGCACCAAGGTATCGCCGTCCAGCATCGCCAGATTCTCCGCCGCAATCGCGCTACCGGACAGCGCTTGCCCTGCGCCCGGCAGCCAGTCGACCTCCAGCAAATCCGCCGCCTTTTTGGCCTGCCAGTAGCTCGCCGCCACCACGATCACCGTATTGAGCGACATATCGTGATCCAATCCGACCATGTTGTTCATCGACCACTGCCGGGTCAGCACCAGATCCACCACGCCGGGCATGGCCCGGATCTGCCGTTCATTACGCACGGCGACCAGCTTTCCGCTGAGATCGGGCACCATCCAGGGGACGCCGATCAGCATCTCCGGCAGGTCGATATCGATACCGTAAATCGCGCTGCCGTCCACTTTCTCCGGCGTATCGACCCGCAACAACGGCTTGCCGATGAAGCTCTCTTGCTCTTGCGCTTCGCTCTTTAAACCAGGCTGCGGATCCAACGGCAGCTCGGCGGCATAGCGCACCAAATCGCCGTAGGCGACCTTGCGCTGCCCGCCCTCCTCAATCACCCAGCCTTTCTCCGTGCGGCACTGTTGCGGTGAAAGTGCAAGATGTCGCGCACCGGCCCGCAGAAAGAAATCTCTCGCCTGCGCGCCGGCCAACCGGGTGCGCTGATAAAATTTGGTCATGGAGGTTGAAGCGGCGACAAATTGCGCGAAAGCCTCGCCCCCGGCAACCTGACGGTAGGCATCGCGGCCGGTGACGAACTTCACCGTCACCTGCGCCCAATCGGCATCCATTTCCGCCGCCACCACTTCGGCCAGGCCGGTGTAAATCCCCTGCCCGACCTCACATTGCGACACGCCGATGACGATGCGGCCGCCGCTATCGATCCAGATCCAATCGTTCAATTCGTACTGACCGTCGGGCGGCGCCGCATCCTGCGAAACCACGGCTGCCAGGCTGCGCGTCGATATCGGCAACAGCATGGCGGCCACCGCCAACGCGCTGCCTTTTAGCAAGGTTCTGCGGGTGATCGCCATGCTTAGGGTTCTCCCTTGTCGGCGGCGCGGTGCACCGCCGCGCGGATACGGTGATAAGTGGCGCAGCGGCACAGATTGGTCAGGCCGGTATCTATCTGCCGGTCGTCCGGCTTCGGGTGCTCCGCCAACAGCGCGCTGACCGCCATGATCATGCCCGATTGGCAGTAGCCGCACTGCGGCACATCCTCCGCTATCCAGGCCTGCTGCACCGGATGACTGCGATCGGTGGACAATCCTTCGATGGTGGTCACCTGCCGATCGCGTACCAATTGCAGCGGATAGCAACATGAACGCACTGCCTTACCGTCGACATGTACCGTACAGGCGCCGCAGGCGCCGATACCGCAGCCGAACTTGGTGCCGGTTAACTTAAAATGTTCCCGGATCACCCACAGCAGCGGCGTATCCGGCTCGCCGTTAAATTCGACCGCCTGGCCGTTCAGATTGAACTTCATGCCACTCTCTCCTCGCTCAACGCTTCACCCGACGTTTCACCCACGCCCCGATGACGATCAATGCCAGCAATACCCCGCCCCAAAACACATAAGGCAGTGACGCGATCAACCACGGTTTCTCACCGCCAGCCCGCAGCTGAGCCACTTGCTGCGGCGTTATCCTGACCGCCGGATTGCCGAATTGCTGCAATACGTAATTGCCCAGCTCGGCCAGTTGCCGGTCATCCAGGCTGTCGGCGAATCCCGGCATCCAGGTTTGCAGCGTCTCTCCCTGGCGCTGCACGCCATGCAGCATCACCATGATCAGGTTATTGGCCTGCTCGCTGCCTACGGTGGAATTGTTTGTCAAAGAAGGGAAATGGCCGTCGTAGGCGCCTTCGCCGCCCAGGCGATGGCAACTGGCGCAGGCAGCGGCATACAGCGCCTGCCCGGCGGCACGGCCTTCACCGCCTCCCTGATAGGCATAGGCCGCTTTCGTTCCTTGCGCGGTGGCGATCGGCGGCGTCTGTTTAAGCCAGTCGGCGATGGCGTCAAGATCGTCGTCGCTCAGGAAACGCAGGCTGTGCTCCACCGCCTCCGCCATGCCGCCGGCCGCCTGGGCTTTGTCATTGCGCCCGGTACGCAAATACTGCACCAACTCTTCCCTGCTCCAGCCGCCGATGCCGCTGACGGGATTCGAGGTGATATTCGGCGCGATCCAACCGCCGGCCTCCCCGCCCGCCAGATAGCGATCGTCGCGTTCGGCCATCATCGCGTTGCGCGGGCTGTGGCACGCCGAGCAATGCCCCAAAACATCCACCAGATAGCGACCCCGCGCTTTTTTCACGTCTTCATCGACGGGCGTTTTTTTCAGAAACAGCCAGTTCCAGCCGTGGATCGCATAACGCCAGGAAAAAGGGAACGCCAGTTGGGTCTCAGGCACCGCGCGATCGACCGGGGCGACGCCGGCCATGAAATAACGATACAGCGCGTGCAGATCGTCATCGCTCAACCCCCGATAAGCGGTATAGGGCATGGCGGGATACAAGGGTTGGCCGTCTCGCCGGATGCCCTGCGTTAACGCGCGGCGAAACTCTGGCTCACTGTAGTCGCCAATGCCGGTTCCTTTGGCGGGCGTGATATTGCTGGCGATGATATTGCCCATCGGCGAAGCGATGGCATAACCGCCGACGTAGGGGGCGTCCTGTTGGGCGCTGCCGCGGTGACAAGCCGCGCAATCTGCGGCGATCGCCAGGTATTTTCCGCGTGCGATGACCTGTTGGTCATTCTGGCTGGCGAAGACCGGGCAGGAGAAGATCCCCAACGCGATAACGCACAGCTGTTGTGCTCTCCGCCAGCGGCCGTTCACGCTTCACCTTCCGGCTTCATCGCACCTGCTCGCTCCTCCGCTAACAGCGCAAACTCGTCCGGCAATAGATTTTCCTGTTCGAGCATCGCTATCGCGTTATGTTTGATGCCAAACAATACGCGGTAAAAAGCCTCCAGATCGCCGGCCGAAATGCCGTTGAGCAGCTTTTGCCGTGCCTGTTGGCTTGAGTGATCCAACTGCGCCAGCATCTCCTGCCCGGCCGCGGTCATTCTCACGCCTTTAGCGCGCTTATCCTCAGACAGGGCATCGCGAGCGATCAGCCGATTTTTTTCCAAAAACAGCAACGCACGCGACATCGTCGAGACTTCGGCGTTCAAATGCTGCGAAACGTCTTTCAGGGTGCAGCCATCACCCAAATCGGCAATCGCGCTCAGCGCCAGCCAGTGCGGGCGCGTCAGATTGGTCATTTTTACCGACTGGTCCATCGCCGTGCGCCACAGGCGATTGGTCACATCCAGATGGATGCCCAGCGCAGCAGGAAGTTTGCGTGGTTGTGACATACCGGATTGCTCTCGATTATTTATTTGCTTGTGCAAACAAATAATAGATCGGACGTTATGACAGGATCAAGCAGATGTCGCGGAATAAAATTAAATCCAGTTAATACAGAGCGATATATCGCATTTTTACAGATTTGCTCCCCGACAACGCGGGGAGCGATAAGAAAAACTCAGTTCCCCGCCACCGCGCAGTGGTAGTCCTGAATTTCGCCGGCCGAGCCCAGGTTCAGGTCGGTCAACTTCAAACGGTTGGCCAACAGCAGCATCTCACCCTGCGGGCTGACCGCCAGCGCCAGGCCATAATTGCCGATGCTGTCGCCCTGCTCGACCACATAGTTGTGCAGCAAACGGAAAGGATCTTCCTCGGTTAAATCGGTGCCCGCCAATTTTCTGGCCAGATATTGGTGGCCGACTAATTTCACCGCCAGCGGGCGCCACTGCTGATCTAATTGCTCCGCCTGTTGCCCCAGCGCGTTATAGACATCCTGACGCAGGCAGGCAACGTGAATATGCAGCTGATCCTGAGAACGGCCATATTTCGAATTGACCGCCAGCGAAAGCCACGCATCTTTTAACGGTTTACCCAGCTCGCCGGATATATGTTCGCGGTTATTCCAGGCCTGGGCGAAATAAGGCGGCGCGTGATCCGTCTGCAATACCGGACTCTCGATGCCGCTGACCTTTTCGGTTGGCATCACCAGATCGTGATAGGGGCCTTTGCTGTCCTTAAACAGCACATAACCCTGTGTTAAATCAACCTTTAAGCAGGGCGCCGGATCGTCGTTCTGCTGCTGATTGGGCACGCACTGTTGGCTGACGATTTGCCACAGCGCATTCGGATTGCCGCGCCCAAAGAACCACCACAGCACCGCCGCCAGCAGTAAAATGGCAAGCAAAATAATTAATAGTCTGAAAAGTTTTTTCATCATGACTCCCTGTTTAGCTATTCCATCTTGAAAGGAGCGCCAGCATAAACCAAGGCGCTTATCGTCACCAGAATATTATCATTAGCATTACCTTTCATTGACGTCTTGTTATCAAGGGAAATTAAAAATAAGGATTTGCCTGAGTAATTTAAGGTAAATTAATACCGCAGTTCGAATATGAGTGTGATATAAGCAGCCGGACTCTCTTTATATTAAGGAACCGATAAGATGCCAACGATGGGCAACTCCCTGCATTATCTCGACGTGGGCTCAGGCTTTCCGTTGCTGCTGGGCCACAGCTATCTGTTCGATCTGAACATGTGGGCGCCGCAGTTTGAAGCGCTGGCGAAACGCTACCGCCTGATCGTGCCGGATCTCTGGGGCCACGGCGACTCACCGGCGCTGCCGACCGGGCGAAACAGCCTGTCGGATATCGCCGCCGATCATTTGGCGCTGATGGATCGCTTGGATATTGAAGAGTTCGGCATCGTCGGCCTGTCCGTCGGCGGCATGTGGGGCGCCGAACTGGCGGCGCTGGCGCCGGAACGGGTCAAGGTGCTGGCGCTGATGGACAGCTACCTGGGCGACGAAACGCCGGAGGCGCGGCAGCGTTATATGGGCATGCTGGCCGCCGTGGAGCAAGCCGGCGCCATCACTTCGCCGCTGCTGGAACATGTCGCGTCGCTGTTTTATTCCGATGACGTCCCCGACGCCTTATTGCAATCGCTGTTGTGTCAGCTCCAGAGCCTGCCCGCCGATCGCCTGCGCGAGAGCATCGTACCGCTGGGCCGGATGATCTTCGGTCGCCCCGACAAGCTGGCGCTGCTGGAAAACATCACCGCCGCCAGCATCGTCATCACCGGCGCCCAGGATAAGCCGCGCCCGCCGGCGGAAGGCCAGCGCATGGCGGATCTTCTCGGCTGTCAACATGTGCTGATCCCCAACGCCGGGCATATCAGCAACAAGGAAAACCCGACGGCGGTCAACGAAACCCTACTGGCGTTTCTGGCTGAAAACACCACCCCGCTGTTCTGGTAACATTCTCCGGGCCGCCAGGCCCGGCCATGCATGCCGCCGGCGTCGTCCGCAACGGCGCGCATCCATCCGTATTGACCAGGCAAACGGCGAAATAATGGATTGGGCGCCCTAAAATAAAATCAGGCCTAAAATAATTATTTTTAATCTCATAATTAATTAGCCATATCATTTTAAATAACAACCAATCAATCCCATTTAAAAATACAAAAAAATAAAGGCGATACTTTGCGAAAAATGAATTGATGACATAACCTTTCTAAACCCTATAACTCCACTCCCCGGAGATTAACATGCGTTTAGCGGTAATTCCTCCTCGTTGTCATGACAGAAACATTCTTGATATCACCATGAATTTATATACTTATCCAACCATCATTATCGCGCACCGCCTGGGCGTATTTGAATTCATGTCTAAATCGCCAAGAAATATTAACGATATCAGTACAGAACTGCAGATTAAAAAGCGGCCGGCGGAAGCGATCATGGCCACGCTGCGCGCGTTGAATCTGGTCGAACTGAATGCGGGCCTCTTTAGGCTCACGTCGGAGGCACAAGAGTTTTTATTAAAGGGCAGCCCAAATTACTTCGGTTACTTTTGGGACATGATGTATGAAAACAGTGAAAACTTCTCGCTAAAAAATCTGGAATCAGCCATCAGGAAGGATACGGCCCAAGTTTATCGCGAACGCGCTCTTTTCGATACGCATGCTCATGATACCGAGAAAGCGCGCAAATTCACCCACGCCATGCATAGCCTGAGCATGGGCTCGGCCAGCGTTTGGCCCACCGCGCTCTCTTTGGCATCACACCGCAAGGCGCTCGATATCGGCGGAGCATCAGGCGCGCACGCCATCGGCATGAGCGCGCATTGGCCCAATCTCCAGTGCACCATTTTCGATTTGCCGGAGGTTTGCCCGCTTTCGGCCGATTATATACGGCAATATGGTTTTGATGATCGAATTGGCACCCATTGCGGCAATATGTGGCATGATGATTACCCCGCTGCGGACCTTCATTTCTACTCCAATATTTTCCACGACTGGCCGACGGAAAAAAACCGTTTTCTGGCGCAGAAAAGTTATGCGTCATTGCCGAAAGGCGGAAGGATAGTTATTCATGAAATACTGTATGACGACACAGAACCGGGGCCACTTGCCGCTGCCGCCTACAGTTTGATGATGCTAGGCTGGACGGAGGGGCAACAATACTCCGGCAAAGAAATTGGCTCTCTGCTCTCTGAAGCGGGATTCGAAAACATTGAAGTATTTCCCGCCCTCGGTTATTTCAGCATTGTTACCGCAATAAAAAAATAAACCGTATTTTTGAGCGGCAAGGCGCATCACGTCCGTACATTACCCATCAACTTGATTGCCATAAGGTGAAAACGATGTCTTATCCAGCCGAACCTTTTCGTATAAAAAGTGTTGAAACGGTAACACTGCTCTCCCGGGAAGAAAGAATAAAAAAAATAGAGGAGGCGGGTTACAACACTTTCCTGCTGAATTCGCGGGATGTGTATATCGATTTGCTGACCGACAGCGGCACCAATGCCATGAGCGATAAACAGTGGGCGGGCATCATGTCGGGAGATGAAGCCTATGCCGGCAGCGAAAACTTTTTCCACCTTGAACGAACCGTCCGCGAGTTGTTTGGCTTCAAATATCTGGTGCCTACCCATCAGGGGCGCGGCGCGGAAAATTTGCTCTCTCAGGTCGCGATAAAACCGGGCCAATTCGTCGCCGGCAACATGTATTTCACCACCACCCGCTATCATCAGGAAAAAAACGGCGCCACCTTTGTTGACGTCATCAGAGACGAAGCCCATGACGCCGGCGCGATTCTGCCGTTTAAAGGCGATGTCGATCTGCGCAAACTGGCAGCGCTGATCGCGGAAAAAGGTGCTGAAAACATCGCCTATGTTTGCCTGGCGGTCACCGTCAATATGGCCGGTGGTCAACCGGTATCGATGGGCAACATGCGCGCCGTTAGCGAACTGACCCGTCGACACGGCATTAAACTTTATTACGATGCGACCCGGTGCGTGGAAAACGCCTATTTCATCAAAGAAAGAGAAGAGGGATTCAGGCAGCGGTCGATCGCGGATATCGTTCTGGAAATGTTCAGCTACGCCGACGGCTGTACGATGAGCGGCAAAAAAGACTGTCTGGTGAACATCGGCGGATTTCTTTGCATGAATGACGAAGAAACGTTTAACGCCGTGCGGGAATTGGTCGTGGTGTATGAGGGAATGCCCTCTTACGGCGGGCTCGCCGGGCGTGATATGGAGGCGATGGCGATCGGCCTGCGCGAAGCGATGCAATTCGAATACATTGAACATCGTGTTCAGCAAGTACGCTACCTAGGCGACAGGTTGCTCGCGGCCGGCATTCCCATTGTCGAACCCGTGGGCGGGCATGCGGTTTTCCTCGATGCGCGCCGTTTTTGCCCGCATCTTCAACAGGAGCAATTGCCCGCGCAAAGCCTGGCCGCCAGCATCTATATCGCAACCGGCGTGCGCGCCATGGAACGCGGCATCGTTTCGGCCGGGCGCGATGCGAAGACAGGCGACAACCGTCGGCCAAATCTGGAAACCGTGCGCCTGACCATACCGCGTCGCGTATACACCTACGCGCATATGGACAAAGTCGCCGACGGCATTATTGCGCTATATCAGCGCAGAGCAAGCATTCACGGTCTGCAGTTTACTTATGAACCCAAACAGCTCCGATTCTTCACGGCGCGTTTTGCTTACCGCTAACATCCGCGCTCTTGGCGGTTGCTCGAACGCGCTATATGGCTGCCAACATGTGCAGATCCCCCGGGCCGTCAGGCCCGGAGTTTCCTCTCAGTTAAGCCATTTGCGATCGCGAGTAAAAGAAACGGCCAATCACAGATCGTCGTCATCCATCCCTAAACCGGACTGAATTTCTTCGCGCATTGCATCCAACTCGTCTAACTTAACGCTCTGCACGACCCCCATCAAAATATTGATTTCGATAATGCTGATGCGCCCGTCATTTTGGCAATAGCTGTGATAATCGATGATATTGTGCCTGGCACCAGCGCCGCCATCGTCTTCTCAACCAAAGTGTCCAGTTCAACCGGCACCACGCGCAGCATATCCTTCAACGCGGGCCGCAAAATTTTGCCAACCGACGGCAACATTGCCAGAGCGATCACCACCAAAAACACATTCACCAATGCCTGCCGACATCTCACCCGATCGCTGCGTCCTCAGGCTTTCCGCCGCGCAACCGCTGGCCACGAGCGATGACCGCATCGTGACGGCGCAAAAACCCCGGGCTTAGCGGTTCACCGAGCGCGCTATGCGGCTGTAGGTGTGGCGCACGCCGCGAATCGCCACGCTGTAAGCGAAGATGTTTTCCGGCAGCGCCAGCCCCAGATAGCCGGTATCGCCGATATGGTGCAGATCCGCGCCGGCCATTTTGCTCATCAGCGCAATCTGCCGCACGGTCTGCACGTCGGCCCCCTCTTGCGAGGTGCCGATCGCCGTCATTGCCAGCGCGCCCTGCCGCTGCGCATAAGCAATCAGCGCCGCCACTTTCTCCTGCGACATGCCGGGAATGGTGCCGGGCGCCGGCAACAGCACGATGTCCGCACCGTTCTCCACGAACAGCGCGATGTCCTGCTCGCCGATCAGCTGGCTGCCGCTTTCGCGCACAATACCGGCCCCGTGCATCTTGCCGGTCACCAGCACCATCTCGTCGCCCACCTCATCACGGATCGCTTTCAGCGCGGCGGCGATCGCCTGATTGCTGACGCCGTTGTTCGGGTTGCCGGTCAGCACCAGCATGCGCGCGCCGAGTTGATACAGCTTGCGCGCATTCTCGGCGGTGGCGGCACGCCCCGCCGTCATCTGCCAGAAATCGTTATGTTCGGTGGCGAAGGCCGGATCGACGGCCTCCAGGTTCACCCCGATCACCCGTCCGGTCAGCCGCTGCAGCGTGCGCAGCGCCTCCTGCGGCGGCACGTCGGCGGGCAGGCCCGCAATATGCGGCTGGTCAACGTCGAACAGGTTCAGCAGCAGCAGGTCGGCGCCCTGGCTGGCCGCCAGCTCGGCGTTGGTGACGTTATTGAGCAGCGGCTGAGTGACCGCAATGGTTTCGCTGACCAAGATGCGCCCTTCGCTGGCGCGGATGGCGTAGAGCAGGTCGGCTTTGCCGATATCGGCCAGATCGCTGGCGCTGCAGTCCAGATAGCGTTTCATGAGGCAAGCTCCGATGACGTTAGCGGGAATGAATAGATGCCCCCTCGCTCAGCGCGGCGAACGAGGGGGACAGGGTTACTTCAGCGTAAAGCTTTGCGCCTGCACGTTGTCGGAGTCCAGGCCGACGAACACGTTGAATTTGCCCGGCTCCGCCCCCCATTTCAGGCTGGCGTTGTAGAACTTCAGATCGTCTTCGCTAATCGGCAGCTCAACCTGCTGCGACTGGCCGGCCTTCAGCGTCACTTTCTTGAAGTTGCGCAGCTCTTTTACCGGCCGGCTGACCGAGGCGGTCACGTTCTGCAGATACAGCTGCACCACCGTGGCGCCGTCGTACTTGCCGGTATTCTTCAGCGTGACGCTGGCGGTTAGCTTGCCGTTGCGCGCCATCGTCGGGCTGGACAGTTTCAGATCCGACAGGCTGAAGGTGGTGTAGCTCAGGCCGTAACCGAACGGATACAGCGGGCCGTTCGGCGAATCGAAGTAGCGCGAGGTGTACTTGCCCGGATTCTCCTTGCCGAACGGGCGGCCGGTGTTCAGGTGGTTGTAGTACATCGGGATCTGGCCGACCGAGCGCGGGAAGGTCATCGGCAGCTTGCCCGACGGGTTGTAGTCGCCGAACAGCACGTCCGCCACCGCGTTGCCGCCCTCGGTGCCGCTGTACCAGGTTTCCAGCATCGCGTCCGCCTGCTCGCTCTCCCAACTCAGCGCCAGCGGCCGGCCGTTCATCAGCACCAGCACCAGCGGCTTGCCGGTGGCTTTCAGCGCGGCGATCAGATCGCGCTGGCTCTGCGGGATCGTGATGTCGGCGCGGCTGGAGGCCTCATGCGCCATGCCCTGCGATTCCCCCACCACCGCTACCACCACGTCGGCCTTGTTCGCCGCCTGCACCGCTTCGTCGAGCATCTGCTGCGGCGAACGGGTGTCGAACGCCACCGCCGGCTCATACTCGTTCAGGTAGTCGATGATGCCTTTATCCTGCGTGACGTTGGCGCCCTTGGCGTAAAGAATGCGCGCCTTGTCGCCCACCGCCCGCTCCAGCCCTTCGCGCAGGGTCACCGACTGCTTGACCACCCCGGCGGCGGACCAGCTGCCCATCACGTCGCGCTGGCTGTCGGCCATCGGCCCGACCAGCGCGATGGTCGCCTGTTTGCTCAGCGGCAGCGTCTGCTTATCGTTCTTCAGCAGCACCATCGTTTTGCGCGCCACCACCCGCGCCTCGGCGCGGTGCAGGCGGCTTTCGGCGTTGGTGTCCTGCGGATCGGCACCCGCCGGGCCCAGATGCACATACGGATCGGTGAACAGTCCCATGTCGTACTTGGTGTTCAGCACGTCGCGGCAGGCGCGGTCGATATCGCTTTCAGCCACCAGCCCGTCTTTCACCAGGCCCGGCAGGTATTTGTCGTAGAACTCGTCGCTCATGCTCATGTCGACGCCGGAGGTGATTGCCAGCCGCACCGCGTCGCGCGCGTCGGCGGCCACGCCGTGTTTAATCAGTTCTTTAATTGCGCCGTGGTCGCTGATGGTGATGCCTTTAAAGCCCCACTGGTCGCGCAGCAGATCTTTCAGCAGCCACGGGTTGGCGGTGGCCGGCACGCCGTTGATCGCGTTGAGCGACACCATCACCCCGCCGCTGCCGGCATCCACCGCCGCTTTATAAGGCGGCAGATAGTCCTGATGCATGCGCAGCGGGCTCATGTCGACGGTGTTGTAATCGCGGCCGCCTTCGACGGCGCCGTACAGCGCAAAGTGCTTGACGCTGGCCATCACCGAACCGGGTTTGGCCGGGTCGCCGTTCTGGAAACCGTCGACCATCACCTTGGCGATTTTCGACACCAGCCAGGTGTCTTCGCCGAAGCCTTCGGAGACCCGCCCCCAGCGCGGATCGCGGGTGATATCGACCATCGGCGCAAAGGTCATGTTGAGGCCGTCATCGCTGGCCTCCTGCGCCGCCACCCGAGCGCTGAGCGCGATGGCTTCCAGATCGAAGCTGGCCGCCAGCCCCAGGCTGATCGGGAACACGGTGCGCTGGCCATGCACCACGTCATAGGCGAAGAACAACGGGATTTTCAGGCGGCTGAGCTGCATCGCCTGATCCTGCATCACCCGGATATCCGGCCGGGTAACGGTATTGAAGATGGCGCCGATCTGCCCTTTGCGGATGCCCTCGCGGATCGCTTCTTTCGGGTTATCCGGCCCGACGCTGATCAGCCGCAGCTGGCCGATCTTCTCTTCCAGCGTCATCTGCTTCATCAAATTGGACACGAAGGCGTCGCGCTGCTGGGCGTGCATGCCCTGCGTTATCGGCGTTTCCTGCGCAAAAGCCGGGCTGAGGGCCAGACCGGACAACATACTCACCACACAAAGCCATTTCATCTTGTTTTATCTCAGGCGTGTTTCCGCCGCCAACGCCGCGGAGTTTAATCGGAGTGAAGAAACAGTTTGCCACACTCTGTTTCATCGCCAAGGGAATTCGCATCGTTAATGTTTACAAAGCATTACAGGTTATCGGCAGGTAATTCTGCAGCCGGGCGCGGCTGTCGGCGGCCTCCGCCGTCAGGAAATCGATAAACTGCGCCAGCGCCGGCGATGGCGCCCCGCGTTCAGGATAGACCAAATAATAGGCCGCGCCGCTGCTGACGCAGAGTGGGAACGGCGTGACGATACGCCGCGCCTGAATATCCTCCTCCAGCAGGCACAGATCGCCGATGGCGATGCCGAACCCCTGCAGCGCGGCGCTCATCGCCAGATCGAGGGTATCGAAATGCTGAGCCTTGCCGGACGGCAGCGCATCGGCCCCCGCCGCCTTCAGCCAGCGCAGCCAGTCGCGCCGATCGCGCGTCGGGTGCAGCAGGGTTTTGTCCGTCAAGTCCGCCAGCCGGGGCGTTGGCGGCAGGAACGTCGGCGTGCAGACCGGCGTGAGGATTTCGTCGAAGAGCAGGTGCGCGCTCAGCTTTTTGCCCGGCGGCCGGCCGAATACCACCGCGGCGTCAAATTGCTCGGTGCTGAAATCCAGACCGTGCGACACCGAAGCGGTCAGCTCAATATGCATGTCCGGCCGTTCATTCTGCAGGCGAATGATGCGCGGCAGCACCCAGCGCATGGCGCAGGTCGGGCATTTGATGCGCAGCGCCCCCGGCGGGGCGGCGGCCCGCGTCAGCGCCTCGTCCAACTGCCCCAGCGCCTGCTGCACCGGCGCCAACAGCTGCGCGCCCTGCGGCGTCAGCGCCAAACCGCGCGCCTGGCGGCTGAACAGCGGATAGCCCAGGCGCTGTTCCAGCCCGAGAATTTGCCGGCTGACCGCCCCCTGCGTCAGGTGCAACTGCCGGGCGGCATGGGTAAAATTGAGGCGTTGCGCCACCACCACGAAGGTTTTCAACACGTCGAGCGACGGCAGGGATATCGGCATAGCGGGCCTCGATTAGGTATGATCGTAGTGCATGGCAAGTATGACAAACTTTCCCTTGTCCGCCTACGCCGCCTGATGCTTAATCGCTCAACACTTCCCTGTTTGCCTGGAGCCCATCATGCAGAGCGCTTGCTCATCCCGCTCGAAGCTGCCGGACGTCGGCACCACCATTTTCACCGTCATTGGCCAACTCAGCGCCGAACATCAGGCCCTCAATCTGTCGCAGGGCGCGCCCAACTTCGCCGGTGACCCGCAGCTGATCGAGGCGACGGCGCAAGCCATGCGCGCAGGTCATAACCAATACGCGCCGATGAGCGGCGTGGCGGCGTTACGTGCTGCTCTGGCGGAAAAAGCTGAACGATTGTATGGCACACGCTATGACGCCGACGAAGAAATCACGGTGATCGCCAGCGCCAGCGAAGGGTTGTACTCGGCGATTAGCGCGCTGGTGCATCCCGGCGACGAGGTGATCTATTTCGAACCGGCGTTCGACAGCTATGCGCCGATCGTGCGCCTGCAGGGCGCCACGCCGGTGGCGATCAAGCTGTCGTTGCAGGATTTTCGCGTCGACTGGGACGAAGTGGCCGCCGCCATCAACGGCAAAACGCGCATGATCATCGTCAACACGCCGCACAACCCGACCGGCGCGGTGTTTGACGCGCACGACATCGAACGTCTGACCGCCCTGACCCGCGACACCGACATCGTGATCCTGTCCGACGAGGTCTACGAGCACGTGGTGTTCGACGGCGATATTCACCACAGCATGGCGCGCTACCCGCAGCTGGCGGAACGCAGCGTGATCGTGTCGTCGTTCGGTAAAACCTACCACGTCACCGGCTGGCGCGTCGGCTACTGCCTGGCGCCGGCGGCGCTGATGGACGAGATCCGCAAGGTGCACCAGTTTATGGTGTTCTCCGCCGATACGCCGATGCAGCACGCCTTCGCCGCCGCGCTCGCCAACCCGCAGAGCTACCTGGGGCTGGCGGCGTTTTATCAACAAAAGCGCGATCTGCTGGCCAGCGCCCTGCAGGATTCGCGCTTTGAGCTGCTGCCCAGCCGCGGCAGCTTCTTCATGCTGGCCCGCTTTAGCGGCTTCAGTCACGAAAGCGACAATGATTTCGCCGTGCGCTTGATCCGCGAAGCGAAGGTGGCGACGATCCCGCTGTCGGCGTTCTACAGTGACGGCACCGATACCGGCATTATCCGGCTGAGTTTTTCCAAAGATAACGAGACCCTGCTGGAAGGCGCGCGCCGCCTGAGCCAGGTGTGATTTTTTGTCCAACCATGGGAAAGGGGCACTGCCTATGAAAGCATTGAAAACGCTGTTCGCCGCCGGATGCCTGCTGGCCGCCGGCGCTTCGCTGGCGGCGGAAAACAGCCTGCGCTTCGGCCTGGAAGCGCTGTATCCGCCGTTCGAATCCAAATCCGCCAGCGGCAAACTGGAAGGGTTCGACATCGAACTGGGCGACGCGGTGTGCACCGCCGCGCAGTTGCAATGCAGCTGGGTGGAAACCTCGTTCGACAGCCTGATCCCGGCGCTGCAGGCGCGCAAGTTCGACGCCATCAACTCGGCGATGAACGTGACCGAACAGCGGCGCCAGGCGATCGCCTTCACCGACGCCATCTATCAGGTGCCGAACCGCCTGATCGCCAAGGCCGGCAGCGGCCTGCTGCCGGACGCCAAATCGCTGGCGGGCAAACACGTGGGCGTGCTGCAAGGATCGATTCAGGAGATTTACGCCAAAACCCATTGGGCGCCGGCGGGCGTGGACGTGGTGTCTTATCAGGATCAGAATCAGGTTTATCTCGATCTGGCGGCCGGTCGGCTTGACGCCACGCTGGTGATGGCGCCGTCGGGGCAAAGCGGCTTCCTGTCGCAGCCGGACGGCAAAGGCTTCGCCTTCGTCGGCGAGGCGGTGCGCGACGACAAAATCCTCGGTGAAGGTATCGCCTTCGGCCTGCGTAAAGGGGATGAGGCGCTGAAGAAAAAACTGGATGCTGCCATCGCCAAAGTGAAACAGCAAGGCACGGTGGCGGCGCTGTCGAAGAAGTATTTCGGCGATATCGATGTGACGGTGAAGTGAGAGACGGGGGCGGCACCGCCGCCCCCTGCCGCGATTAGCGATCGAACACCGAGCTGTTCAGCGCGCGATCCTGCTGGTGGCGCTCCAGCGCCAATTCGATCAGGCGCGTGATCAGCGCCTGATAGCTGACGCCGCTGGCGGCCCACAGCTTGGGATACATGCTGATATTGGTGAAGCCCGGCAGCGTGTTGATTTCGTTGATCACCACCTGGTTGTCCGGCGTCAGGAACACATCCACCCGCGCCAGCCCGAAGCACTCCAGCGCGCGGAACGCCTTCAGCGCCACCTCGCGGATGTGGTCGCTCACTTCCGGCGCGATCGCCGCCGGCACCACCACCTGAGCGCCCTGCTCATTGATGTATTTGGTGTCGTAAGAATAGAAGGCGTCGCTCAGCACGATCTCGCCGCACACGCTGGCCTGCGGATCGTCGTTGCCCAGCACCGCGCACTCGATCTCGCGGCCGACGATCGCCGACTCCACCAGCACCTTGTGATCGAAGCTGAAGGCCAGCGATACCGCCGCGTCGAACTCGGCGCGGTTTTCCACCTTGCTGACCCCGACCGACGAGCCCTGGTTGGCCGGCTTGACGAACAGCGGCAGGCCGAGGCGCTCGCTCAGTTGCTCAAACGTGAATCCGGCGCGGTTGGCGCGGGTCAGGGTGACGAACGGCGCCACCGCCAGCCCGGCATCGCGCAGCAGGCGCTTGGTCACGTCTTTATCCATGCTGACCGCCGAGCCGAGCACGCCGGCGCCGACGAACGGCATATTGGCCATGCGCAGCAGCCCCTGCAGCGAGCCGTCCTCCCCCAGCGTGCCGTGCACGATCGGGAAGATGACGTCGAGCTGGCCCAACGCGCCGGCGCTGCCCGCTTCGATCAGCTGCTGTTTTTCCTGGCCCGGGATCAGCGCCACGTTCTTGTTCGAGCGGTTCAGCGCGATCAGCGCCGGGTTCTCGGCGTTGAGCAGGTAGTTGGAGGCGTCGTTGATGTGCCACTGCCCCTGTTTGTCGATCCCCAGCAGCGTGACGTCAAACTTCTCTTTGTCGATTGCATCCACAATGTTTTTGGCCGACTGCAGCGACACCTCATGCTCCGCCGACTTACCGCCAAAAATCACCCCAACACGTAGTTTAGTCACGCCTTAAATCCTTCTGAAAAATCATGGCAAAAAAGTCGTTTATCACAATAAACGCATTGCCTGGCGGCGGCAATCGTTGTTGCCAGAATCTTCTTACGCCACAGAATGCCACATCGCCACCATCCTAAACGTATACACTTCGTATATCGTTCACTTAGGGAGACGCCGATGGGCATCGTAAAAATTTCAGACGCGCTGCATGACGATCTGCGCCTCGCCAGCCTGACCATGACGCGTTCGATCAACGCGCAGGCCGAGTACTGGATCAAGATCGGCATGCTGGCGGAGTTCCATCCGGAACTGACCTACCCGCAGCTGGTAAAAAAAATGATGAAAGATAACGCGCTGACGCTGAAGGAGATTGTCGGGTGAAACAGATTGTGATTAAAACGCCGGAAGAGATTGCCAAAATGCGCCATTCCGGCGCCCTGCTGGCGAAAGTGTTTGCTATGCTCGATGAGGTCATCGTCGAAGGCATCTCCACCATGGAGATCAACGACCGCGCCGAGGCGTTTATCGTCGAAGAGCTGAAGTCGCGCCCGGCCAGCAAGGGGCAGTATGATTTCCCCTATGTGCTCAACACCTCAATCGACGACGTGGTGTGCCACGGGGTGCCGTCGGCCAGCAAAATCCTGCGTTCCGGCATGATCGTCAACGTGGACATCACGCTGGAAAACGGCGGCTATATCGCCGACTCCAGCAAGATGTACTGCGTCGGCCAGGTGACGCCGCTGGCCAAACGGCTGGTGAACAACGTCTATGAATCGATGTGGCAAGGCATTCGCGCGGTAAAACCGGGCGCTACCCTAGGGGATATCGGCCATGCCGTCCAGCGGCACGCCGAGCAGGCCGGCTACAGCATCGTGCGGGAATATTGCGGCCACGGCATCGGCCGCGATATGCATGAAGAGCCGGCGGTGCTGCACTACGGCCAACCCGGCAGCGGTCTGGTACTGCAGGAAGGCATGGTGTTCACCATCGAGCCGATGATCAACCAGGGCGACCGCCGCATCAAGCAGAAGAAAGACGGCTGGACGGTGGTGACGCGCGACAAAAAACTGTCGGCGCAGTGGGAGCACACCGTGGCGGTCACCGCCGACGGTGTGGAGATCCTGACGCTGCGCGACGAAGAGCGCCGAGCCGGCTACGCCGAGCGTTACTAAACCCGCAAGCCATTAGCCTGGCAAGCTGATAGCTTAATAAGTTATTTAATTGATAACCTCTTAGCTTATATGCGGCACTCCGGCGCCGCGGTTAAAGCGACGGGGATGACAGGGAGACAGACAGCATGCAGTCAGGCAATCAGGCGTTTATCAATCAGCTCAAGGACATCGTCGGCGGCCCGCAGCTGTTGACCGGCGATCGCAACACCGAGCGGTATCGCAAGGGGTTCCGCTCCGGCGAAGGCCAGGCGCTGGCGGTGGTATTCCCAACCAACCTGCTGCAGCTGTGGCGCATTTTGCAGGCCTGCGTGGCCGCCGACAAAATCGTCATCATGCAGGCCGCCAATACCGGCCTGACCGAAGGATCGACCCCCAGCGGCAACGACTATGATCGCGACATCGTCATCGTCAGCACCCTGCGCCTCGACCATATTCAGGTGCTGGACAACGGCAAGCAGGTGGTCGGCTTCCCCGGCAGCACCCTGCACCACCTCGAGAAATTGCTCAAACCCTACGGCCGCGAACCGCATTCGGTGATCGGTTCCTCCTGTATCGGCGCCTCGGTGATCGGCGGCGTGTGCAACAACTCCGGCGGCTCGCTGGTGAAACGCGGCCCGGCCTATACCGAAATGGCGCTGTACGCCCAGCTAGGGGAAGACGGCCAGCTGCGCCTGGTGAATCATTTGGGCATCCGCCTCGGCGACACGCCGGAAGAGATCCTCACCCGGCTGGAAAAAGGCGATTACCGTCCAGAGGACGTCGAATACGGCGAGCTGCGCGCCTCGGATAACGAGTACGCCAGTCGGGTGCGCGACGTCGATGCCGACACCCCTTCCCGCTTCAACGCCGACAAACGCCGCCTGTTCGAGGCCTCCGGCTGCGCCGGCAAGCTGGCGGTGTTCGCGGTGCGGCTCGACACCTTCGAGAAAGAAGGCAAAGAGCAGGTGTTCTATATCGGCACCAACGACACCGCGGTGCTGACCGAGCTGCGCCGCCACATGCTGAGCCAGTTCGACAATCTGCCGGTGGCCGGTGAGTACATGCACCGCGATATCTTCGACATCGCCGAGGTCTACGGCAAAGACACCTTCATGATGATCGACAAGCTCGGCACCGATCAGATGCCGCGCTTCTTCACCCTGAAAGGCCGCATGGACGCCAGCCTCAACAAGCTGCCGCTGCTGCCGCACAACCTGACCGACCGGCTGATGCAGGGCCTGAGCCATCTGGCGCCGAGCCACCTGCCGAAGCGCATGAAGGACTACCGCGAACGTTTCGAACATCACCTGCTGCTGAAGATGGCCGGCCCCGGCGTAGACGAAGCGCAGCGCTACCTGACCGAGTACTTCGCCCAGGCCGAAGGCGCTTTCTTCGCCTGCACGCCTGACGAAGGCAAAAAGGCCTTCCTGCACCGCTTCGCCGCCGCCGGCGCCGCCGTGCGCTACCATGCGGTGCACGCCGACAAGGTGGAGGATATTCTGGCGCTGGATATCGCCCTGCGCCGCAACGACACCGACTGGTTTGAAACGCTGCCGCCGGAAATCGACAGCCAGCTGGTGCATAAGCTGTATTACGGTCACTTTATGTGCCACGTCTTCCATCAGGACTACGTGGTGAAAAAAGGCGTCGACAGCCACGCACTGAAAGAAAAGATGCTCGAGATCCTCAACCGGCGCGGCGCCGAGTACCCGGCGGAGCATAACGTCGGCCACCTGTATCACGCCAAACCGGATCTGCAGGCGTTCTACCGCGCCGCCGATCCGACCAACAGCTTCAACCCCGGCATCGGCAAAACCAGTAAACGCAAAGGCTGGGCCGAAGTCCCCCGCTAAGACCGCCCGATTGGCCCGCCGCCGCACCCGGCGCGGGCCTACTCTCCCCTGCCTGCCTCATCGTGATCTTTCTGCGCCCTTAAAGATGTATTTATATTGCAACTTATAAATTTCCCGATTACCATTCATCGCAAATGAGAATCAATTACAAAACTGTCATGACGGATACATGGCATCCGCCGTGGCAATCACCGCGAAGTTGTTAATGAGAAGGAACCTACCATGAGTCAGACCCTCGATTCCGCCCAGCTGTTAGCCGCGCTCGATAAAGTGATGGTGATCTCCACCACCGATCTGCAAGGCACCATCACCTACGTCAACGATCTGTTTTGCCAACTGACCGGCTTTTCCCGGGAAGAGCTGGTGGGCCAGCCCCATAGCATCGTGCGCCACCCTTCCGTGCCGAA
This sequence comes from Serratia sp. CY33525, assembly GCF_052169115.1. NCBI lineage: Bacteria > Pseudomonadati > Pseudomonadota > Gammaproteobacteria > Enterobacterales > Yersiniaceae > Serratia > Serratia sp. CY33525. The sequence continues at coordinate 242,374 of NZ_JBJNLK010000002.1, read as the reverse complement.
AGCGGTTTACAAAGCGATGTGGGACACCATCAAGGCGGGCGGCATCTGGACCGGCATCATTCCGAACGTCGGCAAAGGCGGCGTGCTGTACGTGGTCGACACCACAGTGCAACCGCTGTATGACGCCCAGGGCAATATCGCGGCCTATATCAGCATCCGCCGCGTGATCAACGATCTGATGACCGACTTCGAATCGGTGGAATTCGCCAAAGAACAGTTCGACAACCACTACGACAAGTAACCGCCATGGCCGACCTTATCGAACGCATCCTGATTGGTTACGGTTCGGAGTCGGGCAACGCCCGGGCGCTGGCGATGCGCCTGGGCGAGCAAAGCAGCCTGCAACCCTACCGCCCCGTCGTGAAAGAACTCAACGCCATCCAGCCCGCCGATGTGGGCGAGCATGACGCCCTACTGATCGTCTCGAGCTCATTTGGCGACGGCGAACCGCCCGCCAACGCCGAACGTTTTTCCGACGCGCTGGCGCAATGGCCTAACCGCCATCGGTTGCGCTACGCCATCTTCGGCCTCGGCGACACCGCGTACCCGCATTTCTGCGGCTTCACGCAGGCGCTGGATGCACGCCTGACGCAATACGGCGCCCACGCCATCGTCAATCGCGTCGACGCAGACGTTAACTTCGAACCGTTCTTCGCAACCTGGCTGACGACGCTGGATAAGGTGCTGGCCGGCGATGCCCAGGCCGGCCGCGATTTACATCTGCGCGTAACCGCCTACGGTGAAGACCATGCGTTCAGCGCCGCCCTCCTCGAACGGCGGCCGCTCAGCGCACGCACGCCGCAGGCCTGGCACCTGCGGCTGAATATCGCCGGCAGCGGCATCGTTTACCGGGCGGGAGATACCGTCTATCTGTTGCCGGAGAACGACGAAGGATTATTGACCCGGCTGGCTGACTGGCTCGGCAGGCCGGAGGCCGTCGACACGCTGCGGCGTCGGGAGCTGCGCCAGCTCAGCAAAACGACGCTGCGCGAACTGGCGCAGTTGGCCGACAGCGAAGAACTCAAAGGCTTGCTCAAGATCCGCCAGCGCAAAGCCCTGGAGAGTTATCTGTACGGCGCCGATCTGCTGGACGTGCTGCACGATTTTTGCCCGCCGCACGCGGTCACGCTGGAGAACCTGCTGACGCTGCTGCCCGTTTGCCTACCGCGCGCCTACTCCATCGCTTCGGCAACGCGGGAAGAGAGCCTCGATCTGTGCGTGCGCGACGTGCATTATGAACGCGGCGGCCGCACCCGGCGCGGCACGGCGACCGGCTGGCTGCTCAGCCAACCCGGCCCTTTCCGCCTCTTCTGCCGCGCCAACCCCGGCTTTTACCTGCCGCGCGATACCACCGTACCGGTGCTGCTTATCGGTACCGGTACCGGCATCGCACCGTTGATTGGCTTACTGCGCGAAATGGCCGCCCAGGGCGAACGGCGTGAAACCGTGCTGATCTTCGGTGAGAAAAGGCGCGATGAAGACTTCCTGTATGGCGAGGAATTGGTCACGCTGAACGCGGCGGGCGTACTCACGCGGCTCATCACGGCATTCTCGCGCGACACCGCCGACAAGTATTACGTGCAACACGCCATCGACGATCACGCCGGTGTCGTCAGCGGCCTGCTGCGGCGGGGCGCGCATGTCTACCTGTGCGGCAATCGTCAGTATCTGGAACATGCCGTGGCGACGGCGCTGGAGCAAGCCCACGGGGCGGAAAACCTGTGGCAGACGCTGATTGAGCAGCAGCGCCTGCATCTGGAGCTCTATTGAGACAGGGCGGCGTTCACCGCTCCGCGCGCAGCAGCAAGGACACGATGAACGCGCCCCCCAGCCCCGCCGTAATGATGCCGATGGGCAGTTCCTGATTGGGGATCAGGCTGCGGCTGAGCATGTCACCGCCGGTCAGCAGCATCGCCCCCAGCATGCCGCACATCGGCACGGACAATCGGTGGCGCACGCCCACCAGGCTCCGGGCCAGATAAGGCACCATCAGCCCGACAAAGCCGATCACGCCCGTCAGCGAAACGAGAAACGCCGTGGACAGTGCGCAGCACAGAAAGGTCTCGGTGCGCAGCCGCGCCACGTTGACCCCCATCGAATGGGCGGTTTGCTCGCCCGCCAGCAGCGCGTCCAGCGCCCGCCAACGCAGCGCCGTAAACCCGGCCAGTAGCACGAAACTCGCCAGCGGAATGAACAGATTATCCCAACGCGCCAGCCCCAGCCCGCCGAGCGACCAGAACAACACCGAACCGGCCGCCCGCTGATCGCCGGAAAACACCAGGTAGCTGGTGAGCGCGCTAAACAAAAATGAGACCGCCAGGCCACAGACGATCAACTGCTCGGCGCGCCTGACCCGGCTGACGCGAAACAGGATCATCACCGCCATCGCGGACAGAATGCCGCCGACGAAAGCCGACAGCGGCAACGTCAGTGCGCCCAGCGCATCACCGAAGCGCGTGATGACCAGCACCGCGCCGGCGGAGGCACCGGAAGAGAGCCCAAACAAAAAAGGATCGGCCAGCTCATTGCGGGTGGTGGTCTGCAGCAGCGCGCCGGTCATCGCCAGTCCGGCGCCGGTTAACGCCGCCAACAAAGCCCTGGGCACCCGCAGCTGCACGACGATGGTGTCCAGCATGCCGGAAAGCGGCGCCGAACCGAGCCCTAACGCCGCAAACGCCTGCCGCCATGACAGCGCGACGCTGCCCAGCTGCAGGCTCCAGATCATTAGCCCGCACAATACCGACAGCGCCAGCGGTGCGAGCAGCATAAAGCGCCGAGTCGGCGAGTTCATTCAGCCTCCGGCGCGTACAGCGCCCGCGCCAGCTTTTCCACTGCGCCGATGTTAGCCGGCCCCGGCGTCAGCTCCGCATACTGCAGTTTCAGATAGCGGTGGTGCCGTACGGCAGGCGTCAATTTCATCAACGGGTGAGACTCGAGGAAGCGCCGCAGCGCATCGGCGCCCGAACCGGTCTGGTAATCCAGCAGAATAATGAAATCAGGCTCGGCCGCCGCTACCGCCTCCCAGGACGCCGTCGTCCAGCTCGCCGGCAAACCGTCCATCACGTTGCGGCCGCCCGCCGCTTCGACGATCGCCGTCGGCATAGCGTATTTGCCGCTGGTGAAAGGCTTCTCCTCCCCCGAGTCATAGACGAACACCTTGAGCGGCGGCTGGCCCGCCGGCCTGGCGGGAAGCGCAGCCAACCGGCGCTGCCAGCCCTCAACCAGCGCGGTGGCCTCTTGCTGCTTGCCGAAAATCTTGCCGAGCTTCAGCTCATCGTCATACAGCAGGTTCATATCGGCCTTCTGCGGCCGCCCGCCGGCCTGTACGCAGCTCTCGCTCAGCACCAGCGTTTTGATGCCGAACGGGGCGAGCTTCTCCGGCGTGACGTCGCCGCCGATCTTCATGCCGTAATTCCAGCCGGCGAAAAAGAAATCCGGCTGTGCCGCCAGCAGCGTTTCCAAAGCGGGATATTTCGGCGCCAGCTCGGGAACGGTGCCCATCGCGGCCTTGAAGTCGGGCGTCAGTTTGTACCAGCCGGTGATGCCGGTCAGCCCGACAATGCGATCCTGCAGATGCAGTGCAAAGGCCATCTCGGCCATGTTGATGTCGTTGATGACGGCGCGCTGCGGCGCCTGGTTGAAGGTGACCGGCACACCGCAGCTTTCTACGGTGACGGGAAAATGTTCGGCCGCCGCCGACCTGGCGGCCAGCAGCAGAAGCAGAATGAATACGCGTGCGTTCATGTTTCTCTCTGGTTTATCAAGCGCAATGGGGAACGTCAAAAATGCGCAGCGTTTTCCCGCTGACGGGATGTGCCACCTTGAAACTGTTCATGCCGAACACCGGCAAAATCACCGGAGTTTGCAACACCGCCTCGGGCGTACCACAGGCCACCTGACGGCTTTCGTTGAGCACCAGGATCCGATCGGCAAACGCCTCTGCCACGGGCAGATCGTGCAAGACCGCAATCACGGCGATGTCTTTATTTTTCACTAACGACAGCAGCGCCGAGCGCCCGGGCGGATCGAGGTGATTGGTCGGTTCATCCAGCAACAGCAGATCGGGAGACTGCGCCAACGCCCGAGCCAGCGCGGCACGCTGGCGCTGGCCGCCCGAGAGCCGCCCCAACGGATGGCGCCTGAGCGGCACCAACCCGGTTTCCCCGATGGCTTCATCAACGATGCGCTTTCCCGTCGCAGAACATGCGCCGTGCGGCAAACGGCCCAACGCCACGTAGTCCTCAACCAACAGCCGCAAATCCGGCGAATCGTTTTGCGCCAGAAAGGCGATGCTTCTGGCGCGCTCCGCCGCCGGCCACGCGGACAAGGCGCGCCCTCGCCAGTAAATGCCGCCGCTGTCCGGCCGCGTTTCACCGATCAGGGCACGCAACAGGCTGGACTTGCCGCTGCCGTTAGGGCCGATCACCGCCAGCTTCTCACCGGCGCGCAGCGCGAAATGGATGTTGTCGAGTATCAATGCCCCGCCGTGGGCGGTCAGGCTAATCCCATCAACGTGGAGGATGTCGTGAACTGAATTCATTATGCGTAAATTGTTATATTATAACATATCAATATTTTTACCACGATTACGCGCCTTCTGCAAAAGCGAATCGCAGCGTCTTTCGTCGCACGCATTGCGTGAACCGAGGCAAGAGCAAGCCGCGCCCTCTGCGTCAAAACTGCGCGGCCAAAGCAACATAACATACCTCTCAATAAATGATAATGATTTTCATTATCATTTAAATCACTGCGATTTCCGATTGCACGCCCCGCTGAACTTAGTTATGTTTGAGCGATTAGTTTCATTCCCGGTTTTCAGGAACTCACATGGCCTACCTGGCGCACAGCACAGATCCGACAAACGCGACCGTTCCGGCCGCCGTTTTGCTGTGTGCTTCTTCCGCTCCACCCGCCGTTTCCTCTGTCGTTTCAGCGGTTGCCGCTTACCCGCCACGCATTGTGGTCGTGCGCTAAGCCAAACCGACTTTTTACCTCCGGCTTATTGATCTGTTGCGTTCAGGCGTAGACCGCTACGCACGCCGGAGCCTGTAATTTTCACGACAGGTGAAATTGACATGCGATTACCTTCTCTCTGGGCCAATGCCGGCCTGGCTACGCTGTTCGTCCTGCTTTGGAGCAGCGGCGCGATCTTCTCCCGCTGGGGGCTGGAGCACGCCTCCGCCTTCGCTTTCCTGTTCTTCCGCTGCGCCATCGCGCTGGCGGTGCTGTTGGCCATCGGCCTGTGGCAGCGCCAGTGCCTGCCCGCCCCCGGCACCCGCCGGCGCGTCGCGCTGATTGGCGTGCTGATGATCGGCAGCTATCAAATCTGCTATCTGCTGGCGTTGGAACAGGGTATTACGCCCGGCGTGCTGGCCACGTTGCTCGGCGTACAGCCGATCCTCACCCAGTTCATCACTGAACGGCGCTGCACTGGGCTGCGGGCGCTCGGCCTGGCGCTGGCGATGGCCGGGCTGACGCTGGTGGTGTACCAAAGCCTGATGGTGGCCCACTTCTCGCTGAGCGGCATGCTGTTCGCCTTTATCGCGCTGGGCTGCATGACCGCCGGCACCCTGCTGCAAAAAGGCATGACGCAGCCGCCGCTGGCGGTCTTGCCGCTGCAGTATGCCGTCGGGTTGCTGATGTGTACGCTGGCGCTGCCGTTTGAGCCGCTGCGGGTCGAGTGGCGGCCAGAGTTCGTGCTGCCGCTGCTGTGGATGGCGGTGGTGATCTCGGTGCTGGCAACCTTCTTGCTGTATCGCCTGATCCAGCGCGGCAACCTGGTGCAGGTCACCAGCCTGTTCTATCTGATCCCGGCGGTCACCGCCCTGCTGGACTACCTGCTGCTCGGCCACGCGCTGGCGGCGCTGAGCCTGCTGGGCATGGCGGGCATCGTGCTCGGCGTGATGCTGGTTTTCCGCCGCGCATAAAAGCAAAAGCCCCCGCGCCGTTCCACCGGCGCGGGGGCGACAACAACAACCGTTAACTCAGAATAACCAGGAACCGTACCCCCACAGCAGCACCGTCACCCCAAGCAGCAGCTCGAGCAACAGAATGCCGATGGCGAAGGTCGAGCTGGAGAAGATGAACCCTTCCTTACTGTCGATATTCAGGAAGTGCGGGATCCCCAGATTCAGCAGATAGCCCGAATAGCACAGGCCGATAATGCCGACAAACAGACACAGCCAGACGACCGGATAGAGCGCCACAATCCCGCTGAGGAACATCGGGGTCGCCACGTAGCCGGCGAACACCATGCAGCGGTGCAGGCTGGGGCGCGATTCATAGCGCCGCGCCATCCAGTGAATGACTTTCCCCATGGCCGCTACGCCCGCCAGCATCAGCAGGTAAAACGCCACGGCGGTATAAAGCGCGGTAAACATGTCGAGCCTGATGGCATGTCCCTCGCCGGAGAGCCAGCCCAGCTGGGTGGTGCCGATAAAGGCGCAGACCACCGGGATTGCTGCCAAGAGCAACACGTGATGGGTGTATAGGTGCGAGACGCTTTCATTCTCGTTTTTGATCTGTTCGAACTCGGCGCTGGGATGCGCCAGAAGTCCCCAAACATGACTGACCATGAGACACCTCCTATCTCGCCGTAGGCCGCGATCGGCGAACGAATTTCACACCTCCGACGGACTGCTACCCGTGCGAGGATTGCGGCCACGGGGCTCTCTCCCCTGTACTCATTATAGTCTTTCGGCGAAAAAACGTGCGGAAAGCGCAACGCCGCGGCGCTTTGTCTTATACTCCCACCATAAAAACCAGGCTGCGAGGAAGGCCATGTCATCCGTTATCACCACCCGCCAGGCGGGGATCGTCGACGTCGACGCCGGGCGCAACGTCACCGTTGTCGAGCCCTGCAATCTGTACGGCTGCCGGCTCGGCGACGATGTCTTCGTCGGCCCGTTCGTGGAGATCCAGCGCCACGTCAGCATCGGCGCGCGCAGTAAAATTCAGTCGCACAGCTTTATCTGCGAATACGTTACCCTCGGCGAAGCGTGCTTTGTCGGCCACGGCGTCACCTTCGCCAACGATCTGTTCAAAGACGGCGCACCCAATGCCGATCCGGCCAGCTGGGGGCGCACGCGCGTCGGCGATCGGGTGTCCATCGGCTCCGGCGCCACCATCCTGGCGGTGGAGATCTGCAGCGACGCGGTGATCGGCGCCGGGGCGGTCGTGACCCGCGACATCACCCGCAAGGGGATTTATGCCGGCAACCCGGCGCGCCTGCTGCGGGAGCTGCCGTAATGATCCCGGCCATCCGCATCGCGGCCATTGAGGCGCTGCCCGATGATTACCTGACGCGCGGCGATTTCGGCTTTACCATCCGCTGTTACGCCCTGCCGCAGTTCGACACCCCGGTCGACAGCTGGCCAACCCGCCCGGTGGCGCCGTTTCGCAAACAGTATCCCCTGGCGCCGTTCGCCAACGAAGACAGCGCGACTTTCCTGGCGTATCGCCAGGACCAAGCCGTTGGCCACATCACGCTGAGCAAAAACTGGAACGGTTACACCCTGATCGACGAGATCGCGGTCAGCGCTCACGCGCGCCGTCAGGGCATCGCCGGGGCGCTGCTGGACTGCGCCAAACAGTGGGCGCGGCAGCAGGAAACCTCAGGTATGATGCTCGAAACGCAGAACAACAATCTGGCCGCCTGTCGCTGCTACCAGCATTACGGGTTTATTCTCGGCGGCATCGACCGTTTGCTGTACCGCGCCGAGCCGGAGATCGCCGATCACGAAATCGCGCTGTTCTGGTATTTGCCGTTCAATAGCGAAATCGGTTACTGATTTATCGGCCGCCATTGAGGCTATGTTTACTTTTTAACCCCTACCATCGGATGAGAACTGTTATCACTGACTCTGATAAGCCAGCGACACCCAGGGAGGGCCGTATGAACCAGAACAAGGTTGTTTTACTGATGTTAGCTATCGCCATGAGCGGATGCGCCGAGCGCCCCACCGCCGTCTCCCCCGCAACGCCGCCGACCGACGTCATCGTTTCGCCGCCGGCTGTGCAACCGCAGATGGACGCCAGCACCCGCAGCAAGCTGCATGAGATCCTCGCGCTGCGCGCCGGTTGGCCCGCCACGCAGCCGCATGGCCGCACCGTCGATTTGATTTCGCGCGAGTTTCTCGGCACGCCCTATCTCGCCAACCGCCTGATCGGTTCGCAGAGCACGCCCGAGCAGCTGGTGATCGACTTCCGCGGGCTGGATTGCTTCACCTACATCGATTATGTGGAAGCGCTCAGCACCGCCAGCAGCGAGGGCGAGTTCGTACAGCGCCTGGTAGACATTCGCTACGTCGACGGCAAAATCGCCTTCCCGCAGCGCAAACACTTCTTCACCGATTGGGCGCAGCGGCCGAAAAAAGTGGCTGAAGACATCACCGCGCGGCTCAGCCCGCACGCCGTCACCCTCGTGAAAACCCTCAACCGCAAAGCGGATGGCGGCAGCTACCTGCCCGGCTTACCCGACGTACAACGCAGCGTGACCTATATCCCCAGCGACCGCATCGACGACAAGGTGCTGGCCCAGCTGCGCACCGGCGATTACATCGGCATTTACACCAACCTGGACGGGCTGGACGTGACCCACACCGGCATCTTCGTGATGATCGACAACGGCCCGGTGCTGCGCAACGCCTCATCGCGCAAGGCCAACATGCGGGTGGTCGATTCGCCCTTTATGGATTACGTGATGGCCACGCCGGGCATCGTGGTGCTGCGTTCGCTCAGCCGATAATCCCCCGCCGCATAACGGCTATAAGCTATAGCCGTTTATGCTGAGCGAGCGTTTGACTTCATCGGCGGTTCAAGCTTAGCTGTAAGAACAAAAACCAACTGATTTTATTGTTCTTTTCAGGGAGACTTCGATGACCTTACGCTGGCGTATCACCCCTCTGGCGGCGGCCTTCGCCGCCGTTTTGGCGCTTCAGGGCTGCGATCAAAAAACCGATCGGAACCATATCAAGGTCGGCGTCATCAACGGCGCGGAACAGGACGTGGCGGAAGTCGCCAGGCAAGTGGCGAAAGAGAAATACGGGCTGGACGTCGAGCTGGTCGGCTTCAGCGGTTCGCTGCTGCCGAACGACGCCACCGACAAGGGCGAACTGGACGCCAACGTGTTCCAGCACCGCCCGTTCCTCGAACAGCAAAACAAAGATCACGGCTATAAGCTGGTGGCGGTCGGCAATACCTTTGTCTTCCCGATGGCCGGCTACTCCAAAAAGATAAAATCGCTCAAAGAGCTGCCTGACGGCGCGGTGATCGCCATCCCGCTCGATCCGACCAACCTGGGGCGTGCCCTGCTGCTGCTGGAAAAAACCGGATTGATTACGCTGAAACAAGGCAAGGGGTTGTTGCCCACCGCCCTGGACATCAGCGCCAACCCGCACCGTTACCAAATCATGGAGCTGGAAGGCGCGCAGCTGCCGCACGTGCTGGACGATCCAAAGGTGACCGTCGCCGTCATCAGCACCACCTACATCAACCAGACCGGCCTGTCGCCGACCAAAGACGGCATCTTCATCGAGGATAAAGACTCGCCGTACACCAACATCATCGTCACCCGCGAAGACAACAAGGACGCGCCGAACGTGCAGAACTTCATCAAAGCCTATGAGTCTGACGAAGTGGCCAAGGCCGCCGAGAAAATCTTCAACGGCGGCGCAGTGAAAGGCTGGTAATTCCAGGCACAGCGCCACAGGGGCTCTCCCCAAAGAACCCCTTGTCAGCTAATCATCGCCTTTTCTTATCTCACCATAAGAAAACCCGATTTACCCCGGCGGCGAGCGGCGCGCATAATGGCGTTTATCCGCTGATTTCCAAGGTAAACAGGCATTACCATGACGCTCTCCGCTCCCGTACTCAGCCTCCTCGATGCCACGCCGGACGATATGGCCGCCGTGCTGCAAATTTACACTCACCACGTGCTGTACGGTGCCGCCTCGTTTGAAGAACAGCCGCCGCCCCTGGCGGAAATGCAGCTGCGGCTGAGCAAGGTGCAAGAAGCCGGGCTGCCCTGGCTGGTGGCGAAAAGCGAAGGCCATATTGTGGGCTACTGCTACGCCACGCCGTATCGGCCCCGGCCGGCCTATCGTTTTACCGTGGAAGACTCGGTGTATATCGCCGAGGGGCAACAGGGTAAAGGCGTCGGCAAGGCGCTGCTGAGCAAGCTTATCGCCCGCTGCGAGCAAGGCCCCTGGCGCCAGATGCTGGCGATCGTCGGCGATTCCGCCGCCAACCGCGGTTCGCTGGCGCTGCACCAGTCGCTCGGCTTTACCAGCGTCGGGACGTTAAAGGCCGTGGGGTTCAAACTGGGGGAATGGCGCGACACCCACCTCATGCAGCGCGCGCTGGGCGCGGGCGACAGTCAGCATCCTTGAATACATGGCGACGCACGATAGGAAGTTAGCGTCTATAGTGAAGAGTGATTTCATTAAGTTAGCGCCAATCGTGCGCCACATTTAACCGGTAAGGGAGAAGTAAATGAAAATTATTCTGTGGATTGTCGCCATCATCTTCATCGTGGGTTTGTTGACGATTACCGGCGTTCTCAAACTGATTTTTTAAAGCGTCAGCTCCGTCCCGCCCCTTGCGGGGCGAGACTTTTCATCATGCCTTGAAACGCGCGCGCACCGCGCCCAGCGCCGACACCACCGCCAGCACCACGCCGCCGGCAATCGCGCCGAACACCACGTTCAGCAGAGCTGGAATGACACCCTGCAAAATATGCCCCAACGTCGGCACCACCGTAGCGTAGGAAGCCCAGTCCTCAAACAGATGGTGCACCGGCGGCAGACCGTGGGTCAGGATGCCGCCGCCGACCATAAACATGGCGACTGTGCCGACGATCGACAGCGTTTTCATCAAATAAGGCGCGGCGCGCACGATGCCGCCGCCGACGGCGCGCGCCAACGCGCTGCCCTTGCGGCTCAGGTACAGCCCCAAATCATCCAGCTTGACGATACCGGCGACGATGCCGTAAACCCCCAGCGTCATCACCAGCGCGATGCCGCACAGCACGATCACCTGCTGACTGAAAGTGGCGCCGGCGACGGTGCCCAACGTAATGGCGATAATCTCGGCGGATAACACGAAATCGGTACGCACAGCCCCTTTTATCTTGCGCTTTTCATAGGCCGCCACATCCTCATTGGCGCCCGGTCCGTCTTGTTTATCCTCATGCGCCTGCTTGTCTTGGCTCAGGCTGTGATACACCTTTTCGAACCCTTCGTAGCACAGGTAGGCGCCGCCCACCATCAGCAGCGGCGTGATCGCCCAGGGCGCGAAAGCGCTGATCAGCAGCGCCAGCGGCACCAGGATCGCCTTGTTGATCAGCGAACCTTTGGCGACGCTCCACACCACCGGCAGTTCGCGGTCGGCTTTAACGCCGGTGACCTGCTGCGCGTTGAGCGCCAGATCGTCCCCCAGCACCCCAGCGGTTTTTTTTGCCGCCATCTTGGTCATCAAAGAGACATCGTCCAGCAACGAGGCGATGTCGTCGATAAGGGTAAGTAAGCTACTTCCTGCCAAAATGATTCATCCTTTTACATATGCATACGCGGGTTATTGTACGTTTAGCATAGCGGTAAACCACCGCGAGCGGATATGGGATAAACGCCACTTTCTCCATCACCTCAGATCCCCCGCCGGCACATTGAGCTGCCAGGAAAGCCCAAAGCGATCGTTGAGCCAGCCGAAACGAGCGCTGAAGCCGTAGTCGTCGAGCGGCATCAGCACCTTACCGCCCTCCGCCAGGCGGTGGAACGCCCTCTCCAACGCTTCTTCGTTAGGCAGGTTGATGAACAGCGACACCGCCGGGGTAAAGCTGAAATCATGGCTGATCGGGCTGTCGATAAACACCAGGTTCTGCCGATCGAAATCGATGGTGGCATGCTTGATTAACCGCCGGCCGTCCGGCGTCGGGTCGTAATGCTGCACCTGCATGAGCCGAAAACGCTCAAACACCTGGCTGTAGAGGTCGATCGCCTGCTGCGCCTCCCCCTGGAACATGACAAAGGTCGAAACCTGACTCATAACATCCCCTTCGGTAATCGTTGTGGTATTAATGGAGGATAGCGGATTACCCTTGAAGCGGCGAAAGGAGCAACCATGAGCATCATTCATCGCCTGGCGCAGCCGGACGATCTCAACGGCCTGTTGGCTCTGTATCGCGAGCTGCGCCCACAGGATGCGCCGCTGCGCAGCGACGACGCGCGCCGTGCCCTGCAACGCCTGCTGGACGATCCGGCGATCCGTCTGGTGGTGGCGGCGCAAGAGGAACAACCGATCGCCACCTGCATGCTGGCGCTGATCCCGGGGCTGGCGCATCAGGCGCAGCCGTTCGGCGTCATCGAACACGTGGTGACGGCGGAGCCCTATCGCGGCCACGGCGTGGCGCTCGCGATGATCGAATACGCGCTGCAGCTGGCCTGGCGCAAGGGCTGTTACAAGGTGATGCTGCTGTCGGGGCAGCAACGCACCGGCGCGCACCAGCTTTATCTCAAGGCGGGTTTCGACGGCGATCGCGAGCGGGGATTTGTCATCAGGCGGCCCGAGGGCCGATAGCGGCCTGCCGCAAACGGGCAGGCCGCCAGGCGGGTTATTCGCTGTCGTTCTTCGCCAGACGGGCGTCTTTTTGGCGGCGATAGTCACGGGCGGCGGCCGGGATCGGCGTCACCTTGCCGGTTTCAATCCAGCTGCGCAGCCGGTTGGCGTCGGCGAAGTGGGTATATTTGCCGAAGGCGTCCAGCACCACCAGCGACACCGAGCGGTTACCGATCACCGTGCGCATCGCCAGGCAGTGGCCCGCCTGGTTGGTGAAGCCGGTTTTGGTCAGCTGGATGTTCCATTTCGGGTTGTACACCAGGTGGTTGGTGTTGCGGAACGGCAGCGTGTAGTTCGGATCCTTGAAGCTGGCCATGCGCTCGGTGGTGGTGCTGAGCTGGCCGATCAACGGGTATTGCTTGGTGGCGATCAGCAGCTTGGTCAGATCGCGCGCCGTCGACACGTTATGAATAGACAGCCCGGTCGGTTCCACATAATGGGTATTGGTCATGCCCAGCGCCCTGGCCTTGGCGTTCATCGCTTTGATGAAGGCGTTGTAGCCCCCCGGATAGTGGTGCGCCAGGCTGGCGGCGGCGCGGTTTTCCGACGACATCAGCGCCAGCAGCAGCATATCCTTACGGCTGATTTCGCTGTTCAGGCGCACCCGCGAATACACCCCTTTCATCTCCGGCGTCTGGTGGATATCCACCGCCAGCATCTCGTCGAGCGGCAGGTGCGCGTCGAGCGTGACCATGGCGGTCATCAGCTTGGTGATCGAGGCGATCGGCACCACTTCATCCGGGTTGCGCGCGTACATCACCTTATGGGTTTGCATATCGACGACCATCGCGCTGCCGGAGGCCAGCTCCGGTTGGGTGGCGTGCAGGGCGGCGGCGTTGTCGCTGGCCAACGCGCGCGGCGCAAAGCCTGCGCCCGCCTGCAAAGCGAGCAGGGTCAGAACCAAAACACGTATTTTCACAGGCATTACTCTGAAATGGGGGCTTGAACTCAGCGAATTATATGTGAGGGTTCAGCGCTTGGCACTGGGATTGTATGGCGGATTTGTGACAAATTCTGTCCGCTGAAAAACGACGCAGCCCGCGGGCGCTCTGGGATGAACGCCCGCGTGGAAAAAGTTACAGCGCCGGCTGCCAGGCCGACTGCGGCAACAGGTACAGCCCCGGCGTTTGCCGCGCCCCGGCGCCGACGATATGGCCGATGCCGGCCGCCATCACCGCCAGCGTCACATCGAAGGCGTTAAGGCTGTCGCCATAGCCGGCGGTCAGGTTAAACATCGAGCCGTTGGCCAGCAAATACACCGTCTTCTCATTAAGTTGGTAAGCGTTCACATAAGGCATCGGCTCGTGGTGCGGCAGGCCTTGCAGGAAGCCGACGTCGATCTCTTCCGCCACGTGGCCGACGTTGAGGATAAACACGCCGTCCTGGGCCTGTTGCAAATGCTGCGCCGAGAGCACGTTTTTCGCGCCGGTTGCGGTGGCGATCACGTCCGCCTGCGCGACGGCGCTCGCCAGATCCACCACCTGCCAGCCGTCATAACGCGCCTGCAGCGCGCGCGCCGGATCGATTTCCGCCACCATCACCTGGCCGCCGTAAGCCCTGGCCGCCGCCGCTGTCCCCTGCCCGACCAGGCCGTAGCCGATCACCAGCACGCGCTTTTCGTGCAGCGTCAAATGGGTGGTCTGGAAGAAGGTGTGCCAGGCGGTCAGCCCAACCATATGTCGATTGTGCAGCCCCTCTTTCACCGGCAGATCGTCCCAGTTGAAGATCGGGTAGCGCGGCGCCACGCCGTTTAACCGGCTGATGCCCGATCCGGTGGCTTCCAGCCCGGCGACGATCTGCGGGCCGTTCGGCGATTGGTGCAAACGGGTGGTCAGATCCGCCCCCATTTCGCACAGGTGAGTCGGCTGCCAAGCCAGCGCGCGGTCGAAGGACTCCGACCATTCGCCGGCGTTCATGTCGCGCCAGGCATAGGCCTGCGCGCCCCGCCGTTCCAGCCAGGCCACCACGTCGTTCTGCACCGTGGTGGGATTGCAGGTGGTCAGGAAGATCGCCGCGCCCTTATCCAGCAGGCCGGCCACCAGCGGCGCCATTTTCAGATCCAGGTGCATATTGCACGCCAGCCGCACCCCGTGCAGGTCCGGCAACGCCGCCACCGCCGCCCGGGTGCGCGGCATATGGCGCATCGCCCAGTTCAATTCGCTCTCGAAATCCTGATACATCCGTTGCTCCTCTGGTGTGCCCCGCCGCCAGGCGTGGCAAAAAAGTTATCCCGCGCGGCCGAGCCGGCGGATCGCCTGCGGCGACAGGCCAAATACGCGGATAAACGCCCGCCTCATGCGCTCCGGATCGCTGAACCCCACCGAACGGGCGATCGCCTCCAGTGGCTCGGCGCTCTCTTCGATGCGCACCCTGGCCGCCTCCACCCGCAGTTGTTCGATCACCTTGGCCGGCGTCTGCCCGGTTTCGGCGCGGAACAGCCGGCCGAACTGGCGCTCGCTCAGGCAGGCGGCGTCGGCCAGATCCGCCACCGACAGCGGCAGGTGCAAGTGCTCGCGCGCGAACGACAGCGCGGCGCGCATGCGATCCGACGACGGGTTCAACGCCAGCAGCAGCGAATACTGCGACTGCCCGCCGGGGCGCCGATGATAGACCACCAGCTGCCGCGCCACGGCCGCCGCCAGGGTGGCGCCAAGGTCGTCTTCTATCAACGCCAGCGCCAGATCGATACCGGCGCTGATGCCGGCCGAGGTCCAGATATCGCCGTCGCGAATGAAAATGCGGTTGCTGTCGACGCGGATGCGCGGATAGCTCTGCTGCAGCCGCGCCGCGTGATACCAGTGGGTGGTAGCGCGCTTGCCGTCCAGCAAACCGCAGGCCGCCAGAATAAACGCGCCGGTGCACACGCTGGCGATGCGCCGCGCCCGCCGGCTGTGGGTGGTCAGAAACGCCACCAGCGCCGGCGACTGCGCCGCCATCACGTTGCCGCTGCCGCCGGCCACCACCAGCGTATCGAAACGCTCGTCGCCGCACGGCTGCGTGGCGATCTCCACCCCGGCCGAGCTGGCGACCATCCCGCCCTGCGGCGAGATCGCCACGCAGCGGTAGGCCGGCGGATCGGTAAACTGGCTGACGTTATCGAACGCCGCCAGCGGGCCGGCAAAGTCCAGCAGGTTGAAACCGGGAAAAACCACAAAACCGATCGTTTTCATGATGGCGCTTTTTGAGGGTTATCTGTCATACCAGCCAAAAACAGGGCGGCTATTATGGCCCAGGTCCAACGATAAAAATGAGGCGAATGTCATGTCTGAACCACTCGTGATTGTATTTCCCATCTATCAAGGCGTCACCCAGCTCGACTTCACCGGCCCGCTGCAGTTTCTGCGCCACATGCCGGGCGCGGAAATCATCGTCGCTTCGGTAGACGGCGCGGATGTCGAATCGGAAGGCTTGCACTTCACCCAGCTGCGCCCGCTGCCGGAGATCGCGCGCTGCGACGTGCTGTGCGTGCCGGGCGGCAGCGGCTGTACCCAGGCGCTGCAGGATAAAGCGTTCATGCAGCAAATCCGGCGGCTGGGCGCCGATGCCCGCTACCTGACCTCGGTGTGCACCGGTTCGCTGATCCTGGCCGCGGCCGGCCTGCTGGCGGGCAAACGCGCCGCCTGCCACTGGTCGATGCGCGACAGCCTGGCGCTGTTCGGCGCCATCCCCAGCGCTGCACGCGTAGAGCGCGACGGCAACGTGATCAGCGGCGGCGGCGTCACCGCCGGCATCGACTTTGCGCTGGCGCTGATCGCCGAACTGCACGGCGAAGACACTGCCCAGACGATCCAGCTTTATCTGGAGTACGCCCCGGCCCCGCCGTTCACGGGCGGCACGCCGGAACTGGCCCCGCCGTACATTTACGCCAAGGTAGAGGCACAAATGGCGGAAAGCCTGGCACGGCGCAGAGCGTTGGTGGCCCAGATCGCCCAAGGCTAGCGATCGGGCGTATACTTGCCCTTATGCGTCAGTCACATAAGGAGTAAGGAATGACCGATTTGGCCCACTACATTACGGACTACGGTTACTGGGCGTTGTTTATCGGCTGCCTGGCTGAGGGGGAGACCATCACGCTGCTGGGCGGCATCGCCGCCCATGAAGGCTTGCTGCACTGGCCGTGGGTGATCGCGGTGGTGGCGCTGGGCGGTACGCTGGGGGATCAGCTGCTGTACTTCGCCGGCCGCCGGTTCGAAGGCCGGGTCATCTCGCGGCTCAAGGGGCAGGAAAAGCGCATCGCGCGCGCCAGAAAGCTGATCGCCCGCCACCCAATGCTGTTCGTTATCGGGGTGCGCTTTATGTACGGTTTCCGCATCATCGGCCCGGTGCTGATCGGCGCCAGCCGCCTGCCGCCGTCGCGTTTTGTGCCGCTAAACATCCTCGGCGCCATTCTGTGGGCGACGATCTTCGTCATGCTCGGCTATTTTGGCGGCCAGGCGATCGAACGCTTCGTTACCGGCTTCGACAAAAAACTCTCCAGCCTGCTGTTTGTCGCGCTGGCGATCGCCGCCATCCTGCTGGTGCGCTTCTGGTGGCGCAAACGCCACGCGGAATAAGCCAGCGCGCCTGGCGTCAGCCTTCCTGCGGCGCCGCGCGCATCAGCTCGACCAGCTCGCGCGCCGCCTTGTCCAGCGGGCGATTCTTCAGCCAGATCAAATGCATCGGCAAGCGCAGCTCGTTCTTGGTGTTTTTGAATTTCAGCCGTACCAGCCGCCCCTGCGCCAGCAGCGGCTCGGCCAGCGACAGCGGGAAATTGCCCCACCCCAGGCCCGCTTCCACCATGTTCAGCGCCATCGGCAGGCTGTCGGTGCGCCAGTAGGCCTCCGCCACCTGCGGGCGCAGATCGCCGATCGGCAGATCGCGGCTGGCCACCATGATCTGCCGCACGTTGACCAGATCCTCGAGAAACAGTTCGCCCGCCGCGCCGTCCAGCGCCGGGTGCTGCGGCGAGACCATCGCCACCAGCGATTCCGCGCCGACGGAGTGGAACTGCTCCGCGCTGTTGATGTTCAGCCCGCCGAACGCCAGGCAAACGCCAATGCGCTCCTGGTGCAGCATGTGCAGCACGTCGTCCTGCGGCGCGCTGAGCACTTCGATGTTGAGCAACGGATAACGCTGCGACAGCGTCTTCACCGCCGCCAGCAGGCTGGCGCCGTTAATGTCCGACGCCACGCCGATCGAAAGCCGGCTCTCCAGCCCCTGAGACAGTTCGATAGCGTGCACCTGCAGCTGCTTGAGCTGCCCGGCGATCAGGCGGGCGTGCGGCGCCAGGGCCAACGCCAGCGCGGTCGGCGTCGGTTCGCGGTGCGAGCGATCGAACAGCGCGAAACCGAGTTCCGCCTCCATGTTGGCGATGCCCATGCTGACAGCGGACGGTACGCGCCGCAGCGCGCGGGCGGCGGCGGAAAACGAACCGCGATCGAGCACCGCCAGAAACAGTTCGATATTGTCGCTGGAAAAGTTCATCGTTTAACCTGTCAGTTAAACTGACAGCTCCTGACTTTTTCTATCAATGTGATTGACGTTATCTTAGCCGCCGTCGCCGCAGAGGCAACTAAAAACAGATCGGGAGAAAACAATGCAAGGCGTCAAACGCAAACTGGTGTATGTCACCGCTTATGAAATCATCGGCATGGCGATCTCGGCGCTGGGGCTGGCGCTGCTGTCGGGCCATGCGCCGAGCAGCACCGGGCCGCTGGCGGTGGTGATCACCACCATCGCGGTAAGCTGGAACTTTATTTACAACTCTTTATTCGAGTGGTGGGAAAGCCGCCAGCTGTCGCGCACCCGCACGCTCAAGCGCCGCATTTTGCACGCCGTCGGCTTTCAGCTGACGCTGGTGGTGTATCTGATCCCGCTGATCGCCTGGTGGATGGGCATCACGCTGTGGCAGGCGCTGCTGCTGGATATGGCGCTGATCGTCATCATTCCTTGCTACACCTTCCTGTTTAACTGGGCGTTCGACAAGCTGTTCGGCCTGCCGGCTTCGGCTCTGCCGGCCGGTGAATCCGCCTAAAAAGCCCCCGCGTCCGATTCGCCTGCGCACGCTAATTACTGCGCAGGCGCCATCGCTTTATTTTCCGCCCGCCTTCCCCCTCACGCAAAATAACGTCCAAATCCCTTTAATTTGCACGGTAATTATTATTCTGTGATTTCAATCACTTTTATCGTTCGATATTTCCGTGTTGATAATGAGACTCATCTTACTGAATAATATGCGCTTTTGTTTTCAGTTTAAAAAATACACACAATTGTTCACGCTTTGTACGCAGGTTTTTTTGCCAGCTTTATCGGGAAACGGTAGCATGCCACGCCGTTATTTAACGGCGGCTGTATACACAATAAACAGCGGAATGATGCCACGACCTCATTCTCATTACGATTGCTGATGGCAATCGTTTGCCCTGCAGCTCAGGGCGGCGTTCATCATAGACAGGTAAACAGGACGGATAATGCACTCACAAAAAAAGTCGGCGGACGATAAACACGCCGCCAGAAGACGCTGGCTAGACTCTCATGAATCCGGTTATCACAAAAGCATGGGCAACCGGCAGATCCAAATGATCGCCATCGGCGGTTCGATCGGCACCGGCTTGTTCCTCGGTACCGGCGGCCGTCTCGAACTGGCCGGGCCGGCGCTGGCGCTGGTCTATCTGGTGTGCGGGATCTTCTCTTTCTTCATCCTGCGCGCGCTGGGCGAGCTGGTGCTGCATCGCCCTTCCAGCGGCAGCTTCGTTTCTTACGCCCGCGAATTTCTCGGTGAGAAAGCCTCTTACGTCGCCGGCTGGATGTACTTCCTCAACTGGGCGATGACCGGCATCGTCGATATCACCGCGGTGGCGCTGTACATGCACTACTGGGGCACCTTCGCCGACGTGCCGCAGTGGCTGTTCGCCCTCGGCGCGCTCGGCATCGTCGCCACCATGAACATGATCGGCGTGAAGTGGTTCGCCGAGATGGAGTTCTGGTTCGCGCTGATCAAGGTGGTCGCCATCGCGCTGTTCCTGATTGTCGGCGTGGTCTTCCTCGGCACCGGCACCCCGGTCGCCGGCCACACCACCGGCATGCACCTGATCACCGAAAACGGTGGCATGTTCCCGCACGGCCTGCTGCCGGCGCTGGTACTGGTGCAAGGGGTGATCTTCGCCTTCGCCGGCATCGAGCTGATCGGCACCGCCGCCGGCGAGTGTAAAGATCCGGCCAAAATGATGCCCAAAGCGATCAACAGCGTGATCTGGCGTATCGGCCTGTTCTACGTCGGCTCCGTGGTGCTGTTGGTGCTGCTGCTGCCGTGGAACGCCTACCAGGCCGGCCAAAGCCCGTTCGTCACCTTCTTCAGCAAGCTGGGCGTGCCTTACATCGGCACCATCATGAACATCGTGGTGTTGACCGCCGCGCTGTCCAGCCTCAACTCCGGCCTCTACTCCACCGGCCGCATCCTGCGTTCGCTGGCGATGGGCGGCTCGGCGCCGAAGCTGATGGCCAAAATGAGCAGCCAGCAGGTGCCTTACGCCGGCATCCTGGTCACCTGCGGCATCTACGTGATCGGCGTGGTGCTCAACTACCTGGTGCCTTCGCAGGTATTCGAGATCGTGCTGAACATCGCCTCGCTGGGCATCATCGCCTCATGGGCGTTTATCATCGTCTGCCAGATGCGCCTGCGCAAAGCCGTGCGTGAAGGCCGCGCGCAGCCGGTATCGTTCAAAATGCCGGGCGCGCCGTTCACCTCCTGGCTGACGCTGGCGTTCCTGCTGATCGTGGTGGTGATGATGGCGTTTGACTACCCGAACGGTACCTGGACCATCGCCACCATTCCGGTGCTGGCGGTACTGCTGACGCTGGGCTGGTTCGGCCTGCGCAAGCGCGCGCAGGAAGTGAAGCGGGAACAGCAGGCTCACGAAGAGCAGAACCCGCACTGAATCGACAAACCGCCCTCCGGGGCGGTTTTTTTATCCGCTATAACCGGCCGTAGAACGTCATTCTGGCGCTTTCCGACAGCATCACGTCCGGCTGCGCATTGTAGGCCAGCACCACCAGCATGCGCGTGATGTCGCCTTCGGTCGGCGTCACCCGGTGCATGGCGTTGCGCCCGCGAAACAGCACCAAATCCCCCTCCTCCATCACCAGCCGTTTGACCGCCCGCTCGCCGTCCAGCACCTGCGTGACCCCGGCATAGTTCATCTCGCCGCGATCGGCGTCGCGCAGGTTCTCCACGTATTCGAAACGGCCGCCCGCCGCCGGTTTCTGGATCAGCAGCGTGATGGCGAACGACGAGTTGTCGAAGTGCCAGCCCAGCTCCTGGCCGGTGTGGGCGTAATGCAGGTTGATCGACGACAGCCGATCGGCGTAGGGATACAGCTGCGCCTCATCCAACACCGCGCAGAGGAACGCGCGAAACGCCGGGGCGTCGTACAGCGCACGCAGCGGCGACTGCGGCGGAATATCTTCGTCGGTAATGCAGCCCTTGGACGACACCACCAGCCGGTTGCGCGCGTGATCGGCCGGCAGCGCGTCGTCCTGCGGCCGTAGATACACGTTGTGTTTGCTGGTGGCGTAAAACGCCGCATGGTGCTGTTCGGCGCCTTCCAGCCTTACCGTCGCCAGCGCGGCGGCGCTCAGAAATCCCGGCAGCACCAGCGCGCCGCTGCGCTCCAGCGTTTGCCGGCAACGGGCGCGGAACGCGGCGTCGTCGATGGGATGGGCGGACAGATCGATAATATCGGCAAGTTGCGGCATGACGTTCCCCTCGTGTGCGATAGCCGGATGCCTCTCACTGTAGCGAATGCCGCATTGCCGCCATAACAAAAATACGTTATGGATAAGCTAACCAATTCTTAGCGATAGCCCTGCCCATGCACTCACCGTCCCGCGCGCGCTTGCCCAAGCTGAGCGCCATTCTGGCGTTCGAAACCGCCGCCCGCACCGGCAGCCTGGCCCGCGCGGCGGATACGCTGGCGTTGACCGCCGCCGCCGTCAGCCAACAGATCCGCCAACTGGAGCAACACCTGGGGATCACGCTGTTCATCCGCGCCAAAAGCGGCGTCACGCTGACCGAACAGGGCGCGGACTACCTGGCCTACGTGCAGGAGGCGTTCGAAACGCTGCGCGTGGCGCAGCAACACGTCGAGCGCCAGCGCGGCAAACAGGCGCTGACGGTGTTCGCCCTGCCGGCGTTGGCCTCCAAGTGGCTGAACCCGGCGCTGGGCGACTGGCTGGCACAGTGCCCCGACGGCGATCTGCGGCTGCACGCGACCCATGCGGCGGTCGATTTCGCCTATTCGGCGGCGGACTTCGCCCTGTGCTTCGGCGATCAGGATTATCCGCTGCTGGAAAAGGTGCGGCTGTTTCAGGATCGGGTGCAGCCGGTGTGCAGCCCGGCGCTGCGCGATCGCGGCGACTGGACGCAGCTCCCGCTGATCCACGTCGACTGGGGCAAAGAGAGCCAGTTTCTGCCGGGCTGGCACGAGTGGTTTACCGCCGCCGATCGAATGCCGCCGGCGCGGCGCGGGCTGACCTATAACCTGACTTCACTGGCCATCGACGCCGCCGTGCAAGGGCGCGGGGTGCTGCTCGGCCAGCGGCGGCTGATCGGCCGTGAACTGGCGGAGGGCCAGTTGGTCACCCTGGCCGAACCGGCGCTGCCGCTCAGCAAACCCTACTACGTGGTTTACCCGCCGCACACGCTGGAAAAACCCGGCGCAGCGGCGTTTCTGGCCTGGTTGCAAACCATCGCATCTACAGACCAAGCCTGAACCCCAACGGCGATGTTTGCTGGCGTCAGGCACAACCCTGAACGCTTAAGCCTCTCACCTCAGCCTGTTAATTTATCTCTGCCGGCCGGGATCGCGAACCGATCCGCCCTTCGGCCACAATGCCATTTCCCTATGCCGCCGCCCCTGCAATCGCCATATTGCATCGGCCTCTTACTGTTCAAAATGAGGGTTACTCCATGATTTCATTAAATGATTACGCCAACCTACGCAGCTATGCCGGTAGCGAAACCGCGGTGATGCTCGAAAACCGCTACCACCACGGCGTATTTACCCGAGACGATGCAGATACCACCAGCCAGGACAACGGCGTCACCCTGCTCGTCGACGCGCAAAACCGCCGCTGGAAGCGCATCATCAATGACGGCGATTACAGCATCGATTGGTGGCACCTGCCGGGCGATGAACTGGATTACTCGCTGACCATTACCCGCGCGTGCAACTTCTTGCAGGTCAAAGGCGAAGAGTGGTGGCAATTGCCTATCCCTACGACCCCTGCGGGGATTACCTTGGTTGGCCCCGGCGGCGTTCGCCCTTGTAAAACCACCGCCAACCTGAAGCTGTGGAAAAACGCCGTCGATTTTAAGGGCACCATTCTGGACTTCAGCGGCGCCGCCAACATCGAGTGCGTACGCGTGCAATATTCGCTGGGAGCGCCGGCGATTTATAACCTGCGCATCGTGGGTGCCCCTGGCGCGGCGGCCAATCTGCGCGGCCTGTGTGTCTACAGCGATGCCTCAAACATGCACGGCCTGCCGGCCTGCCAACTGCTGGTGCAAAACGTCTGGCTGACCAACCTGTATAAAGGCATCGTCTTCGGCAATAACGCCTATATCCAGAGCTGGCACAGCATCATGGTGCGGGGCTGCTTCTGGCCGATCTGGTCTGAAACCACCGCCAACGCCGGCGAAAAAATCGTCTTCTACAAATGCCTGTTCGGCGACAGCCGAAACTATTATCAGGGAGTGCATAACCTGGCCTTCCGCGATTGTTCGTTCGACTACAGCGGCTTTAACAATGAAACCGAACAGTTGGCCAATACCGACTATGGTTTGTTCGACCTTAAGGGCGGCACGCTGGACTTTAAAAATTGCCACTTCGAATGGGGTAACGCCAACTGCCGCAACTACCGGCCGGTCTTTACCAGCAACAACGGTGGTACGGTAAAAATCAAAGACAGCCAATGGCACAGCGTGATGACCAACAACACCGATGCCGGCAGCAGTGTGCCCTACCAATACGTCGAGTATTTCTTCTTCGATAAGTCCAGCGAGCTAAGCGGAAAATGTTATATCGACGGTTTCGATCTGGTGAACGCCGACATTAAAAAAGGCTGGTCCAACAACCATATCGAGATGAAAAAGATCGTCGCGCCCGGCTACATCAACATGTGGCGCCTGCTCTATCTGGGCGATGGCGTCAACCATCTGCCGGAGCCGAGCTGGAAAGAGAGCGGCGCGCTGGCATTGAATAACGTCTACGCCTTCGGCGGCGCACGCCTCTCGCAAACGGAGACCGCCGATCTGGCGGTGACGCTACAAAACGGCGTGCTGACCGCCACCACCAAAACGGCGACAACGACGGACAAACGCGTCGAGATCTACTTCCCAATCGAGAAAAACGATCTGGTGCTGTGGCGCGCCACGCTGGCAAACCTGAAAGGCCAGAACAGCCTTGATGTCACCATCGGCACTTACCAAGGCAAGTATGTCCTGAACGGCGATGCCGGCGTCACTACCCTACTGGAAAAAGCTTGCCAGTGGGGGCGCACCGGCACGGTAACGCCGGCCGCTTCGGCAACGATGACCTCGGATCGGATCACTGCGCTTAACTCGTCGGAATATTTGCCGCTGCCTGAGGGCTATGTCAATTACGCCCGCATCGCCATCGTGCTGAAAAACTTTACCGGCAGCGCCGCTCAGCCCACCTCGGTGGATATCACCCAACTGTTGTGTCAAAAGATCGACATCGTCTCCCGCAACCCGCGTAAATCCTGGTAACCGAACGGGCCCCGTCAGGGGCCTGTCTTCCATTAACGCGCGGTATAACCGCCGTCGATGCTGTAAAACGCGCCGGTGGTGAAACTGCTGTCGTCCGAGAGCAGGAAAGCCACCGTTTTCGCCACCTCTTCCCGCGTCGCCATTCTCCCCATCGGGTGCGAAGCGGCCATCTGCGCCCGCGCCGACGCCGGCAGTTCCCTCATCGCCGGCGTCTCCACATAGCCCGGCCCGACGGCGTTGATGCGCACGCCGCGCGTGGCGAACTCCAGCGCCGCCGAGCGCGTCAGGCCCAACACGCCATGCTTGGCGGCGGTATAAGGCGCGATCCCGGCAATGCCCACCACGCCGTTGGCGGAAGAGAGGTTCACCACCGCCCCGCCGCCGCCGGCGACGATCGCCGGCAGGCCGTACTTCATGCCGAAAAACGTGCCGCTCAGGCAGGTGGCGATCACCTCATGCCAATCTTCGACCGCGTACCGATCGATGTCCACCTCATGCGGGCCGGTGATCCCGGCGTTGTTGACCAACAGATGCAGCGCGCCGCAGCGCCGCACCGTCTCTTCAATACCCTGCTGCACCGACGGCGCCTCACGCACGTCCATCCGCAACGTCATCACCCGTCGGCCCTCGGGATCGAGCCGCGCGGCGGCGGCGGCGAGAGGCGCGGCGTGGCGGCCGGTCATCACCACCGTGGCACCGCGCCGAAACAGTTCGGCGGCGATCGCTTCGCCGATGCCGGTGGAAGCGCCGGTCACCAGCGCCACCCGATGTTTGAAATCTTGCATAGCCGTTCTCCTGCCAGATTGAACTCAGGGGAACAGGCTAGCGCCGGCCAGTGACAGTTTGCGGCAGCAGCGACAGCGCAGCACGTAATGCGCTCACAAAAGCCGCAAAGCCCGCTATTTTATGCCTACTTTTTCTCATGCGAGACTCCCTGTGGATACCCAACGCTACCTGCAGCATATCGGCTTTACCGGCGCCGCCCGCCCAGACCTCCACACGTTGCAACAGCTGCACCATCGCCACATGCTGAGCGTCCCGTTCGAGAACCTGAGCATTATTTATCATCAGGGTATTCAGCTGGCGCCGGAGGCGCTGTTCAGCAAGGTGGTCGAGCGCAACCGCGGCGGTTTCTGTTATGAGCTGAACGCGCTGTTCGCCCTGCTGCTGCGGGAGATCGGTTTCAAGGTGAGCTTCATCTCCGGCGAGATCCGCGCGCGCGACGGCCATTTCGGCCCGCCCTACGACCATCTGGCGCTGCGGGTGGATCTGGCGAGCCAGGCCTGGCTGGTGGACGTCGGTTTCGGCGATTCCTTCCTGACGCCGCTGAAGATCGTCGCCGCCGAGCCGCAACCGCAGGCCAGCGGCACCTTCCACCTGGAGCGGGAAGGCGACTATTACCTGCTGGAGCGCCGCAACGGCGACCAACGTTCGCATGCCAAAACCCTGTATCGCTTTACCGTTCAGCCGCGCGAGCTGCATGAGTTCGACGAGATGTGCCGCTTCCACAGCACCTCGCCGCAGTCGCACTTCACCCAGCGCCTGGTGTGTTCACGGCCGACGAACCACGGCCGGGTGACCCTCAGCGACATGAAGCTGATCGTGACCGAAGATCATCAGCGCCACGAAACGACGCTGCATTCGGAAGAGGAGCGGCGCGCCGCGCTGTGGCAGCATTTCGCCATCGATTTGGATCGTTGACGGCGCAGGCGGCGCCCTTTTATTACGATTCTGTTACACCGATTGCATAACCGCGCTTGGCTGATTGCCAGCACCGCGGCGGCAGGCATCATAGGGCCATGATTCGGCAACAGAGTGCGAAAAATGATCCGTGTGATACTGGTGGATGACCATGTGGTGGTGCGCTCCGGCTTTGCGCAATTGCTCAGCCTCGAGGACGATCTCGACGTGGTGGGGCAATACAGCAGCGCGGCGGCGGCCTGGCCGGCATTGCTGCGCGACGACGTCAGCGTCGCGTTGATGGACATCGCCATGCCGGATGAAAACGGCCTCAGCCTGTTGAAGCGCCTGCGGGCGCAGAAGCCGCAGTTCCGTGCGATCATCCTCAGCATCTATGACTCCCCCACCTTCGTGCAAAGCGCGCTGGACGCCGGCGCCAGCGGCTATCTGACCAAACGCTGCGGGCCGGAAGAGCTGGTGCAGGCGGTGCGTTCCGTCGATATGGGCGGCCATTACCTGTGCGCCGACGCGCTGCGAGCGCTGCGCGGCGGCGAGCAGCCGGCCACGGCGCTGGAAGCGCTGACCCCGCGCGAGCGTGAAATCTTCGATCTGCTGGTCAAAGGCGACAGCGTAAAGGAGATCGCTTTCAAGCTCGCGCTCAGCCATAAAACGGTGCACGTGCATCGCGCCAACGTCCTGGGCAAGTTGCAGTGCAACAGCACCATCGAGCTGGTGCATTTCGCCCTCGACCATCAGCTGCTGGCGGGGCATTGATGTCGCCCAAACTCCGGCCCTGGGTTATCTCGCTGTTTATCCTGTTGGCCTGGGGCAGCGGCTGGCTGATGCTGTGGACGCTCGGCTTCTATCTGACCCACAACGGCAACCAGGCGGCGCTGTTTCTGCCGCACGGCGTCTATCTCGCGCTGCTGATCCTGCTGGCGCGCCGCTATTGGCCCGCCCTGATAATTCCGCCGGTGCTGTTGCTGTTCTGGCTGCACGGCGAACGCCTGCTGAGCGGCTACGGCCTGCTGGCCGCGCCGTTTATCACCCTGCTTCCGGCCGCGGTCGCGCAACGACTCTGGCACCGTTTTCCGCTCTACTGGCAGCGGCTGACGCTGCTGCTGGCTGCGGTGACCGCCGCCTCGCTGCTCAACACCGCCCTGCTTTCGCCGTTTGTGCCAAGCCCGGCGATGCTGCTTGGCCTGGCGTCGTTTACCGGCGGCGTCTTGCTGACCCCGTTCGTCTACCTGATCTTTGAATTTCTGCGCCAGCAGCACCGTTACCACCTGCTGGGGCTGGACACCCCCAACCCGCCGCTGCGCGCGTCCTTAATCATCTGGTGCAGCCTGTTTTTCGTTATCGGCATCGGCACGCAGATGGTGCTGTCGCCGGAAATCGAACGCCTGCTGCTGATCGTGGTGTTTCTGCCGAACGTGGTGATGGCGTGGAAGTTCGGCTGGCAGGGCGGCGTGCTGTCCGGCCTGCTCGGCAGCATGATGATCACCCTCGCCCGGCAGGTCGGCGTGGGGTTCGGCAATCTGGTCGAGCTGGAAATCTTTCTGGCGACGCAGGCGCTGCTCGGCATCGGCTTGGGCATCGCCATCAGCCGTCAGCAGCACCTGGCGCAAAACCTGCACCACTATCAGCGTCGCCTGGAAGAAGAGCTGGCGGCGCGGCGGGCGCTGACAGAAAAACTGATCCACACCGAAGAAGACACGCGGAAAAATCTGGCGCGCGAGCTGCACGATGAAATCGGCCAGAACATCACCGCGATTCAAATCCAGTCGCAGCTGGTCAAACGGGCGCGCGATCCGGCGCAAACCCAGGCCGCCGCGCACCAGATAAGCGAGCTCGCCCGGCGCATTCATCACTCCACGCGCCAGCTGCTGCGCCAGCTTCGCCCGCCCGCGCTGGACGAACTGGCGTTCAAAGAGGCGCTTCACCACCTGCTGAGCGAATTCGCCTTTGCCGAACGGGGCATCCGCTGCCGTTTCGACTACCGACTCATAGACACGCCCGCCGGCGAAACGGTGCGCTTCACCCTCTACCGGCTGCTGCAAGAGCTGCTCAACAACGTGTGCAAACATGCCGAAGCCAGCGAAGTCGCCATCGTCTTGTATCAACAGGGCGCGCTTTTGCACCTCGAGGTGCGGGACAACGGCGTCGGCATCCGCGCGGACAAGGCGCCCGGCCTCGGCATTCAGGGGATGCGCGAGCGGGTCAGCGCGCTGGGCGGCGAGCTGACGCTGGAAACGCATTGCGGCACGCGGGTAATTGTTAACCTGCCCACAAATTTGCAACAAACCATCGACTAACTAGGAAAAAGTCTTAGCCACTCCGGACTTTCTCTCATCCCCTTTCCCTTTCACCTTCTTATAGTCAGCACCAGGGAGGCGGCTATGCAGGCACGCTCGGCATCTGAAATCGATCATCGTTACCGCGCGCTGCGCCCGCGACTGCTGCTGTACATGGTCATCGGGTACGCCGCCTTTTACCTGACGCGCAAAAGCGTGAACTACGTGCTGCCAGCGCTGCAAACGGATTTGGGGCTGGATAAAGGGGACATCGGCCTGCTCGGCTCGCTGTTTTACCTGAGCTACGGCCTGTCGAAATTCGCCGCCGGACTGTGGCACGACGGCCACGGGCAGCGCAGGTTTATGGGGATCGGCCTGTTCGCCACCGGCTTGCTGAACGTGGCGTTCGCCTTCGGCGAATCGCTGACGCTGCTGCTGGCGGTCTGGGCGCTGAACGGCTTCTTTCAGGGCTGGGGCTGGCCGCCCTGCGCGCGGCTGCTGACCCACTGGTATTCGCGCAACGAGCGCGGCTTCTGGTGGGGCTGCTGGAATATGTCGATCAACCTCGGCGGCGCGATCGTGCCGCTGATCAGCGCCTTCGCCGCCCAGCGCTGGGGCTGGCAGGCGGCGATGCTGATCCCGGGCGCCGTCAGCATGGTGTTGGGCATCTGGCTCACGCGGCGGCTGACGGGCACGCCGCAGGAAGAAGGCCTGCCGTCGGTCGGCCGGTGGCGCCACGATCCGCTGGAACTGCGCCAGGAACAGCAAAGTCCGCCGATGGGGCTGTGGCAGATGTTGCGCACCACGATGCTGAAGAACCCGATGATCTGGCTGCTCGGCGTCTCTTACGTACTGGTCTATCTGATCCGCATCGCGTTGAACGACTGGGGCAATCTCTGGCTGACGGAAAGCCACGGCGTCAACCTGCTCAGCGCCAACGCCACGGTGATGCTGTTCGAGGTAGGCGGCCTGCTCGGCGCGCTGTTCGCCGGCTGGGGCTCGGATTTGCTGTTCGGCGGGCAGCGCGCGCCGATGATTTTGCTGTTCACGCTCGGGCTGATGGTTTCCGTCGCCGCGCTGTGGCTGGCGCCGGTGCATCACTACGCGCTGCTGGCGGGCTGTTTCTTTACGGTGGGCTTTTTTGTCTTCGGCCCACAGATGCTGATTGGCCTCGCCGCCGTGGAATGCGGGCACAAAGGCGCAGCGGGCTCCATCACCGGTTTTCTCGGCCTGTTCGCTTACCTGGGGGCCGCGCTGGCGGGCTGGCCGCTGTCGCAGATCATCGAAGGCTACGGCTGGTCAGGCATGTTCAGTTTGCTGTCGATCGCCGCCGTTCTTATG
Source organism: Serratia sp. CY33525 (assembly GCF_052169115.1). Lineage (NCBI taxonomy): Bacteria > Pseudomonadati > Pseudomonadota > Gammaproteobacteria > Enterobacterales > Yersiniaceae > Serratia > Serratia sp. CY33525. Next base: position 212,680 of record NZ_JBJNLK010000002.1, on the reverse strand, counting down.
GGTTTATTGCTGATGCCGCTGCTGATGGCGAGCGTTACCACCTCTACCGAGAGAAGGATAAAACAATGAAAAAAACCTTAGTCACTACCCTGATAGCTTCCGGCATCGCGCTGGCCACGCTGAGCGGCGCCGCGCACGCCAAGGGCCGCCTGGTGGTCTACTGCAGCGCCACCAATGAAATGTGCGAAGCGGAAACCAAAGCCTTCGGCGAGAAATATGACGTGAAAACCTCGTTCATCCGCAACGGCTCCGGCAGCACGCTGGCGAAAGTGGACGCCGAGAAGAAAAACCCGCAGGCGGACGTCTGGTACGGCGGCACGCTCGATCCGCAATCCCAGGCCGGTGAAATGGGGCTGCTGCAGCCGTACAAATCGCCGAACCTCGAACAGGTGATGCCACAATTCCGCGATCCGGCGAAGCTGAAAGGCAACTACTCCTCGGCGGTCTACGTCGGCATTCTCGGCTTTGGCGTCAATACCCAGCGCCTGAAAGAGAAAAACCTGCCGGTGCCCAAGTGCTGGAAAGACCTGACCAAGCCGGAATACAAAGGCGAGATTCAAATCGCCGATCCGCAGAGCTCCGGCACCGCCTACACCGCGCTGGCGACCTTTGCCCAGCTGTGGGGAGACGATCAGGCGTTCGATTACCTCAAGCAGCTGAACGCCAACGTCTCGCAGTACACCAAATCCGGCATTGCCCCGGCGCGCAACGCCGCCCGCGGCGAAACGGCAATCGGCATCGGTTTCCTGCATGACTACTCGCTCGAAAAGGAACAGGGCGCGCCGCTTGAGCTGATCTCGCCTTGTGAAGGCACCGGCTACGAAATCGGCGGCGTCAGCATCCTCAAAGGCGCGCGCAACCTCGACAACGCCAAGCTGTTCGTGGATTGGGTGCTGTCGAAAGAGGCGCAGGAACTGGCATGGCAGAAAGGCAAGTCCTATCAGATCCTGACCAATACCACCGCCGCTACCTCGCCGAACTCGCTGAAGCTCGACGATCTGAAGCTGATCAACTACGACATGGACAAATACGGCTCGACCGAGGTCCGCAAGGCGCTGATCAACAAATGGGTCAGCGAAGTCAAGATGGGTAAATAAGCCCACATTCTGCGCCTGTTGCCGGGTAAGCCTCACGCCTTACCCGGCCTGAACATCCGGGAAACTTATGTCACATACACATGCTCTCCATCTCGTGGAAAAACGAGATGCGATATTCCTTTGGGTCTTGCTTGGCTGGCTGGCGTTCGCCCTGCTGCCGAGCTGGAGCCTGGATTACGGCCTGCTGGAGTCCACCGGCGATGAAATCCTCGCGGCCTACGGCTGGTCACACCGCAATGTCAGCTGGCTATGGTGCCTGTTGCCGAGCCTGCTGCTGCTTCGCCCCTACGCCCCGGCGGGCAGTGAACGGCGGCGGCGCCACGCGTTCGATGCCGGCTGGGCGCTGCTGTGCATGGCCTTTATCGTCGTCAGCGCCACGGTGGCGGGGCGCGGTTTAGGCTACGCCACCCTGGTGCAATTGACCGCGCTGGGCGCCATCATGACGCTGGCGCTGACCCGCCTCGAATGGCTGGGTGGCGACCGTTTCGTTATCGGTGCGCTGGTCACCATCGTGGCGCTGATCGGCGTCTTCATCGTCTGGCCGAGCATCGCGATTTTCATTCCGATGTTCACCGACCAGACGGGTGCGTTCGCGCCGCTGGCGTTTATGAACGTGCTGTCGCAGGCGCATATCGTTCAGGTGATCCTCAACTCCATCGCCCTGTCGATCGCGGTGGGCGCCGGCTGCACCTTCTTCGGCCTGGTGCTGGCGATTTACACCACCCGCATCGCCAGGCGCAGCGCCATTATCGGCCGCATCTTCTCCATCCTGCCCATCGTCACGCCGCCGTTCGTCGTCGGCCTGGGCGTCACGCTGATGATGGGGCGCTCCGGCTACGTCACCGAGTGGATGGTGGCCTGGTTCGGCCTGACCAACACCAACTGGCTGTACGGCTTTACCGGCATCTGGCTGGCGCAGGTGCTGGCGTTCACGCCGATGGCGTTCATGATCCTCGACGGCGCGATCAAGACCATTCATCCTTCGCTGGAAGAAGCCTCCTACACCCTGCGCGCCAGCCGCTGGCAAACCTTTAACGGCGTGTTCGTGCCGCTGCTGAAACCGGCGCTGGCCAACGCGTTTTTGATCGTGGTGGTGCAATCGCTGGCCGACTTCAGTAACCCGCTGGTGCTCGGCGGCAACTTCGACGTGCTGGCGACGCAAATCTATTTCTACATCACCGGCTCGCAGCTCGACTATCAGGCCGCCAGCACCCTCGGCGCCTTCCTGCTGCTGTTCTCGCTGCTGGTGTTCTGCATCCAGTACCTGTGGATCGGCAAACGCTCTTACGTCACCGTGTCCGGCAAATCCTATCGCGGTGACGTACAGCCGCTGCCGGTCACGCTGGTGTGGGGCGTGATCGCGTTGCTGGCGGTGTGGATAGCCTTTAACGCCCTGCTCTACGGCAGCATTTTCTACGGCAGCTTCACCGTCAACTGGGGGGTGGATTACACGCTGACGCTGGATAACTTCATCAAGCTGTTCGGCCAGGGCATGAGCGACGGCGCGTGGCCTTCGCTGCTCGACACGCTGCTGTACGCCGGGATCGCCGCGCCGATCACCGCCGCCTTCGGCCTGCTGATCGCCTGGATCGTGGTGCGCCAGCAGTTCAAGGGCAAAAAGACCATCGAGTTCACCACCATGCTGTGCTTTGCGGTGCCGGGCACCGTGGCCGGCGTCTCTTACATTCTCGCCTTCAACAGCGCGCCGGTGTACCTCACCGGGACGGCCGCCATCGTGATTATCTCGATGGTGATGCGCAACGTGCCGGTGGGCATTCGCGCCGGGATCGCCGGGCTGGGCCAGATAGACAAATCGCTGGACGAAGCCTCGCTCAGCCTGCGCGCCGGCTCGCTGCGCACCATCACGCACATCCTGCTGCCGCTGCTGCGCCCGGCGATCCTGTCGGCGCTGATCTACAGCTTCGTGCGCGCCATCACCACCGTCAGCGCCATCGTCTTCCTGGTCACCCCCGATACCCGGGTGGCCACCGCCTACATCCTCAACCGCGTGGAAGACGGCGAATACGGGGTGGCGATCGCCTACGGTTCAATTCTGATCGTGGTGATGCTGGCGATTATTTTCCTCTTTGACTGGCTGATCGGCGAGGCACGCATCTCCCGTTCAAAAGCCAAAAACCAGGCGTAATGGAGCCCATGATGAGCCAGAAAAATTTCGTTGAACTGCGCAACGTCTCCAAACGGTTCGGCAGCAACACGGTGATCGATAACATCGCACTCACCATCCCTAGGGGGCAGATGGTGACGCTGCTCGGCCCTTCCGGCTGCGGCAAGACCACCATTTTGCGCCTGGTCGCCGGGCTGGAGAAACCGAGCGACGGGCAGATATTCATTGATGGCGAAGACGTCACCCATCGTTCCATCCAGCAGCGTGACATCTGCATGGTGTTCCAGTCTTATGCCCTGTTCCCGCACATGTCGCTGGGGGAAAACGTCGGCTATGGCCTGAAGATGCTCGGCATTCCGCGCGCCGAAGTGAAAGCGCGCGTGCAGGAAGCGCTGGCGATGGTGGATCTGGCGGGGTTCGACGATCGCTATGTCGATCAGATCTCCGGCGGCCAACAGCAGCGCGTGGCGCTGGCGCGCGCGCTGATCCTCAAGCCGAAAGTGCTGCTGTTCGACGAGCCGTTGAGCAACCTCGACGCCAACCTGCGCCGCAGCATGCGCGAAAAGATCCGCGAGCTGCAAAAGCAGTTTGATATCACTTCGCTGTACGTCACCCACGATCAGAGCGAGGCTTTCGCGGTCTCAGACACCGTGCTGGTGATGAACAAGGGGCATATCATGCAGATAGGCTCGCCGCAGGATCTCTATCGGCAGCCGGCGTCGCGCTTTATGGCGAGCTTTATGGGGGACGCCAACCTGTTCCCGGCCGGCTTCAGCGCGGACTATGTCGATATCAGCGGCTATCGCCTGCCGCGCCCCGCGCACTTTGCCACCGAAGGCGCCGGCACGGTGGGCGTGCGGCCGGAAGCGATCACGCTGAGCGAGCACGGCGAGGAAAGCCAGCGCTGCGTGATCCAGCATGTCGCCTACATGGGGCCGCAGTAGGAGGTGACGGTGGCGTGGCATGGGCAGCAGATTTTGCTGCAGGTTAACGCCACTCGCCTGCAGCCGAACGTCGGCGAACATTATTATCTGGAAATTCACCCCTACGGCATGTTTATGCTGGCGGACGCGGCATAATAAGCATCACTCTTAAGCGTTAGAATAACGGCCATTCCGCATGGAATGGCCGGAAATAACCGTCTCAAAAACCGTATTTATCTATTTTTACAATTCCGCCCAAGTCCTTGTTCAATCGAAAAATAAATACATCCGCATTCACTCAAAAATAACCACCAGGGCCGACAAGGGTGATATTTTTATTTAGATAGGGTAATCTTAATCCCGCAGTCGAAATTATTTAACGGCCAACTCAAGGAGAAATTCATGAGCAACAATGCAAACGCACAGGCGCAGCTGGATAATTTACGCAACGTCGCTTCCCAGCTGAAGGAAATGCGCCACTATGCGCAGTCGAATACCGAGACGCTCTCCGCACACTGGCTGGCCTTCGATCAGGGGGAATGCAAAAATAAGGCATTCGCCGAAGCCATTAACGACCTGTTGAATAAACAGGGTGCCTGTCTGGAAGGACTGGAAAAAACCATTCAGGATATCGAGATAGAATTGAACCGTCTCGACAACGCCGCCTGATAATACCGATTTAAATAAACCCGCCGCGTGCGGGTTTATTTTTAGCTGCGGCAGATGACGCGCGCAATATCCCCTGACGTCGTCAGCGCGCGTATTTCGCTGAACAGTTCGGTGGCTTCGTCATATTCCTTGCGCAAATAGCCCAGCCACTGTTTGATACGCGCCACGTGATACAGGCCGGTGTCGCCCTGCTTTTCCAGATGGACGTATTTTTGCAGCAGCTCAACCACCTGCGGCCAGGGCATACGCGGTTCGTTGTACTTCACCACCCGGCTCAGGTTCGGCACGTTGAGCGCGCCGCGCCCCAGCATGATGGCGTCGCAGCCGGTCGTCTGCAGGCAATCCTGCGCGCTCCGGTAATCCCAGATCTCGCCGTTGGCGATCACCGGAATGCTCAGCCGTTGGCGGATCTCGCCGATCGCCGCCCAGTTGATGCGATCCGCCTTGTAGCCGTCCTCTTTGGTGCGGCCATGCACCGTCAGCTCGCTGGCGCCCGCCTGCTGCACCGCATCGGCGATTTCAAAACTGCGGTTGGAGGAGTCCCAACCCAAACGCACCTTCACAGTGACCGGCAGATGGGCCGGCACCGCCGCGCGCATCGCTTTGGCGCCCTGGTAGATCAATTCCGGATCTTTGAGCAGCGTCGCCCCACCGCCGCTGCCGTTCACCAGCTTGGACGGGCAGCCGCAGTTGAGATCGACGCCGTAAGAGCCCAGCTCCACCGCGCGCGCGGCGTTCTCCGCCAGCCACTGCGGGTGCTGCCCCAGCAGCTGTACGCGCACCAGCGTGCCCGACGGCGTGCGGCTGGCGTGGCGCAGCTCCGGGCACAGCCGGTAGAACGACTTGGCCGGCAGCAGCTGATCGACCACGCGCAAAAATTCGGTGATGCACAGATCGTAGTCGTTCACCTCGGTGAGCAACTCACGCACCAAAGAATCGAGAACGCCCTCCATCGGAGCCAATAATACGCGCATGACCAATCCCAGCTAAAAAAAGACCCGCAATGATACGGGTGAATGCCCGCGCCAGACAAGCCTCTGCGGGCATTAAAAGCGCCGTCAGCCCAGCCGGCGGATCGGTTGGCCGGCGAGGAACGCCGCAATATCCTCGACCGCCTCGGTGAAGTAGGCGCGGTAGTTGTCGTCCGCCACGTAGCCCACATGCGGCGTCGCCAGCACGTTGGGCAGCTGACGAAACGCATCGTCGGCCGGCAGCGGCTCCGTCTCGAACACATCCAGCCCGGCGCCGGCGATCTTCCGCTGTTGCAGCACGTCCACCAACGCCGCCCGATCGACGATCGCCGCACGCGAGGTGTTGATCAGGTAAGCGGTGGGCTTCATCGCCGTCAATTCGTCACGCCCCACCAGCCCGCGGCTGCGATCGCTCAGCACCAGGTGGATAGAGACAAAATCGCTCTGCTCGAACAACGTCCGTTTGGACGGCGCCAGTTCAGCCCCCTCCTGCGCCGCCCTTTCCGCCGTCAGGTTCTGGCTCCAGGCCAGCACCCGCATGCCGAACGCCTGCGCCACCCGGGCCATCTGGCCGCCGATCTTGCCCAGCCCCAGCAGCCCCAGCGTTTTCCCCTGCAGGGTGACGCCGAGATCCCGCTGCCACGGGCCGTTGTTTTGCAGCCCGACGCTTTCCGGCACGATATGCTTCGCCAGCCCGAGCAGCAGCGCCCAGGTCAGCTCCATCGGCGCCGCCGACCCGCTGCTGGTGCCGCACACCACCACGCCGCGCTCGGCGGCGGCGGCCAAATCGATAGCGGCGTTGCGCATGCCGGAGGTGATCAGCAGCTTCAGCTTCGGCAGCCGCGCCAGCAGCGAGGCGGTCATCGGCGTGCGCTCGCGCATGATGACCAGAATGTCGCACTCCTGCAGATGCACCGCCAGCTCCGCCTCATCGGTAAAGTGCGCGCTGATGGCGGACACCTCCACCCGCTCGGCCAGCGCCGACCAGTCCGCCATCTTGAGCGCCACCTGCTGGTAATCATCGAGAATTGCGCACTTCAATTTCATCTCCGTCTCCTGGAATCTAGGGGTAGCCACCGTCCAGCCTAGTACGAAAATGCCGTTCCGCCAGGCAAAAAAAAGCCGCCCGTATCGGCGGCTTACTCTTAGAGCAATCAGGCTTATTCGGCCGGTTTGCGATTGCGCGGGCGGCGCGAAGGCGCGCCGGAACGGCGCTGGCCGTCACCCTGCGGGCGGGCGTTACCGTTGCCGTTGCCGTTGCCACGGTTTTCACGCTGGCCGCCGTTCGCGTTACCGCTGCGCTGACCGCCGCCGTTACCGGAACGCTGGCCACCGCCGTTGCCGCGCGGCGCACCGCGCCCGCCACCCTGGCGGCCGTTGATGATCGGCTCGGCCTTGATGGTCGGATCCGGCTCGTAGCCCGGCAGCGCGATGCGCGGAATTTCACGCTTCAGCAGACGCTCGATGTCGCGCAGCAGCTTGTGCTCGTCCACGCACACCAGCGAGATAGCTTCGCCGGTGCGCTCCGCGCGGCCGGTACGGCCGATACGGTGCACGTAGTCTTCCGGCACGTTAGGCAGCTCGTAGTTCACCACGTGCGGCAGCTGGTCGATATCCAGACCGCGCGCCGCGATGTCGGTGGCCACCAGCACGCGGATGCGGCCGTCTTTAAAGTCCGCCAGCGCACGGGTACGGGCGCCCTGGCTCTTGTTGCCGTGGATAGCCGCGGCGGTGATGCCGTCTTTGTTCAGCTGCTCCGCCAGGTGGTTGGCGCCGTGCTTGGTGCGGGTAAACACCAGCACCTGTTTCCAGTCGCCTTCGCCGATCATCTGCGACAGCAGTTCCCGCTTACGCTTCTTGTCGACGAAGTGCACGCTCTGTTCGATCTGCTCGGACGCGGTGTTGCGGCGCGCCACTTCTACCGAAGCCGGGTTGTGCAGCAGCTTGTTGGCCAGCGCCTTGATGTCGTCGGAGAAGGTGGCGGAGAACAGCAGGTTCTGACGCTTGGCCGGCAGCTTGGCCAGCACGCGGCGGATGTCGTGGATAAAGCCCATGTCCAGCATGCGGTCCGCTTCGTCCAGCACCAGAATTTCGATTTTGGACAGATCAACCGCGTTCTGATGTTCCAGATCCAGCAGACGGCCCGGCGTCGCCACCAGGATATCGACGCCGCCGCGCAGCTTCATCATCTGCGGGTTGATGCTCACGCCGCCAAACACCACCAGCGAACGCAGGCGCAGGTGTTTGCTGTAGGCATCGACGTTTTCGCCGATCTGCGCCGCCAGCTCACGGGTTGGCGTCAGGATCAGCGCGCGCACCGGGCGACGGCCCTTGACCGGATGGTCATGCTTGCTCAGCAGCTGCAACAGCGGCAGGGTAAAACCGGCGGTTTTACCGGTGCCGGTCTGGGCGCTGGCCATCAGGTCACGACCTTCCAGCACGACAGGAATAGCCTGACGCTGAATTGGCGTCGGTTCGCGATAGCCCTGTTCTTCAACAGCGCGCACAATTTCAGCACTTAAGCCGAGGGTTTCAAATGACATAAAGAGAAAAACTCCAGATCCCCCCTAACCTAACGGTGTTCGGTGCAGTTTCCTGGGAGGATGATCAGACGGGGCATTAAGCATGACCACGAGGGATTGGCACAAACTGCAGTGCACCAGGCGGCGATTGTAACAGAAGTCGCGCAATAAAAAGCACTTTTACGCGTGGAGAGCACAATCTGCCGTAAATTCAGCATTGTCTGAAGCCGATCACATAACGCATTGTGATTAGCGGTTGCGTTTTAAACAATCTGGCATAAAGTTAATCATATGATTGATTAACTTCGAGCGTGACCCATGCCAGCTTCCGTACCTCATCAGGCCGCCGGCCGGGCGCGCGGCGAGCAAGCGCGCCGGCAGCTGCTCGCCGCGGCGACCGACCTGTTCGGCGAATATGGCCTGCAGGGCGCCACCACCCGCGATATCGCCCAGCGCGCCGGCCAGAACATCGCCGCCATCACCTATTACTTCAGCTCTAAAGAGGGGCTGTACCTGGCCGTGGCGCAGTCGCTCGCCGATTTCATCCAGCAGGCGTTCGCTCCGCTGGCCGAAGAGGTCGATCGCTTCTGGCAACAGCCCGTCGCGCTGCGCTCACCCGACGCGGCGCTGCGTTTGCTGCAGCGTGGCCTGCTGGCCTTCAGCGAACTGATGACCCAGCCGCACACGCTGAACCTGAGCAAAATCATGTCGCGCGAACAGCTCGCCCCGACCGACGCCTACCCGCTGATCCACAGCCAGGTGATCGCGCCGATGCACGAGCGGCTGTGCCGCCTGCTGGCGGCCGCCACCGGCATCGACGAACGCGCCCCCCGCCTCGTGCTGCATACCCATGCGCTGATCGGCGAGGTGCTGTCGTTCCGCGTGGCGCGCGAAACCATCCGCCGTCAGGCCGGCTGGCAAGAGATTGGTGAGGGCGAAGCGGCGCAAATCGCGGCGGTGCTGAGCGAGCATATCGAGATTCTGGTTGTTGGGCTGCGCCAACGTCACGGCGCGTAAATTCAGGCAGGGAGTGTTATGAACAAAAAACGCAGTGCCTTGATCGTGTTGTTAATTCTGCTGATCGCGGCCGCCGCTTACGGGGTATGGCATTACCAACAGCAGCAGGATAAGCCGCTGACGCTGTATGGCAACGTCGACATCCGCACGGTGAACCTCGGCTTTCGCGTCGACGGCCGCCTGGCGTCGCTGACGGTGGATGAGGGCGATGCCGTTCAGCCGGGCCAGCTGCTCGGTAAGCTGGACGACGCCCCCTACCGCAACGCGCTGCAGCAGGCCGAAGCCAACGTCGGCAGCGCGCGCGCCAAGCTGTCGTTGCTGCAGGCCGGTTACCGCGCCGAAGAGATCGCCCAGGTACGGTCGGAAATGGCGCAGCGCCAGTCCGCCTTCGCCTACGCCGACAGCTTCCTGAAACGCCAACAGGGGCTGTGGGCGAAAAACGCTACCTCCGCCGACGCGCTGGAGGATGCGCGCACCGCCCGCAATCAGGCGCAGGCCAACCTGCAGGCGGCGAAGGACAAGCTGTCGCAATACCGCAGCGGCAACCGCCCGCAAGAAATCGAACAGGCCAAGGCCGACGTGGCGCAGAGCGAGGCGGCGCTGGCGCAGGCACAGTTGAACCTGCAAGACGCCACGCTGGTTTCCCCTTCCGCCGGCACGGTGCTGACCCGCGCGGTGGAGCCGGGCACCATGCTCGGCGCCGGCGGCACGGTCTTCACCCTGTCGCTGACCCGGCCGGTGTGGGTGCGTGCCTACGTCAACGAAACCAGCCTGAGCCAAGCGGTGCCCGGCACCGAACTGGAGATCTACACCGACGGCCGCCCCGGCAAGCCTTATCACGGCAAGATCGGCTTCGTCTCGCCGACCGCCGAATTCACGCCGAAAAGCGTTGAAACGCCGGATCTGCGTACCGATCTGGTGTACCGCCTGCGGGTGATCGTCACCGACGCCGACGACGCGCTGCGCCAGGGCATGCCGGTCACCCTGCGCTTCGCCAAACCCTGAGGCCGGCCATGGAACAGGCGCACACCATTGAGCTGGAAGGGCTGGAGAAGCGCTTCCCGTCGCTTGAGAAACCGGCGGTCGCCAGCCTGACCACCACCCTGCGCAGCGGCGCGGTGATCGGGCTGGTCGGCCCGGACGGCGCCGGCAAAACCACCCTGCTGCGCATGCTGGCCGGGCTGCTGCAGCCCAGCAGCGGCAAACTGCGGGTCGCCGGGCTGGATCCGATCGCGCAGGATCGTCAACTGCACGCGATCCTCGGTTACATGCCGCAGAAGTTCGGGCTGAATGAGGATCTGACGGTGATGGAGAACCTGACGCTGTACGCCGATCTGCGCGGCGTCACCGGCGATCTTCGCCGCCAGACCTTCGAGCGGCTGTTGAAATTCACCGATCTGACCCGCTTCACCGAGCGCCTGGCGGGCAAGCTGTCCGGCGGCATGAAGCAAAAGCTGGGCCTGGCCTGCACGCTGCTGGGCGAACCTCAGGTGCTGTTGCTGGATGAGCCGGGCGTCGGCGTCGATCCGATCTCGCGCCGCGAGCTGTGGCGCATGGTGCACGAGCTGGCCAACGACGGCATGTTGATCCTGTGGAGCACGTCTTATCTCGACGAAGCCGAGCAGTGCCGCGAAGTGCTGCTGCTCAACGAGGGCGAGCTGCTGTTCAGCGGCGCGCCGCAGGCGCTGACCCGCCGTATGGCCGGGCGCACGGTGTTGATCGCCGCGCCCCCCGGCAGCCATCGATCCTTGCTGCAGCGGGCGATCTGCCTGCCGGCGGTCACCGACGGGGTGATCCAGGGCAAGTATCTGCGCCTGATCCTGAAAGAAGGCGAAGATCACCGGCAGCTGCTGCAGGCGCTGGATCTGCCGGACGTCGAACTGGACGAAGCGGATCCCCGCTTCGAGGATGCGTTTATCGATCTGCTCGGCGGCGGCCCCAACCACCGCTCGGCGCTGGCGGAGATCATGCCGACCGTCAACGGCGCAAGCGGTGAAACGGTGATCGAAGCGGTGCAGCTGACCAAAAAATTCGGCGACTTCGCCGCTACCGATCACGTTGATTTCCAGGTGCGGCGCGGCGAAATTTTCGGCCTGCTCGGGCCGAACGGCGCCGGCAAGTCCACCACCTTCAAAATGATGTGCGGCCTGCTGATCCCCTCCAGCGGCAAGGCGTTGGTGCTGGGGATGGATCTGAAGACCAGCTCCGGCAAGGCGCGCCAGCGGCTCGGCTACATGGCGCAAAAATTCTCGCTGTACGGCAACCTGACGGTGGCGCAGAACCTGAAGTTCTTCTCCGGCGTCTACGGCCTGAGCGGCAAGGCGCAGCGCGACAAAATCGACGAGATGTCCCGCGCCTTCAACTTCGCGCCGATCCTCGATCAGACGCCGGACGCGCTGCCGCTCGGCTTCAAACAGCGCCTGGCGCTGGCCTGCGCGCTGATGCACGAACCGGATATCCTGTTCCTCGACGAACCGACTTCCGGCGTCGATCCGCTGACGCGGCGCGAGTTCTGGTTGCACATCAACGGCATGGTCGACAAGGGCGTCACGGTGATGGTGACCACCCACTTTATGGACGAGGCGGAGTACTGCGACCGCATCGGCCTGGTGTACCGCGGCAAGATCATCGCCGCCGGCACGCCGGACGATCTCAAACAGCAGGTGGCGCGCGACGACAATCCCAACCCCTCGATGGAGCAGGCGTTTATCGAGCTGGTGCAGGGCTACGATGAGGAGAAATCACGGTGAGCGATAACCGAACCCCAATCGACGACGGCGGCTTCTCCTGGCGCCGGCTGCGCGCGCTGTGCCTGAAGGAAACGCGGCAGATACTGCGCGATCCCAGCAGCGGCCTGATCGCCTTCGTCATCCCGCTGATGCTGCTGTTTATCTTCGGCTACGGCATCAACCTGGACTCCAGCAAGCTGCATCTGGGCATTCTGATGGAGCAGCAGAGCGAAGACGCGCGCGATCTGGCCCACGCCTTCGCCGGCTCGCCCTATATCGAACCGACCATCAGCGACAACCGCCAACGGCTGATCCAGCAGATGCAGGCCGGCACGATCCGCGGCCTGGTGGTGATCCCGGTGGATTTCGACCAGCGCATGGCGCGCCCGCACGACAGCGCCCCGATCCAGGTGATCACCGACGGCAGCGAGCCGAACACCGCCAACTTCGTGCAGGGTTACGCCCAGGGCGTATGGCAAGTTTGGCAGCAGCAGCGCGCCACCGATCGGGGCAACAGCGACAAACCGCTGATTGACGTGCAGATGCGCTACTGGTTCAACCCGGCGGCCATCAGCCGGCACTACATCATTCCCGGCGCCATCACCATCATCATGACGGTGATCGGCGCCATCCTCACCTCGCTGGTGATCGCCCGCGAATGGGAGCGCGGCACCATGGAGGCCCTGCTGTCCACCCAGGTGACGCGCAGCGAGCTGCTGCTCTCCAAGCTGATCCCTTATTACTTCCTCGGCATGGCCGCCATGGCGCTGTGCATGGCGGTGGCGGTGTGGGTGCTCGGCGTGCCCTATCGCGGCTCGCTGCTGATCCTGCTGCTGATCAGCAGCCTGTTCCTCGCCAGCACCCTCGGCATGGGCCTGCTGATCTCCACCCTCACCCGCAATCAGTTCAATGCGGCGATGGTGGCGCTGAACGCCGCCTTCCTGCCGTCGATCATGCTGTCCGGCTTCATCTTCCAGATCGACAGCATGCCGGCCATCGTGCGCGCGGTGACCTACATCATTCCGGCGCGCTACTTCGTCAGCACGCTGCAAACGCTGTTCCTGGCGGGCAACGTCGGCACCGTGCTGCTGATCAATCTGCTGTTCCTGATCGCTTCCGCGGTGGTGTTCATCGGCCTGACGGCCTGGAAAACCCAGCGCCGGCTGGATTGAGGAGAAAAGTGATGTTTCATCGTCTGTTGACGCTCATCATCAAGGAAATGCAGGCGCTGCTGCGCGATCCGCAAACCCGCGCCATTTTAATCATGCCGGTGATCCTGCAGGTGCTGCTGTTCCCGTTCGCCGCGACGCTGGAAGTCACCAACGCCACCATCGCGGTCTACAGCGAGGACAGCGGCCAGGCCTCGGTAGAGCTGACCCAGCGCTTCGCCAAGGCCAAGGCCTTTCAACACGTGCTGCTGCTGCGCAGCCCGCAGGAGATAAAGACCACCATCGACAACCAGCGGGCGCTGCTGCTGATCCGCTTCCCGGCGCAGTTCTCGCGCGATATCGCCACCGGCAACACCGCGCCGCTGCAGCTGCTGCTCGACGGGCGCAACTCCAACAGCGCGCAGATCGCCGCCAACTACGTGCAGCAGATCGTGCAGGAATATCAGAACGAGCTGCTCGGCAACCGCGCTAAACCCAACAACAGCGAGCTGGTGGTGCGCAACTGGTATAACCCGAATCTGGACTACAAATGGTTCGTGGTGCCGTCGCTGATCGCCATGATCACCACCATCGGCGTGCTGATCGTCACCTCGCTGTCGGTGGCGCGCGAACGCGAACAGGGCACGCTGGAACAGCTGCTGGTCTCGCCGCTCACCACCTGGCAGATCTTTATCGGCAAGGCGGTGCCGGCGCTGATCGTCGCCAGCTTCCAGGCCAGCATCGTGCTGCTGATCGGCATCTTCCTGTATCAGATCCCGTTCGCCGGATCGCTGCTGCTGTTCTATGCCACCATGCTGATCTACGGGCTGTCGCTGGTCGGTTTCGGCCTGCTGATCTCGTCGCTGTGCGCCACTCAGCAGCAGGCGTTCATCGGCGTGTTCGTGTTCATGATGCCGGCGATCCTGCTCTCGGGTTACGTCTCGCCGGTAGAGAATATGCCGGTGTGGCTGCAGGATCTGACCTGGGTTAACCCGATACGCCACTTCACCGACATCACCAAGCAGATCTACCTGAAGGACGCCAGTTTCAGCATCATCTGGCACAGCCTGTGGCCGCTGCTGGTGATCACCGCCACCACCGGCAGCGCCGCCTACGCGCTGTTCCGCCGCAAGATCGCATAAAAAGGTTCATAACGCTTTACCGGGAAACGCTGCTTTGATTTTCAAAAAGAAGCAATCGCTATCCCGGTATCCCTAGGCCATTCTTTTTATCGCCTTCATTTAATTATTCTGATCCTACCCAGCAAAAAGCGCCGCGTCTTGCGAATGAGTTGCCGCAATAAAACATCAAAACCATCGCAGCAAGCCTACGGCGTCAGAGACTTCGTGCGAAAGCAGCCCGAAACAGTTCAAAAATCAGAACCTCGCTTAGGGCTGTGTCCATATTACATGGGTAGGATCAGTTTTTGGTCTAATATCTTCCTCAAACTTAGATAAATCAATGAGATAGCTGCCATTTCCCTCTATATCAACGAGTACGGGCTGAGTGCCAATTGAATTGATAACAACAACTGTTGGAGCTGCAGTATTAGCTACTGTGATTACTTCATCCCCAGTACAAATACCGACAGCTCTGAGAGACAGCATTAAAGCGTTCGTGCCGTTATCAACGCCAATACAATGACGAGAGCCATGGTACGAAGCGAATTCTTCCTCGAACCCGGCTACACTTCTGCCCAAGATCAGTTGGCCCGAACTAAAACCCTGTCAACCGCAGCAAGTATTTCCGCTCGTTCATTTTCGTATTCTCTTCTGGAGCTCCAAACGCCAACATCCATTTTTGAAACACATCTCCTCCTTAAGAATTCACTTCTCTAATCAAGACTGCTCTACATTTCTTGGACGAACATCACAGTATTTCCGGCTGGATCGCTGACCTGCGCAAGCTTTATAAATCCTAGATCCTGTGTTTCGCTAACGGTAACACCAGCGTTTTGACAAATCACCCTCTGTGCTTCGATATTACGAACACAGCAAACTACAAATGACTTACCAGCAAGGTTTGGATCAGGAGCAACCGAAACTTGAATCAAAGCATTTTCTACCAGCTGCCATTCGGCGATTCCCTCATCAGGTGTAACATCTGGCTTGCGCCCAAGCCATTTGGCGTACCATTCAACAGCTTCGTCGAAATCACTTACGTGAAGAACGGAAACAAGACTCGTAAAGTTATTATTTGACATTATCTTACTCTCCTAATTAAGTTGAAAAATCCTTTTTTTACTATCTTGGTAGTCTCAAGCCATTGCTCGATTATTAATCACAAAATAAATTCATTTTCAACTCCAACTCAAAAATTAAATTTAGCAATTAAAAAAATGAGAGCCGCCTCTAACTTTGTTAAACTCAATGTATAAGGCTAACTTATGTCATTATTTGGAGGTATATCTATAACTTTAATTAATAATAGTTAAATGTATTTATTAAATCATAGTGAGCCACACTGTTTCACCAAGACATCGAATGTCCTTTTTTTCAAAACTCATGGTTAGGAAAATGATGTGACCGCAATATTTGTCGATTTTGTTGAATAAATCAGCATTAACTGGCCGGACAACATCAGCGCTTTGACCATCGCTATCGCTTAACCGATCTGAACATCATAGTCTCTCAGGTTCAGATAGCACACAGCGATGTACTGATATAAAAAAATTATTAAAACTTTCAAAAAAAATCAGATAGCACTGCACGAAGGAATAAATTTGGTGTCCAAAAAATCGTAAAAATTTGACTCTTGAACCTCCCCTGAAATTGAATCGGGCGATTTGCCCTAGACGAATATTTCCTCAGCACCTCCACCTGTTTCTAACAATATTTTATTATAATCTCATCGGCTGTTGCCTTCTGGATGTTCCGTTTTATGTTACCCCCTCTTCTTTTCTTGAAAAATTCGAATGATATAAATATTAATATTAGTAAAACAACGCCAATTTCCGTCTCAGTTGCGCCAGAAGATTTTCTGTCTCGGAACCTAGACATGGTGCGATTCGTAGTACTAATATTAAAAAGGTGCTAAATCATCCAAATCAACTTTTTGAAAAAATCGAACTATTGAGTGTATTAGATAATTGGCTGTTCTGAAGACCACATTCGTTTTAACACCAGGTCACCATGGCAAAGTAGAATTTTAAAATCACTAACTGGCCCGCATACAAAAAATACGCCAAGGCAACACGACTCCCTGACTCTATGGCTTGATGAACTCGCCATCGCTGCATGGACTACCAGTACAAAGACTGGGGGGCATGGTCAGCCACTTCATCAATATGGCGATCACGACAGTACTGATTGATAAAACGCGTGTTCAACCTGTTACTCCAGACATTACAAGGTGTTGTGTGTTCAATTTTCAAGCTGATGGGGCTTTCGTTGTCCTGCCCTAATTACTCTCTGATCAGCAGGTAGATCGCATAATGGGTGAAACGGATGCAGTCTTGCCAATTAACTCTGATTTATTCGCCAAATCCGACTAAATCCACCAAGAACCCAACAACGTGAAAGGAAAAATTATGATAAAGCTTGCAGATATGATGCTAGAGGAGGCAGCTCCTGCACTCCCAGATGAAATTGCAACTCCCTGGAAGGCCCTCCGCACCGCGCAAGCGAAATCTTGCTGAGAATAGAGCCGCGACGCACATTCCCAGATGGTTCGCGTAGCTACAAAGCTACGTCGCAGACAACTATTGAAGTGGTTGTCGGAACAAAACATGACGAGCCTAATGCCCCGCGCTAGCGGTTCGAGTTCCCTGACACTGAGTTCGCGAGCATGAACGGTACCATTTGGCTAGACCTGCAAATGAAGAACTATCGAACTGAGACGATGAGCAAAGTCCTTTTCCCCGGCCAAACTGTCGCTCTCGGTGTGGGCACTTCTTTTAATGCCGATCTTAAACCTTCGATTGGCCATCTGGAAATTCCTCTTGGAACAGAGTTCGGGCCGCTATCGTTGCCAGCCACCAAGCTGTTCGAGTTTGCCGTTGATGAAAACGTTGGGGGAGCCGGTGACGATATTGTCTTTGGGGGTCAGGCTACCGGTACCAGCAATGCCGTCGCGAGAAATATTGTTCGAGGGGAAAACGTTCATCACCGGCCAGAAGCACTTTGACGGAGCGATCGGGGTAACCACCCGGTAGGACCGCACTGCCTTCGATAAAGATACAGCGGAAAGTATCGGGCATCATGCAAAATCCTTTTGCTTAACGAAAGCTTAAGCATCGCAAAATCGCATAAAAAAGGCTCTGCATGTCACATGCAGAGCCTGGTAAGTCCTATGGATTTCAAGCTGCTGCTTGAAAGGCCACGGATTTAGCGACGGTTGCCGAAGATACGCAGCAACATCAGGAACAGGTTGATGAAGTCGAGATACAGCGTCAGCGCGCCGACGATGGCGTACTTGCGGAAGCTGTCTTTATCATCGGCATTCAGCTGCTCGCCCATCGCCTTGAGTTTTTGCGTGTCGTACGCGGTCAGGCCGACGAACACCACCACCCCGATGTAGGTGATCGCCCACATCAGCGCGGTGCTTTTCAGCCAGATGTTCACCAGCGAGGCCAGCACGATGCCGATCAGCGCCATGAACAGCATGCTGCCGAAGCCGCTCAGATCTCGCTTGGTGGTGTAGCCATACAGGCTCATGGCGCCGAACATGCCGGCGGTGACCACGAAGGTGCTGGCGATCGAGCTGTAGGTGTAGGCAATGAAGATGCTCGACAGCGTCAGCCCGGTCAGCGCCGAGTACAGCATGAACAGCGAAGTGGCCACCGCGCCGCTCAGGCGGTTGACCATGCCGGAGATCACGAACACCAGCGCCAGCTGGGCGATGATCAGGCCGAAGAAGGTGATCTGGCTGGAGAAGATGAAGTTGAGGATCGCGGGCGTGTTGGCCGCATACCAGGAAACGAACGCCGTCAGCAGCAGACCGCAGGTCATCCAGCCGTAAACCTGCGCCATGTAGGCCTGAATGCCGCTGTTGGCACGTTCGACGATTGAACCATTAGAGCGTGGATATCGGTCCATGACGGTTACCTTTTGCGTTGTAAACAAGATTCCGAAGCCCCGCGAACGGGGCTTCGCCTGCTATAAGCGTACCACAGAATATGCCGGGCGAAAGCGGCAAAGGTCTTGATTTGTTTCCGCTGTTGACGCGTTATTTAGCCGCGTCGTGCCAGCGCTGCGCGGCCTCGCGATCGCTGTCGCGGGCGTCCACCCAACGATCGCCCTGGCCGGTGGCTTCGCGCTTCCAGAACGGCGCGCGGGTCTTCAGGTAGTCCATGATGAACTCGCTGGCGGCGAACGCCATGCTGCGGTGTGCGCCGGTCACGCCAACGAACACGATCTCGTCGCCGGGATACAGCGCGCCGACGCGGTGGATCACCGTTACCCGCTGCAGCGGCCAACGGCTGCGCGCCTCGGCCACGATCTCCGCCAGCGCCTTCTCGGTCATGCCGGGATAGTGTTCCAGCGTCAGCGCGCTGACGTCGTCACCCAGATTATGGTTGCGCACCTTGCCGGTGAAGGTCACCACCGCGCCATCGGCGTCGCACTGCGCCAGCCACTGGTACTCGTCGCCGACGTTGAACGGCGCTTCGCCCACGCGAATGCGGGTATTTTCCATGCTTACCCCCCGGTGACCGGCGGGAAGAAGGCCACTTCATCGCCGGCGCGCAGCGGATGATCCGCCGCCACCAGCGACTGATTGACCGCCGCCAACAGTTTGCCGGATTCCAGCGCCAGCGCCCAGCGATCGCCGCGCGCGCACAGCGCCTGGCGCAACGCCTCGACGGTCGGGTAATCCGCCGGCATCGACAGGCCGCCGGTGCCCACCAGTTCGCGCACCTGCGCGAAGAAAAGAATATCGATCATACGTTCACCTTAAAATCGCCGGATTTGCCGCCGCTTTTCGCCAGCAGGCGCACCGGGCCGATCACCATGTCTTTCTGTACCGCTTTGCACATGTCATAAATGGTCAATGCCGCCACCGAGGCGGCGGTCAGCGCCTCCATCTCGACGCCGGTTTTGCCGGTCAGCCGGCAGCAGGTTTCGATGCGCACCCGGCTGTGCTGCGTTTGCGCCTCCAGCTGCACTTCGACCTTGCTCAGCATCAGCGGGTGGCACAGCGGGATCAGCTCCCAGGTGCGTTTGGCCGCCTGAATGCCGGCGATGCGCGCCGTGGCGAACACGTCGCCCTTGTGATGGCTGCCGTCGACGATCATCGCCAGCGTGGCGGGCAGCATCTCGACGAAGGCTTCGGCGCGCGCTTCACGCACCGTTTCGGCCTTGGCGGAAACGTCGACCATATGGGCTTCGCCGGCGGCGTTAATGTGGGTTAGCTGTGTCATGACTCAGGGCTTCTTCAAATGGGGCTGGAAGTTGCACGGGCGATGGCGCGCGTCCAACTGCTCTTCGATAATCCGCTCCCAGGCGGTGCGGCAGGCGCGGGTGGAGCCCGGCATGGCGAAGATCACCGTGCGGTTGGCCAGGCCGGCCAGCGCGCGCGACTGGATCGTCGCGGTGCCGATCTCTTCGTACGACACCATGCGGAACAGTTCGCCGAATCCTTCCACCTCTCTGTCGAACAGCGGCAGCAGCGCTTCCGGCGTGTTGTCGCGGGCGGTAAAACCGGTGCCGCCGGTGATCAACACCGCCTGCACGTTGTCATCGGCGATCCAGGCGGAAACCCGCGCGCGGATCTGGTAAATGTCATCTTTGACGATGGCGCGATCCACCACCTGGTGGCCGGCTTCCTGCGCCGCGTCCTGCAGATAGTGGCCGGAGGTGTCTTCCGCCGCGCCGCGGCTGTCGGAGACGGTCAGGATGGCGATATGCGCCGCAATAAACTCGCTGCTCGCATGGCTCATGGTTCAATAGGCTCCTATTCTGAGATACCCAACAGATTTCAAGCTGCAGCCAGGCGGCCAGTGCGTAAATCCCCAGGAGCTTACTCCGGTAAGTGACTGGGGTGAGCGCACGCAGCCAACAACGCTGCGGCTTGAAATATGTGGGTATCAGCCGCCGATAAACGACAGGTTCTGGGTGATCCCGCTGTTGCCCTGATGCAGGAAATGGGTCTGCTTTTTGCTCAGCAGCCCGCTCTGGATGCGCGCCTTCAGCGCGTCGAGCTGGCCGTCGTCCGCCAGCAAATCGCGCAGGGGCACCCCCTGCTCGCCGAACAGGCACAGGTGCAGATTGCCGATGGAAGAGACGCGCAGCCGGTTACAGCTGGCGCAGAAGTCTTTTTCATACGGCATGATAAGCCCCACCTCGCCCTGGTAATCCGGGTGGCTGAACACCTGCGCCGGGCCGTCGCTGCGGCCGCGTGCCTGGCGCTGCCAGCCCTGCTGCTCCAACTGCAGGCGAATCACTTCGCCGGAAACGTGGTGTTTGCGAAACAGCTCGCCGCCCTCGCCGGTTTCCATCAGTTCGATAAAGCGCAGCTGGATAGGCCGGTCCTTGATCCAGGCGAGAAAGGCGCCGAGCTGCTGGTGGTTAACGTCGCGCATCAGCACCGCGTTGACCTTGACCTTGCTGAAACCGGCGCTGAAGGCGGCGTCGATGCCGTCCATCACCTGGCGGAACTTGTCCTGGCCGGTAATGGCGTGAAACTGGCGGGGATCCAGGCTGTCGATGCTGACGTTGATCGCCGTCAGACCGGCGTCACGCCAGGCGGCGACGTCGCGCGCCAGACGGTAGCCGTTGGTGGTGACCGCCAGGGTACGGATGGCCGGGTTTTCCCGCACGGCGGCGATGATCTCGGTAAAATCGCGGCGCAGCGAAGGCTCGCCGCCGGTCAGGCGCACCTTTTCGGTGCCCAGTTCGGCGAACGCGCGGCTGACGCGGCGGATTTCATCCAGCGACAGGAAGCTTTTCGGGCTGCCGCTCGGCTTGTAGCCGTCGGGCAGACAATAGGTGCAACGAAAGTTGCACACGTCGGTGATCGACAAGCGCAGGTAATAGAACTTGCGCTCATAAGCATCAATGAGTTGCGGCACCATAACACCTTTCCAAAGTCGGGAGATGCGAGCGTTTCCCCTCTGCACCCTGGTGGCTGACTTCGCCACGGCCCAGGCGCCATATCGTTCCGGATGAACAACGTAGGCGCAGGGGCTAGGAGTTTGATTTCTCTTCCCGCTACCTTGAGTAGCCGGAATGAAACCGTGGTTTTCAGCAGAATTCTAGCGCTAATCGGCAACGATAGCCAACGCGTAAATTCGCTATATAATTGTCTATACAGCGTTTTTAGACGCCGCGTATTCTGGTAAACCATGATAAACATCACTTGCGCGGACGAATTGACCGGAATCACGCAAATGACACTCTTATCGCGTTTTTATGCCGGATCCGTTACCTTATGCGGGCAGTTCAGCCCCTTTGTAAGGAAATTTATGCGTAATCGTACCCTGGCCGATCTCGACCGCGTGGTGGCGTTAGGCGGCGGACACGGCCTGGGCCGTGTGATGTCGGCCCTGTCGTCCTTAGGCTCCCGCCTGACCGGCATCGTCACCACCACCGACAACGGCGGTTCCACCGGCCGCATCCGCCGTTCGGAAGGCGGCATTGCCTGGGGCGATACCCGTAACTGTCTCAACCAGCTGATCACCGAACCGAGCGTCGCCTCGGCGATGTTCGAATACCGCTTCAGCGGCAACGGCGAACTGGCCGGCCACAACCTCGGCAACCTGATGCTGAAAGCGCTAGATCACCTGAGCGTGCGCCCTCTGGAAGCGATCAACCTGGTGCGCAGCCTGCTGAAGGTGGACGCGGCGCTGATCCCGATGTCGGAACAGCCGGTGGATTTGATGGCGCACGATCACGAAGGCAATCACGTTTACGGTGAAGTGAATGTCGATCAGCTGGCCCATATGCCGCAGGAGCTGATGCTGTCTCCCCCGGTCAACGCCACGCGCGAAGCGCTGGACGCCATCGCGCAGGCCGACGTGATCCTGATTGGGCCGGGTAGTTTTCTCACCAGCCTGATGCCGCTGCTGCTGCTCGACGATCTCACCCAGGCGCTGCGCCGCAGCAGCGCCAGCATGATCTATATCGGCAACCTCGGCCGTGAGCTAAGCGTGGCCGCCGCGGCGCTGTCGTTAAAGGATAAGCTGACGCTGATGGAAGAGAAGATCGGCCGCCGGATGATCGATGCGCTGATCGTCGGCCCGGCGGTGGACGCCAGTGAAGTGCAGGATCGGGTGGTGATTCAGCAACCGCTGGAAGCGAGCGACATCCCTTATCGCCACGATCGCCAGCTGCTGCGCCAGGCGCTGGATCAAGCGCTGGTGGAACTGGCCGCCCGCCGCTGACCGAATTTAACCGTCTCGCCCGCGCAGCCAGGGATTATCGCTGGCTGGGGCGGGATGGCTGACCATATCGATATACAGATCTTCCACCTCTTTGCGCGCCCAGGGCGTGCGACGCAAAAACTTCAGGCTGGACTTGATGCTCGGATCGCTGCGGAAGCAGTTGATGCGAATGCGTGCGCCCAGCTCGGACCAACCGTAGTGATCCACCAGCTTATTCAGCAGTTGCTCCAGCGTCACGCCGTGCAGCGGATCTTTGGACTGGTGTTGGCTCATGTTCGGTACTCTTCGTGGTCAAATCGGGCCGCACACCTTAACAGCTTTGACGCGGCCGACAAGGAATTTCGACGCCCGCTACGCGGGCGCCATCCAACGGTCAGGAAATCGCAATAAACTGCTCGCGCAGCTGGTGGATCTGGTCGCGCAGCGCAGCCGCCTGCTCGAACTCCAGGTTTTGCGCGTGGGTGTACATCTGCGCTTCCAGATCGCGGATTTTCTGATCCAGCGCTTTCGGCGTAAGGTTCTGCAGCGAAGCGCCGCCGTCCGCCGCCTTGCCCTTGCCTTTGCTCTTGGCGCGGTTGACCGGCTGGCCGATCTGCAGAATGTCGCCGATCTTCTTGTTCAGCCCCTGCGGCACGATGCCGTTGGCTTCGTTGTAGGCCTGCTGCTTGGCGCGGCGCCGCTCGGTTTCACCGATCGCCTTGGCCATCGAATCGGTGATGCGATCGCCATAAAGGATCGCCTTGCCGTTCAGGTTACGCGCCGCGCGGCCGATGGTCTGGATCAGCGAACGCTCGGAACGCAGGAAACCTTCCTTGTCGGCGTCCAGAATCGCCACCAGCGACACCTCAGGCATGTCGAGCCCCTCACGCAGCAGGTTGATGCCCACCAGCACGTCGAACTCGCCCAGACGCAGGTCACGGATGATTTCGACCCGTTCCACGGTATCGATATCCGAGTGCAGGTAGCGTACGCGCTCGCCATGCTCTTCCAGGTATTCGGTCAGGTCTTCCGCCATGCGTTTGGTCAGGGTGGTCACCAGCACGCGCTCGTTGATCGCCGCGCGCTTGCGGATCTCGGAGAGCAGATCGTCCACCTGGGTGGCGACCGGCCGCACCTCCACGATCGGATCCAGCAGCCCGGTCGGCCGCACCACCTGATCGATCAGATCGCCGCCGGATTTCTCCAGCTCGTATTTGCCCGGCGTCGCGGAGACATAGATGGTCTGCGGCGCCAGCGCCTCGAACTCCTCGAAGCGCAGCGGGCGGTTGTCCAGCGCCGACGGCAGGCGGAAGCCGTACTCCACCAGCGTTTCCTTGCGCGCGCGGTCGCCCTTGAACATCGCGCCGATCTGCGGAATGGTGACGTGGGATTCGTCGACCACCAGCAGGCCGTCCGCCGGCAGGTAGTCGAACAGCGTCGGCGGCGGCTCGCCCTCGGCGCGCCCGGACAGGTAGCGCGAGTAGTTTTCGATGCCCGAGCAGTAGCCCAGCTCGTTCATCATCTCCAGATCGAACTGGGTGCGCTGCGTCAGGCGCTGCTCTTCCAGCAGCTTGTTGTTGGCCAGCAGCACCTTGCGGCGGTCCGCCAGATCGACCTTGATCTCTTCCATCGCCTGCATGATCCGCTCGCGCGGCGTCACGTAGTGCGATTTCGGGTAGATGGTAAAGCGCGGCACCACCTGCTCGATCTGCCCGGTCAGCGGATCGAACAGCGACAGCCGCTCCACTTCTTCGTCGAACAGCTCGACGCGCAGCGCCAGCTCGTCCGACTCCGCCGGGTAAATGTCGATCACCTCGCCGCGCACACGGAAGGTAGCGCGCTGGAAGGCCTGGTCGTTGCGGGAATATTGCAGCTCCGCCAGCCGGCGCAAAATGGATCGCTGATCGATGATCATCCCCTGGGTCAGGTGCAGCATCATCTTCAGGTAAAGATCCGGATCGCCCAGGCCGTAGATCGCCGACACCGACGCCACCACCACCACGTCGCGCCGCTCCAGCAGCGCCTTGGTGGCGGAAAGGCGCATCTGCTCGATGTGCTCGTTCACCGAAGCATCTTTTTCAATGAAGGTGTCGGAGCTGGGCACGTAGGCTTCCGGCTGGTAGTAGTCGTAGTAGGAGACGAAGTATTCCACCGCATTCTCCGGGAAAAACTCTTTCATCTCGCCGTACAGCTGCGCCGCCAGCGTCTTGTTCGGCGCCAGCACCATGGTCGGCCGATTCAGATCGGCTATCACGTTGGCGATGGTGAATGTCTTGCCCGAACCGGTGACCCCCAGCAGCGTCTGGTGCGCCAGGCCGTCTTCCAGCCCCTCTTCCAGCTTGCGGATGGCTTCCGGCTGATCGCCGGCCGGTTTGAAATCAGAATGCAGTTTGAAAAGTTTACTCATTGCTCGGCTACCCTGTGGAGATGCGCGCGCTCAGGCGGCCAGCCGACTCTGCGCCGGGCATGGCCCCTAATTATGGAAAGTGTCGGCGATTTGCGCCAGTGCCCATGATACTGGATATAAAACCAGCTTCAAGCGGATTCGTCGCTGCGCCCGATGCCGCGGCAACGCCGTTGCACCGTGGCGTTACAGTCCGGTGACATTTTTATTGTCAATAACAGATTTATCCCCAGAACTTGCCGCAAATTAACTTATTGATAGCACCGCGTCGAAAAATCATACATAGAGACCTGATCAATACCCTCGCGTCTTGATTTTAATTAAATTATTGATAATTAATTACTTTAATAAAAAGACGAGAATGCGGGCAAAGCGAACAGAACCCGCGTCCGCTCTCGCTTTACAGCGTTTTTCTAAATCTAATACACAAGGTTATCCACAGGAATAGTGGATAACTCTCACCGCCCCGCCCGGGGCGGGAGTTACAGAAAGAAAGCTTTTCGCCCTTTACACTGGCCAAAATGCCTTTTTTAGTTATTTTTTCATAAAAATATCGCTTTGTTTATGCCGATTAATACTAAAAATCCCCATTGCCAAAATCGCATTGGCTCCTTTCACGCGGATCGCTCTTGACGGCGGCGCAATGCCTTGCACCATGCCCACACCGAACAGCACCACAAGAGTGCAAAAAACGTCCGGGTTAACTTGCCCGCGTATTTTCAGGCCGTCACGGCAGCGCGCGTCAGGCCTGACGTGCGGTTAACAAGGCGATAACAATCCCCCGTTTTCACCCGGCGGCAAAAATTGGCCTGGGAGTTGCTTTATCTTCCTGCGTATAAATGCGGTGCGGCAGCATGATGCGCTGCCGGCCGCGAAGTTTCACCGCCGCGGCGTTATCGCCCGTAAAAACGCAAGAACGACACCAAGTCGTCACAAGCGTCGTTTTTAACGACATATTGACTGTCATTCCGTCCACCGCAGACCTGGCTCTGGCTCCTCGGACGGACGGCATTTTGTTCCAGACATTGCCACACTCGGGAAATTCGCCGCTCATGTGGCCTTTGCAGCCCCCGCCAACGAGTGAAACGAGCGTCTATGAGGAGAATGCCAAATGCTGAGCCTGAGATCGGTCAATCAATTTTACGGGCAGAACCACACCCTGTGGGACATCAACCTGGAGCTGCCGCGCGGCCAGTGCACCGTGCTGCTCGGGCGCAACGGCGTGGGCAAGACCACGCTGGTCAACTGCATCATGGGGCATGTGCCGGTGGTGAGCGGCAGCATGACCTGGCAGCCGGCGGATCAGCCGCCGCAAAATCTGCTGCTGCAGCCGATGGAGCGCCGCGCCGCGCTGGGCATCAGCCACGTGCCCCAGGGGCGGCAGCTCTTCTCGCAGTTGAGCGTGGAGGAGAATCTGCAGGTGGCGCAAATGGCCGGGTGCGGCGCCCCTCGCCGCATTCCGCCGCTGATCTACAGCCTGTTCCCCCATTTGCGCCAGATGCGCGCGCGCCGCGCCGGCGATCTGTGCGTGGGCGCCCAACGCCAGCTGGCGATTGGTCGGGCGCTGGCCCAGGAGCCGGCGCTGCTGATCCTCGACGAACCGACGGCGGGCGTACCGCCCTCGATCGCCGCCGACATCGGCAACGTGATCCGCCGGCTTAACCGCGAACTGGGCATGACCATTTTATTGGTGGAGCATCAGCTGCCGTTCGTGCGCCGGGTGGCGGACCGCTTCTGCCTGTTGGATAGCGGGCGCACGGTGGCGCACGGTGCGCTGGCGCAGCTGGATGAGGCGCTGATCGGCGCCGGGTTGGCAGGGCAAGAAGAAGGATGAGGGAGAGAAGCCCCCCCCCCTCATTGAGCGTTTATAGCAGGCTGATATCCAGATACTGCCCCAGCGGCGCCCGCTCAGCCTGCGGCAGGTGCGGGATTTCGCCCAGCAGCGGCGCCGGCAGCATGCGGCGCAGCGTGGCCAGGTATTCCTGATGCCGCCGCCCCGGCGGCGCCACGTCGTTGGCGATCCAACCGGCCAGCGTCAGCCCGGCCTGCTGCACCGCCTGCGCCGTCAGCACCGCGTGGTTGATGCAGCCTAGTTTGATGCCCACCACCAGGATCACCGGCAGTTGCTCCTGCTGCACCCAGTCGGCAAAGGTGTACTCCGCCGACAGCGGGGTAAACCACCCGCCCGCGCCCTCGACCAGCACCCAGTCGGCGCTCTGCTCCAGCCGGCGCAGGCCGTCGGACAGCCGCGCCGCGTCGATCGGCCGGCCTTCATCGGCGCTGACGATATGCGGCGAGGTGGGTTCGGCAAAAACGTAAGGGTTCACTTCATCGTAGCTGAGCGCCACGCCGCTGTTGGCCTGCAGCGCCAGCGCGTCGCCGTTGCGCAGTCCCTCGGCGGTCATCTCGCTGCCGGAAGCCACCGGCTTATACCCGGCGCTGCGGTAGCCCGCCCGGTTGGCGGCCTGCAGCAAGGCGCTGCTGGCGACGGTTTTCCCCACTTCGGTGTCGGTGCCGGTTACGAACCAACGTTTAATCACGATAAATCACTCCATAAGCCAGATGATAGCTGAGCGGGAACTGCCCCCGCCGGCACGGGTAAGCCGCCTGCAGCGCGGCGAGACGGCCGCGCGACATCAGGCCGCCCTCGCGCCCCTGATGCAGATGCGTGGCCCCGATGCCCTTGAGCGAACGCATCAGCGTCATCACGTCCGGGTAGTTCAGAGTGCGCAACTCCGTGACCAGCTCGTGTCGATAGCCAGCACAGGCGGCGCGGATCTGCGCCAGCGGCAGAAAGGCGTTCACGTGGCGCTCGCCGTCCACCTGTTGCCAGGCATCCCCCAGTTCCTGCAGCGATCCCGCCGCCAGCGTGGAAAACAGGATCGCGCCGCCGGGGCGGGTCACGCGGTACAGCTCCGCCAGCGCGGCGGGCAGATCGCTGCACCACTGCACCACCAGGCTGCTGAAACAGATGTCCATCGCCGCGTCGGGCAGCGGCACCTGTTCGATATCGCCCAGCAAATAATGGTGCGCCGCCTGCCGTTGACGGGCGACATCCAGCATGCCCGGCGCCAGATCGAGCGCGGTCACCTGCTTGCCGCGCTCGCGCCACAGGCGGCTGAAATAGCCGGTGCCGCAGCCGGCATCCAGCAGCCGTTCACCCGGATGGGCACTCCCCATCCCCAGTAAGCGCTCGCCAACGTCACGCTGCAGCGCGGCGGCGGCGTCGTAGCTGCCGGCGGCGCGGCTGAAGGCCGAAGCGACCGCCTGTTTGTTCACCCAGTCATTGGCTGACGTCATGCAATACCTCCAGCAGGCGATCGATATCCTGCGGCTGATGCGCCGCCGTCAGGGTGATGCGCAGCCGCGCGCCGCCCGGCGGCACCGTCGGCGGGCGGATGGCGCTCACCCACAGCCCGCGCTCGCGCAGGCGGGTCGCCAGATCGAGCGCGCGTTGATTGTCACCCACCAGCAGCGGCTGGATGGCGGTGTCGGAGTCCGTCAGGGTCAGCGCCAGCGGCGCAGCGCCCTGGCGGAAACGGCGGATGTTGTCCTGCAGCCGGGCGCGCAGTTCATCGCCCTCTCGAATGCAGGCCAGCGCCGCCTGCAGCGCGCAGGCCTGCGCCGGCGGCATCGCGGTGCTGTAAATCAGATGACGGGCGAACTGCAGCAGATACTCGGCGGTCGGCTCATCACACAGCACCGCCGCGCCGCTGACGCCGAACGCCTTGCCGAAGGTCGCCACCAGCAGTTCAGGGCGCACGCCCTGCTGCCAGCAGCTGCCGCGGCCTTGCTCGCCGCGCACGCCGACGCCGTGGGCATCGTCCACCATCAGCCAGGCGCCCGCCGCGCGGGTTAGGCGATGTAGTTCCGCCAACGGCGCACCGTCGCCGTCCATGCTGAACACTCCTTCGGTCACCGCCAGCCGCTGCCCGTCGCAGGGTTTGGCCAGCAGATCTGCCAGCGCCTGCGGCTGATTGTGCTGGAAGCGGCGCAGCTCGGCCGGCGACTGCGCCGCCGCCTCCAGCAGCGAGGCGTGGCTGAGGCGATCGGCCAAAATGCGATCGCCCTTTTGCATCAACGCCGCCAGCACCGCCTGGTTGGCGGCGTAACCGGAGATGAACAGCGGCGCGCGCGGATAGCCGAGCCACGCCGCCAGTTGCTCCTCCAGCGCCTGATGCGCCGCGCTAAAGCCGGTGACGTGGCCCGAACCGCCGCTGCCGACGCCGTAGCGCTGCGCGCCCTGCTGCCAGGCGGCGATCACCCGCGCATCCTGGCTCAGCCCCAGGTAGTCGTTGCCGGAGAAGTTCAGGTAGAGACGATCGCCGAGCCGAATCTGGCGGCCGTTGCCGCCCTCGGTGGTCTGTCGCCGACGGTAGGCGGCGTTGAGGCGCCGCTCTGCCAGCGCCTGCTCGATACGTTGTGGCCAGCTCATCACAGCGCCGCGTTGTAAAACTCGGCGGTATCGGCGGTCAGCAGTTGCTTAGCCAGCGCCTGCTGTTGCTGGTTGTCGCCGTGTTCGGTGGCGGTCTGCTGCGGGTTCAGCCCCAGCTTGCGGAACAGCTGCAGGTCTTTGTCTTCTTCAGGGTTCGGCGTGGTCAGCAGCTTGCAGCCGTAGAAGATCGAGTTGGCGCCGGCCATAAAGCACATCGCCTGCGTCTGTTCGTTCATCTGTTCACGGCCGGCGGAAAGGCGGACATAAGAAGACGGCATCATGATGCGCGCCACCGCGATGGTGCGGATGAAATCGAACGGATCGACGTCGTCGTTATCCGCCAGCGGCGTCCCTTTCACCTTCACCAACATGTTGATCGGCACGCTCTCCGGCGGCTTCGGCAGATTGGCCAGCTGCACCAGCAGCCCGGCGCGGTCACGCACCGTTTCACCCAGCCCGACGATGCCGCCGGAGCATACTTTGATGCCGGCGTCGCGCACTTTGTCGAGCGTATCCAAGCGTTCCTGGTAGCTGCGGGTGGTGATGATGCTGCCGTAGAACTCCGGCGAGGTGTCGAGGTTATGGTTGTAGTAATCCAGTCCGGCCTCCGCCAGGCGCTCGGCCTGAGTGCCGTCCAGCGTGCCCAGCGTCATGCAGGTTTCCATGCCCATCGCTTTCACGCCCTGCACCATCTGCTGCAGATAAGGCATATCGCGCTCGTGCGGGTTCTTCCACGCCGCGCCCATGCAAAAACGGGTCGATCCGTTCGCCTTGGCCTTGCGCGCCGATTCCAGCACCTGCTCGACCTGCATCAGCCGCTCCGCCTCCAGGCCAGTCTTGTAGCGCGAACTCTGCGGGCAGTATTTGCAGTCTTCCGGGCAAGCGCCGGTTTTGATCGACAGCAGCGTGCTGACCTGCACCTGACGCGGGTCAAAGTGTTGGCGGTGTACGGTTTGCGCTTCGAACAGCAGTTCAAGCAGCGGTTTATCAAACAGGGCCTGGGCTTGCCCTACTGTCCAGTGAATGCGATCGGCCATCATGGCGTCTCCAAAACGAAAAAGTGTCGCCAGTTTAAATATTGTGGATATACTGTCAACCAATCTTAATTCAATTTGGTTTACAAGTATGTCTGTCACCGCTTCCGACCTGGCGTTTGACCAACGTCATATCTGGCACCCCTACACCTCCATGAGCCGCCCGTTACCCTGTTACCCGATCGAGTCGGCCAGCGGCGTCGAGCTGCAGCTGGCGGACGGCCGGCGTCTGGTGGACGGCATGTCCTCCTGGTGGGCGGCGATCCACGGTTACAACCATCCTCGCCTGAATCAGGCCGCCAGCCAGCAGTTGGAGAAGATGTCGCACGTGATGTTCGGCGGTATTACCCATCCGTCCGCCATCTCGCTGTGCCGTCGGCTGGTGGAGATGACGCCGGAAGCGCTGCAGTGCGTGTTCCTGGCGGATTCCGGTTCGGTGGCGGTGGAAGTGTCGCTGAAGATGGCGCTGCAGTATTGGCAGGCGCGCGGCGAGCGGCGGCAGCGCATCCTGACGCTGCGCCACGGCTATCACGGCGATACCTTCGGCGCGATGTCGGTCTGCGATCCGGACAACTCGATGCACAGCCTCTATCAGGGCTATCTGGCGCCGCACCTGTTCGCCACCGCGCCGCAGTGCCGCTTCGACGAAGAATGGCGTGAAGAGGACATCGCGCCGTTCGCCGCGCTGCTGGAGCAGCACGCCGGTGAAGTGGCGGCGGTGATCCTGGAACCGGTGGTGCAAGGCGCCGGCGGCATGCGCATCTACCACCCAAGCTACCTCAAGCGGGTGCGCGAGCTGTGCGATCGCCATCAGGTGCTGCTGATCGCCGACGAGATCGCCACCGGCTTCGGCCGCACCGGCAAGCTGTTCGCCTGCGAGCACGCGCAGGTGGTGCCGGACATTCTCTGCCTGGGCAAGGCGCTGACCGGCGGCTACATGACGCTGTCCGCCACCCTGACCACCCGCCACGTGGCGGAGACCATCAGCAACGGCGCGGCCGGCTGCTTTATGCACGGGCCGACCTTTATGGGCAACCCGCTGGCCTGCGCGGTGGCGGACGCCAGCCTGGCGCTGCTGGCAGAAAATCGCTGGCAGGCGCAGGTGAGCGCCATCGAAGCCCAGCTGAAGCAGGAGCTGCTGCCGCTCGCGGCGCTGCCGAAGGTGGCGGACGTGCGGGTGCTGGGCGCGATTGGGGTGGTGGAGATGCGTGAACCGGTGGACGTCGCCGAGCTGCAGCGCGGGTTCGTCGAACGCGGGGTGTGGATCCGGCCGTTCGGCAAGCTGATTTACCTGATGCCGCCTTACATCATCGAAGCGGAACAGCTCAGCCGCCTGACCGCCGCCGTGGCCGCCGCCGCGCGTTAATGGCTTACCAATGCTGGTCCAGATAGCGGGCCAGCAATCCCAGACACAGCAGCCAGAGTAAAATGATCATCACCGCCGCCATGCGGCCGGTGGGGTTATCGACGCGCTTTTGCGCCTTCTCGCGCAGCTCGGCCATCAGCGGCTTGGGGATCAGGCGCACCGCCAGCATGATGCCCAACGGTACGATAATCACGTCGTCCAGATAGCCCAGCACCGGAATGAAGTCCGGGATCAGATCGATCGGCGAGATCGCATAGCCGGCCACCAGCAGCGCGATCAGTTTGGCGTACCACGGGGTGCGCTTATCACGGGCGGCCAACCACAGCGCGTAAATATCGCGCTTGATGCCTTTGGCCCAACGGCGCAGCCAGCCGAACCACGGCGTGCGTTTTTTCAGTGAGATCATGGTGGCGTTGTTTGGCTATCCGGCGGTCTGTAGGAAGGAAGATGCGGCCATGGTAACCGATCCGCGCCGCCGTTGGCGAATGGCAATCCCGCTTGTATTGTCACGACGAAACGATCTAGCTTAAGGGTTCGCGTTTACCGACAACTGGGAGTCACTATGGCTTTTCGTTTGTATAGCAACGATCTGCAGGACGGCGGCAAACTGCCGCAGCAGCAGGTTTTCAACGGCATGGGCTATCACGGCGATAACCTGTCGCCCCACCTGGCCTGGGACGGCGTGCCGGCCGGCACCAAAAGCTTCGTGATCGCCGTTTACGATCCCGATGCCCCGACCGGCTCCGGCTGGTGGCACTGGATCGTGGCCAACATTCCCGCCGACGTGCGCGAGCTGCCGCAGGGCGCGGGCTCCGGCAAAGCCCCGCTACCCGCCGGCGCGCTGCAGACCCGCACCGACTTCGGCTCAGCCGGCTACGGCGGCGCGGCGCCGCCGAGTGGCGAAAGCCACCGCTACCAGTTCACCGTGCATGCACTGGACGTGGAGCGCATCGATGTGGATGAGGGTTCCAGCGGCGCGCTGGTGGGCTTTAACGTCCATTTCCACAGCCTCGGCAGCGCCACGCTGACGGTGACGTTCAACTGATCCCCCGCCAATAAAAAAGCGCGGTTCAACCGAACCGCGCTTTTTCCATACTCGTCTGACCGCCGAATTACTTCGCCAGCACGCTCACCCACATCGGGCCTTTGCCCACCGGATAACGCGCCAGCGTGGTCAGCTTACCGCTGGCCTGGTCAATTTCATGCACCGCGATGTGATCGGATTTCTGGCCGGACGAAATCACGAAACGGCCGCTGTGATCGATGTTGAAACCGCGCGGCTGCGCTTCGGTCGGATGATAGCCGACCACGCTCAGCGTGCCGCCGTCTGCGGAAACGCTGAAAATGGTCAGAATGCTGGCGGTGCGGTCGCTGGTGTACAGGAAGCGGCCGTTCGGCGTGATATGGATGTCCGCCGCCCAGCGGGTGCCGTCGAAGTCGGCCGGCATGATGTCCAGCGTCTGCGTGACGGTGTATTTGCCGCCGTTTTCCGAGATGGCCAGCACGTCCACCGTGCCGTCCAGCTCATTGACGCAGTAGGCGAACTTGTCGTTGTGGTGGAACGCCATATGACGCGGGCCGGCGCCGGCGGCGGTCGCCACCGCTTCCTGCGCGTGCGGCGTCAGCTGGCCCGCCAGGCTCAGGTTGAACAGGCGGATGCGGTCTTCTTTCAGGCAAGGCACCAGCACCAGCTGGTTGGTCGGATCGATGTTCGCCGAGTGCGGCGCGGTCAGGCCGTCGATCTGCTGAATAGGCGCCGTCACCACGCCGTCGTGGCCGATCGGGCTGATGCTGGCGCAGTTGCCGCTGTAGGAGGCGGAGAACAGGTAACGCCCCTGCAAATCGGTGGAGATATGGGTCGGGCTGCCCGGCAGCGGCGCCATGCCGGCCTGCTGCAGCGTGCCGTCCGCCTCGATGCGGTAGCTGACGATGCCGAACGCCGGACGCACGCCGACGTACAGGTGGGTCTTGTCCGGATGAAGGGTCATCGGCTGCACCTGGCCCGGCACGTCAACGGTTTGCAGCAGCGCCAGCGCGCCGGCGTCGTCCAACTGCCAAACGTGGATCTGCTGGCTCTCCGGGCTGGCGACATAAACGATTTGCTTCATGTGTTCTCCTTGCAAAGGGTAAAAGAGGAACCGGTTTCAGGCCGTTCGATTGCCCCTAGCTTACCGCACATCCGTCGCATGGCAACCCCGCTTAGCACCGGAAGCTCACGCGGTTTTCTCCGTTGGCTATCCGGTGTACCATCGGATTAATTTTATGGCTAACGATAACGAGAACCCTATGAGCTACCGCGTCATCGCCCTCGATCTTGACGGCACCCTGCTGGACAACCAAAAACGCATCTTACCGCAATCGCTGGAAGCGCTGGCGCAGGCGCGCGCCGCCGGCATCCAGGTGGTGGTGGTCACCGGCCGCCACCACGTCGCTATCCATCCGTTCTACCAGGCGCTGCAGATAGATACCCCGGCCATCTGCTGCAACGGCACCTATCTGTATGATTTTCAGCAGAAGAAGGTGTTGGCGGCCGATCCGCTGGCGAAAGATCAGGCCAGGCAGGTGCTGCAGATGCTCAAACAGACCGACATTCACGGGCTGATGTACGTCGACGACGCCATGCTGTATCAGGAGCCGAGCGGCCACGTGATCCGCTCGCTGGCCTGGGCCGAAACCCTGCCGGCGGCGCAGCGCCCGACGCTGCTGCAGGTCGGCAGCCTGGCGCAGGCGGCCGACGACGCGCAGGCGATCTGGAAATTCGCCACCTCGCACGCCGATATTCCGGCGCTGCGCGAGTTTGCCGACACGGTGGAAAAAGAGCTGGGGTTGGCGTGTGAATGGTCCTGGCACGATCAGGTGGATATCGCCAAAGGCGGCAACAGCAAAGGCAAGCGCCTGCGCCAATGGGTGGAGTCGCAGGGGCTGAGCATGGATCAGGTGGTGGCGTTCGGCGACAACTACAACGACATCAGCATGCTGGAAGCGGTCGGGTTGGGCGTGGCGATGGGCAACGCCGATGATGCGATCAAGGAACGCGCCGATCTGGTGATCGCCGATAACCTGCAGCCGGGCATCGCCGAGGTGATCCGCACCCGCTTACTCTAGTTTTTTCGCCCTCCCGCCGGGAGGGCCTGTCTTAGCGGCTCTCGCGGCTGATAGACACGCTCTTCACCTGCGCGTACAGCCACTGCCCAGGGCGGATCGCCAGTTCATCGCGCGCCCAGGGCGTGATCCGCGCCCACAGCACGTGTTCCCCGACCGCCAGCTTCACTTCCACCTGCCCGTCCACCTCCAGACACTCGCTTACCTTGGCCGGCAACACGTTGCGAATGCTGCTGTTGACCGGTGGCTGCAGCACCAGCGAGACGTCGGCGGCGTTGATGCGAATGCGCAGCTGGGTGCCCAGTTCGGCGTCGATGCCGCTGACCCACAGCCTTTGATCGCCGAGCGCCAGCGCGGTCATGGCATAGCGTTGATGATGCTCAATCACGCTGACGCGCAGCACGCTGCTCTGATCTTCACGCTGCAGCCACGGCCGCAGCGCGCTGCTGGCCCAAACGGCTTCCAGCCCGCCGAACGCGCGCACCTCGCCGCGATCCAACACCATCACCTGCTCGGCCAGGCGCAGGATCTCGTCCAGGCTATGGCTGACGTAGAGGATGGGGATGTTGACGTCCTGCGCCAGCCGCTCCAGATACGGCAGTAGCTCGCGTTTGCGCGGCAGATCGAGCGAGGCCAGCGGCTCGTCCATCAGCAGCAGTTCCGGCGCGGTCAGCAGCGCGCGGCCGATCGCCACCCGCTGTTTTTCACCGCCGGAGAGCGTCAGCGGCAGCCGATTGAGCAGCGGCCCGATGCCCAGCAGCTCGACGATGGTGTTGAACTGCGCGCGCATGCCGGCCGCCATGCCGTATTGCAGGTTGCCGCGCACCCGATAGTGCGGGAACAGCCGTGCATCCTGAAACACGTAGCCGATACGGCGCTTTTCCGGCGGCAGGCAAAGGCCCGCGGCGGTATCCACCAGCGTGCGGCCATTGAGCGCGATGCGCCCCTGCTGCAAACGGGTCAGGCCGCCGATGGCGTTGATCAGGGAAGTTTTGCCCGCGCCGGACAGGCCGAAAATCGCGGTGATGCCCTGCGCCGGCAAATCGGCGCGGACGTTGAGATTAAGGTCGCCCAGTTGCTGCGAGAAATCCAGCTCCAGCATTTACACCCCCATCCGTTTGCGGCCCCAGCGGGCCAGCCATTCGGACACCATCAGCGAAGCCAGCGACAGCACGATGGCGATCGCGCACAGCCGCGCGGCGGCGGCTTCCGCTCCCGGCGTTTCGATCAGCGTATACATCGCCAGCGGAATGGTGCGGGTTTCACCGGGAATGTTGGAGACGAAGGTGATGGTGGCGCCGAACTCCCCCAGCGAGCGGGCGAAGGCCAGCACCACGCCGACAATGACGCCGGGCAGCGACAGCGGCAGCGTGACGGTGAAAAACACCCGCCACGGGTTGGCGCCCAGCGTGCGCGCCGCCTGCTCCAGCCGGGTATCCACCGCCTCCAGCGCCAGCCGGATGGCGCGCACCATCAATGGAAACGCCACCACCGCCGATGCCAGCGCGGCGCCGCGCCAGCTAAAGCTGAAGCTGAAGCCGAACCAGTCGTACAGCCACTCGCCGATGACGCCGCGCCGCCCCATGGCGATCAGCAGCAAATAGCCGACCACCACCGGCGGCAGCACCAGCGGCAGGTGAATGACGCCGTCCAGCAGCGCCTTGCCGGGAAAGCGGCAACGCACCAACACCCAGGCCATCAGAATGCCGAACGGCAGGCTGCAGACCACCGCCAAACCGGAGACTTTCAGGCTCAGCTCAACCGCCTGCCACTCGTACTCACTCAGAATCATTTACGCGGGGTGAATCCATAATGTTCGAAAATAGCGGCCGCTTCCGGGCCCTTCAGATAGGTATAGAAAGCGCTGACCGTCGGATTTTGACGATCTTTCACCATCGCCATCGGATATTCAACCGGTTTGTGGCTGTCTTCCGGGAACACGCTCACCACTTTCACCTTGTCGCTGGCGACCGCGTCGGAGCCGTAGACGATGCCGAGCGGTGCTTCACCGCGCTCCACCAGCGCCATCGCGCTGCGCACGTTGTTGGCGCGCGCCAGTTTCGGTTCCAGCGCGCTCCAGGCGCCCAGATGTTCCAGCGCCTCTTTGGCGTAGATACCGGCCGGCACGTGATCCGGATCGCCCACCGCCAGGCGGCCGCCGCTGAGCAGCTTGGTCCAGTCGGTCTGCTTGTCGATGGCGATCTTGTCTTGCTTATCGCTCTTGGCGGCGATCAGCACCAGTTCGTTGCCCAGCAGCGTATAGCGGGTGTCTTTCACCATCTGCTGTTTGTCGATGGCGTAATCCATCCACTGTTGATCGGCGGAGATGAACAGATCGGCCGGGGCGCCCTGCTCAATTTGGCGCGCCAGCGTCGAGGACGACGCGAAGGAGGAAACCACCTGCACGTCCTTGCCTTTTTGATACTGGGTGGCGATGTCCTGCAGCGCGTTGGTCAGCGACGCGGCGGCGAACACGGTGATCTTTTCCGCCGCCGAAGCCTGTGCCACCAGGCCCGATGCCAACACGATCCCGCCAACCCATTTGGTCCATTGCTGTTTCATTGTTTTTCTCCGCAAGTTAACGTGCATTATCACTCTTCGTTATATAAAAAATAATATAACGTTGCGCGAAAGCTTGTCATGCGGTTTATCGGCAAAGCGTGAGATAACTTGAGGAATGCCCGCCGGGCGATGCCGGCGGGTATCGGGATGGGGAACGGTCAGTGCTGAGTGCGGTTTTCTTTCGAACGGCCCACTTTGGAGAAGACGTTGAACACTTCGCCAAAACCGTAAATCAGGCCGAGGATCAGCGCCATGACCACCGGCACCATGACCACGGCAAACAACAGACTTTTCAATAATTCCAACATGATAGCCTCGCTTAACTGCCCATTGAGCGGAAAATGCCTTTCACCGCATATCGGGTTATTCTAACCCAAAAAAATCGCTAAAACCGGAGTTATTTTAGCCAGCGGGGCGAAATTGTGATCGGCCAAACGTGCCCTTTCCACCGGGCTCATACCGGGGTGGGGTAATAGATCAGCGGCGGCGCATAGCCGGCGGGCGCCGCCAGCCGGGCCTCCACCCCGTACACCGCGCGAATGTGCTCCGGCGTCAGCGCCTGCCGCGGCGTGCCCGCCGCACAGACCCTGCCCCGTTGCAGCAGCGCCACCCGATCGCAATAACAGGCGGCCAGATTCAGATCGTGCAGCGTCACCACCACGCTGAGTTTCAGCCGCCGCAGCAAGGCCATAAACTGCTGCTGATGGGCGATATCCAGATGGTTGGCGGGCTCATCCAGCAGCAGCCACGGCGTTTGCTGCGCCAGCGCGCGCGCCAGATGCACCCGCTGCCGTTCGCCGCCGGACAGCCGCTGCCAATCGCGGTCGGCCAGGTGGCTGATGCCCACTTGCTCCATCGCCTGCCCGGCGAGGCGGCGATCCTCGGTACCAAAACCGCGCCAGCGGCCGACATGGGCCAGGCGCCCCAACAATACCGCCTCCTTCACCGGCAGCGCGAAAGCGCCGGGGGCGGATTGCTCGAGAAAGGCGATGCGCCTGGCGCGCTCCCGCCCGGAAAACGCGGTAATTTGGCGCCCTGCCAGCCAAACGCGGCCCCCGGCGGCGGGCTGCAACCCGGCCAGCAGCTTGAGCAACGTGGATTTACCGCTGCCGTTGACGCCGAGCACGCCGGTGACCTCACCGGGCAAGGCGCAGAAATCCAGATTTTCCAGCACCGTGCGTTCGCCCGCTCGCCAGCTCACCGCCTCGGCGCACAGGCCGGATCGCGCTTTTTCAATCGTCATGCATTGACCTTCCGATACAGCAACAGCAGGAATACCGGCACCCCCAGCAGCGCCGTCAGCACGCCGACCGGCAGCTCGCGCGGGGCAAACAGCGTTCTGGCCAGGGTGTCCGCCGCCACGGCGAACAGCGCACCGCACAGCGCGCTGGCCGGCAATAGCCGCCGATGCCGCGAGCCGACCAGCCGCCGGGCGACGTGCGGCACCGTCAGCCCGATAAATCCCACCGCGCCGCTGAACGCGACGATCGCCGCCGTCAGCGCGGTGGTCACCACATACAGCAGCAGCTTCAGCGGAGCCACCGCCACCCCC
Organism: Serratia sp. CY33525; assembly: GCF_052169115.1. Taxonomy (NCBI): domain Bacteria; kingdom Pseudomonadati; phylum Pseudomonadota; class Gammaproteobacteria; order Enterobacterales; family Yersiniaceae; genus Serratia; species Serratia sp. CY33525. The sequence goes on along the minus strand of NZ_JBJNLK010000002.1, from coordinate 173,726 downwards.
AGCGAAGCGGCGGTCACGCCGCCAAACGCCAGCGCGTCCAACTCACCCGCCCGCAGCCAACATAGCAGCAGCGCCGCCGCCAGCGCCAACCCGCACAGCCCCACCTGCGGCCAGCGCGCGTCGCTGAACGAGCCCAGCAGCCAGAACATCACGCCGCGCGTGGCGTTGGCGTCCGCCTGCCAGAGCGTGATCAGCGAAGTCAGCGCGGAGAGCAGCTGCGTCACCGCCACCCCGGCCAGGATAAACAGCGTGGACTCCCCCTGCAGCGAACGCCCGGCCAGCAGCATCACCAACGCAAACGCCCCCAGCGCGCCGATAAACGCACCGCCGGACACCGACAACAGGCCGCCCCCCAGTCCCAATACCAGCACCGTTACCGCCCCCACGCCGGCGCCGGAGGAGATGCCCAGCACCCAGGGATCGGCCAGCGGGTTGCGGGTCAGCGACTGCAGCACAGTGCCCGCCAGCGCCAATCCCGCGCCGGCCAGCGCCGCCAACAGCGCGCGCGGCATCCGCAGCGACCAGATGATGCGCTGATACACCTCGGCGTCGGTCGCCGCGCTGCCGCTAACGCCGAATACGATGCGCCAGGCGTCGTGCCACGCGATCGGCGCGGGCCCCGACAGTGTGGCGCCCAGCAGGGCCAGCGGCAGCGCCGCCGCCAGCAACAGCAGCCAGCCGGCCTCACGGCCGGGCAGTAACCGCCGGATCATGCTATTTCCAGCCTGCGATCACATAGTCGTCCAACAGCTGCCACACCGTCCCCGCCTCGCTGAAACCGGCCTGCCTGAGGGCCGCGAGCTGGAAATCCACCGGCGTCGGCGGCGGCACCGGGCGGCCGGCGAACAGCGCTTCACGCTCGGCTTGATAAGCGGCCAGCGCCGGCGATTGCAGCGCGCCCGCAAACCAGCGATCCCAATCCTCAACGCCGCTGTCCCAGGCGCGCTGTTGGGTCTGCTCGTCGTGCCGCTCCGCCAACGCTTTCAGCCGCGGTTGGCGCTGGTCATAGCGCTGATGATCGGCGTTCAGGAACACGCCGCCGTCGGCCAGCAGCCCGGCGACGTTGCGGTACAGCGCCAGCTGCTGCTCGGGCATCAGCCAGTGCAGCGCCGTGCTGGACACCGCCGCCTGCGGCGCGGGGCCGGACAGCGCGGAAAAACAGGCCGGATCCGCCAGATCGGCCTGCAGAATGCGGATCCGATCGCCGTACGCCGCCAGCGCGCCGCGCGCCACCGCCAGCAGCAGCGGATCGAGATCGATGGCGGTCACCCTGGCCTGCGGAAAGCGCTGCAAAATGCGCAGGCTCAGCGAGCCCGGGCCGCAAGCCAGATCCACCACATGAAAATCCTGACCGGCGGCCAGCGCGAGCACGTCCAGCTGGGCGTTAAAACGCGCTTCCCGTTCGGCGATGTAGGCCGCCTGCTGGCGATCCCAGGAGTCCAGCAGCGAAGAGAATGAAACGGCAGTCATATCAAGGTTCCTTGTTGGAAAAAGTCGGCGCCTGCGGCGGCAAGGCCGCCAGGCCCCGAATCAAACGGCCCAGAGCCGCCACGGTGCGGGCGGAAGGGTCCATGTCGTAACCGGGGAGGATCACGTAGCGCCGCTGACGCACGGCGCGTAGCGTCGCGGTCAGCGGGTGATGCTCCAGAAAGGCGATCTTGTCGGCCGCGCTGTCGCCGAGGCCGCCACGCGGCAGATCGCCAAGCACGATCGCATCCGGATCGCGGGCGGCGATGATTTCCCAGGACACCGTCGGCCACAGCTCGGACCGGTCGCCGAACAGGTTCTCGCTGCCGACGCTGCGGCTCAGCAAACCTGGCGCGCCGCAGCAGCCGGCCACGTAGGGCGTCTGCGCGCCGGCATACCACCACAGCAGACGTAAATGCGGCAGCTGAGCACGCTGTGGTTCGAGCGCCCTCAGCTGCCCGCGCAGCCGTTCGACCAGCGCTTCACCGGCGCGGCTGACGTTGAAAATGCGCGCCAGCTCCCGCAGCTCGGTGAAAATGTCTTCAAACGTCAGCGCGGCGGCGATCGCGCTTTGCTGGCCGCTGCAGGCGCCGGGTGAGAGATAAGTGCCGATGCCCCATTCTGCCAGCCGCGCCCGATCGGGCGTTTCCGGGCTGTGCAGCCAGTAATAGCTGGCCGAATAGACAAAATCCGGCCGCATCAGCAACAACGCTTCCGCCGTGGGCGGCGCCGGGCTGGTGGGCGCCTGCAGCGCATCGGCCGTCGGCGCGGGATCGCGCGCACGGTCATACCCGACCACGCCGATCGCGCGGGCGGCCAGCCCCAGCGCCAGCAGGTTTTCCAGCGCCGGGTTGGCGTAAACCAGCACCCGCTGCGGCGGCTGCGGGTAATCGTGCGTTACCCCGCAATTTTGCAGGCTGACGGCATCGGCGCGCAGCGGCGCGCCGCCGCCCAATCCCAGGGCGCACAACAGCAGAGCAAGCCGGCGTTTCACGCCGTCAGAACCTGACCGACACAAAGGTTTCATAACTGCGCGGCGGCGCGATCAGCGCCTGATCCGGGTAAGTGCGCTGGTAGGCGTACAGCTGGTTGGTGGCGTTGCGAATGCGAAAACCGACATCGACGATCGGCGTCAGCTGATAGTCCGCCGCCAGATCGAGCGTGGTGTACGCGCGCATCTTGCGCCGGTTGGCGTCGTCGTTGTAACTGCTGCCGACGTAGCGCAGTGAAGAAGCCAGCCCCAGACGCTCCGTCGCCTGATAATGCACGCTGAGGTTGGCGGTCCAGTCCGGGATATAGGCCGGGCGATTGCCGTTGTAGCTGCGCAGCGGGCTGCCGCCGCGATAGTCGTCGTAGCGGGCATGCGTGTAGGCGGCGTTGCCGGCCAGCTCCCAGCGCTCGTCGGGATGCAGCACCACGCCAAGCTCGATGCCGCGCGACGTCTGCCTGCCTACCGCGTTCAACGCATCCGGCCGCTGCACGTCGGGCACAAACAGGTTGTCCTTGCGCAGTTCATACAGCGCCAGCGTCGCCTCGCCTTTGTTACCCCAGAACTGCCCTTTGGCGCCGGCCTCCCACTGGCGCGCTCGCGTCAGCGGCAGATCGGTCTGCGTTGGGCTGAGGAAGAACAGATCGTTGCCCGGCTCCTGGCCGGTGGTGTAGTTGGCGTAGAGCGTGAGGTTATCGGTCAATGCATAGCTGGGGCCCAGGCTCCAGGTGCTGAAAACGTAGGTATGCGCGCGGCTCTCTTCCTGCGGCCCCTGGAAGCGCCAGTCCATGTTCATATGGTTGTAGCGCAGCTGGCCCAGCAGCGCTAAACGCTCGGTCAGGCTGAAGCGATCTTCAAGAAAGGCGGCGTACTGGTTCTGGGTAACGTGGCGCACCGGCGCGCGTTGGCGGTCGGTTCCCTGGGCGAACGGCTCTCGGGGCGGCGCGCCAAGCGGCACGTCTTCGGATCCGGGGAAGCCGTTGGAGTAGTATTGAAAATGCCGCTTGCTCAGATCGAGGCCGACCAGCAACCGGTTATCGAAACCGGCGATGGCGCGATCGAACACCAGCGAACTGCGGTTGCCGATCAGATCGTCGTCGTGCGCCAAGGCGCCGAAGGAGTCGCGGTTGACGTCACCGGGCCGGGCCGCCGCCGCGACGCGAAAGCGTTCGACGTTGCGCCACTCGCGAAAGCCGCTGTAGTAATAAAATTGGTTATGCCACTCCACTTCGGGCGTCATAAACCAGTCCAGACTGGCCTGAAATGCCGTGGCGTTGCTCTGGATGCGGCTGTCGGTCAGGTTGTTGTAATTGATGTCGCGCAGCTCGCCGGCAATGCGCCCGTCCAGCAGCGGCGTGCCGTAGTAAGGGTTGTTGGTGCGGTTGAGCATGCGGTCCAGGCTCAGCGTCAACAGCGCATCGTCCGTCAGTTTAAACAGCAGCGAGCCGGAAACCCGCTTCTGCCGATCGCGTTCGTACTGCACGTTGCTGCCGCTGTCGTTGCCGCTGACGTCCAACCGGTACGCCACCGCATCGTCCACCAGCGCGCCGCCGGCCCCCAGATGCAGACGCTGGCTGCGGTAGCTGCCGAAGCCATAATCGAGCTCGAACGGCTGGCGGCTGAAGGTCGGCCGCCGCGAGATCAGGTTGACGCTGCCGCCCGCGGCGCTCAGGCCGTTCAGGGCCGATCCCGGCCCGCGCAGTATCTCGATGCTGTCGTAATGCGCCGGATCGCCCAGCTGCAGCGTGCTGCCGGGCATCTCCACGCCGTTATACAGCCAGGCGATCGGCCGGAAACCGCGCGCGGAAAAGTTGTTGGACAGCGTCGGCGAAGCGACGCCGGACAGGCCAGTGGCGTGCTCGACGGCGGCGGCCAGCGAGCGATCGCCCCGCTGTTGAATCGCTCTTGCGCTGATGATATCGACGCTACGCGGCGTCTCCCGAGCGGTCAGCCCAAGCTGCGAAGCGCTGCGGCTCACGGCGCTCAACGCATCGTAGCGCCCGGCGGGGGCCGCCGCCTCCACGGTGAGCTGTTCTTCGCATCCCGTGGCATTGCGGGCTTTATCGCAGTCGGCGGCGAAAGCCAACGGCGCCGTCAGTGCGCCGCCGACCCAGGCGGCGGCAAGGCATAACGATTTTCTGGGCGTGACAAGACGCCGGCGTGTCGTACTCATGTGAAGCATCCCTGTGGTGAAATAAAAACCGGCCGCAGCCAGCGTAAAACCTTATCGTTTTTCTGTTATGTTATATTATAACAACAAAGCAATGCCAGTCTTTATTGCCCCGCCCTCCAGCGCACTGCGCTTGGCGCTTTGCCGCCAAATCGGCGACAATAAGATTTTTGCCGCCGACAGGATGCGCTATGCAGGCCGAAATTCTTCTGACTCTCAAACTCCAGCAAAAGCTGTTCGCCGATCCGCGCCGCATCGCGCTGCTGAAACAGGTGCAGCACACCGGCTCCATCAGCCAGGGCGCCAAACTGGCGGGCATCAGCTACAAAAGCGCCTGGGACGCCATCAATGAGATGAACCAGTTGGCGGAACAAACGGTGGTGGAACGCGCCACCGGCGGTAAAGGCGGCGGCGGCGCACAGCTGACGCACTATGGCCAGCGGTTGATCCAGCTGTATGACCTGCTGGGCCAGGTGCAGCAAAAAGCTTTCGACGTGTTGCAGCAGGACGATCTGCCGCTCGACAGCCTGTTGGCGGCCATCTCGCGCTTCTCGCTGCAAACCAGCGCGCGCAATCAGTTTTTCGGCACCGTCATCGAACGCGATCATCAGCAGGTGCAGCAGCACCTGGCGATTTTGTTGAATGACGGCACCACTCGCCTGACGGCGGCCGTCACCCAGCAAAGCGCCGACCGGCTGCAGCTGACGCCGGGCAAAGAGGTGCTGACGCTGATCAAGGCGCCCTGGGTGCGGTTAAGCGTCGATTCGGCGGAGCATATCGGCGCGGATAACGCGCTGGCGGGCGTGGTGGCCGGCATTCAGCCGGGCGCTGAACACAGCGAGGTGCTGGTGACGCTGGCGGGCGGCGAAACCCTGTGCGCCACCCTGATGACGGCGGAGCTGCAGCGCCTGCAGCTGAGCGTCGGCACCGCCGTACACGCCCTGTTCAACGCCGATCGCGTGATTGTCGCCACGTTGTGTTAAGCGCAACGTAACGTTGCGTTTTTGTTGATTGACATCACCCTGCAATGCGCCTATTCCTAAGGCAAATAATTGCAAAAAAAGGAACAGGTGATGTCGTCGTTGCACATTTCGCAAGGTTCATTCCGCTTAAGCGATACCCGCACCCTGACGCTGGACGCGCTGGAAATCCAGGCCGGCGACAGCTGGGCCTTCGTCGGCGCCAACGGCAGCGGCAAATCCGCCCTGGCGCGCGCGTTGGCCGACGAACTGGTTCTGCTGGGCGGTGAGCGCCGCAGCGACTTTCAGCACGCGGTGCGCATCTCCTTCGAACAGCTGCAAAAAATGGTCAGCGACGAGTGGCAACGTAACAACACCGATCTGCTCAGCGCGGACGAGGACGACACCGGCCGCACCGCGGCGGAAATCATTCAGGAAGAGGTGCAAGACGCCGCGCGCTGTGAGCGGCTGGCCGCGCAGTTCGGCATCACCGCCCTGCTGACGCGCCGCTTCAAATACCTCTCCACCGGCGAAACGCGCAAAACCCTGCTGTGCCGGGCGCTGATGCCAGAGCCTGACCTGCTGATCCTCGACGAACCCTTCGACGGGCTGGACGTGCACTCGCGCGCGCAGCTCGCCACGCTGCTGAGCGAGCTTTCCGCCCAGGGCCAGACCGTGGTGCTGGTGCTCAACCGGTTCGACGACATCCCGGATTTTGTCCGGCAGGTGGGCGTGCTGGCGGACTGTACCCTGACCAACCGCGGGCCGCGCCGCCAGGTGATGGCGGACGCGCTGGTGGCGCAGCTGGCGCACAGCGAAAACCTCAGCGGGCTGGCGCTGCCGGAGGAGGAGGATCCAACGCAAAAGGTGGCGCTGCCGGCGGATCGGCCGCTGATCGTCCTGCGCGACGGCGTAGTCAGCTATAACGATCGGCCGATCCTCAATCATCTCGACTGGCAGGTTAACCCCGGTGAACATTGGCAGATCGTCGGCCCGAACGGCGCCGGCAAATCCACGCTGCTCAGCTTGATCACCGGCGATCACCCGCAGGGCTACAGCAACGATCTGACGCTGTTCGGCCGCCGCCGCGGCAGCGGGGAAACCATTTGGGAGATCAAGCGCCATATCGGCTACGTCAGCAGCAGCCTGCATCTGGATTATCGCGTCAACACCAGCGTGCGCAACGTGGTGCTGTCGGGGTTCTTCGATTCGATCGGCATTTATCAGGCGGTTTCGGATCGTCAGCGGCAGCTCACCGAGCAATGGCTGGCGCTGCTCGGGCTCGACGGCGCGCGCGGCGACGCCCCGTTCCACAGCCTTTCCTGGGGCCAACAGCGGCTGGCGCTGATCGCCCGCGCGCTGGTGAAACACCCGGCGCTGCTGATCCTCGACGAGCCGCTGCAAGGGTTGGATCCGCTCAATCGCCAGCTGGTGCGCCGCTTCATCGACGTGCTGATCGGCCAGGGCGCCACCCAGCTGCTGTTCGTCTCGCACCATGCAGAAGACGCGCCGCAGTGCATCACACACCGCCTCAGCTTCGTGCCCGACGGCGAGGGCGGCTACGGCTACCAACAGCAACGGCTGGAGGCGGCTTCCGCCTGAAGCGCGGCGTAAACATATCCGGCAACACTTCACCGCAGCACATCACATTTGGCCTTTTATCATAGAAAGAAAGAAGGCCATTTTCTGGAGACGCCATGTCCGCTGCGTTGATTATCATCGACCTGATCGAGGATCTGATCGGGCCCAAAGGGCGCGCCAACCACTGCCGCGAACAGGTGACGGCAAGCCACCTGCTCGCCAACGTCAATGCCGCCGCGGCCTACGCCCGGGTGCGAAAAATCCCGGTGATTTGGGTGCGGACGGGATTTGCCGACGATTATCATGACATCCCGCTCCACTCGCCGCTGTTCAACCATTTGAAACAGATAGGCGCGCTGCGGCTAAACGGCCCGGGCTGCCGCTGGGCGCCCGATCTGCATCAGGAGGAGACCGATCTGCAGTTTGATAAAACGGCGGTGAGCGCCTTCTCCGGTAACAATTTGTTAGCCTGGCTGCGGCAACATCGGTGCCATCATCTGCTGCTGGCGGGCGTCAGCACGTCGCTCACCATCGAGAGCACCGCGCGTCAGGCGCACGACGCCGGCTTCCAGGTGACCGTGCTGCACGATCTGTGCGCAGCCCCCACGCAGGAGCTCCACCAGCAGAGCCTGGACACCCTGCAAAACCTGGCGGAAATCGCCCGTTCGCAGGCCTGGATGCAAGGCTGACCTCAATACCGCCGGTCGTGTGGGCCGGCACCCTGCACGGATGCGTCACTGCCCCGACCTTTAGCGTCATCTTGGTGTGCTACTATCCGCTCTAGCGCTCAATTTCGCCATCATCGCACGCCGCATAGGCGCTGAGCGCCGTGTACATATTTTAAAGGGACATATCATGTGGGGCGTACTGGCTGCTTCGTTATTTTTCTTACCGTTTAACCGGCTGATAGCCTGGGTTATCCTGGCCGCCTCGGCGGGCATGGGGCTTTATCATGGGGTGTTGACGCCGCTCAGCCTGGGTTGCCTGTTGGCCATCGTGGCGCTGGCGGGGCTGCGTCACCATTTTCGCGAGCGGCGTAGTCTGGCGATCGCGTTCGAAGGGTTGGTGGTCGCCGGCTGCGTGGCGCTGTTCTTGCACCTGGTGCCGGGCATCCACAATCAGCTGATGATCGACGGTGAAAAAGCCGGCCCGCTCAGCGCGCCGTTCACCATGTATTACAACTTCGACAAGGCGATGGTGCCCTTCCTGCTGTTCGCCTGCTTGCCCACGCTGTTTTCCGCTGAACGCGGCGGCAACGTCGGCAAAACGGGCTGGATTGCGCTGCTGCTGGCCGTGCCGGCGCTGTTGCTGCTGGCCGTGGCGCTGGGCGGCTTAAAAATCGAGCTGCATGCGCCCGCCTGGATCCTGCCTTTCGTGATGGCGAACCTGTTCTTCGTCTGTATGGCCGAAGAAGCGCTGTTTCGCGGCTACCTGCAGCAGCGCCTCAGCCAGTGGCTGGGCGCCTGGCCGGCGCTGATCGTCGCTTCTCTGGTGTTCGGCGCCGCGCATTTGGCCGGCGGCATGCTGATGGTGATCTTCGCGACGCTGGCCGGGGTGATCTACGGCCTGGCGTGGATGTGGAGCGGCCGCCTGTGGGTGCCGATTCTGTTCCATTTCGGGCTTAATCTGACCCATCTGCTGTTCTTTACCTACCCGCTGTATCAGCATCCTTAACGGCTGACGCTGGCAGAGAGCCCTTCTCTGCCGGCAGGTCGGGTGAAAACGCTATCACCGGTAGCGCATCGCAATGCCCTCAATCACGTTGCCACCGGCTTTTCTCCGCCCATCAGGCGCTTTTTATCACAGTGTAAACGATTCCATTTTTCGCGTTAGATCACCTTTTTAACGCCGCGGGCGTGCTATCTTTTTGCGCAATGAGCTCTCCCTGTTCAGTAACGGGCGTATTAAGACGGTAATTGGAAGCGATTACACCCTCGTCGACGCCAAGAAAGGAACCGTATGACAGAATTTAACCCTATCGATCATCCGCACCGCCGCTACAACCCGCTGAGCGGCCAGTGGGTGCTGGTCTCACCGCACCGCGCCAAGCGCCCCTGGCAGGGCCAGCAGGAGGCCGTCCCGACGGAAACGCTGCCGGCGCACGATCCCGACTGTTTCCTGTGTCCGGGCAACGCGCGCATCACCGGCGATCGTAATCCGGATTATCGCGGCACCTACGTCTTCGCCAATGATTTCGCCGCGCTGCTGAGCGATACGCCGCCGGCGCCCGACAGCCAGGATCCGCTGATGCGCAGCCAGAGCGCGCGCGGCGTCAGCCGGGTGATCTGCTTCTCTCCCGATCACAGCAAGACCCTGCCCGAACTGACGCTGCCGGCGCTGGAGCAGGTGATCGCCGCCTGGCAGGCGCAAACCGATGAGCTGGGCAAGCACTATCCCTGGGTACAGCTGTTCGAAAACAAAGGCGCGGCGATGGGCTGCTCCAACCCGCACCCGCACGGGCAGGTCTGGGCCAACAGTTTTCTGCCGAACGAGGCCGAACGCGAAGATCGGCTGCAGCACGCGTATTTTCGGGAACACGCCTCCCCGCTGCTGCTGGACTATGCGCAGCGCGAGCTGGCCGCCGGCGAACGCATCGTGGTGAACACCGAACACTGGCTGGCGGTGGTGCCCTACTGGGCCGCCTGGCCGTTTGAAACGCTGCTGCTGCCGAAAGCGGCGGTGCAGCGCATTACCGATCTCAGCGCGGCGCAAAGCCAAGATCTGGCGCTGGCGCTGAAGAAGCTGACCAGCCGCTACGACAACCTGTTCCAGTGCTCCTTCCCCTATTCGATGGGATGGCACGGCGCGCCGTTCAACGGCGCCGACAACCGACACTGGCAGCTGCACGCCCATTTCTATCCGCCGCTGCTGCGTTCAGCCAGCGTACGCAAATTTATGGTCGGTTACGAGATGCTGGCGGAAGCCCAGCGCGATCTGACCGCCGAACAGGCCGCAGAGCGTCTGCGCGCCGTCAGCGATATTCATTACCGTGAAGCCGGAGCCCAAGCATGAGCCTGAAACCGCTTACCCATTCTCTGTTTACCGAACACTTTGGCTACGCGCCGGCGTTGACCATCCAGGCGCCGGGGCGGGTGAACCTGATCGGCGAGCATACCGATTACAACGACGGCTTCGTGCTGCCCTGCGCCATCGATTACCAAACCGTCATCGCCTGCGCCAAGCGCGACGACCGCCAGATCCGCGTGCTGGCCGCCGATTATCAGCATCAGCAGGATCAATTCTCGCTCGACGATCCGATCGTCAGCCACCCCGATCAGCGCTGGTCGGACTATGTGCGCGGCGTGGTGAAGCACCTTCAGCGCCGCAATGCCGACTTCGGCGGCGCGGATCTGGTGATCGCCGGCAATGTGCCGCAGGGCGCGGGGCTCAGCTCCTCCGCCGCGCTGGAAGTGGCGGTAGGCCAGGCGCTGCAGGCGCTCTATCAGCTGCCGCTGGACGGCGTAGCGCTGGCGCTGAACGGCCAGGAAGCGGAGAACCAGTTCGTCGGCTGCAACTGCGGCATCATGGACCAGCTGATCTCCGCGCTCGGCCGGCGCGACAGCGCTCTGCTGATCGACTGCCGCTCGCTGGAGACCCGTGCGGTGCCGATGCCGGACAACGTCGCGGTGGTGATCGTCAACTCCAATGTGCAACGCGGGCTGGTGGACAGCGAATACAACACCCGCCGCAAACAGTGCGAGGAAGCGGCGCGCTTCTTCGGCGTCAAGGCGCTGCGCGACGTCAGCCCCGAACAGTTTGAAGCGCGTCAACACCAGCTCGATCCATTAGTGGCCAAACGCGCATGCCATGTGATCAGCGAGAACGCCCGCACGCTGGCAGCGGCCGACGCGCTGGCGGCCGGCGATCTGCAGCGCATGGGTCAGCTAATGGCGGAGTCGCATGCCTCGATGCGCGACGACTTTGAAATCACCGTGCCGCCGATCGATAAGCTGGTCGAGATCGTCAAAGCGGCGATCGGCCCGCGCGGCGGCGTGCGCATGACCGGCGGCGGCTTTGGCGGCTGTGTCGTCGCGCTGATGCCGCAGGATCTCGTGGAGACGGTGCGTGCCGCCGTAGCGCACGAGTATCCGCGGCAAACCGGCGGATTACAGGAAACCTTCTATGTCTGCCAGGCTTCGCAAGGCGCCGGCCTATGCTGACCGCAACCACGGCAGTTGCCCCCGATGGGCAACCTTATCAGCTGACGCAGCTGCAAAACGCCGGCGGCATGACGGTGACGCTGATGGACTGGGGCGCCACCTGGCTGTCCGCCATCTTGCCGCTCAAATCCGGCGAAAGGCGCGAGCTGTTGCTTGGCTGCCGCAGCCCGGCGGACTACCAACGTCAGGGCGCCTATCTGGGCGCCACCGTCGGCCGTTACGCCAACCGCATCGCCAACGCCAGCCTGGCCATCGACGGAAACCCCCATGCGCTGGCCGCCAATCAGGGCGCCCACCAGCTGCACGGCGGCCCCGACGGTTTTCATGCCCGCCGCTGGCGCCGGGTACAGCATGATGCGCAACAGGTCTGCTATGCGCTGCACTCGGCGGAGGGCGATCAGGGCTTTCCCGGCAATCTCGACGTGCAGGTTTGTTACCGCCTGACTCATGACAATCGCCTGGAAATCAGCTATCTGGCGCAGGTCGATCAACCCTGCCCGGTCAATCTGACCAACCACGCCTATTTCAACCTGGACGGCGCCGGCACCGACGCCCGCGCCCAGCGGCTGCAGCTGTTCGCCGATCGCTATCTGCCCGTCGACGCCGAGGGCATTCCCTGCGCCGATCTGACGCCGGTAGACGGCAGCGGCATGGATTTTCGTCAGCCGAAAACGCTGCTGCAGGATTTCCTGCGCGACAGCGACCAGCAGCGGGTGAAAGGCTACGATCACGCATTCCTGCTGCATCGTACCTGTGGGGCGCTGGAGAGCCCGGCGGCCCATTTGTGGTCCGCCGACGGGCAAGTGCAAATGAGCGTGTTCACCGACGCGCCGGCGCTGCAACTCTACAGCGGCAATTACCTGGCCGGCACGCCGGCGCGCGATGGCGGCAGCTACGCCAACCATGCCGGCGTGGCGCTGGAAAGCGAGTTCTTGCCGGACAGCCCGCACCATCCCGAGTGGCCGCAGCCGGACTGCTGGCTGCAGCCGGGGAGCCGCTACCGCAGCGCCACGCATTATCAGTTTTATCCTATCTGACCCGCCACGCCCCTCGCCGTGCGGCCGGGGGCAATTTGTTATAAATGCTTACCTTTTAACGCTATCCCCCCACCGGCGCCCGCCTTCCCTTATTCCAAAGCGCGCACTACACTCAGGCTACCGTGATAAGCACAACGCCTTGTGCAACGTCACCTTTTTCGGCCGATGGCGGCCAATCAATAGCTGAAGGAACACCTATGCGTCTGATTACTGCACTTCCATTGCTGGCGGGCTTAATGCTGAGCACCAATCTGATGGCGGCCGACGCGACGACGGCGACGAAAACGCCTTCGCCGGCGCAGGCGGCTCAACAGAAACGCATGACCGACTGCAACCAGCAGGCATCCACCAAATCGCTGAAAGGCGCCGATCGTTCCACCTTCATGAGCACCTGTCTGAAATCCGAAGGCTCCGCCGCGACGGGCAAAACCCTGACGCCGCAGCAGCAGAAAATGAAGAACTGCAACGCCGACGCCAAGACCAAGGATCTGAAGGGCGACGCGCGTAAAACCTTCATGAGCAACTGCCTGAAAAAATCGGCCTGATTTTCCCCACGCCACGGCGCGCTCGAAGCGATTTTGGCGCGCCGTTTCCCCCCTCGCAGCGCCAGCCTGAACGATTCAGCTTTTTCCTTTCGCCAGCCCTTACTTTGCGGCAAGAAATTGGCTATGGTTAGACACTATCGATTGCCGAGCCCCGGCCCGCGGCAATATAATGATTTTCGTTATCATTGAAATGTCAGATTATTAAGGAGTTAAGCTATGGCTGTAACTAAGCTGGTTCTGGTGCGTCACGGCGAAAGCCAGTGGAACCAAGAAAACCGCTTCACCGGTTGGTACGATGTTGATCTGTCCGACAAGGGCCGCACCGAAGCGAAAGCAGCAGGCAAGCTGTTGAAAGAGGAAGGTTTCACTTTCGACTTCGCTTACACCTCCGTACTGAAGCGCGCGATCCACACCCTGTGGAACATCCTCGACGAGCTGGATCAGGCCTGGTTGCCGACCGAAAAATCCTGGAAGCTGAACGAACGTCACTACGGCGCGCTGCAGGGTCTGAACAAAGCGGAAACCGCTGAAAAATACGGCGACGAGCAGGTGAAACAATGGCGTCGCGGCTTCGCGGTGACCCCACCTGAGCTGACCAAAGAAGACGAACGTTACCCTGGCCACGATCCGCGCTACGCTTCTCTGACCGAGCAAGAGCTGCCGCTGACCGAAAGCCTGGCGCTGACCATCGATCGCGTTATTCCTTACTGGGACGAAGAGATCCTGCCACGCATCAAGAGCGGCGAGCGCGTGATCGTTGCGGCGCACGGCAACTCGCTGCGCGCGCTGGTGAAATACCTGGATAACCTGAGCGAAGACGAAATCCTCGAGCTGAACATCCCAACCGGCGTGCCGTTGGTGTATGAGTTCGACGAGAACTTCAAGCCAATCAAACGTTACTACCTGGGTAACGCCGACGAGATCGCTGCAAAAGCGGCCGCCGTGGCAAACCAGGGTAAAGCGAAGTAATTTCGCCCGTTAACGAAAAAGCCCCCGGTGAAAACCGGGGTTTTTTTTATTACTGCTGCGCCATCGCCTCGTTCACCGCGTCCAGCCGTTCCTGCATCGCCGGATGGGTGCTGAGCCAGGCCGGCAGCGCCCAGCCGTCAGCCGTTTCGCGTTCAGGTGCCTGCGCCAACGCGCGGTAGATCGCCGCCATTTGCGCCAGCGAACGCTCCTGGCGCTGCATTTCCGCTATCGCAAACGCATCCGCCTCACGCTCCATGCCGCGGGAAAACTGCATCTCATTCACGAAGGACGCAGACTGCAGCAGCGTGTCGCCGATGCCGCTGACGTCGCCGGTCATCCACATCAGCGTCAACGCCACCAGTGACGAACGCACCAGCATGCGCATCGGATGGCGATAAGCGTGATGCCCCATCTCATGCAGCATCACCGCCGCCAGAGCATCGTCGTTTTTCGACAGGGCGACCAGCCCATCGCTGAGCACCAGCGTGCCGTCCGGCAACATAAAAGCGTTCGGCGCACCGGGCGCCGCCATCAGCTTCAACGACAGCGGCGTACGCTCCTGGCGCATCTCGGTCGGCATCACCTGCCGGAACAGCTGCTGCAACGCCTGCTGCCGCTCGGCCGGCAATGCGGAGGGTTCAAAGCCGCTTTGGCTCAAAAACGTCTGCGTGTGTTCGCCCAGCGTCTGTTCCACCGAGGTAGGGATGCGCATGGCGATCTCGCTGCTCGCCCACGGCAGCACGACGTTAACGTAGGCCACGACCGCCAGCAGCGTCATCAGCAGCGCCACGACGACGCCGCGTTTGTGGCGCTCCAGGCGATGCACCCAGCCCGGCGAACGGCGCTGATAGAACCAGCGGCGGAAGGCCGCATCGTCATCCGGCACAAAGCGCGCGCCGTCCTTAAAGGTCAGCGTCAGCGGAATATTGCCCAGCGCCGCAGAGACGGTAATGTCCGCCAAGGGGATGTAACGTTGCTCATCCTGCCGCTGCAGCGTCACGCCCTCGCCGCTTTCGTTCACCAGCAGGCGAGCCGCCTCACGTGCGGCCCGCCCCGGCAACTGATAGGCGCCCTCGAGGATCATCGGCGCCTCAGAAGCTACCGCCCAGATCCAGCGCCTGCACCGCTTCTTCGGCCACCGCGCTGTTGGCGGTTTCCTGATGCGCCGCGATGTCCAGCAACGCCAGATCGCCTTCAACCGCCGTGCACTCCGCCAGATAACGGGCGTGGCGCACTTCCGCCACCGGCACGGCGAAACCGAGCGAGAACAGGGTGATCAGGGTATTGGTGATCAACAGCCCCATATACGGCAGCGTTTGCATGGAAGAGCGCAGTTTAACGTTGCCGTTCAGCGTCGCCTGGTTAAACAGATAGTTGCGTTGGGCGACGACCTGATAGCTGCCTGCGATCAAGGCGCCAATCAGCAGCACCACCATCATCAGCAGCAGGCTGCCAATATTTTCCAACACCAGCAAATCGGCGGTTTCATCCGTCAGCATGCCCATCAATACCATTTGGTACAGCGACAGAATGAACGACCCCATACACACCAGCGCCGCCAACATAAACGGCAGGAAAATGAGCAGGCCGATCAAGGCAAATTTGATAAAGGCCGACTTTTTCAGCTCGGCAATAAACGGCGTATTCCCGAAAAACAGGTTATTAACGTACAGATCGTGCTGCAGCGCGCTAATAATACCGTTGACGGCGGCGAATGCCGGTACGGCCAACAGCAGCGTCAACACCAACATCAGGCCGATGGCGTTGATGCTTTCAAAACCGCTGCCAATGCTGAGCAAAATGATTAAGGCGACATAAAGTCCGATAATCAGCAATAGCGGGCAGAACAGTAACGCCCAATAAGCGCGCCCGGTGCGGCAAACATAATTAAAACGCACGCCGCGATAGCTCGACATAATCGCATTGTAGCGCCAGCTGCGGATAACGATCCACGGCAGCAGGGCAAGCAACACCAGCAAAGCCAGCAGCCCCAGCAGTGGCGTTACCGCCAACAGGATATAAAATACGATGAGGCCGCCGATCACCAAC
Organism: Serratia sp. CY33525; assembly: GCF_052169115.1. Lineage (NCBI taxonomy): Bacteria > Pseudomonadati > Pseudomonadota > Gammaproteobacteria > Enterobacterales > Yersiniaceae > Serratia > Serratia sp. CY33525. The sequence continues at coordinate 157,801 of NZ_JBJNLK010000002.1, read as the reverse complement.
AGCCGCCCTTTCAGAATTTGCAGCGGTTGCGCATGGTAATCGAAACGATCGCCGTCCAATTCCGTGTTGCCGTAAAAATAGCGGCGGCGGCGCACCGTCGCCCAGGCGGAATAGATGCCCAGCGTCACGATGGTCAATAATGCGTTAACCAACCAAATCGCGAAGTACTCGCCGCCTTTCCCATGGAATTTAATCCGGTGCAGCCCCAGCGGCTGCGAGGTATTGCTTGTCATAATTCTTTCGTCCTGAAAGGAATAGGTCATACCACTCCCCGCTTATTTGTCATGCGGGGTTTGTGGAATAAAAAAAGCGTCTTATATAAGCACAATGCCATGAGCAGTGACAATTATTCTTTTATTAAATAGGAATAATGCGAAGGTGGCCGCTTAATGATTTCATTGGCCTATTAAGTGTAAGCCTTAAATGAGTGGGATATATAGAGGTGCAATGACAAGGATAAAACAAGGGCCCGCTGCCGGGCCCTTGTCATTTTAGCTATTATCCGCGGCGCGCTTTCACCGCCACCGCCAGATCGCGCAGCACGGTTTCGGTATCCTGCCAGCCGATGCAGCCGTCGGTCACGCTCTTGCCGTAAACCAGCGGTTCGCCGCTTTCAAGGTTCTGGTTGCCTTCCACCAGGTGGCTTTCGATCATCACGCCGATGATCGCTTTTTCACCGCCGCTAATCTGCCCGCAAACGTCAGCGCTCACATCCATCTGCTTTTTGAACTGTTTGCTGCTGTTGGCATGGCTGAAGTCGATCATCACCTGCGCCGGCAGCCCGGCTTTGCTCAGGCCGGCTTTGACGTCCTTCACGTGCGCCGCGCTGTAGTTCGGCTCTTTGCCGCCGCGCAGGATAATGTGGCAGTCGCCGTTGCCGCTGGTGTTCACGATCGCCGAGTGGCCCCATTTGGTCACCGACAGGAAGCAGTGCGGCGCGCCGGCGGCGTTGATGGCGTCGATCGCCACCTTGATGGTGCCGTCGGTGCCGTTCTTGAAGCCGACCGGGCAGGAAAGGCCGGAGGCCAGCTCGCGGTGCACCTGCGATTCCGTGGTGCGCGCGCCGATGGCGCCCCAGCTCATCAGATCCGCCAGGTACTGCGGCGTGATCATGTCGAGGAATTCGCCGGCGGCCGGCAGGCCGCTGTCGTTGATCTCCACCAGCAGCTTGCGCGCCAGGCGCAGACCGTCGTTGATGTTGAAACTGTTGTCCATCTGCGGATCGTTGATCAGGCCTTTCCAGCCCACGGTGGTGCGCGGTTTTTCGAAGTATACGCGCATGACCACTTCCAGCTCGCCGCTCAGTTCTTCACGCAGCGCCAGCAGGCGCCCCGCGTACTCTTTGGCGGCTTTCGTATCGTGGATAGAGCAAGGGCCAATCACCACCAGCAGGCGATCGTCGCTGCCGCGGAGGATATTGTGAATTGCGCTGCGGGCCTGGGACACCGTCTTTGCTGCGCGTTCAGTGGCCGGGAATTTCTCCAGCAAAGCCACCGGCGGCAGGAGTTCCTTAATATCATTAATGCGTAAATCGTCGTTTTGGTAATTCATAGCTTTTCCATTCGGTATCGAGGGGTATTTCGCAGTGCGTAACGGTGTAGATCCCAACAATCTAGCCTGTGGGAATGGCGCTGTAAATCACCTTTGCCCCCCGCCGCTGGAACCGCCAAATTAACAGCAGATTGTGCTGTTTCATCAGGGGAGCGCAGAGCCTCCTTTTTCGCTATGCTAGCGATCGGAATATAAAGCGACCCGAGTTGAACATGCCCTCTCTGTTATTAGTTGATGACCACCCGGTGGTTCATGTCGCACTGGAAGCGGCGCTAATGAAATCATCCCGCCCCTACCGCCTGCAGGCGGCGCAGGACGACGTCCAGGCGCTGGCCCTGCTGGCCGAGGCCACTTTCGGCCTGGTGATCCTGGATATTGGCCTGCCGCAGGTCGACGGGCTGCAGCTGTTGAAAAAAATCCGCCGCCGCTACCCGCAGCAGCCGATCCTGATCTATACCGCGCAGGAGGCCGAGGTCTATGCGCGCATGGCGCATGCCGCCGGCGCCAACGGTTTCGTCAACAAAGGCAGCTCGTTGGCAGAGTTGTTGCAGGCGATCGAGCAGGTGCTGGACGGTGAAACCCACTTCCCCGCCGCCGCGCTGGCCGAAGAAGCGCCGACGGCAGACGGCGGGCTGCTCACGCCTAAAGAGCTCGAGGTGCTGGGCTTGTTGAGCCAGGGGCTATCCAACCTGCAGATCGCCGATCGGCTGCACATCAGCAACAAGACCGTCAGCACCCACAAGAAGAACATCCAGCGCAAAACCGGCGCCGGCAACCTGCTGGAGCTGGTGGCGGTGTTTAAAGAGCTGGCGCCATGATGCGCCGCGCCCTGCTGCTGCTGCTCCTGTGGTGCGGTCTGGCGCAGACGGCGGAGCCGGTGCGCTATCAGCTGGTCAGCAATCTGAATACCCCCGAGAATATGCTGATCGTCGGCGAGAAAAACCCCTGGCGCGACCGTACGCTGCGCGTCGGCATCGTCAGTGAGAACACCAGCCCGTACAACATCATCGTGGATGACGATCTGTATGGGCTGAATGCCGACTACCTCGGCTATATCCAGCAGGTGACCGGCATTCGCTTCGCCATTTACGGCTTTGCCGATCTGACGCAGCTGGAGCAGGCGCTGCACGACGGCAAGATCGATCTTCTGTACGGCATCCCGCAGAGTGAGGCGCTGCACGGCCTGGCGATCTCTCAGCCCTATTACGTCAGCAACCTGCGCGTATTGCGCGATCGCAGCAACGATCGCCCGGTGATGCTCAACTCCGCCAACGCCCGCGTCGCGATCGGCGCGCTGACCGACATGCAGTCCGGCGGCGCTCTGCAGGCGGTCGCGTCGCAGATCCAGCGCTACGACAACAATCTGCAGGCGGTCTACTCGCTGCTCAACGGCAGCAGCGACTACTTTATCGCCGACGAGGCCAGCGCCAGCTTTATCATCGATCAGCTGCAGCTCGGCCAGCTCTATCAGATTGAAAGCAACGAGAACCTGGGCAACCTGTCCTTCGTGTTCGCCGCCGACGACTCGCGGCTGATAGACACGCTGGACACCGCCATCGCCGACGCGCCGATGGAGCTGATGAACGCCCTGCAGGGCCGCTGGAGCAAGAAGATCCCCAGCTACCTCGACACCGGCAATGCCGATCTGACGACGATGGAGAAGAATTGGGTGGCGAGCCACCGCGTGGTTTACTACGCCGCCATCGAAAACAACTTCCCGTTCGCCTACCGCGGCTCCGACGGCCAGCCGCGCGGCTACGCCATCGACATTCTCAACATCATCGCGCAAAACACCGGGCTGCGTTTCGCGCCGCTGTGGGCGCGCAACGCCGAGCAGGCCGATCTGCTGGTGCAGTCCGGCCAGGCCAGCTTCCGCGCCGCCCTGCCGCTGGCGCGCGGCGTCAAGGCGCGCTACGGCGCCAGCATGCCGATCCACCGTTCGCTGTGGGGGGTTTACGTCGGCCAGCACGCCAACGGCATTTCCACCTGGAGCGATTTGGCCGGCAAGCGCATCGGCGTGCTGCAGGGCGATTTGGCGCAGGGGCTGGTGCCGGAACAGGAGCAAACCATCAGCTTCGCCGACAGCAAGTCGATGTACGACGCGCTGGCCAACGGCCAGCTGGATGCGCTGGTGGATAACGTCATCTCCGCCAACTTTTTGGCGCTGTCGCGCTATTCCGGCGCCATCAAGCTGGCCTTTGCCGCCAACAACATCCCCTACCCAGTGGCCTTCGGCGTGCGCCGCGATCAACCTCTTCTGTTGGCGATCCTTGATAAGAACCTGATGCAGATCCCGGCGGACACCCTGCAATCGCTGCGCGACGAGTGGATCGTCGATCGCAGCAACCTGATCGACGCGGTGAACGACAACCGCATGCCGCCGCAGACCACCTGGCTGCTGGCGCTACTGGCCGCCGCCACCGTGCTGCTGCTGGCGCTGACGCTGCGCCGTTTCATGCTGCAGCGCCGTGAAAAACGCGAACGCGAAGAACTCGAGCACGCGCGCCGCCGCGCCGAGGCGGAAAACCGCATGAAGAGCAAATTCCTCGCCACCGTCAGCCATGAGCTGCGCACGCCGATGCACGCCATCCTCGGCCTGCTGGAGCTGGAGCTCAAACGCCAACCCGCGCCGGAAGGCCTGCCGGTGATATACAGCTCGGCCTCATCGCTGCTCAACCTGCTCAACGACCTGCAGGATCACGCGCGGTTGGAAACCGGCTCGCTGACGCTGGCGCCGAAACCGGTGGTGCTGCGCCCCTGGGTAGCGCGCATCGACGCCCTCTACCGGCCGCTGATCGGCGAGCGGCCGTTGACGCTGAGCGTGGTGGCGGATCCGGCGCTGCCGGAGGCGGTGATTATTGACGGTGAGCGTTTACTTCAGGTGGCTAACAACCTGATAAACAACGCGATAAAGTTTACGCCGCGCGGCGCCATTCAGGTCGAGATCGGCTGGCGCGCGCAGGATGAGCGGCAGGGGGAATTGCATCTGACGGTGAACGACAGCGGCTGCGGTATCGCCGCCGATGAAATAGACAAGCTGTTCCAACCGTTTTACCGCGCGCGCGGCGCGCAACGCATCTCGGTGCAGGGTACCGGTTTGGGGCTGTCGATCTGCAAAGAGATCGTCGAACAGATGAGCGGCCGCATCGAGCTGCGCTCGCAGCCGGGCGTAGGCACCCGCGTCGAGGTCGCGATACCGGTCGAGCTGAGCGGCGCGGCGCCGGTTGCCGCCCCGGAGGAAAGCCCCTTTGCTCTGCCATCTTCCGCCTTGCGTACCGCGCTGATCGACGATCACCCCACCAATCTGTTGCTGATGGAACGCCAGCTGCGCCACTTCGGGCTGCAACCCGCCCGCTTCGAACAAGGCTATGCGCTGTTGAAGGCCCAACGCCGGCAACCGTTCGATCTGCTGTTTATCGACTATAACATGCCGCGCCCGGACGGCCTGACGCTGGCCAGGCTGATCCGCCGCGACGAACAGCGGCTGCAACGCCCGCCTTGCCGCATCGTGCTCTGTTCGGCAGACGTGCAGGAGTTTACCCGCATTCCTCCGGGGCTGGTGGCGATCGACCACTTCCTGACCAAACCGATTTCACTGGCGGCGATCGGCCAGGTGCTGGCTCAGCAACCGCAGGTGCAGGAAGCAAAGTCAGTCCTTACTGACCTGCGACAAACGCTGGCCGAAATGGCGGGTGGCGATCGCGCCATGCTGCAGCGGCTGGCGCAGACGCTCGGCGATACGCTGCGGCAAGACCGGCAGCGGCTCGCGGACGCCGTCGCCGCGAACGACTGGCCGCGCCTGGAGCAGGCGGCGCACCGCATCAAGGGCAGCCTGCTGATGCTGCAGCTGCCGGAAGCCGCGCAGCTGTGCCAGCAGCTGGTGGAAACCGCACGTCGGGGCGCGCTTGCCGCCGCCGCTTATACTAAATTAAAGGCGTTAGTGGCGCAGATAGTGCCGGAGCTGGACGCTCTGCTCGCCGCCGCCCCCTCTTTGGCTATGCATAAGGATGAATAATGTCGGACACTCCACACGTACACCTGCCGAAAGACAGTAATAGTAAACGCCTACTGACCGCTTTTTTAGTCACCGCCGTCTTTATGGTGGCCGAGGTGGTCGGCGGCCTGTTGTCCGGCTCGTTGGCGCTGTTGGCCGACGCCGGCCACATGCTGACCGATGCCGCCGCGCTGCTGGTGGCGCTGATGGCGGTGCACTTCTCCCAGCGCAAGCCCAACGCGCGCCACACCTTCGGCTACCTGCGCCTGACCACCCTGGCGGCCTTCCTCAACGCCGCGGCGCTGCTGGTGATCGTGGTATTCATCCTGTGGGAGGCGATACGGCGTTTCTTCGAGCCGCAGCCGGTGATGGGTACCCCGATGCTGATCATCGCCGTAGCGGGGCTGCTGGCGAACCTGTTCGCCTTCTGGCTGCTGCATCGCGGCAGCGAAGAGAAAAATATCAACGTGCGCGCCGCCGCGCTGCATGTGCTGGGCGACCTGCTCGGCTCGGTGGGCGCCATCGTCGCCGCCATCGTCATTCTTGCCACCGGCTGGACGCCGATTGACCCGATCCTGTCGGTGCTCGTCTCCTGTCTGGTGCTGCGCAGCGCCTGGCGGCTGCTGAAGGAGAGTTTCCACGAGCTGCTGGAAGGCACGCCGCAGGAGGTCGATATCGCCAAGCTGCAAAAAGACCTGTGCCTGAATATCCCGGAAGTGCGCAACATCCATCACGTGCACGTCTGGCAGATCGGCGAACAGAAGCTGATGACGCTGCATGCGCAGGTGATCCCGCCGCATGACCACGATGGGCTGTTGCAACGCATTCAGGCTTTTCTGTTGGAACACTACAAGATTGGCCACGTGACCATTCAGATGGAGTACCGGCACTGCGAGACGCCGGACTGCGGTATCAACCGGGCGCCGGAGCCGAGTGAACACTCACATGCCGAAGCCCACTCCCATCTGGGACATCGGCACTAAGCCAAGAGGGCGTCATCACGGCGCCCTCTGCGTTGTTAAGGTGCGGAAGAGAGCGGGTTGGAACCATTGCGCCCGGCGCTCTTGATCCATAGCCAGGAGCCGTTCAGGGCAATCAGCGTCAGAATGACATACTCCAGCGCCATCGCGTACACCCCCTGGTAGGCGAAGATCGCCACGCTGATGACATCGATAACCACCCACAGCAGCCAGTTTTCCACGTACTTGCGCGTCATCAGAATCATCGCCACGATGGAGAGCACCATCATCGCCGAATCCCAGAACGGGAACGCGTCCGGCTGCAGCTCAGGCATCTGCACGTTCAGCCCCAGCCCTTGCATCACCGCCACCGCGATCTGCGTCAGCCAGGCGAACACGCGGTCGATATTGAAGGTCATCAGGCCGATGCCGATGACGCAGACCGCCGCCCAGGCCAACGCTTTCGGCAGCGGCAGCCAGCGGATCTGCAGCTCAGCCTGATTATCCTGGGTCTGGCGGCTCCAGGCATACCAACCGTAAATATTGGCGCCGAAAAAGAACAGCTGCAGCAGCAGGCTGGCGTACAGCTGGATCTGGAAGAAAATCACCGCGAACAGCGTGACGTTGATCAGGCCGAACAGGTAGTTGATGATTTTTTCCTTGCTGGCGTACCAGATGCACAGCAACCCGAACAGCGTGCCGATGGCTTCGATCCACGACAGATCGTAACCGCCCGCGCCAAGCGGAATGTGCACCAGAATATTGCTGGTACTGAAGAAGCTCATGAGGTCATCCTTTTAAACGGTTAAGCGTTGCCTTTAACCTGCATTTTAAGCTGAGCGGCGAAATCCAGCATGCGGTTCAGCGGCACCAATGCCTTCTCACGCAGCGCGGCGTCCACGTGGATCTCATGCTGCGCGCCCCCCTGCTCCAGCCCTTCGGCAATCGCCTTCAGACCATTCATCGCCATCCACGGGCAGTGCGCGCAGCTGCGGCAGGTCGCCCCTTCTCCGGCGGTCGGCGCTTCGAACAGCTCCTTGTCCGGACAGGTCTGCTGCATCTTGTAAAAGATACCGCGATCGGTGGCGACGATCAGCTGTTGATGCGGCAATGTTTTCGCCGCCTGGATCAGTTGGCTGGTCGATCCCACCGCATCCGCCAATTCAACCACCGCCTGTGGCGATTCGGGATGCACCAGGATGGCCGCCTGCGGATAGAGCGCCTTCATGCGCCGCAGCGCCTGAGTCTTGAACTCGTCATGGACAATGCAGGCGCCTTGCCAGCACAGCACGTCGGCGCCGGTCTGCTTTTGCACGTAGCTGCCGAGATGGCGATCCGGCGCCCAGATGATCTTCTCGCCCAGGCTGTCCAGGTGTTCGATCAGCTCGACGGCGATGCTGGAAGTGACCACCCAGTCAGCGCGCGCTTTGACCGCCGCCGAGGTGTTCGCATAGACCACCACGGTACGATCGGGATGGCTGTCGCAAAACGCATGAAACTCCTCTTCCGGGCAGCCCAGATCCAGCGAACATTCGGCAAACAGCGTCGGCATCAGCACCTGTTTTTCCGGGCTGAGGATCTTGGCGGTTTCCCCCATGAAACGCACGCCGGCCACCAACAGCGTGGAAGCCGGATGGGCGCTGCCGAAGCGCGCCATTTCCAGCGAATCCGCCACGCAGCCGCCGGTTTCTTCCGCCAGCGCCTGGATTTCCGGATCGGTATAATAGTGGGCGACCATCACCGCATTGCGCTGCTTGAGCAGGGTTTTGATCTTCTCGCGATAAAAGGCTTTTTCGGCTACGTCCAGCGGTACCGGTTTAGGCGGGAAGGGATACACCGCCGCATTGACATCAAACATTTCACTCATCGCTGCAATCTCATGCTAGGCTGGGCGCCTGCCGCGTGAATATCGCCTGCCGCAACGCCCTTCGTTTTATATACTAAACAAAATACCTAAATTTGCGCGAAAAGTCCGCTGATATTTTCATATTTGCGCATCCATTGTTTAATGAATTAAAAACACGGACGCTGGCCGTGCAGTTCACAGCGGATAATGGCCTGACGAGACCGTATAGCCCGTTCAGAGAACAGCGGGATGATGATCGGTGCAGTGTTGAAACGAGAAAGCACGAATGTAGATTACGGTGCTGCAGATGCGAAAAAAGCGCCAAAAGGCGCTTTTTTCTGAATTGGTGGGTCGTGCAGGATTGATTCGGCCTTTGGCCTCACCCTGCGGGCAACGCTGCGCGTTGTCGTATCGCTGCGCGATGCTCGAACCTGAGCGCAGGCTCTCACCCGCACGACTCGGTGAACTCTGTTGGCAAGAGGATAAAGCAGAATCTGGTGGCGTAGATGCGAAAAAAGCGCCAAAAGGCGCTTTTTTCTGAATTGGTGGGTCGTGCAGGATTCGAACCTGCGACCAATTGATTAAAAGTCAACTGCTCTACCAACTGAGCTAACGACCCGCAGTGTGGTGGGTGATGACGGGCTCGAACCGCCGACCCCCTCCGTGTAAAGGAGATGCTCTACCAACTGAGCTAATCACCCACTGCTGTGGTACTGCTATTTTTCACACCTTGCTCTATCAAAGAGTGGTGGGTCGTGCAGGATTCGAACCTGCGACCAATTGATTAAAAGTCAACTGCTCTACCAACTGAGCTAACGACCCACTGATGTGGTTTACTGCTGATGGCGAATGGGTTACTGAAACCAACTCGCGGAAAACAAGGATGGGGATGTTCAGGACAACTCGACGGGTACTCGACTCGGACCTTTACTTTGCCACATCAAACCGATTCTGAAGCTGCCATTCTTTCTTAAAGAATGGTGGATCGTGCAGGATAACTTGGCCTTTGGCCTCGCCCTTGCGGGCCATCACCGGAGTGATGTTGTCTCGCTTCGCGAGACTCGAACCTTTACGGTTCTCATCCTTTACGATTCTCTATCGCAGCCATTCTTAAAGAATGGTGGGTCGTGCAGGATTCGAACCTGCGACCAATTGATTAAAAGTCAACTGCTCTACCAACTGAGCTAACGACCCATAACAGTGGTGGGTGATGACGGGCTCGAACCGCCGACCCCCTCCGTGTAAAGGAGATGCTCTACCAACTGAGCTAATCACCCACTGTTGTGGTTACTGCTACTTCAGAAATTGGTGGGTCGTGCAGGATGACTCGGCCTCTGGCCTCGCCCTGACGGGCCATCACTTCGTGATGTTATCCTTCCCGATTCCACTTCATTTCTTGCTTCAAAATTGGTGGGTCGTGCAGGATTCGAACCTGCGACCAATTGATTAAAAGTCAACTGCTCTACCAACTGAGCTAACGACCCAATTTCCCTGCCGCTTTAACATCTTGCAAGATGTCTTGGCAACGGCGGCATATATTACTAATTTATCTTGGCAGCGCAACCTAAATTTTTTACCGATGCGTTCAACTGCTTGTTCTTCACGCGAATGAGCCCAGAAATCGGTCAAATCGACTAACTTCTGGGCTCATTTTTCTGACTGTTAACCGCCTACGCGACTTTTCGCCTGTTTGGCCGCCGCACTGGTTGGGTACTGTTTAATCACCTGCTGGAACACGGCTTTGGCTTTATCGGCCTGCCCTTTCTCCTGCATGATGATACCCACCTTGTACATGGCGTCCGGCGCCTTCGGTGATTTAGCGTAATTCTTCACCACCACCGCAAAATAGTAGGCCGCGTCGTCTTTTTTACCCTTGTTGTAGAACAACTGGCCCAGCCAATAGTTGGCGTTGGGCTGGTAAGTAGACTTCGGGTACTGTTTTACGAAGGACTGAAAGGCGGAAATCGCCTGGTCATACTGTTTTTTTTCCAGCGCCAGAGAAACAGCGGCGTTGTAGTCGCTGTTCTCATCACCGCCGCTCGGCGTGGCGGAGGCGGCTGCGGGAGCGCTGCCGCCCGCATCGGAAGATGCGCCTGCGGCTGCCCCGCCGGCAGCACCCGCGGCCGCAGAGGCGCTCTGAGCGCCGCCCTGGCTGAGGCTATCCATCTGCTGATAGATTTGCTTCTGGCGTTCAACCACCTGATTCAACTGATACTGGCTTTCCTGGATTTGCCCACGGAGAGAATCAATGTCGCGTTGGTTATCAGAGAGTTGTTGCTGGAGTTGATTTAAAAGCTGGCCTTGAGCATTGCTGATACGCTCAAGCGAGGTGACGCGGTCTTCGACCGAGCCGGAGCCGACATTACTGATTGGCGCTTGGGCAGTAGCGGCCCAGGGGGCCGCTACGCCAACCAGTAACGACAGACTCAACAGGTGACGTCTGAAGTTACTGTTCATGCGATTCTCTTAGTAAACCAGAACGGCACGACGGTTTTTAGCATAAGCCGCTTCGTCGTGGCCCAGTACTGCTGGTTTTTCTTTACCGTAAGAAACGATAGAGATCTGGTCAGCGGAAACGCCTTTACCCTGCAGGTACATTTTAACGGCGTTAGCACGGCGCTCACCCAGAGCGATGTTGTATTCCGGCGTGCCGCGTTCGTCAGCGTGGCCTTCAACGGTCACTTTGTAAGACGGGTTGTTACGCAGGAATGCAGCGTGCGCGTCCAGCATCTGAGCGAATTCGGAGCTTACGTCATACTTGTCCAGGCCGAAGTAAACGATGTTGTTCTTCTGCAGTTCTTGCATCTGCAGACGAGCTTGTTCTTCGGAAGACAGGTTGCTGCTGCCGTTTTCCATACCAGTGCCAGCGCCCATACCAGATTGGTCGTTGTTTGCGCTTTTGTTAGAACTACAAGCTGCTACAGCCAGAACTGGCAGTGCCAGCAGAAGCCCTTTCAGCACTTTGTTCAGTTGCATTTCTTTGATCCTTTTATAGTTTGCCATACATATTTACACATGCATCACAGATACGGCGACCAGGCAGGGAATTTGACCTGTCCATCAGTTGCCGGAAGACGCGCTTTGAAACGCCCATCAGTTGACACCAACTGCAGCACGGAGCCCATACCTTGCGTGGAGCTATAGATCACCATGGTGCCGTTTGGCGCAATACTAGGCGTTTCATCGAGGAAGGTACCGGTCAAAACCTGAACGGCGCCCGATCCAAGATCTTGTTTGGCGATGTGTTGCGCACCACTGTTGGTGCTGACCATCACCAGGAATTTACCGTCGGAGCTGACTTCAGAATCCTGGTTCTGAGCGCCTTCCCACGTCAGGCGCTGTGCGGCACCGCCGCTGGCGCTGATTTTATAAATCTGCGGACGCCCGCCCTGGTCGGAGGTAAACGCCAGAGACTGGCCATCCGGGAACCAGGTCGGTTCGGTGTTGTTGTTGCGGCCATCGGTCAGCTGCGTGATCTGGCCGGAGCCGAGGTTCATCACGTACAGGTTCAGGCTACCGCTCTTGGACAGCGCGAAGGCCAGTTTGCTGCCGTCCGGCGAGAACGCCGGCGCACCGTTGTGGCGCGGGAACGAGGCGATCTGGCGGATGGCGCCGTTAGCCAGGGTCTGCACCACCAGCGCGGAACGGCCGCTCTCAAAGGTCACGTAAGCCAGTTTGCTGCCGTCCGGCGACCAGGCCGGGGACATCAGCGGCTCAGGCGAACGGTGCACCGTAAACTGGTTGTAACCGTCGTAATCCGCTACGCGCAGCTCATACGGGAATTTCCCGCCGTTGGTCTGCACCACGTAGGCGATACGGGTACGGAACGCGCCCTTGATGCCGGTCAGCTTCTCGAACACTTCGTCGCTGGCGGTATGGGCAGAATAACGCAACCACTGTTTGGTCACTTTATACTGGTTCTGCGCCAATACGGTGCCCGGCGAACCCGAGGTGTCCACCAGTTGGTAGGAGATCAGGTAGCTACCGTCGGCGCCAGGTTGAACCTGGCCGACAACCACGGCGTCGATGCCCAGCGCAGTCCAGGCCGCCGGCGTCACTTCAGACGCGGAGGTCGGTTGCTGCGGCATGCGCGCCACGTCGATCGGGTTGAATTTGCCGCTGTTGCGCAGATCCGCACCGACAATCTTGCCGATATCTTCCGGCGGCGTGCCTGGGCCCGCCCATTTAAACGGCACCACGCCAATCGGACGAGCGGAGTCGACCCCTTGGGTGATTTCAATGCGAACTTCCGCGTGCAGCACGGACGCCCACAGAATTAAAAAACCTAGCGCTACTCGAAATGCCTGCTTCATCTCATCTCCCTTATCCAGGCGGGATGCCTGCGATAAATTAGCAGAATTTTAACAAACCAACTTACGTAAAACTACATAATCCCTGTTGGTTACCTTAGTACATCCCTGTGATCTTACTCAGCTCAAACAACCATTATTGCGGCTTGAACGTAAGGGGAGCATTCTTAAACACCTCATACACCGCCAGAGAAGTCGTTACCGAGGATTAAAATCAATTGGTGCATTTTTAAATGCCTCGTAAACCTCTTTACTTGGTGGTTTAGGCATTTTCGCCTGCCGAGCTGCAGCTGCAGCTGCTTGGCAAAGTGCAGGATCGCCACCCTCTACTTTCACACCAATCACGAGACCATCAGGGGCCATATTGATTCTCAACGTACAAGTACGTCCCTTGTATGAGTCCCAATCATAGAACTTGTTCTGCACCGCAATTTTTATCTGGTTACCGTAGCTGGCCAAATCCGCCCCGCTGGCCCCAGCCGTTTTGGCATTGCCCTGCCCGGCCGGTTTACCGTCGCCCTTCGATTTGGCACCGCCGCCTTTCGGCGCGTTCTTGCCGTCCGCCAGGCCACCAAACAGATCGTTGACCTCCTCCGATTGCTTCGCAGCCTCAGCGGCGGCCTTCTTCTTGGCGTCCGCGGCGGCTTTCTTGGCGGCAGCGGCTTTCTCGGCTGCAGCTTTCTTCTCGGCTTCCGCTGCGGCTTTTTTCTCGGCTTCAGCGGCCGCTTTCTTCTCCGCAGCTTCTGCGGCTTTTTGCTCTGCGGCGGCGGCCGCGGCTTTCTTCGCCTCTTCCGCCTGTTTCTTGGCGGCGGCAGCGGCGGCCGCTTCTTTCTTGGCTTCCGCTTCGGCTTTCTTCTGCGCGTCCGCCTGCGCTTTGGCTATCTTGTCCGCTTCAGCCTTTGCCTTCGCGGCGGCGGCCTCGGCGACCTTCTGTTGCTCTTTGGCCTTGGCTGCGGCGGCTTCCGCCGCTTTTTGCTGCTCGGCGGCCTGTTTCTGCTGCTCCGCCGCCTTCTGCTGTTGCTCAGCCTGCGCTTTGGCGTCCTGCGCGGCTTTCTCCTGCGCCGCCAAACGCTCTTTCTCCAGCTCTTTCAGGCGCTGCTGTTGCTCCGCCTGCTTCTGCTGAAGCTCTTCGGCCTGTTGCTCCGCCTTTTTCTGGCGCTGCTTTTCGGCACGCTGCGCATCGTTGCTCTGCTGCTGCTGGCGATTGTACTGCTCCACCACCGCGCCGGGATCGACCATCACCGCGCCCACCACGGTGCCATCACCGCCACCGCCGGCGCCCATGTCGACATTTTCCTGCAGCGATCCCCAAATCAGCAGGGCAATCAGTATGAAGTGCAGAACGACCGAAACAATAACGGCGCGGTTCAGCTTATCGTTTTGCTCAGTTGCCTTTACCAAAATAGATTCCCAAAAACTGGTGTTGCTTATACGGGGTTCCTGGGCCGCAGCGCAGGAACCGGGTTGCCGTTCGCCTTACGGTCAGATTGGCTGGGTCATCAGCCCCACGGAAGCCACGCCCGCCTGATGGAGAATATTCAATGCCTTGATAATCTCATCGTAAGGGACTTCCTTCGCACCGCCGATCAAAAAGACCGTTTTCGGGTTAGCCGCCAAACGCGACTTGGCTTCGGCCGCGACTTGCTCAGGCGGCAACAGCTCCATACGGTTGTGATCCACCACCAGGGTGTATTGACCTACGCCGGAAACCTCAAGGATCACCGGCGGATTGTCATCGCTGGACACCGTTTTGGAATCGGTGGCGTCCGGCAGGTCAACCTCCACGCTCTGCGTGATGATTGGCGCGGTTGCCATAAAGATCAGCAGCAGCACCAGCAACACGTCGAGCAGCGGAACGATGTTAATTTCGGACTTCAGCTCGCGCCGACTACGTCCACGTACTCTCGCCATGCTACCTCCTACTTATTTGCTGTCGCTGGAGAAGGCCTGACGATGCAGAATAGCGGTGAACTCTTCCATAAAGTTGTCGTAATTCTGCTCAAGCTTGTTGACGCGCTGGTTGAGACGGTTGTAGGCCATGACCGCCGGGATGGCGGCGAACAGACCGATCGCGGTGGCGATCAGCGCTTCGGCGATACCCGGCGCCACCATCTGCAGCGTGGCTTGCTTCACCGCGCCCAGTGCGATAAAGGCGTGCATGATCCCCCACACGGTGCCGAACAGGCCGATGTACGGGCTGATCGAACCGACGGTGCCGAGGAACGGAATATGGGTTTCCAGCGTTTCCAGCTCGCGGTTCATCGAAATGCGCATCGCGCGCGACGCCCCTTCGATCACCGACTCCGGCGCATGGTTGTTGGCGCGGTGCAGGCGGGCGAACTCTTTGAAGCCGGAATGGAAGATCTGCTCGGAGCCGGTCAGGCTATCGCGACGCGCCTGACTTTCCTGGTACAGACGGGAAAGCTCGATACCGGACCAGAATTTGTCTTCAAAGGCTTCGGCGTCACGCGTCGCCGCATTGAGGATGCGGGTGCGCTGAATGATGATCGCCCAGGAGGCTACCGAGAAGCATATCAAAATCAACATGATAAGCTTAACCAGCAGGCTCGCCTTCAAGAATAAATCTAGGATGTTCATGTCAGTCACTGCTTAAACTCCGCGACAATAGACTTAGGAAGCGCTCTCGGCTTCATTTGGTGTGGATCAATACAGGCAATCAGGACATCTGCCTGGCTCAGTAGGGCCCCGTCAGAATTGACAATGCGTTGAGCAAACGTGAGAGAAGCCCCGCGCAGACAGGTGATTTCGCTCTGTACCTCCAGTTGCTCGTCGAGACGAGCCGGAGCCAGATAATCCACCGTCATGCGCCGGACGACAAAAGCGACTTGTTCACTGAGCAGCTGCTGTTGATGAAAGTTGTGCTGACGCAGCATCTCTGTGCGCGCTCTTTCAAAAAAGGCGACGTAGCGGGCGTGATAGACCACACCACTGGCATCGGTATCCTCGTAGTAAACGCGAACCGGCCATCGAAACAACGTATTACTCACTCTACTTCCCAGCAATGCAATTTAACGCTGCTACTATACGCAAGACGGATCGGGTTGGGAATGGGTTACAAGATGGGAATGAAAATAATTATGGGCCGTGAGGGCCCATAACATGGGGACATCGGGGAGATTATAAAGAAACGTAAAGTAATCCTGCGCACAAGATCACAATTGCGGGAAGCGGCGCGAAAAAGGCCCGCCAAATGCTGCGCTGCGGGCGGAATCCGAAACCGTGGATCACCCCGGCGCACACCGCCCAAATCAGCAGCAGCCCTTCCCAAATCTCCAGCGAACTGGTTTTGGCGGCGAAACGCGTCGGATCCCAGAACACGCACCCCGCCAAAACCAACGCCAGCACCAGGGAAAGGGCCCGGATCGGGCCCTTGTCGGTGACAGCGTACAGCTTGTCAATCACGGACGAGCTCATCACTTACCGTCTTGCTGAGCTTTAGTCGCTTCGCTCTGCTCAAGCGCCAGCGCCGTGATGATGCCGAAGGCGCAGGCAAGAAGCGTTCCGAGAATCCAGGCAAAATACCACATGGTTTAGCTCCTTATCCTTAGTACAGCGAATGCTTGTTGTTTTCGATGTAGTTCTTGTCGAGGCGACCGAACATTTTGTAGTACGACCAGCTGGTGTACGCCAAAACGATAGGCACAAAGATCGCCGCCACGACGGTCATCACTTTCAGCGTCAACAGGCTCGACGTCGCGTCCCACATGGTCAGGCTGACGTTAGGCACGGTGCTGGACGGCATCACGAACGGGAACATGGTGACCCCGGCGGTGAGGATGACGCAGGCGATGGTCAGCGACGAGGTGACGAACGCCAGCGCGCCTTTCTCCAGACGCGAGAACAGGATGGTGAACAACGGCAGCACCACGCCCAGCGCAGGCAACGCCCACAGCAGCGGATACTTGTTGAAGTTGATCAGCCAGGCGCCGGCCTGATGCGCCACTTCTTTACGCATCGGGTTGGATTCCGCCAGGGTGTCCAGCGCCGACGTCACGACGAAACCGTCGATGCCTTTCACCAGCCATACGCCCGCCAGCAGGAAGCACACCGCCATGATCAGCGTCGCGATCTGCGCCGCAGCGCGTGAACGCAGGTGGATCTCGCCGGTGGTGCGCATTTGCAGGTAGGTCGCCCCCTGGGTGACCAGCATGGTCAGGCTGACCACGCCCGCCAACAGACCGAACGGATTCAGCAGTTGGAAGAAGTTGCCGGTGTAGAACAGGCGCATGTACTCGTCCATGTGGAACGGCACGCCCTGCAGCAGGTTGCCGAACGCCACGCCGAAGACCACGGCGGGCACAAAGGAGCCGATGAAGATGCCCCAGTCCCACATGTTGCGCCAGCGGCTGCTCTCCAGCTTGGAACGGTAATCGAAACCGACCGGGCGGAAGAACAAGGCGGCCAGCACCAGGATCATGGCGACGTAGAAGCCGGAGAAGGCCGCTGCGTAGACCATCGGCCAGGCGGCGAACAGCGCGCCGCCTGCGGTGATCAGCCACACCTGGTTACCGTCCCAGTGCGGGGCGATGGAGTTGATCATCACCCGGCGCTCGGTATCGGTTTTCCCGATGATGCGCACCAGAATGCCGACGCCCATGTCGAAACCGTCGGTGACGGCGAAGCCGATCAGCAGTACGCCAACCAGGACCCACCAAATAAATCGCAGTACTTCATAGTCAAACATACGTGGACTCCTGTTTAGCGCGCTTCCTGCACGGCGGCAGTCGGTTGTTCAAAGTGATAGCGGCCGGTTTTCAGGCTGCTTGGACCCAGACGCGCAAACTTGAACATCAGGTACAATTCAGCCACCAGGAACAGGGTGTACAAGCCGCAGATCAGCCCCATCGAGAACAGAATGTCGCCCGCGGTCAGCGAAGAGTTGGCGACCGCCGTCGGCAGCACCTCACCAATCGCCCACGGTTGACGGCCGTATTCCGCCACGAACCAGCCGGACTCGATCGCGATCCAAGGCAGCGGCAAACCGTACAGCGCCGCGCGGTGCAGCCATTTTTTCTGGCCGATGCGGCCGCGGATCACGTTCCAGAACGACAGGCCGATGATCAACAGCATGATCACGCCACAGGCCACCATGATGCGGAAGGCGAAGTACAGCGGCGCCACGCGCGGAATGGAGTCCTTGGTCGCCAGCTGGATCTGCGCTTCCGTCGCGTCGGTGACGTTCGGGGTATAGCGCTTCAGCAGCATGCCGTAGCCCAGGTCTTGCTTGGTTTTGTTGAATTCGGCGCGCACCGCAGGATCGGTGTTGCCGCCGCGCAGCTCTTCCAGCAGCTGGTAGGCTTTCATCCCGTTGCGGATGCGCACTTCATGCTGCGCCATCAGATCTTTCAGGCCGGTGACCTGAGTGTCCGTGGAGCGGGTGGCGATCAGGCCAAGCGCATACGGGATCTGAATAGAGAAGGAGTTTTCCATCTTGTCCTGATCGGGAATGCCGAACAGGGTGAAGGACGCCGGCGCCGGCTGGGTGTCCCATTCCGCTTCGATAGCGGCCAGTTTGGTTTTCTGCACGTCGCCCATTTCGTAGCCGGATTCATCACCCAGAACGATAACGGACAGAATGGCAGCCATACCGAAGCTGGCAGCGATGGCGAAGGAGCGCTTGGCGAAGGCGATGTCGCGGCCTTTCAGCAGGTAGTAGGAGCTGATGCCCAGAACGAACATCGCGCCACAGGTGTAGCCGGAAGCCACGGTGTGAACGAATTTCACCTGCGCAACCGGGTTAAGCACCAGTTCGGAGAAGCTGACCATCTCCATGCGCATGGTTTCGAAGTTGAAATCCGACGCGATCGGGTTCTGCATCCAGCCGTTGGCGACCAGGATCCACAGCGCGGACAGGTTGGAGCCGAGGGCCACAAACCAGGTTACCGCCATGTGCTGCACCTTGCTCAGACGATCCCAGCCGAAGAAGAACAGGCCGACCAGCGTCGATTCAAGGAAGAACGCCATCAGACCTTCGATAGCCAGTGGGGCCCCGAAGATATCGCCGACGTAGTGAGAGAAATACGACCAGTTAGTCCCGAACTGGAACTCCATGGTCAAACCGGTGGCCACACCCAGAGCAAAGTTAATCGCAAATAACTTTCCCCAGAATTTGGTCATGTCTTTATAGATTTGTTTGCCAGACAGGACATATACCGTTTCCATAATTGCCAGCAAGAACGCCATACCGAGCGTTAATGGGACAAATAAGAAATGGTACATCGCCGTTAAAGCAAACTGTAAGCGCGACAGTTCGACAATATCAAACATCTTGACTCCTTGCTCCTCGCAGGAAGACTCCGACACGCGGTTATCGGCACGCCTCTTTCAAAGCCGCCAGTAACGCCCCGCAGTGAATGCCCTTAAACACAACAAATTTGATCCAGCTTCTCCGCTTTCAACCGCACACTCGGCCAATAGCCCCTCGGGCCCTCGACAAGCACGCCACTGAAAACCGACAACGGGTAACAAATGCAACAAGATCAACCATCCATAATCACAACATGGATGATACTCGCCCAATCCCACACAATAAATAGGTTTTTACGTGACGTGGGTTAGACTTTTGGTTACAGGTCAAATCTTAGCCGAAAGAGGTACTTCGGGCTAATTTGATCTGAGACAATTTAAGCCTATCCGCATCTTATTTCCATATTCATCAGCACATTTCGCATAATTTTCTTAGGGTCATGTTGCGCAATGGTTTAATTGTTTTTTAATGATATTTTTGTGTTAAATAAATGTAATTTAAAAGAGCCGCCATTGTATTATTACGCGCTTATTATGCGACATAATTAACCTTTTATTTCCAATAAGCCGTGACAGTGATAGCAGTCACAAAACAACAAATCTCTCTCCAATATTAGTCTATTTCTCGCGATGGGATCGTAAAGGTTGCGATTTTGTAGCAGAATGACCACTTATGTTAAAATTGCATTGAGTGACAATAACTTATGAAAAAAATCATCTTTGCCTCTGTCTTGGGACTCTCGGGAAACGCCATGGCCGCCGAAACGGTAAATATCACCCTGCTGGGCACCTCCGATCTGCACGGCACCTTCGTGCCCTGGGACTACGCCAGCGACACGGAGAATCTGGCGGGCAGCCTGAGCCAGATAGCCACCCAGGTGAAAAAGGTGCGCGCCGAGCAGCCCAACCTGATCCTGGTGGACGCCGGCGACACCATTCAGGGCAACTTCGTCGAAACCTTCAAGCATGAGGCCGTCAGCCCGATGATGCTGGGCCTCAACGCGCTCAATTATGACGTCTGGGTGATGGGCAACCACGAGTTCGACTTCGGCCTGCCGGTGCTGGCTACGCCGCTCAAGCAGTTCAAGGGCGCGGCGCTGGCGGGCAATATCGTCTGGGACAACGGCAAGCCCTATCTGCCGGCTTACACCATCGTCGAACGCCAGGGCGTGAAGATCGGCATTATCGGCATGGACACGCCGATGACCGCGGAATTCGCCAAGGGCACCGATCGCATCAAAGGGCTGAACTTCACCGATCCGGTGCAGGCGGTGAAGCAGGTCATCAGGCAAATCGACGGCCAGGTCGACGCCATCGTGCTGGTGGCGCATATGGGCATCGACAATGAGAACCAGCGCCCCAGCACCGGCGTGGCCGACATCGCCAACGCCAACCCGGAGCTGGCGGCGATCGTCGCCGGCCATATGCATGTGAAGATCGACAAAGCGGTGGTTAACGGCGTCATCATCACCGAGCCGGATAAATACGGTCGCGCGCTGTCGCGCATCGATCTGCAGTTTGAACGCCGCGACGGCAAATTCACGCTGATCGACAAAAACAGCTACACCTACCCCATCAAGGGGATGACGCCGGACAGCGCCATGCAGGCGCTCTACCAGCCGTACCATGACATTTTGCGCGCCAATGCCAACCGGGTCGTGGCGAAGCTGAGCGGCAGCGATCTGGTGCCCGCCGACGAATTCCGCGGCATTCCCCAGGTGCACGTGCAGGATACCGGCATCAGCGCGCTGTTCCAGCAGGCCGCCCGCCACTATGCGCCGCTGGCGCAGGTGATCGCCCTGCAGATCGACAACGATCGCGCCAAACTGGACGTCGGCGACATCAAGGCCAAGGATATCGCCTTTAACTACCAATACGCCGGCGGTGAGATCACCGTGTATCAGCTCAACGGCAAAGCGCTTAAACGCTACATGGAGTGGTCCGCCGACTATTTCAATCAGCTGCAGCCGGGCGACGTCACCTACAGCTTTAACCCGGCGCGGCGATCGTCCAAATATTCCACCAACGATTTCTTCGACGGCGTCACTTACACCATCGATCTGCGCCAACCCGCCGGCGCGCGCATTGTCGATCTGCGCCTGACGGACGGCACGCCGGTCACCGACGATATGCCGATCCGTCTGGGCATGAACAGTTACCGCATGGGCCACCTGACGCAAAAGGGTGGCGCGCTGGAGGGGCAATCCTTCCCGGTGCTGTTCGACAGCAAAGCGCAATACGGTGAAGAAGAAGGCACCATCCGCCACCTGACCCTGCGCTACCTGACGGAGGTGAAACACGGCCAGTATCAGGGCGTGCCGCCGCAGCGCTGGAAGCTGGTCGGCATGGAGGGTTACGAACCGCAGCGGGCGATCGTCAAACGGCTGCTCAATGAGGGCGTTATCCAGGTACCGACCACCGACGACGGCCGCTACACCAACATCGCGTCGATCAACGTCAAAAACGCGCTGTTCCGCAACGCCGACGATTACCGCGCCGCCCTCACCTCGCTGGAGCAACAACGCCAAGCCGCCGTGGATCCGGTGCAACAGCGCCGCCTGCAGGATCGGATCGCGCTGATCAAGGCGCTCAACGACTTCTGATCGTCGCCCATAAAAAAGGCCACCCAATGGGTGGCCAAACATGTCGAGATAGTGTTATTTCGTACTAAATGCTTAGCGCTTCAGCACCGCTTTTACCGCGTCGCCGATGTCCGCCAGGCTGCGAACGGTTTTCACGCCCGCCGCTTCCAGCGCAGCAAACTTCTCGTCCGCCGTGCCTTTGCCGCCTGCGATGATGGCGCCCGCGTGGCCCATACGCTTGCCTTTCGGCGCGGTTACGCCGGCGATGTAGCCGACAACCGGTTTGGTGACGTGTTCTTTGATGTAAGCTGCCGCTTCTTCTTCAGCGCTGCCGCCGATCTCACCGATCATCACGATCGCTTCGGTCTGCGGATCCTGCTGGAACATCTTCAGGATATCGATGAAGTTGGAGCCCGGGATCGGGTCGCCGCCGATGCCCACGCAGGTGGATTGGCCCAGACCGGCATCGGTGGTTTGTTTCACCGCTTCATAGGTCAGGGTGCCGGAGCGGGAAACGATGCCCACTTTGCCCGGCAGGTGGATGTGGCCAGGCATGATGCCGATTTTGCACTCGCCTGGGGTGATCACGCCTGGGCAGTTCGGCCCGATCATACGCACGCCGGCTTCGTCCAGCTTCACTTTCACGGTCAGCATGTCCAGGGTCGGGATGCCTTCGGTGATGGTGATGATCAGTTTGATACCGGCATCGATCGCTTCCAGGATGGAGTCTTTGCAGAACGGCGCTGGAACGTAGATCACCGAGGCAGTGGCGCCGGTCGCTTCAACCGCTTCGCGCACGGTGTTGAACACCGGCAGGCCCAGGTGCTGAGTGCCGCCTTTGCCCGGGGTTACGCCGCCAACCATTTTGGTGCCGTAAGCGATAGCTTGTTCGGAGTGGAAAGTCCCCTGGCTACCGGTGAAGCCCTGGCAAATTACTTTGGTGTTCTTATCGATTAAAATGGACATTATTTACCCTCCACTGCTGCAACAACTTGCTGAGCCGCATCAGTCAGGCTGGTCGCAGCAATGATATTCAGGCCGCTGTCCGCCAGTTTCTTGGCGCCCAGTTCGGCGTTGTTCCCTTCCAAGCGCACCACCACCGGGACGTTAACGCCCACTTCGGCCACTGCGCCGATGATGCCGTCGGCGATCAGATCGCAACGTACGATACCACCGAAGATGTTAACCAGAACCGCTTTCACCTTATCGTCGGACAGGATGATTTTGAACGCTTCGGTCACGCGCTCTTTGGTCGCGCCGCCGCCAACGTCCAGGAAGTTGGCCGGTTCGCCGCCGTGCAGTTTAACGATGTCCATGGTGCCCATCGCCAGGCCGGCGCCGTTAACCATGCAGCCGATGTTGCCGTCGAGGGCAACGTAGTTCAGCTCCCACTGAGCCGCACGGGATTCGCGCTCGTCTTCCTGGGAAGGGTCACGCATTTCACGCAGTTCCGGCTGGCGGAACAGGGCGTTGCCGTCGGCGCCCAGTTTGCCGTCCAGGCACACCAGATCGCCCTGCTTGGTGATCACCAGCGGGTTGATCTCAACCATCGCCAGGTCGCGCTCCAGGAACAGCGTCGCCAGGCCCATGAAGATCTTGGCGAACTGGCTGACTTGCTTACCGGTCAGGCCCAGTTTGAAGGCCAGCTCACGGCCCTGATAAGGCTGTGGACCCGCCAGCGGATCGATGGTCATTTTGTGGATCAGTTCTGGGGTTTCTTCCGCCACCTTCTCGATTTCCACGCCGCCTTCGGTAGACGCCATGAACACGATGCGACGGGTCGCACGGTCTACGACGGCGCCCAGATACAGTTCTTTATCGATGTCGGTCGCCGCTTCAACCAGGATCTGGTTAACCGGCTGGCCCAGCGCGTCAGTCTGGTAAGTCACCAGACGCTTGCCCAACCAGGCTTCCGCGAAGGCACGGATATCTTCTTTGCTGTTGACGACTTTAACGCCGCCCGCTTTACCGCGGCCGCCAGCATGAACCTGACATTTCACCACCCACGGGCCGGAGCCGATTTTGGATGCGGCTTCTTCTGCTTCACGCGGAGTGGTACAGGCGTAACCGGTCGGTGCCGGCATGCCATACCGAGCAAACAGCTGTTTTGCCTGATATTCGTGTAAATTCATGATGTTCTATCCATTCAGTTCTGAAGGTTTTTAGCCGGACCATTATTACGCGGTAAACCGCATGGTTTTCCGGCCACATAGCACAGAGTGCGGGCGCGGCATGCCGCGCCCGGCAAGGGTTACTAGACGTCCAGCAGCAGACGAGCCGGATCTTCCAGCATCTCTTTGACCGTCACCAGATAACCGACGGATTCTTTACCGTCGATCAGGCGGTGGTCATAAGACAGCGCCAGATACATCATCGGCTGGATCACCACCTGACCATTGACCGCCATTGGGCGATCTTTAATGGCGTGCATGCCCAGGATGGCGCTCTGCGGCGGGTTGATGATCGGGGTAGACATCAGGGAGCCGAATACGCCGCCGTTGGTAATGGTGAAGTTACCGCCGGTCAGCTCTTCCACGGTCAGTTTGCCGTCGCGGCCCTTAACGGCCAGCTCTTTGATTTTCTTCTCAATGTCAGCCATGCTCATGGCGTCCACATCGCGCAGTACCGGCGTCACCAGGCCGCGCGGGGTCGAAACCGCGATGCTGATGTCGAAGTAGTTGTGGTAAACCACGTCGGAACCGTCGATCGACGCGTTCACTTCCGGGAAGCGCTTCAGTGCTTCAACCACCGCCTTGATGTAGAAGGACATGAAGCCCAGACGCACGCCGTGGCGCTTCTCGAAGGCTTCGCCGTACTGCTTGCGTAGATCCATGATCGGCTGCATGTTGATTTCGTTGAAGGTGGTCAGCATCGCGGTGCTGTTCTTCGCTTCCAGCAGACGCTCGGCGACGCGTTTGCGCAGGCGAGTCATCGGCACGCGTTTTTCGCTGCGGCCGGCCAGAGCAGGCTGCGGCGCGGCTTCAGCAGCGGCGGCCGGTTTGGCGGCGGCGCCGCCTTTGGCCAGGTGTGCTTCCACGTCTTCACGCGTGATGCGGCCACCCACACCGGTGCCTTTGATGGCGCCGGCATCGAGATCGTGTTCGGCGATCAGGCGGCGAATCGCCGGGCTGAGCGCGTCATTGCTTTCTTCTTCCAGGCTCGCGGTAGCGCGCTGGGCAGGCGTGGCTTCTTTCTCCTGGCTCTTCTCAGCGGTCGGCTTGCCGGAGCTGTCGCCCGGACGGATGCGGCCGAGCAGCTGGCGAGACAGTACGGTCGCGCCCTCTTCTTCCACGATAGCATCGAGAATGCCCGCTTCACTGGCCGGCACTTCCAACACCACTTTGTCGGTTTCGATTTCAACCAGGACTTCATCACGCTGCACGCTGTCGCCCGGTTTTTTGTGCCAGGTGGCTACGGTCGCATCGGCAACCGATTCAGGAAGGTCAGGAACCAGAATATCTACGCTACTCATTTAGCTTTCCCTTAAGTTTTTTATCATCTGCTTGCCGGCCCCTCGGCCGGCAAGCGAGCGAACATTAGTCAATATTCAGCGCGTCGTTCACCAGAGCCTGCTGCTGCTTCTGGTGTACGGACATATAGCCCACCGCCGGAGAAGCGGAGGCCGGACGTCCTGCGTAACGTAAAGAAGCCCCGAACGGCACCACTTCACGGAAGTTGTGTTGGCTGCAGTACCAGGCGCCCTGGTTCAGCGGCTCTTCCTGACACCAGACGAAATCATGCACGTGCGAGTATTGCTCCAGCACGGCCTGCACGGCCTGATGCGGGAACGGATACAGCTGCTCGATACGCACGATGGCCACGTCTTTCTGCTCGTTCTTGCGACGCTGTTCCAGCAGGTCGTAGTAGACCTTGCCGGAGCACAGCACGACGCGCTTGACCGCTTTCGGATCCAAGTCGTCGATCTCGCCGATCGCCGGCAGGAAGGTGCCGTTGGCCAGTTCGTCCAGCGAAGAAATCGCCAGCGGGTGACGCAGCAGCGACTTCGGCGACATCACCACCAGCGGGCGGCGCATACCGCGCAGCGCCTGACGGCGCAGCATATGGTAAACCTGCGCCGGCGTGGACGGGACGCACACCTGCATGTTCTGCTCTGCGCACAGCTGCAGATAGCGTTCCAGACGTGCGGAAGAGTGCTCTGGGCCCTGGCCTTCATAGCCGTGCGGCAGCAGCATCACCAGGCCGCACATACGGCCCCATTTTTGCTCGCCGGAGCTGATGAACTGGTCGATAACGACCTGCGCGCCGTTGGCGAAGTCACCGAACTGCGCTTCCCAGATGGTCAGCGTGCGCGGTTCCGCCGTGGCGTAGCCGTATTCGAACGCCAGCACCGCTTCTTCAGACAGCACGGAATCCCAGACCTTGAATTCGCCCTGGCCGCTGTGGATGTTCGCCAGCGGAACGTAGACCGAACCGTTTTTCTGGTTGTGCACCACCGCGTGACGGTGGAAGAAGGTACCGCGGCCGGCGTCTTCGCCGGAGATGCGGATTGGAATGCCTTCATCCACCATGGTGGCGTAGGCCAGCGTTTCGGCGGCGCCCCAGTCGAACGGCTTGTTGCCCGCTGCCATCTCGGCGCGGTCCGCGTAGATTTTCGCCACGCGCGACTGCATTTCGATCGCTTCCGGCACGGTGCTGATGCGGCGGCCCAGCTCCTGCAGGCGCTTCATCTCAACCTTGCTCGGGTACTCTTCGTCCCACTCGTGGTTCAGATACGGTGACCAGGTGAAGGAGTGCAGGTTCATCGGACGCCATTCTTCAACCACGCAATCGCCGCGGTCGAGCGCGTCGCGGTACAGGTTGACCATTTCCGTGGCATCTTCCAGGCTGGCCACGTTCTGTTCGGTCAGAACGTCAGCGTAGATTTTGCGCGGCGTGGGGTGTTTCTTGATCTTCTGATACATCACCGGCTGGGTGGCGCTCGGCTCGTCGGCCTCGTTGTGCCCATGGCGACGGTAGCAGACCAGATCGATCATCACGTCACGCTTAAAGGTGTTACGGAAATCCAACGCCAGGCGGGTGACGAAGGCCACGGCCTCCGGATCGTCCGCGTTGACGTGGAAGATCGGTGCCTGAACCATTTTGGCGATGTCGGTGCAGTATTCGGTAGAGCGCGCATCCAGCGGGTTGGAGGTGGTGAAACCAACCTGGTTGTTGATGACGATACGCACGGTGCCGCCCACTTCGTAGCCGCGAGCCTGAGACATGTTCAGGGTTTCCTGAACCACGCCCTGGCCGGTGATGGCGGCGTCGCCGTGAATGGTGATCGGCAGCACCATGTTGCTGCGCGCTTCGTCCAAGCGATCGCGACGGGCGCGAACCGAGCCCATGACCACCGGGCTGACGATCTCCAGGTGCGACGGGTTGAACGCCAGCGCCAGGTGAACCATGCCGCCTTCGGTTTCCACGTCGGAAGAGAAGCCCTGGTGATATTTCACGTCACCGGTGCCGAGGTGTTCTTTATGCTTGCCGGCGAATTCGTCGAACAGATCGGCCGGCTTTTTGCCCAGCACGTTGATCAGCACGTTCAGACGGCCGCGGTGGGCCATGCCCAGCACCACTTCGCGCGTGCCGTTCTTGCCGGCGTGGCGCACCATCTCTTTCAGCATCGGCACCAGCGCGTCGCCGCCTTCCAGCGAGAAGCGTTTGGCGCCCGGGAATTTGGCGCCCAGGTAGCGTTCCAGGCCTTCCGCCGCGGTCAGCTCGTTCAGGAAACGGCGTTTTTCGTCGGCGGTAAAGCTGGCGCGCCCCACCACCGACTCGATGCGCTGTTGGATCCAGCGTTTCTCTTCGGTGTTGGTGATGTGCATGTACTCAGCGCCGATCGACCCGCAATAGGTCTGCTTCAGCGCGGCGTACAGATCGCCCAGCTTCATGGTTTCTTTGCCGATGGCGAAAGAGCCCACGTTGAAGGTTTCCTGGAAATCGGCTTCAGTCAGGTTGTGGTAAGCGGGATCAAGGTCAGGAACTTGCTCGCGCTGCCACAGGCCGAGCGGATCGAGGTTGGCATGCTGATGCCCGCGGAAGCGGAAGGCGTTGATCAGCTGCAGTACCTTGACCTGTTTGGCGTCGGTTTCCGGATCGGTGATGGTGGTATTGTAGCGCGCGGAGTCTTTCGCCAGGCGGCGGAAGTAATCGCGCGTTTGAGAGTGAAGCTGATCGGGTTTGACACCCGCGGTTGGTAGCTGTTGAAAAATGGAACGCCAGCTATCTTCAACGGAACCCGGATCGGTTAAGAAGTCTTCATAGAGCTGCTCTATGTAAGACTGGTTCGCGCCCGCCAGATAGGAGGAATCCAGCCAGGCCTTCATTGCGCCGTTCTGCATCATGATCCCTTAAGCTTTGAAGCTTTAGTTTTCGCCGTGGTTAACATAATTACCGTGATGAATACGGTTTGCCGTAAAACGGTTCACTCGACGTACTTGCGGCCATGACGGCCCGATACGTTCTGTTATGGACCTTGCGGTCCCTTACAAGGAACCTCTAAAAACCGGCGGAAGAACCAGGCTGCATAGCGCCGCAGCCGCGGGTCAGTTTTTAGAGGTTCCCTCCCCTATGGGATGTGCGCCGGAAAAGAGCCCGGCGCAGCATCTCATTCCGTTTATGCGCCGCGTTGCAGCAGCATGGACTTGATATGCCCGATCGCACGCGTCGGGTTCAAGCCTTTAGGACATACACTGACACAATTCATAATGCTATGGCAGCGGAAAACACTAAAAGCGTCGTCCAGATCATCTAAACGTTCTTGCGTTTCCGTGTCGCGGCTGTCGATCAGGAAGCGATACGCCGCCAGCAGACCGGCAGGCCCGATGAACTTGTCCGGGTTCCACCAGAACGATGGGCAAGAGGTCGAGCAGCAGGCGCACAGAATGCACTCGTACAGACCGTCCAGCTTGGCGCGCTGCTCCGGCGACTGCAGGTGCTCACGCGCCGGCGGGTTCTTGCCGTCGTTCAGCAGGTATGGCTTGATCTTTTCATACTGGGTATAGAACTGGCCCATATCCACCACCAGATCGCGTACCACCGGCAAGCCCGGCAGCGGACGGATCACGATCTTGCCGTTGCCTTTGCGCAGCGACGAAATCGGGGTGATGCACGCCAGGCCGTTTTTACCGTTCATGTTCAGGCCGTCGGAACCGCACACGCCTTCGCGGCATGAGCGACGGAACGACAGGGTCGGGTCTTTTTCTTTCAGCTGGATCAACGCATCCAGCAGCATCATGTCGCGACCTTCTTCCGCTTCCAGGGTGTAATCCTGCATGTGCGGCGCGTCATCGACATCCGGGTTGTAGCGATAAATGGAAAATTCGAGTTTCATCTGTCGATCTCCGCAATTAGTAAGAACGCACTTTCGGCGGGAATGCCGGGCGCAGCTTCGGTTGCATGTTCACTTCACGACGCGTCATGCTTTCCGATTGCGGCAGATACAGCGAATGGCACAGCCAGTTGGCGTCATCGCGTTCCGGGTAGTCGAAGCGGCTGTGCGCGCCGCGGCTCTCGGTACGGAAGTTGGCCGACACGGCGGTGGAATACGCGGTCTCCATCAGGTTATCCAACTCCAGGCACTCGATGCGCTGGGTGTTGAACTCGCTGGAGGTATCGTCCAGGCGTGCGTTCTTCAGACGTTCACGGATCACTTTCAGTTCTTCCAGGCCCTTGGCCATCGCATCGCCTTCGCGGAATACCGAGAAGTTGTGCTGCATGCAAGACTGCAGCGCCTTGCGAATTTCGACCGGGTCTTCGCCGGAACGGGTGTTGTTCCAACGGTTCAGACGATCCAGCGAGGCTTCCACGTCGGAGTCGCTGGCGTCACGGCTCACGCCCTGCTCTTCCAGCGATTCCTGCAGGTGCATGCCGGCGGAACGGCCGAACACCACCAGGTCGAGCAGCGAGTTGCCGCCCAAGCGGTTGGCGCCGTGCACCGATACGCAGGCGATTTCGCCCACCGCGAACAGCCCCGGGATCACCACGTCTTCGCCTTTCTCGTTCACGGTCAGCGCCTGGCCGGTCACCTTGGTCGGAATGCCGCCCATCATATAGTGACAGGTCGGGATAACCGGGATCGGCTCTTTCACCGGATCGACGTGCGCGAAGGTGCGGGACAGTTCCAGAATGCCCGGCAGACGGGATTCCAGCACCTCTTTGCCCAGGTGATCCAGCTTCAGCTTGGCGTGCGGGCCCCAAGGACCGTCGCAGCCGCGGCCTTCGCGGATTTCGATCATGATCGAACGGGCAACCACGTCGCGGCCCGCCAGATCTTTGGCGTTCGGCGCATAACGCTCCATGAAGCGCTCGCCGTGTTTGTTCAGCAGGTAACCGCCTTCGCCGCGGCAGCCTTCGGTCACCAGCACGCCCGCGCCGGCGATGCCGGTCGGGTGGAACTGCCACATTTCCATGTCCTGCACCGGCACGCCGGCGCGCAGCGCCATGCCGACACCGTCGCCGGTGTTGATGTGGGCGTTGGTGGTGGACTGGTAAATACGGCCTGCGCCGCCGGTCGCCAGCACGGTGGCCTTGGCTTTGAAGTAAACCACTTCACCGGTTTCGATGCAGATAGCCGTGGTGCCAACCACCGCGCCGTCCTGGTTTTTCACCAGATCGAGCGCATACCACTCGGAGAAGATGGTGGTGTGGTTTTTCAGGTTCTGTTGGTACAGGGTGTGCAGCAGCGCGTGGCCGGTACGGTCGGCTGCGGCTGCGGTACGCGCCGCCTGCTCGCCGCCGAAGTTCAGCGACTGGCCGCCGAACGGGCGCTGATAGATGCGGCCGTCGTCCAGACGAGAGAACGGCAGGCCCATGTGTTCCAGTTCCAGAATCGCTTCCGGGCCGGTTTTACACATATATTCGATGGCGTCCTGGTCACCGATATAGTCGGAACCTTTCACCGTGTCGTACATATGCCATTCCCAGTTGTCCTCGTGGCTGTTGCCCAGCGCGACGGTGATGCCGCCCTGTGCGGACACGGTATGGGAACGGGTCGGGAAAACTTTGGACAGCAGGGCACAGGTCGAGCCCGCTTGGGAAATTTGCAGCGCGGCACGCATGCCCGCACCGCCGGCGCCGATTACGACGGCATCAAACTCTCTGACTGGCAGTTTCATTTAAGCACCCCACACTACGATTGTTCCGTACAGTAAATAGACCAGCAACGCGACCACGACAGCCAGCTGCAACACCAGGCGAACCGCCAGCGGCTTGACGTAGTCCGTCAGCACCTGCCACAGCCCGATCCAGGCGTGCACCAGAATCGACAGCAAGGTCAGCAGAGTGAACACTTTCGTAATGGAAGTGGCGAAGAAACCGCGCCAGATGTCATAAGTGAGTTCCGGAGCCGTGACGAAGAAGCCCAGGATATACAGGACGTACAGGGTGATAATGATAGCGGAAGCGCGCAGCAGCAGCCAATCGTGCACGCCGTTGCGCCCTAATGCAGAAACGTTGTTTACCATACGAGGACTCCAGCCAGAACTGACAGCACGACGGTCAGGCCGATCGCCACCTGGGCGGAACGGGTACCGGCGGCCAAACTCTCTTCGATGTAGCCAAAATCCATTAACAAGTGACGGATGCCACCGCAAATGTGATAGGCCAGCGCCGTGAGGATGCCCCAGAATATGAATTTGACGATGAAGCTATTCATGATGGCGGCCGCCTGCAGGAACCCCTCTTGGGAAGAGAGTGACAGGCCCAGCAGCCAGAGGAGGATACCCACGGCAACGAAGGTAATTACGCCAGAGACTCGGTGTAAGATAGACGCTATCGCAGTTACGGGGAACCGGATCGTTTGCAGATCCAAGTTGACAGGTCGTTGTTTTTTCACGTATTTGCCCACACAGCTCTTATTATTTTCCTTCCTCCGGGCCTGGGCGGGGATCAGACAGCGTTAAGAGCCTAAAACCCTTACACGTCACGCGCTCAAACATCAACATCCTCTGTGCTCAAACGGCGCGCATTTATAACGCTGGGTGCTCCTACTTCAGGGTAATCCGGAGACCTGGCGGCAGTATAGGAGGATCACATTCTGATTACAATTCTCATACAACCGCTTTGATAACATTTCCCCCGAACAGTGATTCAGATCACGGATTTCACAATTAGTGCAAAATTAATTATCTGATTTGACAAGAGATCAACATTTCCATTACATATAGGGGCACAAACGGTCCTATGATGCGCTATGGGTCAGCAGATACACTTCCCCCCGGGTTCGAGTTGTGCAACAGTGTATTTGACGAACCTATCCCAATAGCCGTTGTTTCCCGCTCGATTTTGCCGGCGTCAAAAAGCAAATAAAGCAAATAAAAACAGATTATTGGGATAGGTTCACATCTCTTCGAACAGCTCATAGGTAAGATTAACAGACTATAACGAATTACTATGAATCGTTAACAACTGGTCACCCGTCTCGTTCGCCTGGTCAGCACTCTGTACCCTACCCGCGCACAGTTGCGCAGTCGCTCACAGAGTTAGCGTCCGCACCATTTTTTTGCGGGCAACCTGCAGAGATTTAAGGTATTTCAGTTGTTAGTGGTTTTTAAAATAAGGCGCTAAGGAGACAGTAAATGACTGATAAGAAAGCGACGCTAACCATTAACGACAGCGAAGCTCCGATCGAACTGGGCGTATTGACACCGACACTGGGCCCCGATGTCCTCGATGTCCGCGCTCTGGGTTCCAAAGGTTATTTCACATTTGATCCCGGCTTTACCTCCACCGCTTCTTGCGAATCCAAGATTACCTTCATCGACGGCGACAAAGGCGTGCTGCTGCACCGCGGCTTCCCTATCGAGCAGCTGGCGAAAGAATCTTCCTACCTGGAAGTGTGCTACATCCTGCTCTACGGCGAGACCCCAACGCCGGAAGAGTTCGAGACCTTCAAGACCACCGTCACCCGCCACACCATGATCCACGACCAGATCACCCATCTGTTCCGTGGCTTCCGTCGCGACTCGCACCCGATGGCGGTGCTGTGCGGCGTGACCGGCGCGCTGGCGGCGTTCTACCACGATGCGCTGGACGTCAACAACGAGCGTCACCGTGAAATCACCGCGTTCCGCCTGCTGTCCAAAATGCCGACCGTGGCGGCGATGTGCTACAAATACTCCCTGGGCCAGCCGTTCGTTTACCCGCGCAACGATCTGTCCTATGCCGGCAACTTCCTGCACATGATGTTCGCCACCCCGTGCGAAGAGTACGTGGTGAACCCGGTGTTGGAACGCGCCATGGACCGCATCCTGATCCTGCACGCCGACCATGAGCAGAACGCCTCTACCTCTACCGTGCGCACCGCCGGCTCTTCCGGCGCCAACCCGTTCGCCTGCATCGCGGCCGGCATCGCTTCCCTGTGGGGGCCGGCACACGGCGGCGCCAACGAAGCGGCGCTGAAAATGCTGGAAGAGATCAAGACCGTCGAGCACATTCCGGAATTCATCAAGCGCGCCAAGGACAAGAACGACTCCTTCCGCCTGATGGGCTTCGGCCACCGCGTGTACAAGAACTACGATCCGCGCGCTACCGTGATGCGCGAAACCTGTCACGAAGTGCTGAAAGAGCTGAACAAGAAGGACGACAACCTGCTGCAGGTCGCGATGGAGCTGGAACACATCGCGCTGAACGACCCGTACTTCATCGAGAAGAAACTGTACCCGAACGTCGACTTCTACTCCGGCATCATCCTGAAGGCGATGGGCATTCCTTCTTCCATGTTCACCGTGATCTTCGCCATCGCGCGCACCATCGGCTGGATCGCCCACTGGAACGAAATGCACGACGAAGGCATCAAAATTGCCCGTCCGCGTCAGCTGTACACCGGCTATGCCGAACGCGATTTCAAATCCCAGCTGAAAAACAAGTAAGCCGCTTTCCCGGCTGAAACCGCACCGCGCCGCCCCTTCGGGCGGCGTTTTTTTTGGTTATTTCTGGCAACCCGGGCACCAATAAAACGGCCGCGACGACAGATCGGTACGCACGATCATCCCGCCGCAGCGTTCGCAGGGCTCGCCGCTGCGATGAAACACCTTGAAGCGAAACAGCGCGCCGTGATGCCGGTTGTCATCCGCCTGCCCGCGCGTCTGGTAGGAAAGGCGCGGCACTGCCAGCAATGCTTCCGCCAGGCGGCGCAGCGCCTCCGGCGGCAGATCCTGCGGTTTGTGCTGCGGTGCCAGTTCGGCCTGCCACAGGATTTCGGCGCGCAGATAATTGCCCAATCCGGCGAGAAACGCCTGGTCGAGCAGCATGCCGCCCAGCTGCCGGCGGCGAAAACGCGGCGTCAGCAACCGCTCCTCCACATCGTCTACCGTCAACGACATGTCCAACACGTCGGGGCCGATGCGTTGCAAAAACGGGTGTTGCTCTATCTCCTCGCGCGGCCCGACGGTAATGTCGGAAGCGCTGTAGAGCAATATCGCGCTGCGGGCGGTTTCCAGCCGCACCCGCAGATCGCGCCTGGTCTCCGGCGTTTCCCCGGCCGCCGCCACTTTCCACACGCCATACAGCTGGTTGTGGCTGTACATCGTCAACCCATTGGAGAAATGGGTCAGCAGCGCCTTGCCGCGCGGCTCGATGGCGACGATGCGCTCGCCGAGCAGACGCTGGCGATAGTGTTTCAGCTGGGGAAAAGCGAAATCGACGGCGGTCAACGGCTGATCGATCACCGCCGCCGCCAGTTTGTCCGCCGCCCGGCGAATCTCCGGTCCTTCCGGCATAGACCACTCCTTACGTAGACCCGGCGCAGCCCGATGCGCCGGGGATTTTCTTGATTAATGCGTCGCGCCGCCCACCACTTTCAGATCGTGTTCCACCTGCAAAGCGATGGAAACGGCCAGCTCCAATGCAAACAGCACCGTCGAAGCCGCCATGCTCGGCGCGCCGGGGTGCGCCGCCGCCTGCTCCGGCAGATACGGGATATGGATAAAGCCGCCCTTCACCTCGCGCTGGCCGCTCAAACGGTGCAGCAAGCCATACATGACATGGTTGCACACGTAGGTGCCGGCGGTCTGCGAAACGGCGGCCGGAATGCCGGCCTCACGCATCGAACTGACCATCGCCTTGATCGGCAAGGTGCTGAAATAGGCCGCCGGGCCGCCGGCGACGATCGGCTCGTCCACCGGCTGTTGCCCCTGATTGTCGGGGATACGCGCATCGTCGACGTTGATCGCCACCCGTTCAATCGTGATGTCGGTGCGGCCGCCGGCCTGGCCGATAGCCAGCACCATCACCGGCTGCACCTCGTCGATCGCCGCATTGAGCGCGTCCAGCGCCGCGCCGAACACGCACGGCAGCTGGCGCGCCACGATGCGCGTGCCGACCAGCTCCATATCATTGAGCTGCTTCACCACTTCCCAGGAGGGGTTAAGGCGCTCGCCGCCAAACGGCTCAAAGCCGGTAATCAATACTTTTTGCATCCTTACTCCTACAGGAACATCAGGAAATACAGCAGAAACACGTTAACCAACAGCAGCAGCACGCCGGTCGGCACCTGCGCCTTGATCACCGCATTCTTGTCCGGTAGCTCCAGCAGCGCCGCCGGCACGATGTTAAAGTTCGCCGCCATCGGCGTCATCAGGGTGCCACAATAGCCGGAGAACATGCCGATCGCCGCCATCACCGCCGGGTTGCCGCCGTGCTGCAACACCAGGATCGGAATGCCGATGCCGGCGGTAACGATCGGGAAAGCGGCGAAGGCGTTGCCCATCACCATGGTCAGCACCGCCATACCGATAGCGTAGACTGCCACGGCGATAAAGCGGTTATCGACCGCCAGATACTCCTGGGTCAAATGCGAGATCGCGGTGCCGACGCCGGCGACGGTAAACAGCAGCCCCAGCGTGGCGAGGATCTGCGGCAGAATGAACGCCCAGCCGATCGAATCCAGCAAGCGCCGCGCTTCCTGTATCGGCTGCAGGGCCTTCTCATGGGTCATTTTCACCGCGATCGCCAGACCGATCAGGCAGCCGACGGTCATCGAGAACAGGGTGATCAGCGTCGCATGGTTGCCGCTGCCGAATACCGCGCTTTGCAACGCCGGCACGTTGTTGAAGAGCAGCACGCCGATCACCGTCACCACCGGGATTGCCAGAGCGGGAATAAACAGCTTGTTGCCCAGGCGCTTGGCGCTGGCCTCGCGCTCCTGCGGCGTCCGTTGATGATAGCTGCCGAGGCGCACACCGCCAAAGCCGGCGATCAAGGCCATCACCACCACCACCACGCCAACGATGATATGCAGCATGCGTTTTTCGTTGCTGCCCTCGCCCAGCACGTCGCCCAGCAGGCGGTAAGTCCAGTCGCCGACCAGGAACACCAGGCCGTACAGCCCCCAAAACAGCCCGGTGGTGATGCGGCGCGGGTTGGCGCGATCGCGGAAGGACATCACCGCCACAATCAGCAGCACCGCGCCGGCCAGCCAGTAGAGATATTGTTGCTGGAAGTTCATCGTGCCTCCCCCTTCGCCTGCAGCGCCGCCTGATTCAGCTGCGCCAGCTCGGCGCTCAGCTGCTTATCCATCCGATACAGCCGGAACGCGTGGATCAGGAAAGCGAAAATCGCGGTCGGAATGCCCCACAGCGCGATATGCAGCGGCTCGGTCTGAATGCCGCCGGACTCCAGCATAAAGTTGTGCATGAAGATGATCGCGCCGAAGGCGACGAAGATATCTTCGCCGAAGAACAGCCCGACGTTGTCGGTCGCGGCCGACATGGCACGCAAACGGTGGCGCGTGCGCTCCGGCAGCTCGCCGTAGCGGTTTTCCGTCGCCCCTTCCGCCATCGGCGCCAGCAGCGGCCGCACCATCTGCGGATGCCCGCCCAGGCTGGTCAGCCCCATCGCCGCGGTAATCTCACGCACGAACAGGTAGACGATCAGCAGACGGCCGGCGGTGGCGCTTTTGATCCTGGCGATCCACGTCTGCGCCCGTTCTTTCAGCCCGTGGCGCTCCAGCAGGCCGATCACCGCCAGCGGCAACAGCAGGATCAGCGGCAGGTTGCGGGTGTTGAGAAAACCCTCGCCGAGCTTTTCCAAAATGACGTCCAGCGGCATCAGCGCCGCCAAACCGGTGATGATACCGGCGGCGATCACCACCAGCACCGGGTTGAAACGCAATACAAACCCGACCACGATGGCGGCGATGCCGATCAGTGGCCAGAGATTCACGGCCTGTTCCATAGTCTTCCCTCGATATTTTCTAATAGTTTTTTGCTTGTGATGTTGTGTCTTGCTTTACTGCTCCGCGCTGACGCGGATGCCCTGCTGAACAAAACTGTCCCGCAGCTTGCGCGCATACGCCAGCGCATGCTCGCCGTCCCCGTGCAGGCAGACGGTTTCCGCCTGAACGGCGGTCCAGACGCCATCCACGCTGCGCACCCGGTGATGGCGCACCATCTCCAGCGTTTGCGCCAGCGCCTGTTCGTCATCCTCAATCAGCGCCCCCGGCAAACCGCGCGGCACCAGCGTGCCGTCGGCCTGATAGCCGCGATCGGCGAATACCTCCTGTCGGGTAGTCAGACCAAGTTTTTCCCCGGCGCGAATCAGCTCGCTGCCGGCCAGCCCCACCAGCCGCAATGCCGGATCGACCGCCTGCACCGCCCGGGCGATCGCTTCCGCCAGCGCCGGCTCAACCGCCGCCTGGTTGTACAGCATGCCGTGCGGCTTAACGTGCACCATCACCCCGCCCTCGGCGCGGGCGATCGCCGCCAGCGCCCCGAGCTGATACACCACCTGCGCGTACACCGTTTCCGGCGGCAGCTGCATGCGGGTGCGGCCGAAGTTCTCCCGATCGGGAAAACTCGGGTGGGCGCCGATCGCCACGCCGTACTGCAATGCCCAGCGCACCGACTGACGCATGGTCTGCGCATCGCCGGCGTGGAAGCCGCAGGCGATGTTGGCCGAGCTCACCAGTTGCAACAGCGCCTGGTCGTTGGCGCAGCCTTCGCCGAGATCGGCGTTCAAATCAACGATCATGTAACCCCCAGGCAATCTGTCGAAGGAAGAGATCCTGCTCGGCTTTGGCGCGCTGCGCCTCCGTCAGTGAGCAGAGAACGAAGTGGATCGGTTCGCCGAGACGGATCTGCGCCAAGTGGTAGAGATCGGCCTCGATCACGCAGGCGATACGCGGGTAACCGCCGGTAGTTTGCGCATCGGCCATCAGCACGATCGGCTGGCCGTTGTGCGGCACCTGCACCACGCCGGGCAGCAGGCCGTGCGACAGCATCTCGCGGTCGGTGGTGCGTTCCAGCGGCGTGCCGCCGTGCAGGCGGTAGCCCATGCGGTTGCTCTGCGGGCTGAGCTGCCAGGCGGTGCGCCAGAACGTGTCCTGCGCCTCTTCGCTGAATTCAGCGTACTCCGGCCCCGGCAGCGCGCGAATGCGGTTGGTGAACAGCAGTTGCTTCACGCCGCAGCGGTGTTGCGGCAGCACGGTGGATTTGCCCAGCGGCAACCGATCGCCGTCCTTCAGATTACGGCCTTCGTGGCCGCCAAAGGCGGCTTTCATGTCGGTGCTGCATGAGCCCAGCATTTCCGGCACGGCGATGCCGCCCGAGATCGC
The DNA here is from genome assembly GCF_052169115.1 of Serratia sp. CY33525. Classification (NCBI taxonomy): domain Bacteria; kingdom Pseudomonadati; phylum Pseudomonadota; class Gammaproteobacteria; order Enterobacterales; family Yersiniaceae; genus Serratia; species Serratia sp. CY33525. The sequence goes on along the minus strand of NZ_JBJNLK010000002.1, from coordinate 119,737 downwards.
CAGGTAGCTGCGCATGCCGCGTTTCGGCGTGCCCAGCGCCAGCCGCTGCCCCTTTTTCACCGGGTAGCGCCAGCCGGTCCACAGCGGCTTGCCGTCCAGCTGCGCGTCGCAGCCGGCACCGGTCAAGGCGATCCAGCCAGGGCGGGTAAACTCGGCGCTGAACTGGCCGAGGGTGATCTCCAGCCCGGCGGCCTCCGGCGCATTGCCCACCAGCAGGTTGGCGATCTTCAGCGCCGGTTGATCCAGCGCCCCGCCGGTGCTGATGCCCAGGCGGCGGAATCCCTCGCGGCCCAAATCCTGCACCGTGGTATAGATGCCGGCACGCAGAATAATCAGCATACGCCCTCCTTCTGCGGCACGAAGCGCACGTTATCGCCCGGGCGCAGCAGCGTCGGCGGCATTTCATGCGGATTGAACAGCGCCAGCGGCGTGCGGCCGATCAGCTGCCAGCCGCCGGGCGTCACCAGCGGATAGATACCGGTCTGGCCGCCGCCGATGCCGACGGAGCCGGCCGCCACCGCCAGACGCGGTTCCGCGCGGCGCGGCGTCGCCAGTTGTTCCGGCATGCCGCCCAAATAGGAGAAGCCCGGCTGAAAGCCGAGGAAATAGACCACGTAGGCCGCCGCCGCGTGGCATTCCACCACCTGCCGCGGCGTCATGCCGGTATGGCGCGCCACTTCATCCAGATCGGGGCCTTGCTCCCCGCCGTAGACCACCGGAATATCCACCTGGCGCGATTCCGGCGTCAGGCTCTCTTTGCTTTCCCAACCTTGCTGCAGCAGCACGAGCATCGCTTCGGCGTCGGCCTGCGGCGTATGCAGCAACAGCGTCAGGTTATTCATCCCCGGCACCACTTCCCGCACGTCGGGGTGGTGATTCAGCTTTTCCGCCAGCGCCCAGATGCGCTGCTGGCTCGGTAAGGTCACCGGCGGCGACAGTTCAAGCACTACCGCTCTTTCACCCAACAGGTAATAACGTGCTTGTTGCACCCTTATTCTCCTTATTATTATCGCGATGAAAAACACACCAGTTATGCGTGACGCGGCCCCGGCTGTCAATAGAACGCAACCATAGGGAAAATAAGGAAATAGCGCGATAGAAGGATTCAGCCGGCGCACAGGCCGGGCTGGATCCGGGGAAGAAAAAAATCAGGCGGGATTCGGGATGTCGATAAAGGTCACATCAAAGCCGTGGTGCTGCGCCAGCCAGTCGCCCAGCGCCTTCACGCCGCCGCGCTCGGTGGCGTGGTGGCCGGCGGCGAAGAAATGCACGCCCATTTCGCGCGCGCTGTGAATGGTCTGCTCAGACACTTCACCGCTGATGAACGCATCGACGCCGAAGCGCGCCGCGCTGTCGATAAAGCCCTGGCCGCCGCCGGTGCACCAGGCCACCCGGCGAATGTACTCAGGCGCGTTATCGCCGCAGTGCAGCACCGCGCGCCCCAGCCGGCTTTCGATACGCTGCTGCAGCGCTTCGCCGGTCAGCGGCTGTTCAAATTCGCCGTGCGGCACCAGCGGCTCGACGTCGCCAATCACCCGAATGCCCAGCGCCTGCGCCAGCTGCGCGTTGTTGCCCAGCACCGGATGCGCGTCCAGCGGCAGGTGGTAGCCGTACAGGTTGATATCATGGGTCAGCAGCGTTTTCAGGCGGTTGCGCTTCATGCCGCGCACCGCCGGCGCCTCGTTTTTCCAGAAATAGCCGTGGTGCACGATAATCGCGTCGGCCTGATGCGCCACCGCGGCGTCCAGCAGCGCCTGACAGGCGGTGACGCCGGTCACGATGCGCTGCACGTGCGGGCGGCCTTCCACCTGCAATCCGTTGGGGGCGTAGTCCTGAAACGCCGCGGCGTTCAGTTCCGTGTTGATCAGTTGTTCCAGATCGAGGTTACGCATTCTCTTCTCTCTTCATAGTCAAAATGTCTGCCGGTCGCCCTGCGCCATCAGGATGAATTTCACCCCCAGATCGTTGCCCTGAGCCAGCTGTTGCGCAATGGCGGCGCGCGTGTCTTCGCCCTGCTTCAGGCTGGGCTTGATGTGGCTGATCACCACCGGCAAACCGTTCAGCGAGCCTTCGCCGCCGCTGTACTGCGTCAGGTTCTTCAGCTCCTTCAGCAGCCAGGCCGGCGTCAAATGGCCGTACAGATGTTTGTCCTCCACCCCGTTAGGGTAAGAGGTTTCGATAATCATGCCCTTGAGCTTCTTCTGCTCGACAAGCGGCCCCAGCGCGCGCCAGACGGTATCGAGATCGCGCGACTGCTCCACCTTATCCGGCCCGGTATCGCCGAAGTAGGCGAAGAACTCGTTGCCGTTGGAAATCAGCAGCATCGACGAAGGATAGCGATCGTGGCTGAGCAGGTACATCACGCCGGTCAATCCGGTCAGGCCGAGGGTAAACCGCTGCTGCGGCCGCACCGTTTGCAGCCGGTAGGTGCCCAGCCGCGAGCCGTTGCCGGCGTCGGTAAAGTTCGGCCACGCCTTCCAGTTGAAGTAGTGATTACGCAGGGTCAGTACGGTGTCCGCCTGGGCGTAAACGGTTTTTTTATTGTCCTCAGGTGAGCCGAGGATCAGCCCCGCCACGTGGTCCAGGTGGCCGTGGCTGATAAAGTAGCTGCCGATCAACTGCCGGAACACATAGCCCTGCGGCGTGTAAGGCGCGGCCAGCTCGGGCGTCACCTGCGGGAAGCTGCCCTTCTCCAGCCCTTTGGCGATGCCCGGCAGCAGCGAACCGGCGTCCAGCGCCACATACCGCGGCTGATTGTCGCTGCGGATCAGGTAGGAGGTCAGGTTGCCGTCGCTGACGCCGCCGTCGACGCCGAGCGCCACCACGTCAAAGCCGGCGATCGCCAGCGCGGAATAGCCGCTCAGGCACAGGGCCAGCACCTTTTTCATCATTGCGTCGCTCCTTGCAGTTGCCTCAAGACTCTCCCCGTTTTGCCGCCTCGAACGCCGCCAGCGTCTCCAGCCGGGCTTGCTTATGATCGACGATCGGCAGCGGGTAGTTCAGCGTGCATCGCTGCTTTTCCGCCCAGCGATGGGGATGATGGATGTCATTGTCGGGCACATCCGCCAGTTCCGGCAACCATTTACGGATAAAAGTGCCTTGTGGATCAAAACGTTCACCCTGAGTCGTCGGGTTGAAGATGCGGAAATACGGCGCGGCGTCGGTGCCGGTGGATGCCGCCCACTGCCAGCCGCCGTTATTGGCCGCCAGATCCCCATCCAGCAGTTGCGACATGAAATAGCGCTCCCCGGCGCGCCAGTCGATCAACAGATCCTTCACCAGAAAACTGGCGCTGATCATGCGCAGCCGGTTGTGCATCCAGCCGGTGGCGTTCAGCTGGCGCATGGCGGCATCGACGATCGGATAGCCGGTCTCGCCCCGCTGCCAGGCGTGCAGCTTCGCCGCGTCATCGCACCAGCGCACCTTGTCCGTCCAGGCAATAAACGGCCGATGGCGGCACAGATCGGGATAGGCTACCAGCAGATGGCGATAGAACTCACGCCAAATCAGCTCGTTGAGCCAGGCGAAGGCACCGCTTTCGCGATCTTCCAGCAGCTGCGGGCATTCGGCGCGCAGGCGGTTGAAGCACTGGCGCGGCGACAGCACGCCGATCGCCAGATAGGGCGACAGGCTACTGGTGCCGTTGAGGGCCGGCAGATCGCGCTGCCGGAGGTAATCCTGCACCTGCTCGCGGCAAAAGGCGCGCAGCCGCTGCAACGCGGCCTCCTCACCGGCGGGATAGCCATCCCCAGTCTCCGCCATAGGGTAATCGAACGCCGCCGGCGCTTCAGGCGCAGGCAACGCGCCACCGGCGCGAGTCTTCGGCGCCGGCAGGCAACTCACGTCGGACTCGGTCAGGCGTTGAAGAAAGGCGTTGCGAAACGGCGTATAGACCTTGTACATCTCGCCGCCGCCGGTGAGTACGCTGCCCGGCGGCAACAGCAGGCTGTCATCGAAACCGTGACACCTCACCCGGCCACTCAACCGCTGTTCCAGCCGCGCATCGCGCCGCCGTTCGTTCAGTTCGTACTGGCGATTGTAAAACAGCGCATCCACCTGCTCTCGCTCGCAATAGTCCGCCAGCCAGTCGATCGACGCGGCAAAGTCCGCACAGGAATGGCAATGCAGCGCAATGCCCTTGTGCGCCAGCGCCTGCTGCACCGCCCGCAGGCTGGCGTGGATCAGCGCCGCCTGCCGCGGCGCCATCTCATGTTGCCGCCACTGCTGCGGTGTGGCGATAAACACCGCCAGCACCCGGGCTTCGGGATCGCTGCAGGCGGCGTGCAGGGCTTTGTTGTCGGTGATACGCAGATCGTTACGCAACCAGACCAGATGCGTGGTCATAAAACTCCTTGTCAATCAATGGCCGTAACGCAAACGCAGCGCCTCCGGATAAGGTTCGAAATAGCGTTGTTCCGCCAGATAGCGATCGGGGTATTCCGCCATGTAATGCTTGAGCAGCGCGATCGGCGCCAACAGCGGCTGCATGCCCTGCCGGTAGCGGTCGATCAGGTGCGCCAGCTCCTGGCGCTGCGCCGCGCTGAGCTGACGGCGGAAGTAGCCCTGCACGTGCATCAACACGTTGGTGTGGTTGCGCCGCGTTGCCTTGTGCGCCAATAGCGCCATCAGGCGGCTGCGGTATTCCACGGCGAAGGCCTCCAGCGAATCCCAGCGGTGAATATCGGCGACGAAGCGCCCCAATTCGCGATACGCCGGCTGCGAATGCGCCAGCAGCGACAGCTTGTAGCGGCTGTGAAACGCGATCAGCCCGCCGCGGGACAGCCCCTGGCGCCACAGCATGTTCAACTCGTACAGCGCGTACACCCGCTCGATAAAGTTTTCCCGCAGTGCCGCATCCTGCAATCGTCCGTCTTCTTCCACCGGCAGCCACGGCATCTGGCGCAGCAGTTCCGCGGTAAACAGCCCGACGCCGTTTTTACGCGAGTCCTTGCCGTTTTCGCTGTAGACCCGCACCCGCTCCAGGCCGCAGCTCGGTGACTTGGCGCAGACGATATAGCCGCACAGATGCTGCAAGGCCGCCACGCGCTGCGCGGAGAAGCCGCGCATCTCCTCGGTCAGATCCACGCCGGCGTCGTTGCTGTAGCGCATCGCCGGCCACGGCTGCGCCTGTTTCACCAGGCGCAGCGCCGGGCGTGGCGTAGGCAGGCCGATCGCCATTTCCGGGCAAACGGGCTCAAAGCGCACATAGGGCGCCAACTGTTCCACCGCAAAGGCCAGCCGTTTGTGGCCGCCGTCGAAACGCACCGCGTCGCCCAGTAAACAGGCGCTGATGCCGATAGGGATCTTGTCGCTCATACCGCTCTCCCGTGTTGTTGACCGATGAGGAAAGTGTAGAAGAATGGCTTGCCGAATACGACCTTGCGCTTGATAGGGCCGGCTATAGGCATAAAAAAACCCTCGCCGCAGGGCGAGGGTTTTCGTGAATCGGCAGTGGCTCAGTAGAAATCGCAGGACGCCAGTTCCGCCTGCTGCAGCCAGACCGGCTTATCGCTGGTTTTTGACCAGACGCGGTGCAGGTAGCTGTAAAAACGCCCGCGATCGCTGCGGAACAGCATCACCGGCAGGGCCAAAATGCCCGCGATAACCACTGCGCTGCGGCGCAGGAGAATCCGATGCAGTGAATAAGCGTGATAGGTCGTAGACATGCGAACCTCCTTAAAAACGCCTGCCGTTGATTTGTCAGGGAAAACGGCGTCGGCGTATCAAATGAACAATCGGTAATTTGGTAACTGGACAAAATTTTAGCGCACTTGATGAAAGTTTACTACTCATCCGACCACTGAATCGCACAAAAAATCGCTAATCGCCGCCGCGATCCGTAATTTTGTTACAGAAAGGTTAATTTTTAACTTACCATGAGTTACATTGTGGTTATTATCTGGTTCATTATTTCCCGCTTACGCCTGTTCTCCCTCCCCCATCAGGGACAATCTCGCCACCGGCCTGATGATTGAAATGCTAAATTTTCGCTGAAATTTCAGCCATTTTTATACTTTTTTTACACCCGCCCGCGCGATTTTTTCATCTTCTTTCTACCCCTCTCCCTACACTGCTTCTATCAAAAACAACACCTCTGGAGGTGTCCCGTGAGTTTCAGCGTTATTGGTGGTGCGCTGTTGGTTCTGCTGCTGTTGGCCTATCTGGTCTACGCCCTGTTTAACGCGGAGGATTTCTGATGGCGGCTTCAGCCTTTTTACTGATCGCCAGCTTCCTGCTGGTGCTTCTGCTGCTGGCCCGGCCGCTGGGCGGCTTTATGGCGCGCCTGATCGAAGGTGAGCCGCTGCCTGCGCTACGCGGGGTGGAAGCCGGCGTCTGGCGCGCCTGCGGCATCCGCGTCACCGAGATGAACTGGTGGCAGTACGCGCTGGCGATCCTGGCGTTCAACCTGCTCGGCCTGGCGCTGCTGTTTGCCCTGCTGATGACACAGGGCTCGCTGCCGCTCAACCCGCAAGGCTTCCCGGGCCTCTCCTGGGATCTGGCGCTCAACACCGCCGTCAGCTTCGTCACCAACACCAACTGGCAGGCCTACAGCGGCGAAAGCGCCCTCAGCTATTTAAGCCAGATGGCCGGGCTGGCGGTGCAGAACTTCGTCTCCGCCTCTACCGGCATCGCCGTGGCCTTTGCGCTGATCCGCGCCTTTACCCGCCGCGCCGGCAAGACCGTCGGCAACGCCTGGGCCGATCTGTTCCGCATCACGCTGTATGTGCTGCTGCCGATCGCGCTGCTGATCGCCCTGTTCTTCGTCAGCCAGGGCACGCTGCAAAACTTCCTGCCTTACCTGCACGTCACCACGCTCGAAGGCGCGCAGCAGACGCTGCCGATGGGGCCGGTGGCCTCGCAGGAAGCGATCAAGATGCTCGGCACCAACGGCGGCGGCTTCTTCGGCGCCAACTCGGCGCACCCGTTCGAGAACCCAACCGTGCTGACCAACTTCGTGCAGATGCTGGCCATCTTCCTGATCCCCTGCGCGCTGTGCTTCTCCTTCGGCCAGTTGGCCGGTGAAAACCGCCAGGGCCATGCGCTGATCTGGGCGATGGCGCTGATCTTCGTGGCGGCGGTGGTGGCGGTGATGGTCGCCGAGCTGGCAGGCAACCCGCACCTGAGCGCGCTGGGCGCCGACAGCAACATCAATATGGAAGGCAAAGAGTCGCGCTTCGGCATTCTCGCCACCAGCCTGTTCTCGGTAGTCACCACCGCCGCGTCCTGCGGGGCAGTCAACGCCATGCACGACTCCTTCACCGCGCTGGGCGGCATGGTGCCGATGTGGCTGATGCAGATCGGCGAAGTGGTGTTCGGCGGCGTCGGCTCCGGCCTGTACGGCATGCTGCTGTTCGTGCTGCTGACGGTGTTTATCGCCGGTCTGATGATCGGCCGCACCCCGGAATATCTGGGCAAGAAGATCGACGTTTACGACATGAAGATGACCGCGCTGGCGATCCTGGTCACGCCGACGCTGGTGCTGCTGGGCAGCGCGCTGGCCATCGGCACCGACGCGGGCCGCGCCGGCATCCTCAACCCGGGCGCCCACGGCTTCAGCGAAGTGCTGTACGCCCTGTCCTCCGCCGCCAACAACAACGGCAGCGCCTTCGCCGGGTTGAGCGTCAATACGCCGTTCTACAACCTGCTGCTGGCCTTCGCCATGTTCGTCGGCCGCTTCGGGGTGATCCTGCCGGTGCTGGCGATCGCCGGCTCGCTGAGCGCCAAGCAGCGCCAGCCGGCGGGCAACGGCACCCTGCCGACCTATGGGCCGCTGTTTATCGGCCTGCTGATCGGCACCGTGCTGCTGGTGGGCGCGCTGACCTTCGTGCCGGCGCTGGCGCTGGGCCCGGTGGCCGAGCATTTGCAGCTTTGGTTGGCAAACTAATCGACGTCACAGAGAGAGAATAAGAGATGACTCGCAAACAACGCGCGCTGTTTGAACCGGCTCTGGTGCGCACCGCGCTGATCGATGCGGTGAAAAAACTGGACCCTCGCGTTCAATGGCGCAACCCGGTGATGTTCGTGGTGTATATCGGCAGCATTCTGACCACCGCCATCTGGCTGGCGATCCTCACCGGCCAAACCGACGGCGCCGCCGCCTTCACCGGCAGCGTCGCCCTGTGGCTGTGGTTCACCGTGCTGTTCGCCAACTTCGCCGAGGCGCTGGCCGAAGGGCGCAGCAAGGCCCAGGCGGAAAGCCTGAAGGGCACCAAGAAAACCAGCTGGGCGAAAAAGCTGGCCGGCCCGCGCCGCGACGGCGCCACGGAGAAAGTGGCCGCCGAGAGCCTGCGCAAAGGCGATATCGTGCTGGTGGAAGCCGGCGATACCATCCCGTGCGACGGCGAAGTGCTGGAAGGCGGCGCCTCGGTGGATGAAAGCGCCATCACCGGCGAATCCGCGCCGGTGATCCGCGAGTCCGGCGGCGACTTCTCCTCGGTCACCGGCGGCACCCGCGTGCTGTCCGACTGGCTGGTTGTGCAGTGCAGCGTCAACCCGGGGGAAACCTTCCTCGATCGCATGATCGCCATGGTGGAAGGCGCCAAACGCCGCAAAACGCCGAACGAGATCGCGCTGACCATCCTGCTGGTGGCGCTGACCATCGTGTTCGTCCTGGCCACCGCCACCCTGTTCCCGTTCTCGCAATACAGCGTGGAAGCGGCCGGCAGCGGCAGCGTGGTCACCATCACCGTGCTGGTCGCGCTGCTGGTCTGCCTGATCCCCACCACTATCGGCGGCCTGCTGTCCGCCATCGGCGTGGCCGGGATGAGCCGCATGCTCGGCGCCAACGTGATCGCCACCAGCGGCCGCGCGGTGGAAGCCGCCGGCGACGTGGACGTGCTGCTGCTGGATAAAACCGGCACCATCACGCTGGGCAACCGCCAGGCTTCGGAGTTCCTGCCGGCGCCGGGCGTGAAAGAGCAAGAGCTGGCGGACGCCGCGCAGCTGGCCTCGCTGGCGGACGAAACGCCGGAAGGCCGCAGCATCGTGGTGCTGGCCAAACAGCGCTTCAACCTGCGCGAACGCGATCTGCAGGCGCTGAACGCCACCTTCGTGCCCTTCTCCGCCCAGACCCGCATGAGCGGCGTCAACGTGCAGGAGCGCATGATCCGCAAAGGCGCGGTGGACGCCATTCGCCGCCACGTCGAAACCAATCAGGGCCACTTCCCGCGGGCGGTGGACGATCTGGTGGAAAGCGTGGCGCGCACCGGCGGCACGCCGCTGGTGGTGGCGGAAGGCGCCCGGGTGCTGGGCGTGGTGGCGCTGAAGGATATCGTCAAGGGCGGCATCAAGGAACGCTTCAATGAGCTGCGCAAGATGGGCATCAAAACGGTGATGATCACCGGCGATAACCCGCTGACCGCGGCGGCGATCGCCGCCGAAGCCGGGGTGGACGATTTCCTGTCGGAAGCCACGCCGGAAGCCAAGCTGGCGCTGATCCGCCAGTATCAGGGAGAAGGCCGTTTGGTGGCGATGACCGGCGACGGCACCAACGACGCCCCGGCGCTGGCGCAGGCCGATGTGGCGGTGGCGATGAACTCCGGCACCCAGGCTGCCAAAGAGGCGGGCAACATGGTCGATCTGGATTCCAACCCGACCAAGCTGATCGAAGTGGTGCATATCGGCAAACAGATGCTGATGACGCGCGGCTCGCTGACCACCTTCAGCATCGCCAACGACGTGGCCAAATACTTCGCCATCATTCCGGCGGCGTTCGCGGCCACCTACCCGCAGCTGAACGCGCTGAACGTGATGCACCTGCACTCCCCCGCCTCCGCCATCATGTCGGCGGTGATCTTCAACGCCCTGGTGATCGTGTTCCTGATCCCGCTGGCGCTGAAAGGGGTGAGCTATAAACCGATGAGCGCCGCGGCCCTGCTGCGCCGCAACCTGTGGCTGTACGGGGTCGGCGGTCTGCTGGTGCCGTTCGTCGGCATCAAATTGATCGACCTGATCCTGGTCGCGCTGCACGTCGCCGGTTAACCATTGAGGGAAATGAACATGACTTATTTACGACCTGCGCTGGTGATGCTGATTTTGCTGACGCTGATCACCGGCATCGCCTATCCGCTGCTGACCACCGGGCTGGCGCAGCTGCTGTTTCCGGCCGCGGCCAACGGCTCGCTGCTGTACCAAGGCGACAAGGCGGTGGGCTCAGCACTGATCGGCCAGAACTTTATGCGCGCCGACTATTTCTGGGGCCGCCCGTCGGCCACCGGCGATTCGGCCTATAATCCACAGGCCTCCGCCGGCAGCAACCTGGCGGCCACCAACCCGGCGCTGGATAAGGCTATCGCCGAACGCGCAGCGCAGCTGCGCCAGGCCAACCCGGCAATGAGCGGCCCGATCCCGGTCGATCTGCTGACCGCCTCCGGCAGCGGGTTGGATCCGCAGATCTCGATCGCCGCCGCGCAATATCAGCTGGCGCGGGTAGCGGCGGCGCGTCATCTGCCGCCGGAACAGATCGCCAAACTGATCGAAGACAATACCGATCGGGCCACGCCCAACTTCATGGGGGAATCGGTGGTCAACGTGCTGAAGCTGAACCTGGCGCTGGATGCGTTGAAGTAACGCGCCGTATTCAGCATAGTGATAGGGTTCGGCATGCCGAACCCCTTTTTGCTTGGTAACACAAGGAATTGTCATGGTCGAAGAAGAGCAGCAGCGCCCCGATCCCGATAGCCTGCTGGCGCTGGCCAATGAAAAGCCGCGCGGCCGGTTGAAGGTATTCTTCGGCGCCTGCGCCGGCGTGGGCAAAACCTACGCCATGCTGCAGGAGGCCCAGCGTTTGCGCGCTCAGGGGCTGGACGTGCTGGTCGGCGTGGTGGAAACCCACGGCCGCAGCGAGACCGCCGCCCTGCTCGACGGCCTGTCGCTGCTGCCGCAAAAACGCATCCAGCATCGCGGCCGGCTGGTGCATGAATTCGATCTCGACGCCGCGCTGGCGCGCCACCCGGCGCTGGTGCTGATGGACGAACTGGCGCACAGCAACGCCCAGGGTTCGCGCCACCCCAAACGCTGGCAGGATGTGGAAGAGCTGCTGGACGCCGGCATCGACGTGCTGACTACCGTCAACGTGCAGCATCTGGAAAGCCTGAACGACGTTGTGGGCGGCGTGACCGGCGTGCGGGTGCGCGAAACGGTGCCCGACCACGTGTTTGACGAAGCCGCCGAAGTGGTGCTGGTCGATCTGCCGCCGGACGATCTGCGCCGGCGGCTGCACGAAGGCAAAGTGTATATTCCCGGTCAGGCCGAGCGCGCCATCGAGCACTTCTTTCGCAAAGGCAACCTGATCGCCCTGCGCGAGCTGGCGCTGCGCCGCACCGCCGATCGGGTCGATGATCAGATGCGCGAGTTTCGCGATACCCAGGGGCGCGAGAAAGTGTGGCATACCCGCGACAGCATTCTGCTGTGCGTCGGCCACAACAGCGGCAACGAAAAGCTGGTGCGCATCGCCGCCCGGCTGGCGGCGCGGCTTGGCTGCCACTGGCATGCGGTCTATGTGGAAACCCCCAAGCTGCACCGGCTGCCGGAAAACCAGCGCCGCGCCATTCTGCGCGCGCTGCGGCTGGCGCAGGAGCTGGGGGCAGAAACCGCCACCCTGGCCGATCCGTCCGAAGAGCGCGCGGTGCTGCGCTACGCCCGCGAGCATAACCTCGGCAAAATCATCATCGGCCGCCGCAGCGAACAGCGCTGGAAGCTGCGCGGCAGCTTCGCCGATCGCCTCGGCCGGCTGGGCCCGGATCTCGATCTGGTGATCGTGGCGCTGGAGAACGACGCCGCGCAGCCGCCGCCGGGTAAGGAGCACGACGGCCGCAGCTTCAATGAGAAATGGCGCATGCAGCTGCGCGGCTGCGCGGTGGCGGTGGCGCTGTGCGCGCTGATCACCCTGCTCTCGCAGTGGCTGCTGCCGGGCTTCGATCAGGCCAACCTGGTGATGATCTATCTGCTCGGCGTGGCGATCGTCGCGCTGTTCTTCGGCCGCTGGCCGTCGGTGCTGGCGGCGGTGATCAACGTCGCCAGCTTCGATCTGTTCTTCGTCCAGCCCGAATGGTCGTTCGCCGTCAGCGATATGCAGTATCTGCTGACCTTCGGCGTAATGCTCGCCGTCGGCATCATCATCGGCAACCTGACCGCCGGGGTGCGTTATCAGGCCCGGGTGGCGCGCTACCGCGAGCAGCGGGCGCGTCACCTGTACGAAATGTCGCGCGGGCTGAGCCGCGCGCTGACCGTGGCCGACATCGCCAACACCAGCCGCCACTTCCTCTCCAGCAGTTTCCAGGCGAAAACCGTGCTGCTGCTGCCGCAGGAGGACGGCCGCCTGCAACAGATGGTCGGCGAGGAAGGCGGGCTGCTGTCGGTAGATGAAGCCATCGCGCGCTGGAGCTTCGACAAAGGCCTGCCGGCCGGCGCCGGCACCGACACCCTGCCCGGCGTGCCTTACCAGCTGCTGCCGCTCAATACCCCCAAGCAGACCTTCGGCCTGCTGGCGATCGAGCCCAACAACCTGCGCCAGCTGATGGTGCCGGAACAGCAGCGGCTGCTGCAGACCTTCGCGGTGCTTATCGCCAGCGCACTGGAGCGGCTGCACCTGGCGCGCAGCGCCGAAGAAGCCAAGCTGGACGCCGAGCGCGAACAGCTGCGCAACTCGCTGCTGGCGGCGCTGTCGCACGATCTGCGCACGCCGCTGACCGTGCTGTTCGGCCAGGCGGAAATCCTCACGCTGGACCTGGCGGCCGAAGGCTCCAATCACGCCACCCAGGCCAGCCAGATCCGCCAGCAGGTGCTGAGCACCACCCGGCTGGTGAACAACCTGCTGGATATGGCGCGCATCCAGTCCGGCGGTTTCAGCCTGCGCAAAGAGTGGCAGTCGCTGGAAGAGATCGTCGGCGCCTCGCTGCACATGCTGGAGCCGCTGCTCAGCCAGCATCCGATCGTGGTCGAGCTGCCGCCGGAACAGATCCTGGTCAACTGCGACGGCAGCCTGCTGGAACGGGTGTTCACCAACCTGTTGGAAAACGCCAATAAATACGCCGGCGCCGAGGCCACCATCGGCATTCGCGCCCGCACGCTGCCCGAGTGGCTGGAAGTCGAGGTCTGGGATAACGGCCCCGGCATCCCCGCCGATCAGCTGCAGCTGATTTTCGACAAGTTTTCACGCGGCAATAAAGAGTCGGCGATCCCCGGCGTCGGCTTGGGGTTAGCGATTTGCCGTGCCATTATTGAAGTGCATGATGGCCGCATCTGGGCGGAAAACGGCGCCAACGGCGGCGCCAGCTTCCGCTTCGTGCTGCCGCTGGAAAAACCGCCCGAGATCGACGGTGACGCCTTCGATCTGTAATCAACGCAGGGGAAACGTGAGCATAACGCCAACCAACATTCTGATTGTTGAAGATGAAAAAGAGATCCGCCGCTTCGTGCGCACCGCGCTGGAGAGCGAAGGCCTGCGGGTGTTTGAAAGTGAAACGCTGCAGCGCGGGCTGATTGAAGCCGGCACGCGCAAACCGGATCTGATCATCCTTGATTTGGGGTTGCCGGATGGCGACGGGCTGAGCTACATCCGCGATCTGCGGCAGTGGAGCGCCATTCCGGTGATCGTGCTGTCGGCACGCAACGCCGAGGAGGACAAGATCGCCGCGCTGGACGCCGGCGCCGACGACTACCTCAGCAAGCCATTCGGCATCGGCGAGCTGCTGGCGCGGGTGCGGGTCGCGCTGCGCCGCCACTCCGCCAGCCAGCAGGAAAGCCCGCTGGTGAGTTTTTCAGCGATCACCGTCGATCTGGTGAATCGCCGGGTGCTGCGCAACGACGAAGACCTGCACCTGACGCCGATCGAGTTTCGCCTGCTGGCGGAACTGCTGGCCAACGCCGGCAAGGTGATCACCCAACGTCAGCTGTTGAGCCACGTCTGGGGGCCGAACTACGTGGAGCACAGCCACTACCTGCGCATCTACATGGGCCATCTGCGGCAGAAGCTGGAAGCCGATCCGGCCCGGCCCAAACACCTGCTGACCGAAACCGGCGTCGGCTACCGCTTCATGCCTTAACCCCGGCGGGCGCGGTGTGCCGCGCCTTTACGCCGCCGGGCCTTTCTTCAATCCGACCATAAATTCCTTAAACGCATCGCGCAGCGGAGCGAACACCGGGTGTTTGCGGTTTTCGATCATCACTTCGGAGAACAGCTTCAAGCCTACGGCGAAGGCCGCGCTCTGCTCGGGGCCGAAGTTCAGATCGTCACGCGCCCGGATGCGCTCGACGATCTCGAGAATATCGTCGTGGTTGGTCACTTCAAAACTCAGCGGCGCTTTCTCGACGGGATTGCCCTGGCGATCGCTCAGGGCTTCAACGGTAATAGTAAAACGGTGGCCGGGCATCAGTTCTTCTCCTGCTGCGTGGGTTGAATATGCATTTCGCTTTCGATCGCCGCCACGGCGGTCAGCAACGCGGCGTTGATGCGCTCCACCTGCTGCGGCGTAAGATCGGCGCGCATCACGTTGCCGCGCAGCAGGCTGCGCAGGCGGTTCATGGCGTCGTAGATGCCTTCCGCCAGGTTGCCGTGCCGATGATGCTCGCGGCCGGCGCCCGCCAGGCGCGCCAGAATGACGTCAACCGCCTGTTGATGCTTTTGCAGCTCGCCCTCGCCCGCCGCGGTGATGCGGTAGCTTTTGCGGCCGTTGCCGGTGGTGAGCGGCTCAAGGAAATCCTGCTCTTCCAGCAGCGTCAGCGTGGGGTAAATCACCCCCGGGCTCGGCACGTACAGGCCGGAAGAGGCTTCCTCAATCGCCTTGATCAGCTCATAGCCGTGGCTGGGCTTGCGCGCCACCAGCGCCAGCAGCACCAGGCGCAGATCGCCGTGTTCGAACAGACGATGACGCCCGCCCCGGCCGCCGCGCCCACCCCGGCCGTGCTCTTCGCCGTCGCCGCCGAAATGATGGCGCCCGCCGCGATGACGGCGGCCCTCTTCACATTCATGATGGTGATGCCGGTGTAAACCTAATCGATGAAACATAGGGTGATACCTCGCTTTAACAGTGAACATCAATACGAGGTTGTTTAGATATATCTAAACAGCGTCGATAACGCTAATCTAGATCGATATATCTAAATGCGCAAGCGCGCACCGATAAAAAGATATATCTAAATTGCAG
Source organism: Serratia sp. CY33525 (assembly GCF_052169115.1). Lineage (NCBI taxonomy): Bacteria > Pseudomonadati > Pseudomonadota > Gammaproteobacteria > Enterobacterales > Yersiniaceae > Serratia > Serratia sp. CY33525. Next base: position 104,591 of record NZ_JBJNLK010000002.1, on the reverse strand, counting down.
GCATAAAAAAAGCGCTGTAAAAACAGCGCTTTTTATCAATCAGGGAAAGTGATTACTTGGCGGAAGCCAGCACTTCGCTGACGATTTCGACCGCTTCATGCTCAATCTTCTCGCGGTGTTCCGCGCCGAGGAAGCTCTCGCAATAGATCTTGTAAGCCTCTTCGGTACCGGAAGGACGGGCCGCGAACCAGCCGTTGTCGGTCATCACTTTCAGCCCGCCGATCGAGGCGCCGTTACCCGGCGCCGCGGTCAAACGTGCGGTGATCGGATCCCCGCCCAGCGTACTGGCCTTGACCATCTCCGGCGACAGCTTGGACAGCGCCGCTTTCTGCGCATGGGTTGCCGGCGCCTGGATGCGGTTATAGCTCGGCGCACCGAAACGCTTGGCCAGATCGTCATAGTGATGCTGCGGGTTCTCACCGGTTACCGCGGTGATTTCAGCCGCCAGCAGGCACATGATGATGCCGTCTTTGTCCGTCGACCACGGCTGGCCGTTGAAGCGCAGGAACGAAGCCCCGGCGCTCTCTTCGCCGCCGAAGCCCAGGCTGCCGTCGAACAGGCCGTCCACAAACCATTTGAAACCGACCGGCACTTCCACCAGCTTGCGGCCCAGGTCGGCCACCACGCGGTCGATCATCGCGCTGGACACCAGCGTTTTACCGACTGCGACATCGGCGCCCCACTGCGGGCGATGTTGGAACAGGTAGTTGATGGCTACCGCCAGATAGTGGTTCGGGTTCATCAGGCCTTTCGGCGTGACAATGCCGTGGCGGTCGTAATCCGGATCGTTGGCGAACGCCAGATCGAATTTGTCGCGCAGCGCCAGCAGGCCGGCCATCGCCGACTCGGACGAGCAGTCCATGCGGATGATGCCGTCGTGATCCAGGTGCATGAAGCGGAAGGTCTGATCGATGGAATCGTTCACCAGCGTCAGATCCAGCTTGTAGTGTTCCGCCACGCGCTGCCAATAGGCGATGCCGGAGCCGCCGAGCGGATCCACGCCCAGCTTCAGGCCGGCGCGTTGAATGGCCGGCATGTCGACCACCTCAACCAGGCCTTCGACATAAGGCTGCACCAGGTCTTTGGCGTGCAGGTGGCCACTGTTCCAGGCCTTGTCCAGCGACTGGCGCTGAACGCCTTTCAGCTGCTGCGCCAGCAGTTCGTTGGCGCGCTTCTCGATCACCGACGTCAGGTTGGTGTCAGCCGGGCCGCCGTTCGGCGGATTGTATTTGATGCCGCCGTCTTCCGGCGGGTTGTGGGACGGCGTAATGACGATGCCGTCGGCCTGCGCGCCGCCGCGGCGGTTGTGGCACAGAATGGCGTGCGATACCGCCGGCGTTGGCGTGAAACCGTTATTTTCCTGCACGATCACATCGACGCCGTTGGCGGTCAGCACTTCCAGCACGGAAATGAAGGCCGGCTCAGACAGCGCATGGGTGTCTTTGCCCACGTAGCACGGGCCGGTGGTGCCCTGCTGATGACGAACTTCGGCGATCGCCTGAGCGATGGCGAGGATGTGCGCTTCGTTGAAGCTGTGGCGCTGCGCGCTGCCGCGGTGGCCGGAGGTGCCAAACTTCACCGCGTGTGCGGCATTGCCGGCTTCAGGTTGCAGCACATAGTACTGCGACGTCAGCTGGGCTACGTTGATCAGATCGCTTTGGCGGGCGGGCTGCCCGGCACGTGGATTATTCGCCATCGACATATCTCCCTCATCCCTGTCGGTGACCGGGCAATACGTCGCGCACGGCCAGCATGACGGGCTGTTCGCTAAATTAGACGGTACCGCAAACTTTCTCGATCAGTTCCGCCGGGAACTGCATCGCCTGCATGATGTGTTCGATCATGCTGCGTTTGCGGCCGGTATTGGTATTGGTGATCACCCAGTAAGGGGTGCCCGGTACATGCTTCGGCTTGGTATGCGTGCCGTTGGCCAGCAGGGTCTGCTGATCGCCGGCGAAATAGGTGCGGGTACGGCCGGTCAACGCCTCTGTGGCGGCGGCGAAACCGGCGGCATCGAGGGTGTACAGCGTGGACAGCACCAGCATGAAACGGTTGACCGCTTTGTTCTGCTCGGCGTATTCATCCGATAACAGCAGCTCACGCATGGCGCGCACGCGATCGCGCGGACGCTGCGCCGGCGCCGCTTTTTCCAGCTCGACGGACTGCGGGGCACTGGCGGCAGGCAACGCGCGCACCGGCTGCCCGGCGGTGAATTTCAACATGCGGCGTAAAATATCGGACGCGCTTTCACCGATGTGTTGCGTGTGGCTGGCAATATAACGGTAAAGCTCTTCGTCGACTTCAATAGTTTTCATCTTTATCCAATACTGTTTTTTCTACTTAGAACCTGAAGCCAGATCCTGCATTCAAGCCATGGGATTATAAGGTTAAAAGCGCTGGGGCGAACACAACAATGTGCCTCCGGACGGCAAATGCAGACTAATACCTATAGCCGGCACTGCCAAGCCCGCGCCGCGAAAATTCCGCATGATTCATCGTGCGATTCAATCATGATACCCTAATCTGAATCTCTCTCAGTATGAACTTCGCCATGAAATTACATTATCAACTGCTGGCCGCCGAGTCAGACGCGCTGCCTGTGCTGCTGATCCACGGGCTGTTCGGCAATCTGGACAACCTGGGCGTGCTGGCGCGCGATCTGCATAAACAGCACACGGTGATCAAGGTCGATCTGCGCAATCACGGCCTCTCCCCGCGCGCCGACGACATGAACTATCCCGCCATGGCACAGGATCTGCTGGCGCTGCTCGACGAACTGCAGCTGGAGAAAGCGATCGTCATCGGCCATTCGATGGGCGGCAAAGCGGCGATGGCGCTGACCGCCATCGCGCCCGAGCGCGTCGCCAAGCTGATCGTTATCGACGTCGCGCCGGTGGATTACCAGACCCGCCGCCACGACGAGATTTTCGCCGCGCTGAAGGCCGTCAGCGCCGCCGGCATCACCCAGCGCCAGGCGGCCGCCGAGCTGATGCGCGACTACCTGCAGGAAGAAGGCGTGATCCAGTTCCTGCTGAAGTCATTCCACAACGGCGAATGGCGCTTCAACCTGCCGGTGCTGATCGCACGCTACGAAGACATCACCGGCTGGCAGGAAGTCCCGGCCTGGCCGCACCCGACCCTGTTCATTCGCGGCGGCCTGTCGCCGTACGTGCAGGACAGTTACCGTGCGGACATCGCCCGCCAGTTCCCGCAGGCCCGCGCGCACGTCGTCGCCGGCACCGGCCATTGGGTGCACGCCGAAAAACCGGAAGCGGTGCTGCGCGCCATCCACCGTTTCCTCGACGAAGCCTGAAAAACACGCTTTTCTGGCGAAAAAACGCGCTAAAGATAACGGCTTAGCGCGTTTAGCCCGCAGTTAGGCATTGTCGCCGCTCCATCTGCTGGGGTAATATGGCGCGCTATAATTTTGCCGCCGCGCCAGCGCGTTCGCGAACGCCGGTTCGGGGGTGAATTTGGGTTAGGGTTTATTGGCCCGAAGTGTGTTAACCGATGCCTCCGGAAGCGTGCGAGCGCTTTTTGATGCAAACTCCCTTGCAGTACCGCTACCTATGGCAAAAGAACAAACGGATCGCACGACGCTGGATCTGTTCGCAGATGAACGCCGTCCGGGGCGCCCGAAAACCAACCCGCTCTCCCGCGATGAACAGCTTAGAATCAATAAGCGCAATCAGTTACGGCGCGATAAAGTGCGTGGATTGCGGCGCGTAGAGCTGAAAATCAACGCGGATGCGGTGGACGCCCTGAACAAACTGGCGGAACAGCGCAACATCAGCCGCAGCGAACTCATCGAGCAGATGCTGTTGGCGCAACTGGCGGAAGAACAGCCGGAACATTGATCTCTTCGGCCGCACGCGCGGCGCGGCGTTAAGGACAACGCCGGATCGACCACGCTTTTCTTCATTCTCCGGCATCGCATAAATGCGATAAAACCCCGGCGCCACTTTCTGGCATGATACGCATTTACCGGCTAGAGACTGCGCCTGTCGGCGCCCGCCCCGGAGGCGAAAGGCTCTTGCCATGGCATCATTTTAATCGGCGTCAGCGGCGGCAGTGCCGGCGTCGAGTAATGCAATTACTTGAATTTAAAGGTTATACGCGATATGGCTACTGTAGGCATTTTCTTTGGCAGCGACACTGGCAATACCGAAAACATTGCCAAAATGATCCAGAAAATTCTCCAGAAACAGTTTGGCGACGACGTCTCTGAAGTGCATGACATCGCTAAAAGCAGCAAAGAAGACCTGGAAGGGTTCGATATCCTGCTGCTGGGTATCCCGACCTGGTACTACGGTGAAGCACAGTGTGACTGGGATGATTTCTTCCCGACGCTGGAAGAAGTCGACTTCAACGGCAAACTGGTGGCGCTGTTCGGCTGCGGCGACCAGGAAGACTACGCGGAATACTTCTGTGACGCGATGGGCACCATCCGCGACATCATCGAACCGCGCGGCGCGGCCATCGTGGGCCACTGGCCGACCAAAGGCTACCACTTCGAGGCCTCCAAAGGCCTGGCGGACGACGATCACTTCATCGGTTTGGCGATCGACGAAGACCGCCAGCCGGAGCTGACCAACGAGCGCGTGGACGCCTGGGTCAAACAGATCGTCGAAGAGCTGAGCCTGGCCGATATCGTCGGCTAAGCCCCGGCACTGGCGAAAGGTTGAACAAAGGCCCTGTAAAGTGCATAGTGTGCCCACAGGGCCGTCATCGGCAGCAGGGATTGCTGCGATAGAAGCTACAGATTTGTAACTTCCCACCCCGTCACGGTAGACTGAGATATCGGTTTATCCCATCCATCAAGGCGTTGCATGCAAAACATGCAATAGTGCAATTATATCTTTGTTAACAACCGGCGGTTTCTATTTAGTACAACCGGTTCTATAATGAGACGCATTAACTCTTTGTGCCGACCGATGCCACAGGCGAGTACGCCTCAACTTGATTAGCATAGTAACAGGACTGAATTCGCATGACCGACAACAACATCGCACTGAAGAAGGCCGGCTTAAAAGTCACGCTTCCGCGACTCAAAATCCTGGAAGTACTGCAAAATCCGGAATGCCATCACGTCAGTGCGGAAGATTTGTACAAAAAACTGATTGATATGGGCGAAGAGATCGGGCTGGCAACGGTTTATCGCGTACTGAACCAGTTTGACGATGCGGGCATTGTGACACGTCACAATTTCGAAGGCGGCAAGTCCGTGTTCGAGCTGACCCAACAGCATCACCACGATCACCTGATTTGCCTGGACTGCGGCAAAGTGATTGAATTCAGCGACGAATCCATCGAAGTTCGCCAGCGTGATATCGCCAAGCAGCACGGCATCAAGCTCACCAACCACAGCCTGTACCTGTACGGCCACTGCGAAACCGGTGACTGTCGTGAAGACGAAACGCTGCACGACAAGAAATAAGCCTGACCGGCTATGAAAAACCGCCTCACACCGAGGCGGTTTTTTTATGCCCGCCGTGCAACGGGCAAAAAAATCCCCGGACAAGCCGGGGAAAATCATGTCATGAAATATCACAATTGCAGCGGCACTGCGACTCCACGTACTACTCTCACTTCAACGTCCGCCCCGCGCCGACACGCGCGAAGGCAGACGCATTCCCCCTTCGTTATACGGCCTGCCGCCGGGCAGCAGGCCGTTGCACCGGGCTTAAACCTTCTCGGCGCGGCTGTAGCGTTTACCGTCCGGGCTGACCGAACGCACCTGAACGTCACCGGAAACCGCCGGTTTGGCCTTGGCGTCATAGCGCTGCCACTGCTTGCCGCCGTCGGTGGAATACTCGATGCCCAATCCCGGCAGCGCGATATTCGCCTCCAGCTTGCCGCCCGCTACGCGCGCGCCCGGCACCGGCAGACGGTAAGCGACGCCGCCTTTGTCCAGCTTGGCCAGTTCACGCTGGCCCAGAATATTGGCGAAGCGCAGCCAGTCTTTCTCCAGCGCCTTGGTATCGACAAAGTGGGTTTCCCCGCCTTTGTATTCGCGGCCGGCGCGATAGTCCTGCTCCCAACCGGCGCGGTGCCAGGCGCGTTCCGCCACCGACAGCGCGCGTGGGAAGATCATGTATTCCATCTGCGGATCGGTGCGCTGAGTTTCGCTCCACAGCTGAGCGGACAGCCCGTAGGCACCCGGCCACGGCTTGTCGCTCTTGGCGCTGAAGGGGTTGCCGTCGCGGTCGACCGAGGTTTCCGCGTTCTGCGGCATGTTGTCCGGCGCAAAGCTGAACACCTTGCGCTCGTCGCTGAAGCGGGTGCCCCAGTAGTAACCGCGCTCGTCCGGGTTCACCTCGTAAGGGAAGTCCATATAGACATAGTCCGGGTTGGAAACCACCACTTCATACCCTTTGTTGGCCCAGTCGTTGACGCTATCGAAACCGCCCCAGTACAGGGTATCCCAGAAGTTGACGCCCACGCGCGAGGTGGCGAACGCCTTCGCGCTCTCGGCGTCTTTCAGGCCGTCCTGCCAGGCCTGCATTCTGTCGATGCCGTGCGCCTTCACCAGCTTGCTGACCTCTTGGCCGAAGTAGCTCGGCAGGTGCTCCATGTCGGCCACCTTGCCTTCTTTGATCATCGTCTGGCACACCTGCGACTTGGCCCACGGCTTGTCTTCGTTGCTCTGATCGATGATGCCTTTGCCCGGCTCCGGTTTCGCCTTGTCGGTATAGCCGGCGCCCAGGCGAATGTTTTTCGCTTCGTCGCCGCCGAAGTGCCAGGTCTTGATCGGCTGGCCGGCTTCTTTATGCATCTGGGCGATTTCGCCGATCACCTTGTCGACAAAGCGCTGGGAAGAGTCCAGGCACGGGTTCAGGTAGCTCTGGCGGTTAAAGAACTGCACGGAGGTGGTGTTGGAGGTATCGGTCGGATCCACCAGGCGGAATTCGTTGGCCTCCTGCTCTTTCCCGGCGGCATGCAGCTTTTTATAGCGCGCTTCCATCGAGACCACCGCGGCGCGGGCGTGCGCCGGCATGTCGATCTCCGGGATCACTTCAATCTGGCGCGCCTGGGCGTATTTGATGATGTCGATATAGTCCTGACGGCTGAAGAAGCCGCCGTAGACGTCCGGCCCCTGGCCGTACTGCGGCAGCAGGCAGGTGGTTTCGCTCAGATCGTGGCAGCGCTGGCCGCCGACTTCCGTCAGCTCAGGCAAACCGGGGATCTCGATGCGCCAGCCTTCGTCATCGCTCAGGTGGAAGTGGAATTTGTTGAGCTTGTAGGCCGCCATCTGATCCAGCAGGCGCAGCACCGCGTCCTTCTTATGGAAGTTGCGCGCCACGTCGAGGAAAATGCCGCGATACTCGAAGCGCGGTGCATCGCTGGCGTCCAGCGTGGCGATCTTGCCGCTGCCGTCGCTCGGCACTAACGACAGGATCGACTGCAGCCCGTAGAACACCCCGGCCTGATCGAAACCGATCACTCGCGCCTCTTTCTTGCCGATTTTCAACTCATAGGCGCCTGACACCGCCATCGCGCCTTTAAACTTGCCCGGCTGAATGTCGGTCTTGATCGGATAGCCGTTGGCCTGAACCGGCACGCCCAGCAGCGCAAAGCGCTGGTTGACGGCGTCCGCCGCCGGCTTGACCAGCGTGCTCAGATCCGGTGCCACGCCGTTACGCAGATCGGCATCCTGCGCGTGCACTTTCACCTGCATCGGCGTCGGCACGATCTGGCCGCGCAGCGCGCCGGCAGGCAGCGTCTGCAGATCGGCATTGCTGACAAAGCGCGAAGCCGGCGTCATCAGAATATTTTTGTCGTCCTTGGTGCGCTTCCACTGGTCGCCGGTGAACGGCGCCACGAACTGATCCAGGTTTTCGGTGTCGGTATTCGCCAGCATTTTCGGCTTGGCGTCGCCGGACGTGGCATACCAGCGCGGCAGGAAGTCGTTTCTGAACAGCTGCCAGTATTCGGCCACCACCGGGATTTCCACCGCCTTACCGGCCGGGAAACCGCTGAATTTGACGGTCGGCTCCAGCTTGTACAGATCGCCGGTGAGGTGAGCTATCTTGAACTGGTCGTTGTCCACCCGCAGGGTCTGGCGCGGGCTGTGGAAATAGATGATCCAGTCTTTGCCGTCGATCGCCTGGCCGTCGTTGCTGAGGGTGAACAACACCCGGTTGCAAGAGGCCCAGTCGGCGCCCAGCGCCGCGCAATCCACGCCGTTTTCGCCGGCGCGGTTATCCAGCATTTTCACGTTCAGCTTCAGCTGACTCAGTTGATCCACCAGCTGTTGATCGGCCATGGCGTTTCCCATGCCGCCCAGGAATCCCATCGTTGCCGTCAAAGCGGCTAATGCGCTCAGTTTGAATGCGTTCATATTCTTGTCCTTCTTAATTATTGTTATCGCGAATTTCTTGCCACAGCTTGCCGCACTTGGCGTCGTAAGCCTGACCGTTGCCGCTGTGAACCGCCATAATGCAGTTCTGATAATCCATCACCCGCACCGTTTCCTGCGCGGCGAACTGCTGGTGCTGCTTCTCTTGCTTCAGCACGTTCAGCACCGCCTTGCAGGGCTGCAGACGCTCCGGCGAACCTTCGGCGGTGTTGATGCAGGCGCTGTAAGCCTGCTTCAATTTGGCGTCTTCCGGCGGCGCGGCGGGTTGCGCGCAGGCGCTCAAGGCCGCGGCGGCCGCCAACATCAGCATGATTTTTTTCATCGTTGAATTCCCTTAACTGCCCCCGGCGGCGAGGCCGGGGAACGCATCAGAAGATGGTGAATGGCGCGATGACCATGAACTTGACGTCTTTCTCGTCCTGGAAGATGTTGCCGTAACCGCCGCCCCAGCTCGGGATGTTGGTGTGGTTGTCATACTGGGTGTAGTGCAGCTTGATCAGCGTGCCCTTGGCGCGCCCTTCCTGGATGGTGTACATCGCGTCCAGGCTCCAGGCGCTCTCTTTCAGGCGCTGGCTCTGATCGTAGATCGGGTTGGTGCTCGGCTTGGCGTCCCAGGCGTAAACGTAGGAGCCGCCGACCGCCATGCCCGGCAGGTTCCAGTTGCTGAGGTCATACATCACGCCGGCGTACACCGCTTTCTCGCCGTTGGCGTTAAAGTCGGAGCGGTTGTCCCACCACACGTCCAGGCGGCCGTTGGATGAGGCGTAGGTTGGGGTCATGCGCTGCAGGAAGAAGCCCTGGTTGCCTTCCGCCTTGACCATGGTGCCTTCCAGACGCCAGTTGAACTGCCCGGTGGTGTAACCGAAGGTCAGCGCCTGCAGCCAGGCCAGGCCGTCGTAGATGCTGTTTGGATCGTTCTTGTCGCTGATGCGGTCTTCCGCACCGTAGAACTGGTAACTGGTGGTCAGCGGGTTGCCCAGCAGATCGAATTTGTAAGACGCTTTAGTGAAGTATTGATTCACGTATCCCTGCGCCTGGCCGAAGGCGGCTTCCAGCACCAGATCGTTTTTGAAATCGTATTTGGCGCCCAGCGAGTGCAGGTAGGAGACGCGGGTTTTCCTGTCGTTCTGGCGGAAGTCGTCCACCTCGATATGCCACGGCGCCTTGTATTTGTCAGCCCACATGTAGGAGAAGCTCAACGCGCCGGCATCGCCGTAGTCGAACTTGGCGCCGGCTTCGGCCCCCTGATAGGTGCCCGGCATAAAGCTCCAGTGCGGCGCCAGCAGGGTTTGGCCGCTCGGCTGAATATAGCCGGCGCGCGCCCAGACCGGGCCGTATTTGAATTTGGCGGCGGCTTTGTACAGGCTGATGCCGCCCTTGTCACCGGAATAGTCTTCGTCGTAGGTCCGGTTTTTCGAGGAAAACGCGATCTCGTTCGGGTGGCCGCTGGCGCTGGATTCCGCCAGCTCGATGGCGGTGAAGGCACCGACGTCCAGACCGAACATATCCCAGGCGTAGCCCGAAGCGAAATCCAGGCTCAGGTTGGCGGTGGAGTGCGACAGGTTGGTGGTATATTGGTTGTAATCCTTGCTGTCCGGATTGAGATCTTTACGGTCGCGCTCACGTTGCCAGTAATAGATGCCGCCGGTCAGCGTGGAATCATCGATAAACCCTGCGGCTTTCGCCTCAGGCGCCATGGCAAACCCTGTTCCCAACAGCGCGCCCGCGACTGCGAGCGCCAGCGTTTTACGCTGAGCACCGTGCGTACCCATATTGAAATTCCTCTTTGACTTAACTTAAAAGTTGCAGCCGCCTGTGTTCACCACTGCCCTGCACGACTGCCAATAAAAAACCCGAACGGGTAAAAAATATTGCCGACGAGATGTTATTCCCACAGCACTAATTGCTACAGACAGACTATTTTTCGCGACGCGAATTATCAAATGAAAAATGCGGGAGATTTGTCAAAGTATGACAAGGAGCACATATCAGTGAGATTTTGTTACGTCGGTGATCATGGAAGGTGTCGAATAAAAAATTCAATTAAATCAGAATAAATTGAGATACCAGGTCAACCAGAGACGATTAATGGTTTCAGCCTGACTAAATCCGTCAGTCAGGCGATAAAAATTGAAAGCGCTCTCTAAATGAAATTAATTCGCATCACGAATATATAAGCAAATATTAAGACTAACAAGGCCAATATCAGAAAGCTTATGGGTTAATGCGCCGTGATTAATTAAACGCGCTCCGGTTAAAATCAGAGAGGAATAGATCGCAGGTGAAACCACAGGCAAAAAAAAGCGCGGCCTAAGCCGCGCTGATTCATTAATTTTCGAGGCGAATAAGATTAGCCCTCGATTTTCGCCCAGGTGTCGCGCAGGCCGACGGTGCGGTTAAACACCAGATGCTCGGCCGACGAATAGCGACTGTCGGCGCAGAAGTAACCTTCACGCTCGAACTGATAGGCTTTCTCCGGCTGTGCGGCCGCCAGGCTCGGCTCGACGAAGCCGTGCTTGATCACCAGCGATTCCGGGTTGATGGTGGAGAGGAAATCTTCCGCCGCGCCCGGGTTAGGCACGCTGAACAGGCGATCGTACAGGCGAATTTCCGCCGGCAGCGCGTGCGCCGCGGACACCCAATGGATCACGCCCTTCACCTTGCGGCCGTCGGCAGGATCTTTGCTCAACGTTTCCGCATCGTAGCTGCAGAAGATGGTGACGATCTCGCCCGCTTCGTCCTTCTCGACGCGCTCGGCCTTGATCACGTACGCATTGCGCAGACGCACTTCCTTGCCCAGCACCAAGCGCTTGTACTGCTTGTTGGCTTCTTCGCGGAAGTCGGCGCGATCGATATAGATCTCGCGGCTGAACGGCACATCGCGGCTGCCCATTTCCGGCTTGTTCGGATGGTTAGGCATGGTGACCATTTCCACCGCATCGCCCATGTTCTCGATGACGATTTTCACCGGATCCAGCACCGCCATGGCGCGCGGGGCGTTCTCGTTCAGATCGTCGCGGATGCAGGATTCCAGCGCCACCATCTCGACGTTGTTGTCTTGCTTGGTCACGCCGATGCGCAGGCAGAACTCGCGAATCGAGGCGGCGGTATAACCGCGGCGGCGCAGACCGGAGACGGTTGGCATCCGCGGGTCGTCCCAGCCTTCGACGATCTTCTCGGTCACCAACTGGTTCAGCTTGCGCTTCGACATGATGGCGTATTCGAGGTTGAGGCGCGAAAACTCGTACTGACGCGGGTGGCAAGGAATGGTGATGTTATCCAACACCCAGTCATACAGACGGCGGTTATCCTGGAATTCCAGGGTACACAGCGAATGGGTGATCCCTTCCAGCGCATCGGAAATGCAGTGGGTGAAATCGTACATCGGGTAGATGCACCATTTATTGCCGGTCTGGTGGTGTTCGGCGAACTTGATGCGGTACAGCACCGGATCGCGCATCACGATAAACGGCGAAGCCATATCGATCTTGGCGCGCAGGCAGGCGGCGCCTTCGGCGAACTCGCCGTTGCGCATCTTCTCGAACAGCGCCAAGTTCTCTTCCACGCTGCGGTCGCGGTACGGGCTGTCTTTGCCCGGCGCGGTCAGGGTGCCGCGATATTCACGGATCTGCTCCGGCGACAGCTCATCGACGTAGGCCAGCCCCTTGGTGATCAGCTCGACCGCATACTGGTGCAGCTGATCGAAATAGTCTGAGGAGTAACGAACGTTGCCGCTCCACTCAAAGCCCAGCCACTCCACGTCGTGCTTGATTGACTCCACGAACTCGATGTCTTCTTTCACCGGGTTGGTGTCATCGAAACGCAGGTTGCACTGGCCCTGATAGTCCTTGGCGATGCCGAAGTTCAGGCAGATGGACTTGGCGTGGCCGATATGCAGATAGCCGTTAGGCTCCGGCGGGAAGCGGGTATGTACCGACGTGTGTTTCCCCGACGCCAGATCTTCATCGACGATCTGACGGATAAAATTGGTTGGGCGGGCTTCAGCCTCACTCATTTCACTGTTCCTCAATGCAAAGCGCTACACATAACCGCCTATGATCCAACAAGCCACGTCTGGAAACAACCGTTTGTTGCACGAAAAATGCGGCGCGTTGCCCCCTCGGCGCGCAGCGCACCGCCGTGGGGCGAAACGGGATAAAAAAAGCGGGAAGAGATCGCTCTCTTCCCGCCAAATCGGGGCAAACTCCGCCATGATGCGTGGCCGGCCCCCGGTACTACTCAGGTAAAAACGGCCTTACTTTTGGATCTCGTACAGCTTGGTCTGACCGGCGACCACCGAGCCGCTGGCCAGCGCCGCCAGGCCGGCGTAGTCGTCAGAGTTGCTGACCACCACCGGGCTTATCATCGAACGCGCGTTGGCGTTGAGATAATCCAGATCCAGTTCCAGGATCGGTTGGCCGGCTTTCACTTCCGCGCCCTCTTCCACCAGGCGTTTGAAGCCCTGGCCTTCCAGCGCGACGGTGTCGATCCCCATGTGCACCACGATCTCGGCGCCCTTGTCGGTTTCCAGGCAGAACGCGTGGTTGGTATTGAAGATTTTCACCACGGTGCCGTCCGCCGGCGCCACGACGATGTTGTCGGTCGGGCGAATCGCCAGGCCGTCGCCTACCGCCTTGCTGGCGAAAGCTTCGTCCGGCACCTGATCGAGCGCCACGACTTCACCGGTCACCGGCGCTACCAGCGTTTCAAACGCGGCTTTCGGCGCGTTCGGCACCGCCTGCGGTTTGGCTTCCGCGGCAGGGGCCGCCGCCGGGGCCGCCGCTGCCGCTACCGGGCCGGCTGCAATCACGTTGCGCATTGCGCTGGCGATAAGTTCAGCACGGGTGCCGACGATCACTTGCACGCTCTGCTTGTTCAGGCGGATAACGCCGGATGCGCCGAGGCGTTTCGCCAAGGCGTCGTTCACCAGCGCGGAGTCTTTCACGTTCAGACGCAGGCGGGTGATGCAGGCATCGATGCCGGTCAGGTTGTCGGAACCGCCGATCGCGCCGACGTAGCGACGGGCCAGCGTGGTAGTTTCGTTCTCGTCTTTACCGCCGTTGCTGTTGACGTTGACGTCGTAACCGTCGGTTTCGTCACCGGCAACCGCCAGCTCGCGGCCCGGGGTCATCAGGTTGAACTTGTTGATGGTGAAGCGGAACACCACGTAGTAGATAACGAAGAACACCAGGCCCTGCGGGATCAGCATGTACCAGTGGGTCGCCAGCGGGTTGCGCACCCACAGCATCATATCCACCAGGCCGGCGCTGAAGCCGAAGCCTGAAATCCAATGCATGTTAGCGGCGATGAACACCGAGATACCGGTCAACACGGCGTGGATCACGTACAGCACCGGTGCCACGAACATGAAGGAGAATTCCAGCGGTTCAGTGATACCGGTAAAGAAGGCGGCGAATGCCCCCGCCATCATGATCCCCAGCACTTTCGCCTTATTCTCAGGGCGTGCGCAGTGATAGATAGCCAGCGCCGCGCCCGGCAGACCGAACATCATGATCGGGAAGAAGCCCGCCTGATAACGGCCGGTGATGCCGACGACCGCTTTACCCGCGTCGATCGACTGCTGGCCGCCGAGGAAGTTAGGGATATCGTTGATGCCGGCCACGTCGAACCAGAACACCGAGTTCAACGCGTGGTGCAGGCCGACCGGGATCAGCAGGCGGTTGAAGAAGGCATAGATGCCCGCGCCGACCGAGCCCAATTTCTGGATGTGTTCGCCGAAGCTCACCAGAGCGCCGAACACCACTGGCCAGACGAACATCAGGATGTAAGCGACCAGGATCATCAGGAAGGAAATGAGGATCGGCACCAGGCGGCGGCCGCTGAAGAACGACAGCGCCTTAGGCAGCTCGACGCCGCTGAAGCGGTTGTACACTTCGGCGGAGATGATACCCACCAGAATACCGACGAACTGGTTTTCAATCTTGCCGAACGCGGCAGGCACCTGATCGAGAGGGATCTTCTGAATCATCGACACGGCGGCCGGTGAACAGAGGGTGGTCAACACCAGAAAACCGACGAAGCCGGTCAGTGCGGCAGAGCCGTCCTTGTCTTTGGACATGCCGTAGGCGACACCTACGGCGAACAACACGGCCATATGATCGATAATCGCAGAGCCGGATTTAATCAATAAAGCGGCGAAAGCGTTGTCGCCGCCCCAACCAACAGGGTCAATCCAGTACCCGACGCCCATCAAGATGGCGGCGGCGGGCAGCGTGGCGACCGGCACCATCAGCGCCCGTCCCACCTTTTGCAAATAACTAAGAATGTTCACCTTTTCCCCCTATGTTGTCCGCGGACGGACCCTATTAGTAGTTTATTTGGAGCTCTCACTACCTTTTTAGAAACAACGCATGGCACGTATCACTCATGCCGAGTGTAAAAAATTTATTTTGTATCGCAAATTAAAACCTCCCTTTTTGTGATAAATATCACCAAAAAGTAGTCTTTCCCTCCCGGATTGCTGGCCATCACACAAAACTTATTTTATCATTCAAAAAATCAACCGGACGGACGATTCACGCGAGAATCATAAAGCTGGGTTACGCTTAGGACTCCCGCAGGCCCGTACAGTATAGCTTTAGTTTACTTATCCCAAGAGGTGTTAGATGAGACTTATCCCACTGAAAGATACCGCACAAGTCGGCAAATGGGCCGCGCGTCATATCGTTCAACGCATCAACGCATTCAAGCCAACCGCAGAGCGCCCGTTTGTCCTCGGCCTGCCTACCGGCGGCACGCCGCTGGAAGCCTACAAACATCTGATTGCGATGCACAAAGCAGGTGAAGTAAGCTTTAAGCATGTTGTGACTTTCAACATGGACGAGTACGTTGGCCTGCCGCAGGAACACCCGGAAAGCTACCACACCTTCATGTACCGCAACTTCTTTGATCACGTTGATATCCCTAGTGAAAATATCAACCTGCTGAACGGCAACGCCGCGGATGTCGACGCCGAGTGCCGCCAGTACGAAGAGAAGATCAAGTCTTACGGCAAAATTAACCTGTTCATGGGCGGCGTGGGCATCGACGGCCATATCGCGTTCAATGAGCCGGCTTCGTCCCTGGCTTCGCGCACCCGCATCAAAACGCTGACCGAAGACACCCGCATCGCCAACTCGCGCTTCTTCGGCGGCGACGTCAGCCTGGTGCCGAAATATGCGCTGACCGTCGGCGTGGGTACGCTGCTGGACGCGGAAGAAGTAATGATCCTGGTGACCGGCCACGCCAAGGCGCAGGCGCTGGAGGCCGCGGTGGAAGGCAACATCAACCACATGTGGACCATCAGCTGCCTGCAGCTACACGCCAAAGCGGTGGTGGTGTGCGACGAGCCGGCCACCATGGAACTGAAAGTCAAAACCGTCAAATATTTCCGCGAGTTAGAAGCGGAAAGCGTGAAAAGTCTTTAATCTTTGCAGGGGGCTACGATGTTCGCTTTAACCCACGGCCGAATCTATACCGGCCACGACGTACTTGATGACCATGCAGTCATTATCGCTGATGGGCTGATCGAGAGAGTCTGCCCGGCGGCTGAATTGCCCGCCGGCATCGAAACGCGCGACCTGGGTGGCGCCATCCTGGCCCCCGGGCTTATCGACGTGCAGCTGAACGGCTGCGGCGGCGTACAGTTCAACGATTCGCTGGAAGCGATTTCGGAAGAAACGCTGGAGATCATGCAGCGCGCCAACGAGAAATCCGGCTGCACCAGCTATCTGCCGACGCTGATCACCAGCAGCGACGAATTCATGAAGCACAGCGTCGAGGTGATGCGCGCCTATCTGACAAAGCACCAAAACCAGGCGCTGGGCCTGCACCTGGAAGGGCCGTACCTCAGCCCGGTGAAAAAAGGCACCCATAACCCGGCGTTCATTCGCAAGCCAACGCAGGACATGATCGATTACCTGTGCGCCAACGCCGACGTGATCACCAAGGTGACGCTGGCGCCGGAGATGGTTGAGCCGCACGTTATCAAGCAGCTGACCGAGGCCGGCATCGTGGTCTCCGCCGGCCACTCGAACGCCACCTACGATCAGGCTCGCACCGGCTTCGCCGCCGGCATCAGCTTCGCCACCCACCTGTACAACGCCATGCCGTATATCACCGGCCGCGAACCGGGGCTGATGGGAGCGATCTTCGACACGCCGGAGGTCTATACCGGCATCATCGCCGACGGCCATCACGTGGCCTGGTCGAGTATCCGTAACGCCAAACGCCTGAAAGGTGATAAATTGGTATTGGTCACCGACGCGACCGCACCGGCAGGTGCAGATATTGACCAATTTATTTTCGCCGGTAAAACAATATACTATCGGGATGGGCTGTGCGTGGATGAGAACGGCACCCTGAGCGGTTCCGCGCTGACCATGATCGAAGCGGTGCAAAACAGCGTCGAGCATATCGGCATCGCGCTGGACGAAGCGCTGCGCATGGCGACGCTGTACCCGGCGCGCGCCATCGGCGTCGAGCACCGTCTGGGCACCATCGAAGCCGGCAAGGTGGCTAACCTGACCGCCTTCACCCGTGATTTTAAAATCACCAAAACGCTCGTTAACGGTAACGAGGTTTAATTCAATGAACAGCGAGTAACATTATTGATGAGCACCGGCGGACAAGCACAAATAGGGAACGTTGACTTAGTCAAACAACTTAACGGCGCGGCAGTTTACCGCCTGATCGACCAGCAGGGCCCGATCTCGCGCATTCAAATTGCCGAACTCAGCCAGCTTGCCCCCGCCAGCGTCACCAAAATTACTCGCCAGCTGCTGGAGCGCGGGCTGATCAAAGAAGTCGATCAGCAAGCCTCCACCGGCGGCCGCCGCGCGATCTCCATCGTGTCGGAAACCCGTCATTTCCATACCGTCGCGGTGCGTCTCGGCCGCCACGACGCCACCATCACCCTGTATGACATGAGCGGCAAATCGCTCGGCGAAGAACACTATCCGCTGCCGGAACGCACCCAGGAAACGCTGGAGAATGCGCTGTTCGCCGCCATCGCCCAATTCATCGAAGCGAATCAGCGCCGCCTGCGCGAGCTGATCGCCATCGCGGTGATCTTGCCCGGCCTGGTGGATCCGGCGCTGGGCGTGGTGCGCTACATGCCGCACATCAGCGTCAGCAACTGGGCGCTGGTGGACAACCTGCAGCAACGTTTCAACGTCACCAGCTTCGTCGGCCACGACATCCGCAGCCTGGCGCTGGCGGAGCACTACTTCGGTGCCACCCGCGACTGCGAAGACTCGATTCTGGTGCGCCTGCACCGCGGCACCGGCGCCGGCATCATCGTCAACGGGCAGATTTTTCTCGGCAACAACGGCAACGTCGGTGAGATCGGCCATATCCAGATCGATCCGCTCGGCGAACGCTGCCACTGCGGCAACTTCGGCTGCCTGGAAACGGTGGCCGCCAACGCGGCGATCGAACAGCGCGTGCGCCAGCTGCTGAGCCAGGGCTACCCGAGCAAACTGACGCTGGAAGACTGCGGCATCAACGCCATCTGCAAGGCCGCCAACCGCGGCGATCTGCTGGCCAGCGAAGTGATCGAACACGTCGGCCGCTATCTGGGCAAGGCGGTGGCCATCGCCATCAACCTGTTCAATCCGCAGAAGGTGGTGATCGCCGGTGAGATCACCGAAGCGGACAAAGTGCTGCTGCCGGCGATCCAGAGCTGCATCAATACCCAGGTGCTGAAGGACTTCCGCAAGAATCTGCCGGTGGTGACCTCCGAACTCAATCATCGCTCGGCGATCGGCGCTTTCGCCCTGGCCAAACGCGCGATGCTCAACGGCGTGCTCTTGCAGCGATTGCTGGAAAGCTGATCCGCCGCTTCTGGCAGGTGTGTTATCGTCACCCCTTGCCTGCCGTAATCATGAGAAACAGCGACAAATGAAAATCAAAAACGTTATATGCGATATCGACGGCGTGCTGCTGCATGACAATACGCCGGTGCCCGGCGCCGATCTGTTCCTGGCGCGCATCCAGGAACAAGGCATGCCGCTGGTGGTGCTGACCAACTACCCGTCACAGACCGCGCAGGATCTGGCGAACCGCTTCGCCGCCGCCGGGCTGGAAGTGCCGGAGAGCGCGTTCTATACCTCGGCGATGGCCACCGCCGATTTCCTGCGCCGCCAGGAAGGCAAAAAAGCCTACGTGGTCGGCGAAGGCGCGCTGATCCATGAGCTGTACAAAGCCGGTTTCACCATCACCGACATCAACCCGGATTTCGTGATCGTCGGGGAAACCCGCTCTTACAACTGGGACATGATGCACAAGGCCGCCTACTTCGTCAGTAACGGCGCGCGCTTTATCGCCACCAACCCGGATAGCCACGGCCACGGCTTCTCGCCGGCCTGCGGCGCGCTGTGCGCCCCCATCGAGAAGATCACCGGCCGCAAGCCGTTTTACGTTGGCAAGCCCAGCCCGTGGATCATTCGCGCCGCATTGAACAAAATGCAGGCGCACTCGGAAGAGACGGTGATCGTCGGCGACAACCTGCGCACCGACATTCTGGCGGGCTTCCAGGCCGGCCTGGAAACCGTGCTGGTGCTGTCCGGCGTCTCCACGCTGAGCGACATCGAAACCATGCCGTTCCGCCCGAGCTACGTCTACCCTTCCGTTGCCGATATCACTATTTTCTGATGCATTTATGGCGGCTGCCCGGCCGCCATTATTTCCCTCTTCCTGACCCCAGTTTGAATTTAATTCGTTCATGGCCGCAAAAGGTTTCAGCCTGCCCGCGCTAAAAACCCTCATTATAACCTTACGCCCCGCCAATAGCTGATATTGCCGGCAGGCGAAAATCCCTTACCCTAATTAATGAGGCTACCATGAGCACAAATAACATTATTAATGCCGCCGATGACGCAGCCATTATGCCGACTATCGCCAATAAAAAAATCCTGATGGGGTTCTGGCACAACTGGGCCGCCGGCGCCAGTGACGGTTATCAACAAGGCCAGTTCGCCAATATGAACCTGACCGACATTCCCGCCGAATATAACGTGGTGGCCGTCGCCTTTATGAAAGGCCAGGGCATCCCGACCTTCAAGCCTTACAACCTGTCCGACGCCGAGTTCCGCCGCCAGGTGGGCGTGCTGAACAGCCAGGGCCGCGCGGTGCTGATCTCCCTCGGCGGCGCAGACGCGCACATCGAACTGAAAACCGGCGACGAAGACCGGCTGAAAGATGAGATTATTCGCCTGGTGGAAGTCTACGGCTTCGACGGCCTGGATATCGATCTGGAACAGGCGGCGATCGGCGCCGCCAATAATAAAACCGTCTTGCCTGCGGCGCTGAAAAAAGTAAAAGACCATTACGCCGCGCAGGGGAAAAACTTTATTATCAGCATGGCGCCGGAATTCCCTTATCTGCAGGCTAACGGCAGCTATGGCGATTATATTAATGCGTTAGATGGCTATTATGACTTTATCGCGCCGCAATATTATAACCAGGGTGGCGACGGCATCTGGGTTCCCGAGGCCAATAACGGTGCCGGTGCCTGGATTGCCCAAAACAACGACGCCATGAAAGAAGACTTCCTCTATTACCTGACGGAAAGTCTGGTCACCGGCACCCGCGGATTTATCCGAATTCCAGCCAGTAAATTCGTTATCGGCCTGCCGAGCAACAACGATGCCGCCGCCACCGGCTACGTGATCGACAAACAGGCGGTGTATAACGCCTTCTCGCGTCTCGACGCCAAAAACCTGTCGATCAAGGGCCTGATGACCTGGTCAATCAACTGGGACAACGGCAAGAGCAAAGCCGGCGTGGCCTACAGCTGGGAGTTCAAAACCCGCTACGCGCCGCTGATTCAGGGCGGAGTCACCCCGCCGCCGGGAAAGCCTAATGCGCCGACGGCGCTGACGGTCTCCGAGTTGGGCGCCACCTCGCTGAAGCTGAGCTGGGCCGCCGCCACCGGCGCCTTACCGATCGCCAGTTACACCGTTTACCGCAACGGCAACCCGATCGGCCAGACTGCCGGCCTGTCGTTGGCCGACAACGGCCTGGCTCCGGCCACTCAGTACAGCTACTTCGTTACCGCAACCGACAGCCAGGGCAATACCTCGCTGCCGAGCAGCGCGCTGGCGGTCAAAACCGCCAACGACGGCACGCCGCCCGATCCGAGCGCGCCCGAGTGGCAGAACAACCACAGCTACCAAGCCGGCGACGTGGTGAGTTATAAAGGCAAGAAATACACCTGTATTCAGGCGCACACCTCCAACGCCGCCTGGACGCCGGACGCCGCCTTCACCCTGTGGCAGCTCATCGCCTAATCGCTAATCGATTGCCGGTCAAACCGGCCGGCAATCCCGTCATTACGCTAAAAATTGCATAATCGCTAATTTTCCCCGCCGATAACTGAAAATCCGTCAAAAATCGCGCCCAGGCAAACAACTATTTCTCAGCGTATGGCTAAAACGCTTGCATCTCATGCAGCTTTAGGCGCATTTTCATAACCACAGCGCAGCAAAACCGCGTTATCGCTGATGAATCGGCAATGCTGCCCATAACAGTAAAAAACAACATCACAGTCATAAAAGCCCGTTAGGAGAGTTGTATGTGTTCTATTTTCGGTGTGCTCGATCTGAAGTCCGATCCCGTTGAACTGCGTAAGAAAGCGCTGGAGCTGTCGCGCCTGATGCGCCATCGCGGCCCGGATTGGTCCGGCGTTTACGCCAGCGACAAAGCCATTTTGGCCCACGAACGCCTGTCGATCGTCGACGTCAACAACGGCGCTCAACCGCTGTACAACGCTGCGCACACCCACGTTTTGGCGGTCAACGGCGAAATTTACAACCATCAGGCGCTGCGCCAACAGCTGAGCGACCGCTACGCGTTCCAGACCGGTTCCGACTGTGAAGTGATCCTGGCGCTGTATCAGGAGAAAGGCCCGGACTTCCTCGACGATCTGCAAGGCATGTTCGCCTTCGCCCTGTACGACACCGAAAAAGACGCCTACCTGATCGGCCGCGATCATCTGGGCATCATCCCGCTGTACATGGGCCACGACGAGCACGGCAACCTGTACGTCGCCTCGGAAATGAAAGCGCTGGTGCCGGTGTGCCGCACCATCAAGGAATTCCCGGCCGGCAGTTACCTGTGGAGCCAGGACGGCGAGATCCGCGAATACTATCGCCGCGACTGGTTCGATTACGACAGCGTCAAAGACAACGTGACCGACGCCACCGCCCTGCGCACCGCGCTGGAAGAGTCGGTGAAAAGCCACCTGATGTCCGACGTGCCTTACGGCGTGCTGCTGTCGGGCGGGCTGGATTCCTCGGTCATCTCGGCGATCACCAAGAAGTACGCCGCGCGCCGCGTGGAAGATCAGGAACGCAGCGAAGCCTGGTGGCCGCAGCTGCACTCCTTCGCCGTCGGCCTGGAAGGCTCGCCGGATCTGCGCGCCGCGCAGGAGGTGGCCAACCATCTGGGCACCGTACACCATGAAATCCACTTCACCGTGCAGGAAGGCCTGGACGCCATCCGCGACGTGATTTACCACATCGAAACCTACGACGTCACCACCATCCGCGCCTCGACGCCGATGTACCTGATGTCGCGCAAAATCAAGGCGATGGGCATCAAGATGGTGCTCTCCGGTGAAGGCGCGGACGAAGTGTTCGGCGGCTACCTCTACTTCCATAAGGCGCCGGACGCCCGCGAATTCCACGAAGAGACCGTGCGCAAGCTGCTGGCGCTGCATATGTTCGACTGCGCGCGCGCCAACAAGGCGATGTCCGCCTGGGGCGTCGAAGCCCGCGTGCCGTTCCTGGACAAGAAATTCCTCGACGTGGCGATGCGCATCAACCCGAAAGATAAAATGTGCGGCAACGGCAAAATGGAAAAACACATCGTCCGCGAATGTTTCGAGTCCTATTTGCCGGCCAGCGTGGCCTGGCGCCAGAAAGAGCAGTTCTCCGACGGCGTCGGCTACAGCTGGATCGACACGCTAAAAGAGGTCGCTGCGCAGCAAATCAGCGATCAACAGCTCGAAACCGCGCGTTTCCGCTTCCCGTACAACACGCCGACTTCGAAAGAAGGCTACCTGTACCGCGAAATCTTCGAGGAGCTGTTCCCGCTGCCGAGCGCCGCCGAATGCGTGCCGGGCGGCCCGTCTGTCGCCTGTTCGTCCGCCAAGGCCATCGAATGGGACGAATCGTTCAAGAAGATGGACGATCCTTCCGGCCGCGCCGTCGGCGTACACCAGGCCGCCTATAAATAATCGCGCGGCGCTTTCCCTCGGGGCGGGCCTTTTGGCCCGCCTTTTTGTTGCCTTTTCCCCCCGCCAACTGCCTGAATTGCCGATTTTATCGCCATAATGTTCACAACCCAGACAAACGGCGCTTCCGGGCACTTTTTCGGGAAAAAACTTGTTGACGCAAATCGGTCATATACGCATAATGCGCCCCGCAACGCCGATGAAGGCAAAGCAAAAAAAGAGGGCTACGTAGCTCAGCTGGTTAGAGCACATCACTCATAATGATGGGGTCACAGGTTCGAATCCCGTCGTAGCCACCATCTCTTTTTTGCATTTGCGGGAGTGGCGAAATTGGTAGACGCACCAGATTTAGGTTCTGGCGCCGCAAGGTGTGCGAGTTCAAGTCTCGCCTCCCGCACCATTTCTCTTCATCGTCGGCGCAGTATGTTGATGGGGTATCGCCAAGCGGTAAGGCACCGGTTTTTGATACCGGCATTCCCTGGTTCGAATCCAGGTACCCCAGCCATATTCTTTCGGGAATGGGGTTTCAACATAAGATTTGTTTGCAGGTGGGGTATCGCCAAGCGGTAAGGCACCGGTTTTTGATACCGGCATTCCCTGGTTCGAATCCAGGTACCCCAGCCATAACAAACTGCTTGCAAATCAAAGAAGTAAAAAGTACCATCGGCTACGTAGCTCAGCTGGTTAGAGCACATCACTCATAATGATGGGGTCACAGGTTCAAATCCCGTCGTAGCCACCATAATTGGGGTGTCGCCAAGCGGTAAGGCTCTGGTTTCTGATACCAGCATACCCAGGTTCGAATCCTGGCACCCCAGCCATATTTAGAAAAGCCCGCTTCGGCGGGCTTTTTGCTTTCCGGCGCTCGGCCAATCCTAACGAGCCCAGCCGCAGCCGAGCCCTGTCGGTTACAATCCCAACGCGTACTTCAACGCATGCTCTTTCAGCTTGCCCGCCCGCTGCGCGGCCATCAGCGCCAGATTGCGCGCCACGTTCAGCGGCGCCAGGTTATTGCTGAAAGCGGTATAGAACAGATCCATGCCGCTCTGCATCAGCAGATTGTCGGTACGGCGGCGGCGCTGATAGCGCAGCAGTACCGCCTCGCTGCTCCAGTCCTCTCCCTGCTCCCGCGCATCGCTTAATACGTTCAGCAAGGCATCCACGTCGCGATACCCCAGATTGACGCCCTGCCCGGCCAGCGGATTGATGGTATGCGCCGCATCACCCAATAGCGCCAGCCCCGGCAACACGTAGCGCTGCGCATGACGCCGCGTCAGCGGGAACGAACCGGCGGCGTGCACCTTAACCGGGCCCAGTCGCGCCGGGAAAGCGGCGGCGATCTCGCGCTCCAGTTGCGCCGGCGGCATCGCCTGCAGCTGGCGAATGCGCTGCGGGCTGTCATACCACACCAGCGACGCCCAACTGTCGTACAGCGGCAGGAAGGCACGCGGCCCGGATGGGAAGAAGCGCTGCCAGGTCACATCCTGCTGCGGCGCGCCGGTATCGACGGTGATCAACATGCACGCCTGACGATACTGCCAGCCGTTGGTGCCGATCGCCGCCAGCTTGCGCACCTGCGAGTTGGCGCCGTCGGCGCCGACAACCAAACGCGTCTGCAGCGTCTCACCGCCGTCCAGCGTCAGTTGCCAGGCATTGTCCGCCCGCTGCAGCGATTGCAGCCTGGCGGGGCACAGCAGCGTCAAATTGGCGCACTGCGCGAACTGCTGCCACAGCGCCAGCTGCAGAATGCGGTTTTCCACCATAAAGCCCAGCTCCGGCAGCCCCAGGGACACCGCGTCGAACGCCACGCGCGACGACGCCCACTCCCAGGTCTCCAGCCGGCGATACGGCGCCGTGCGCATCGCCGTCACGGCCTGCCAGGCGCCGAGCTGTTTCAGCAGCCCCACCGAGGTGCAGCCGATAGCGGAAATGCGCAGATCCGGCGGGCTTTGCGCCTCGAACGCCTGCGGCGCCTGATGTTCCAGCAACGCCACCGACCAGCCCGCCTGCGCCAGCCCCAGGGCCGCCGCCGCGCCGACCATGCCGCCGCCGACCACCACCGCGTCATACCGATTTTGAGATGTCTTCATATTGGCTATGTTTTCTGTGTGAATGCTCGCCATCCCACCCGGTATGGCGTTTTGCGCAGTGTACCGGATTTTCGCTCCGGCTTCAGGTTGCGTGCCATTTTCCCCCGCGCTGGTCACAACGGCGGCAAATGATTACAATACGCGCCCTGCATGTCGCGTAACGCAACTTTCGCTCCGCACTGAGTAATGGCAAGTCAATGACGAAAAAACTACATATCAAAACCTGGGGCTGCCAGATGAATGAGTACGATTCATCGAAAATGGCCGACCTGTTGAACAGCACGCACGGCTTCGAGTGGACCGATAACGCCGAAGAGGCGGACGTGCTGCTGCTGAACACCTGCTCGATCCGTGAAAAGGCGCAGGAGAAAGTTTTCGCCATGCTGGGGCGCTGGCGCTTGCTGAAAGAAAAGAACCCGTCGGTGATCATCGGCGTCGGCGGTTGCGTGGCCTCGCAAGAAGGTGAACTGATCCGCAGCCGCGCGCCCTGCGTTGACGTGGTATTCGGCCCGCAGACCCTGCACCGCCTGCCGGAAATGATCAATCACGTTCAGGGCACCCGCAGCCCGGTGGTCGACATCAGCTTCCCGGAGATCGAAAAGTTCGACCGTCTGCCGGAACCGCGCGCCGAAGGCCCGACCGCATTCGTGTCGATCATGGAAGGCTGCAACAAATACTGCACCTTCTGCGTGGTGCCTTACACCCGCGGCGAGGAAGTGAGCCGCCCGAGCGACGACGTGCTGTTCGAAATCGCCCAACTGGCGGCGCAGGGCGTACGCGAGGTCAACCTGCTCGGCCAAAACGTCAACGCTTACCGCGGCGCCACGCATGACGGCGATATCTGCTCGTTCGCCGAACTGCTGCGCCTGGTGGCGGCCATCGACGGCATCGATCGCATTCGCTTCACCACCAGCCACCCTATCGAGTTCACCGATGATATCATCGCGGTGTATGAAGACACGCCGGAGCTGGTCAGCTTCCTGCATCTGCCGGTGCAGAGCGGTTCGGATCGCATCCTGACCATGATGAAACGCGCGCACACCGCGCTGGAGTACAAGGCGATTATCCGCAAGCTGCGCAAGGCGCGCCCGAACATCCAGCTCAGCTCCGATTTCATCGTCGGTTTCCCGGGCGAAAGCCAGGCCGACTTCGAACAGACCATGAACCTGATCGCCGACGTCAATTTCGACGTCAGCTTCAGCTTCATCTATTCGTCGCGCCCGGGCACCCCGGCGGCGGACATGGTCGACGACGTCAGCGAAGAAGAGAAAAAACAGCGGCTGTATATTCTGCAGGACCGCATCAACCAGCAGGCGCTGCAGTTCAGCCGCCGCATGCTCGGCACCGTCCAGCGCATTCTGGTGGAGGGCACCTCGCGCAAAAGCGTGATGGAGCTGGCCGGGCGCACGGAGTGCAACCGTGTGGTAAACTTCGAGGGCACGCCCGACATGATCGGCCAGTTCGTCGACGTGGAAATTACCGAGGTGCTGACCAACACCCTGCGTGGCGCAGTGGTGCGCACCGAACAGCAGATGGATCTGCGCGTACATGAATCCCCGCAGTCGGTGATCGCCCGTACCCGCAAAGAAAACGCGCTGGGCGTCGGCATTTACCAGCCCTGACGCCGCGGCGGCCGCCTTATCGCCGCCCATTCGCGCTACTCCTTACCGTTTCTCCGCCGGGCGTCCGCGCCCGGTGATTTGCTTTTTTATTTTTTTATTGTTGAAGAGGCGACATAACATGCAACTCCCACACTGCCCGAAGTGCAACTCCGAATACACCTACCAGGACAATGCCCTGTTCATCTGCCCTGAGTGCGCCCACGAGTGGAGCGACAGCGCCCCGGCGGAAGATCAGGACGCGCTGATCGTCAAAGACGCCAACGGCAACCTGCTGGCGGACGGCGACGCGGTCACCGTGATCAAAGACCTGAAGGTCAAAGGCAGCTCCTCGATGCTCAAGATCGGCACCAAGGTGAAAAACATTCGCCTGGTCGAAGGCGATCACAACATCGACTGCAAAATCGATGGCTTCGGCCCGATGAAGCTGAAATCCGAGTTCGTGAAAAAGAATTGATTCCCAGCGGCCTTGTTCTGTGATGACGCGGCGGGCTTTACGCCCCGCCGCGTTTTTTCCTTTTCTTCCCTTGAATTTCGCCGACGGCGCACAGATAGATCAGCGGTAAACTTGCGCCGTTGCGGCGCACCATGAATAATTCAAGAAAGAGAGTATTCAGGCTCGCCCTGAACGCGCGCGTCCCGGACGCGCTATGTGACATCAACCAGGCCCGATGTGACCTAGAGGAATAGTTTGAACGTCGCAACACAAGAAATTTTGTTAGAGCCCGCAGACAACAAGCGTTTGCTCAGCCTGTGCGGCCCGTTTGATGACAACATCAAACAACTCGAGCGCCGATTGGGCATCGAAATCAATCGCCGCGACAACCGTTTCAAGCTGGTCGGCAAAAACCTGTGCGTGGCCGCCGCCGCCGATATCCTGCGCCATCTGTACGTGGATACCGCGCCGATTCGCGGCGTGATCCCGGATATCGATCCGGAGCAAATCCACCTGGCCATCAAAGAGAGCCGGGTGCTGGAACAGGTAGCCGACAGCGTGCCGGATTACGGCAAGGCGGTCACCATCAAAACCAAGCGCGGCATGGTGAAACCGCGCACGCCCAACCAGGCGCAGTACATCGCCAACATTCTCGATCACGACATCACCTTCGGCATCGGCCCGGCGGGCACCGGCAAGACCTACCTGGCGGTCGCCGCCGCGGTAGATGCGCTGGAGCGCCAGGAAATTCGCCGCATTCTGCTGACCCGCCCCGCGGTCGAAGCCGGCGAAAAGCTGGGCTTCCTGCCGGGCGATCTGAGCCAGAAGGTCGATCCCTATCTGCGCCCGCTGTACGACGCCCTGTTCGAAATGCTGGGCTTCGAGCGCGTGGAGAAGCTCATCGAGCGCAACGTGATCGAAGTCGCGCCGCTGGCCTATATGCGCGGCCGCACGCTGAACGACGCCTTTATCATTCTGGATGAGAGCCAGAACACCACCATCGAACAGATGAAGATGTTCCTGACGCGCATCGGCTTCAACTCGAAGGCGGTCATCACCGGCGACGTCACCCAGATCGACCTGCCGCGCAACCAGAAATCCGGCCTGCGCCACGCGGTGGAAGTGCTGTCGGACGTGGAAGAACTGAGCTTCAACTTCTTCCACAGCGAAGACGTGGTGCGCCACCCGGTGGTGGCCCGCGTGGTCATCGCCTATGAGGCCTGGGAAGCGGCCGAGCAGAAACGCAAAGACGCGATTGCCGAACAACGTAAGCGCGAGGCGCTCGCCGCCTCCGAGCAGGAGACACCATGAGCCAGGTGATTTTGGATCTGCAGATTGCCTGTGAAAGCGGCGACGGCCTGCCGGATGAGGCCACCTTCCAGCGCTGGCTGGAAGGCGTGCTGCCGCAATTTCAGGAAGAGGCCGAGGTGACCGTGCGTCTGGTTGACGAAGCGGAAAGCCACGAGCTGAACCTGACCTACCGCGGCAAAGACAAGCCGACCA
The DNA here is from genome assembly GCF_052169115.1 of Serratia sp. CY33525. Classification (NCBI taxonomy): domain Bacteria; kingdom Pseudomonadati; phylum Pseudomonadota; class Gammaproteobacteria; order Enterobacterales; family Yersiniaceae; genus Serratia; species Serratia sp. CY33525. The sequence continues at coordinate 76,348 of NZ_JBJNLK010000002.1, read as the reverse complement.
ACGTGCTCTCTTTCCCGTTCGAGGCCCCGCCGGGCATCGAGCTGCCGCTGCTCGGCGATCTGATCATCTGCCGCCAGGTGGTTGAACAGGAAGCGATTGAGCAAGGCAAGGCGCTGGAGGCCCACTGGGCGCATATGGTTGTCCACGGCAGTCTTCATCTGCTAGGGTATGACCACATCGAAGACGATGAAGCCGAAGAAATGGAGTCTTTGGAAACCGAAATCATGCACGGACTGGGCTATCCTGATCCGTACCTGGCGGAAAAAGACCCCGTCTGACGTCAGCCGTTTACCCTACAGCCCCCTGCGGGGCTGTCGCTGACGCCCCTTAACTCTGACATGAGTGACAGTAACGAAAACGCCATGAGCGACGACCATTCACAAAGCAATGACAGCCCCAGTCCCAAGAAGGGGTTCTTTACTCTTATCCTTAACCAGCTGTTCCACGGCGAGCCCAAAAATCGTGGCGATCTGGTCGAGCTGATCCGTGATTCCGAACAAAACGACCTGATCGATCCCGATACTCGCGACATGCTGGAAGGCGTGATGGATATCGCCGAGCAGCGCGTGCGCGACATCATGATCCCCCGCTCCCAGATGGTGACGCTCAAGCGCAACCAGACGCTGGAAGAGTGCCTGGACGTGATTATCGACTCCGCCCACTCGCGCTTCCCGGTGATCAGCGAAGACAAAGATCACATCGAAGGCATTCTGATGGCCAAGGATCTGCTGCCGTTCATGCGCGCAGACTCCGAGCCGTTCAGCATCGACAAGGTGCTGCGCACCGCGGTGGTGGTGCCGGAAAGCAAGCGCGTCGACCGGATGCTGAAAGAGTTCCGTTCCCAGCGCTATCACATGGCGATTGTCATTGACGAATTCGGCGGCGTGTCCGGCCTGGTCACCATCGAAGACATTCTGGAACTGATCGTCGGCGAGATCGAAGACGAATACGACGACGAAGACGATCTGGATATCCGCCAGCTCAGCCGCCACATGTACACCGTGCGCGCGCTGGCCCCGATCGAAGACTTCAACGAAGCCTTCGGCACCCATTTCAGCGACGACGAGGTCGATACCATCGGCGGTCTGGTGATGCAGGCCTTCGGCCACCTGCCGGCGCGCGGGGAAACCATTGAAATCGAAGGTTACCTATTTAAAGTTGCCATGGCCGACAGTCGACGTATTATCCAGGTTCATGTAAAAATTCCGGACGATTCTCCACCACCGAAACTGGAAGATTAAATCCAACATGGCTAAAGCCTCATTACTTGAACGCCAGCGGGTTCGCGCCCTGCTGGCGCTGTTGTCAGGTGCCGGCGGGACGCTGGCGTTCTCACCCTACGACTTCTGGCCCGCGGCCATCGTCTCCCTGTTCGGCCTGCTGGCCGTTACCCTCAATTGCACCGCCAAACAGTCCGCCCTGCTCGGCTTTGTCTGGGGCTTCGGGCTGTTCGGCAGCGGCATCAACTGGGTGTATGTCAGCATCGCCGATTTCGGCGGCATGCCTTTCGCCGTCAACGTCTTCCTGGTGGTGCTGCTCGCCGCTTACCTGTCGCTGTATACCGGGCTGTTCGCCGGGCTGTTGACGCGCCTGTGCCCGGCCACTCGCTGGTGGCGGCTGGCCATCGCCGCGCCGGCGCTGTGGCAGGTGACCGAATTCCTGCGCGGCTGGGTGCTGACCGGCTTCCCCTGGCTGCAGTTCGGCTACAGCCAGATCAACGGCCCGCTGAAGGGCATCGCGCCGCTGCTGGGCGTCGACGCCATCACCTTTGTGCTGATGGCCATCGCCGGTCTGCTGGTGTATGCCGTCAATCAGCGCCGCCTGTCGGCTGCGGTCATCGCCGCCGCGCTGCTGCTGTTGCCGTGGCCGCTGCGCCAACTGCAGTGGTTTACCCCGCAGCCGGAGAAAGCGGTGAACGTCGCCATGGTGCAAGGCAACATCGCCCAGTCGATGAAATGGGATCCGAAAGCGCTGGTCAGCACGCTGCAAACCTATCTGGACGAAACCCGTCCGTACGTGGGCAAGGCGCCGATCGTCATCTGGCCGGAGTCCGCCATCCCGGATTATGAAGCCAACCAGAACGGCTTCCTGACCATGATGGACGACCTGATGCGGGCGAAGAACAGCAGCCTGATCACCGGCATCGTCGACGTGCGCGCCACGCCACAGGGCCAGCAGATCTACAACAGCGCCATCGTGCTCGGCGAGCCGACGCCATACAGCTACCCGGACAAGAATCGCTACAACAAGCACCACCTGGTGCCGTTCGGCGAATTCGTGCCGCTGGAGACGCTGCTGCGGCCGCTGGCGCCGTTCTTCGATCTGCCGATGTCTTCCTTCAGCCGCGGCGACTATGTGCAGCCGCAGCTCAGCGTGCGCGGGTACAACCTGACGGCGGCCATCTGCTACGAAATCGTGCTGGGCCAGCAGGTGCGCGATAACTTCCGCCCGGACACCAACTTCCTGCTGACCATCTCCAACGATGCCTGGTTCGGCCACTCCATCGGCCCGTGGCAACACTTCCAGATGGCGCGCATGCGGGCGCTGGAGCTCGGCCGGCCGCTGCTGCGCAGCACCAATAACGGCGTCACCGCCGCGGTGGACGCGAACGGCGAGGTGATCGCCGAGATCCCGCAGTTCACCCGTCAGGTGCTCGAAGTGAAGGTCACGCCGACCACCGGCGTCACGCCTTATGCGCGCTTCGGCGCCACGCCGCTGTGGGTGATTACCCTGCTGCTGGGCGGCTGGGCGCTGATGTTGGGCCTGCGCCGCAAATAATCCTCTCCGTCGGGGCGCGCCCGCCGCGCCCCACTTTCCCGTCAATATCCCCACCTCAGTCAGAAAATGCCGTTAAATCAACGCGGCTGGCACACTCCTTGCTTTTATCTATGGCGACCTCGCGCGCCGGTTTACTTTTGCTGACGTTTTGTCGCACCTGCGCACATTTTGGGTGCGTCGAGCGCACCGCACGAGTGCGTCAGCGTTTTGTTGCATTGATTTGGTGCGCGCGGCGTCTCAAAAAATGAAACATTTTAGTTTCAAGATATTCACAATCGGTTATTTTTTAACGGCTATCCGTTCTAAGACTATCTTTATAACTTGAGCAATAAATAGTCGGTTTAACCTGACGCTCTTTAGTCAGAGCCACCACAACAGCAAAGGAGTTGGACCATGCAAATGCGTAAATTGGCGTTATCGTTACTGCTGCTCGGTATGGCAGGTAGCGTGGCGCATGCGGAAGACCTGACCGGTACGCTGAAGAAAATCAAAGACAATGGCGTGATCGTTGTCGGCCACCGCGAATCGTCAGTGCCGTTCTCCTACTACGACAACCAACAAAAAGTTGTGGGCTACTCTCAGGACTACTCCAACCAAATCGTTGAAGCCGTTAAGAAAAAGCTGAATGCACCGAATCTGCAGGTGAAAATGCTGCCGATTACCTCGCAGAACCGCATCCCGCTGCTGCAAAACGGCACCTATGATTTCGAGTGCGGCTCCACCACCAATAACCTCGAGCGCCAGAAACAGGCCGCCTTCTCCGACACCATTTTCGTGGTCGGCACCCGCTTGCTGGTGAAAAAAGGCTCCGACATCAAAGACTTTAAAGACCTGGCAGGCAAACCGGTGGTGGTCACCTCCGGCACCACCTCCGAAGTGCTGCTGAACAAGCTGAACGACAGCGGCAAGATGAACATGCGCATCATCAGCGCCAAAGATCACGGCGATTCCTTCCGCACTCTGGAAAGCGGCCGCGCCGTGGCCTTCATGATGGATGACGCCCTGCTGGCGGGCGAGCGCGCCAAGGCCAAGAAACCGGATCAGTGGGAAATCATCGGCACGCCGCAGTCGAAAGAGGCCTACGGCTGCATGCTGCGTAAAGACGACCCTGAGTTCAAAAAACTGGTCGATGACACCATCGCCCAGGCGCAAACTTCCGGTGAGGCGGCCAAGTGGTTTGACAAATGGTTCAAACAGCCTATCCCACCAAAACAGCTCAACATGAACTTCGAACTGTCGGACGACATGAAGCAACTGTTCAAAGAGCCTAACGACAAAGCGTTGAACTAAATAGAACAAAAGCCGGGGCGGCCGCCAGGCCAAACCGGCCCAGTTGATGACTGGGACAGACAGGAATGAGGGGGGCCGTTCCCCTCCCTCATTTTCCCCAAGGCGCGCCACCGACATCCGTACACAACAAGCCAGCCAGACTGGCCGCGCGGCGATCGGCGCTCATCAAGTCATCAATCTTCGGCGCCCTGCGCCCGTTTATCGGAGTTTGTTATGTCAATAGATTGGAACTGGGGTATCTTCCTGCAGCAGGCCCCGTTTGGGAACACCACTTACCTCGGCTGGATCTGGTCCGGCTTTCAGGTCACGGTGGCCCTCTCCGTCTGTGCATGGATTATCGCTTTCTTCGTCGGTTCGCTGTTCGGTATCTTGCGTACCGTGCCCAACCGCTTTCTTTCCACTCTCGGCACCTGTTACGTCGAGCTGTTCCGCAACGTGCCGCTGATCGTGCAATTCTTTACCTGGTATCTGGTGATCCCCGAGCTGCTGCCGGTCAATATCGGCACCTGGTTCAAAACCGAGCTGGATCCCAACGTGCAGTTCTTCGTCTCTTCCATGCTTTGTCTGGGGCTGTTTACCGCCGCCCGCGTTTGCGAGCAGGTGCGCGCCGCCATTCAATCCCTGCCGCGCGGCCAGAAAGCCGCCGGGCTGGCGATGGGCCTGACGCTGCCGCAAACCTACCGCTACGTGCTGTTGCCGAACGCCTACCGGGTGATCGTGCCGCCGATGACCTCGGAGATGCTCAACCTGGTCAAAAACTCCGCCATCGCCTCCACCATCGGGCTGGTGGACATGGCCGCGCAGGCCGGCAAGCTGTTGGATTACTCCGCACACGCCTATGAATCCTTTACCGCCATCACGCTGGCTTATATCGGCATCAACGCCGTTATCATGCTGTTTATGCGTCTGGTCGAAAAGAAAGTGCAGTTGCCTGGCAACCTGGGGAGTAAATAATGTACGAATTTGACTGGGCGTCGATCGTCCCAAGCTTCCCTTATCTGCTGCAGGGCATGGTGATCACGCTGAAGATCACCGTGACCGCCGTCGTGGTCGGCATCCTGTGGGGCACCGTGCTGGCGGTGATGCGCCTGTCGCCGTTCAAACCGATCAGCTGGTTCGCCACCCTGTACGTCAACCTGTTCCGTTCGGTGCCGCTGGTGATGGTGCTGCTGTGGTTCTATCTGGTGGTTCCAAGCTTATTACAACAGGTTCTAGGGCTGTCGCCGAAAACCGATATTCGCCTGATCTCGGCTATGGTAGCCTTTTCCCTGTTTGAAGCGGCTTATTATTCGGAAATCATCCGCGCCGGCATTATCAGCATCTCGCGCGGCCAATCTTCCGCCGCGCTGGCGCTGGGCATGACCCACTGGCAATCCATGCGGCTGGTGATCCTGCCGCAGGCGTTCCGCGCCATGGTGCCGCTGCTGCTGACCCAGGGCATCGTGCTGTTCCAGGATACCTCGCTGGTTTACGTACTGAGCCTGGCCGACTTCTTCCGCACCGCGTCGACCATCGGCGAACGCGACGGCACCCAGGTTGAAATGATCCTGTTCGCCGGCTTTGTCTATTTTGTTATCAGCCTCGCCGCCTCGGCGCTGGTAAGCTATTTGAAGAAAAGGACTGTTTGATGATATCCCTGAAAAATGTTTCCAAGTGGTACGGTCACTTTCAAGTGTTGACCGATTGCACCACCGAAGTGAAAAAAGGCGAAGTGGTCGTCGTCTGCGGTCCTTCAGGTTCCGGCAAGTCCACCCTGATCAAAACCGTCAACGGCCTGGAGCCGATCCAGCAGGGAAGCATCCTGGTGAACGGCACGCCGGTCAACGACAAGAAAACCAACCTGGCGCAGCTGCGCGCCAAGGTCGGCATGGTGTTCCAACACTTTGAACTGTTCCCGCACCTGTCCATCATCGACAACCTGACGCTGGCGCAGGTAAAAGTGCTCAAGCGCGATAAGATCGCCTCGCGCGAGAAGGGCCTGAAGCTGCTGGAGCGCGTCGGCCTCACCGCCCATGCCAACAAATTCCCCGGTCAGCTGTCCGGCGGCCAGCAGCAGCGCGTCGCCATCGCCCGCGCGCTGTGCATGGATCCGATCGCCATGCTGTTTGATGAGCCGACCTCGGCGCTCGATCCGGAAATGATCAACGAAGTGCTGGACGTGATGGTCGAACTGGCGAACGAAGGCATGACCATGATGGTGGTGACCCACGAAATGGGCTTCGCCCGCAAGGTGGCGAATCGCGTGATCTTTATGGACGAAGGCAAAATCGTCGAAGACCGCAACAAAGACGATTTCTTCAACAACCCTGAATCCGATCGCGCCAAGGACTTCCTGGCCAAGATCCTGCACTAAATACGCCATCCATGCGCCCCGCCAGGGGCGCATCTTTTCTCCCGGCACTAAAAGCGCTTGTTTCTCCCCGGTTTTGATCCGATGCTCGCTGGATAACAAACAGAGGAGAAAGAACATGCCCCGCCCTATTATCATCGATTGCGATCCCGGCCTCGACGACGCCATCGCGCTGGCCATGGCGCTGCATTCGCCGGAGCTGGACGTCAAAGCCATCACCACCTCCGCCGGCAACCAGACGCCGGAGAAAACCCTGCGTAACGCGCTGGGCCTGTTGACCCTGATGGGGCGCGAGGACATACCGGTCGCCGCCGGCGCCGGCAGCCCGCTGATGCGCGAGCTGGTGATCGCCGACTATGTCCACGGCAAAACCGGCATGGGCAACACCCACCTGCCGGCGCCGACCCTCAAACCCGATCCCCGCGGCGCCATCGAGCTGATCGCCGACCTGCTGCGCGCCAGCCCGCAGCCGATAACCCTGGTGGTGACCGGCCCGATGACCAACATCGCCCTGCTGTTGGCTCAGCATGCCGAGCTGAAAAGCCGCATCGAACGCATTGTATTCATGGGCGGCGGCATGAACGCCGGCAATACCACGCCGGTCGCGGAGTTCAACATCTTCGTCGATCCCGAAGCCGCCGAAATGGTGCTGAAATCCGGCGTGCCGCTGACCATGGCCGGGCTGAACGTCACCCATCAGGCGCTGGTGTTGCCGCAGGATATCGAACGCATTCGTCAGATAGCCAATCCGGTCGCGCAGGCGGTCGCGGAGATGCTCGATTTTTACCTGCCGCTGTATCTCAGCCACCCGCGCGGCCTGCCCGGCGCGGCGATGCACGATCCCTGCACCATCGCCTGGCTGCTGGCGCCGCAGCTGTTTACCGGCGTAGAGCGCTGGGTGGGGGTGGAAACCAAGGGGGAATACACCGCCGGCATGACGGTGGTGGACTATTTCCAGCAAACCGGCAACGCGGCCAACGTGGAAGTGCTGACCGGCATCAACCGCGAAGGCTTTATCGATCTGCTGGCCGAGCGCGTAGCGCGTTATTGATCCCATCGGGGCGCATTTGCGCCCCTAGTTCAATTTTTTTGATTTAACTCAGCGAATTTTTGCGCTATCACTGTTCCTGGCTTGCCTCTACCATGCGTTTACACCGACTGACATCGTCACCGATTAGACTTCGCCTGGAGATAAGCCAATGAGCCGCGTACTGGTCCTGAAATCAAGTATTCTGGGTGAATATTCCCAGTCTGGAAAATTAGTCGATTTTTTTGTTGAACAATGGCGTGAAACTCACCCTGAAGACAGGTTCACCGTGCGCGATTTGGCCAACCCGACGCTGCCGGAGCTGGATGGTGAAGTGATGGCCGGTTTTACCGCCGGCGATAAACCGCTGACGCCGCACCAGCAAAGCACCCTGGCACTGTCCGATGAGCTGATTGCCGAGCTGAAGTCGCACGACACGCTGATCATCAGCGCCCCGATGTACAACTTCAACATCCCGACGCAGCTGAAGATCTACTTTGATCTGATCGCCCGCGCCGGTCAGACGTTCCGCTATACTTCCGCCGGCGCCGAAGGGCTGGTGACAGGCAAGAAAGCGATCGTCATCTCCAGCCGCGGCGGCATCCACGCCGACACGCCGACGGATCTGATCACGCCGTACGTGAAGCTGTTCCTGGGCTTTATCGGCATCACCGACGTTGAATTCGTGCTGGCGGAAGGCTTCGCCTACGGCCCGGAAGCGGCGGAGAAAGCCGCCCAGGACAGCCGCATCGCGGTCGCGCAGAAAATCCCGGCCGGCGTCGCCGTACCGGCCAGCGCACCGGCGCAGGCGCAAGCCGCCCCGGCTACCGTCAGCGGCGGTTTCCTCAGCAACCTGCTGAAGAAACTGTTCCGCTAAACGCCGGCCTTAGCGTTCCCCGCCCTGCCGGGGAACGCCATCAAGGTTCAAACGGCCGCCGCTGGAACTGGTCGTGGCCGCATTTCGGGCACAGCGGCAGCACCTCCGGCGTGTAGAACGCCAGGTGGTAGTGACACTGCTCGCACACCAGATTGCCCAGCCCCACCACTTCACCGCTGTGGTAAACGCCGTGGTGGCTGACATCCTTGAACACCTCGCGCCACTCCAGCTGGGTTTTGTCGGTGATATCCGCCAGTTCCTGCCACAGGCTCTCTTTGATCACCCGCATAAACACGCTGTCGGTAAACTCGTCCCGGCTCTCCTGATAGCTGCGGGCGAACTCTTCCAGATCGCGCCGCACCGCCTGCGTCACCTGCCGCACCTCATCGCGGGTCAGATCCTCGGCCTCGTTCAACCGCCGCTCCGCGCTGGCCACCAGTTCGTCGATATCGCGTTCACCGTTTTTCAGGCGTTCGGTCAGCGATGCCACCAATTCGCGGTAATACTGAGCAACCTTGTTCATAGACTCTCCTCGATAAACGCTGCGCCGGACTTGGCTGCAGGGATACCCCTAAGCTACTTGTTCTTATTTTAGCCGTAAATGACTGATGTCACTTGGCAAGACGCGGGATCCGCAGGTTGTGAGCCGCGTCATGACGACGCTTTTTTTAAATGCGCCGAGTCAGGCGCTTGGAGTTGTTGCCGGGAGGTCTTATCAGCTATGCTATGCGGATCTACGAATACTAAATGTTCATTGCGTTGCCTCTGACCGGGGCAACGGTTTACACCTACAGGACCACCGGCCGCCATGCAAGAGCAATACCGTCCAGAAGACATAGAATCGAACGTACAGCTTCACTGGCAAGAGAAGCAGACTTTCAAAGTTACCGAAGACGACAGCAAGGAAAAGTACTACTGCCTATCCATGCTGCCTTACCCGTCCGGCCGACTGCACATGGGCCACGTTCGTAACTACACTATCGGCGACGTGATCTCGCGCTATCAGCGCATGCTGGGCAAAAACGTGCTGCAGCCGATCGGCTGGGATGCGTTCGGCCTGCCGGCGGAAGGCGCGGCGGTGAAAAACAACACCGCACCGGCCCCGTGGACCTACGACAACATCGAATACATGAAGAACCAGCTGAAACTGCTGGGCTTCGGCTACGACTGGGATCGCGAAATCGCCACCTGCCAGCCGGAATACTACCGCTGGGAACAGTGGTTCTTCACCAAGCTGTATGAAAAAGGCCTGGTCTACAAGAAGACCTCGGCGGTGAACTGGTGCCCGCACGATCTGACCGTGCTGGCCAACGAACAGGTTATCGACGGCTGCTGCTGGCGCTGCGACACCAAGGTCGAGCGTAAAGAGATCCCGCAGTGGTTCATCAAAATCACCGCCTACGCCGATCAGCTGCTGAACGATCTGGACACGCTTGAAAGCTGGCCGGAGCAGGTGAAAACCATGCAGCGTAACTGGATTGGCCGCTCCGAAGGCGTGGAAATCACCTTCGACGTGGCGGACAGCGAAGAGAAGCTGACGGTTTACACCACCCGTCCCGACACCTTCATGGGCGCCACCTACGTGGCGGTCGCCGCGGGCCACCCGCTGGCGCAACAGGGCGCGCGCAACAACCCGGCGCTGACCGACTTCATCGACGAATGCCGCAACACCAAAGTTGCCGAAGCCGAAATGGCGACGATGGAGAAGAAAGGCATGCCGACCGGCCTGTTCGTTGTCCACCCGCTGAGCGGCGAGAAGCTGCCGGTGTGGGTCGCCAACTTCGTGCTGATGGAATACGGCACCGGCGCCGTGATGGCGGTACCGGCGCACGACCAGCGCGACTGGGAATTCGCCACCAAATACGATTTGCCGATCAAACCGGTGATCCTGAACCTCGACGGCAGCCAGCCTGACGTGAGCGCCGAAGCGATGACCGACAAAGGCGCGCTGTTCAACTCCGGCGAGTTCGACGGCCTGGACAATGAAGCGGGCTTCAACGCCATCGCCGACAAACTGGTCGCCAAGGGCGTAGGCCAGCGCAAGGTCAACTACCGTCTGCGCGACTGGGGCGTTTCCCGTCAGCGTTACTGGGGCGCGCCAATCCCGATGGTGACGCTGGAAGACGGCACCGTGATGCCGACGCCGGAAGACCAGTTGCCGGTGATCCTGCCGGAAGACGTGGTCATGGACGGCATCACCAGCCCGATCAAGGCCGATCCTGAGTGGGCGAAGACCACCGTCGACGGCCAGCCGGCGCTGCGTGAAACCGATACTTTCGACACCTTTATGGAGTCTTCCTGGTACTACGCGCGCTACACCTGCCCGCAGTATGACCAAGGCATGCTGGATCCGGCCGCCGCCAACTACTGGCTGCCGGTCGATCAATATATCGGCGGCATCGAACACGCCATCATGCACCTGATGTACTTCCGCTTCTTCCACAAGCTGATGCGCGATGCAGGCCTGGTGGATTCCGACGAGCCGGCCAAGCGCCTGCTGTGTCAGGGCATGGTGTTGGCCGACGCCTTCTACTACACCGGCAACAGCGGCGAGCGCGTCTGGGTGTCCCCGGTTGACGCCACCGTCGAGCGCGACGACAAGGGCCGCATCATCAAGGCCACCGATCCGCAAGGCCGTGAACTGGTCTATGCTGGCATGAGCAAAATGTCGAAGTCGAAAAACAACGGCATCGACCCGCAGGAGATGGTGGAAAAATACGGCGCGGACACCGTGCGTCTGTTCATGATGTTCGCTTCACCGGCAGAAATGACGCTGGAGTGGCAGGAATCCGGCGTGGAAGGGGCTAACCGCTTCCTGAAACGCGTGTGGAAACTGGCCTACGATCACGTGGAAAAAGGCGCGGTGCAGCCGCTCGACGTAGCGGCGCTGAACGAAGATCAGAAAGCGCTGCGCCGCGATCTGCACAAAACCATCGCCAAGGTGACCGATGACATCGGCCGCCGTCAGACCTTCAACACCGCGATCGCCGCCGTGATGGAGCTGATGAACAAGCTGGCCCGCGCACCGCAGGAGAGCGAGCAGGATCGCGCGCTGCTGCAGGAAGCGCTGCTGGCCGTGGTTCGCATGCTGTATCCGTTCACCCCGCACGTATGCTTCACGCTGTGGCAGGCGCTGGGCGGCGAAGGCGACGTAGACACTGCGCCATGGCCGGTTGCCGACGAGCAGGCGATGGTCGAAGACTCCAAGCTGGTGGTGGTGCAGGTGAACGGCAAGGTTCGCGCTAAAATCACCGTATCCGCCGATGCGACCGAAGAGCAGGTGCGCGCGCGCGCTGCCGAAGAGCATCTGGTGGCTAAATATCTGGACGGCGTCACGATTCGCAAAGTGATCTACGTTCCGGGCAAACTGCTTAACCTGGTTGTGGGTTAACACAAGGAGGAATTGTGCGACAACGCATTCTGACGCTGTTGCTGGGGTTGGCGGTGCTGGTCACCGCCGGCTGCGGTTTTCACCTGCGCGGCACCACGCAGGTGCCTAATGAAATGAAAACGCTGATCCTGGACAGCGCTGACCCTTACGGCCCGTTGACGCGCTCGGTGCGCGAACAGCTGCGTCTGAACGACGTGACTATCGTCAGCGATCCGAAGCGTAAAGACGTGCCTTCCCTGCGCATCGTCGGCGCGACGGAAAGCCAGGATACCGCTTCGATCTTCCAGGACGGTAAAACCGCCGAGTACCAGATGGTGCTGACCGTGCAGGCGCAGGTGCTGATCCCGGGCCATGACCTGTATCCGCTGTCGGTGAAAGTGTTCCGTTCCTTCTTCGACAACCCGTTGACCGCGCTGGCCAAGGACTCCGAACAGGAGATCATTCGCCAGGAAATGCGTGAGCAGGCGGCGCAACAGCTGGTGCGCAAACTGCTGGCCGTGCATGCGGCGGAAGAAGATAACCGGCAGAAAGCCGCTGCCGCCGGTGAACGAGCGGCAAGCCAAACCGCACAATGATCCGCATTTATCCGGAACAACTTGCCGCGCAGCTCCGAGAGGGGCTGCGCGCTTGTTATTTATTGAGCGGCAATGAACCGCTGCTGCTGCAGGAGAGCCAGGATTTGCTCCGGCAGGCCGCGCAACAGCAGCAGTTCAGCGAGCACTACAGCATTTCCCTCGACGCCCATACCGACTGGGACGACATCTTCGGCATCTGCCAGGCGATGAGCCTGTTCGCCAGCCGCCAGACGCTGCTGCTGATCTTCCCCGAAAACGGCCCGACGGCGCCGATCGGCGAACAGCTGACCAAGCTCGCCACGCTGCTGCACGAGGATATCCTGCTGATCCTGCGCGGCCCGCGCCTCACCAAAGCGCAGGAAAACAGCGCCTGGTTCAAGGCGCTCAGCCCGCACGGCGCCCTCGTCAGTTGCCAGACGCCGGAACAGGCGCAGCTGCCGCGCTGGGTCGCCACGCGCGCCAAGGCGATGAAGCTGGAGTTGGACGACGCCGCCAATCAGCTGCTGTGCTACTGCTATGAAGGCAACCTGCTGGCGCTGTCGCAGGCGCTGGAGCGGCTATCGCTGCTGCACCCGGACGGCAAGCTCACGCTGCCGCGCGTCGAACAGGCGGTGAACGACGCCGCCCACTTCACGCCGTTCCACTGGCTGGACGCCCTGCTGGCCGGCAAGAGCAAGCGCGCCTGGCATATTTTGCAGCAGCTGCAGCAAGAAGACGTGGAGCCGGTGATCCTGCTGCGCACCCTGCAGCGCGAACTGCTGCTGTTGCTGACGCTGCAGCGCCGCATGGCTTCCGCGCCGCTGCGCACGCTGTTCGATCAGCACAAGGTCTGGCAGAACCGCCGCCCGCTGGTGACCCAGGCGCTGCAACGCCTGTCCGGCCCCCAGCTGCAGCAGGCAGTACAGCTGCTGACGCAAATCGAGCTGACCCTCAAGCAGGACTATGGCCAGTCGGTCTGGCCGGAACTGGAAACCCTGTCGATGCTGCTGTGCGGCAAACCCCTGGCCACGAGTTTTACCGATGCCCACTAACCCGGAACACCCCACCGTTTTGCACGCGCTGTTCGGCGGCACCTTTGACCCGATCCACTACGGCCACCTGCGGCCGGTGGAAGCGTTGGCCGCCGAAGTGGGCCTGAATCGCGTCACGCTGCTGCCTAACCACGTGCCGCCGCACCGCCCGCAGCCGGAGGCCAATGCGCAGCAGCGCCTGAAGATGGTCGAGCTGGCGATCGCCGGCAATCCGCTGTTTGCCGTCGACGATCGCGAACTGCACCGCACCACCCCCTCCTACACCATCGAGACGTTGGAAACGATTCGTAAAGAGCGTGGCGCCGCCCAGCCGCTGGCGTTTATCATTGGTCAGGACTCGCTGCTGACGCTGCATAAGTGGCACCGCTGGCAGGCGCTGCTGGACGTGTGTCATCTGCTGGTGCTGGCGCGCCCGGGCTATAACGACCGCATGGACACGCCGGAACTGCAGCAGTGGCTGGAACGCCATCGCACCGCCGACCCGGCGCTGCTCAGCCGTCGCCCGCACGGCCATATCTATTTGGCCGATACGCCGGAGCTGGAAATTTCCGCTACCGAGATCCGCCAGCGCCGCCATCAGGGCCTCAACTGCGACGATCTGCTGCCACGCCCGGTGCAGCGCTATATCGAGTTGCAGGGTTTATATCGCTAGCGAAAGGTGCGTGATATACTGCGCCGCTATTTTTCAGGTATCCGCTGAAAACCCCGGAAACCTTAGCTGGCCGGGCAGTCACCAGTTAGCTGGCTTTCAGCGGCAGCCTGCCGAAACCATTATCCGGTTACGCCGCGGCGCGCGCATTTTGCCCGCCGCAGCCGACTGAACAGAACACACCCGAGGGGGAACCTTTGCAAGGTAAAGCGCTCCAAGATTTCGTCATCGATAAAATCGATGATCTGAAAGGCCAAGACATTATCGCTCTGGACGTCCAGGGCAAATCCAGCATCACCGATTGCATGATCATCTGCACCGGCACCTCGACTCGCCACGTGATGTCGATCGCCAGCCACGTGGTGCAGGAATCCCGTGCCGCGGGCATGGAGCTGTACGGCATGAAAGGCCAGGAAGCCTCCGACTGGATCGTGGTCGATCTGGGCGAAGTGATCGTGCACGTGATGCAGGAAGAGAGCCGTCGCCTGTACGAGCTGGAAAAACTCTGGAGCTAAGCGGTGAAACTGCAATTGGTGGCGGTCGGCACCAAAATGCCAGACTGGGTGCAAACCGGCTTTATGGATTACCTGCACCGCTTTCCCAAAGATATGCCGTTTGAGCTGACCGAGATCCCGGCGGGCAAACGCGGCAAAAACGCCGACATCAAGCGCATTCTGGACAAGGAAGGCGAACAGATGCTGGCGGCGGTGGGCAAAGGCAACCGCATCGTTACGCTGGATATCCCAGGCACGCCGTGGGAAACGCCGCAGCTGGCGCAGCAGCTTGAACGCTGGAAGCAGGATGGCCGCAACGTCAGCTTGCTGATCGGCGGCCCGGAAGGGCTGGCGCCCGCCTGCAAAGCCGCTGCCGAGCAAAGCTGGTCACTGTCTCCGCTGACGCTGCCGCATCCTTTGGTGCGCGTCCTGGTGGCCGAAAGCCTCTACCGCGCCTGGAGTATTACTACAAATCATCCTTACCACCGGGAATAGCCGGTGGTGACCGTGACAGAGTGAAATAAAGCAGCGGGATGAAAATAGAACGTAACCCTTTTCGCGACTATACGGCTGAATCCGCCCTGTTTGTACGCCGCGCCCTGGTGGCGTTTCTGGGCATCCTGGTGCTGTCCGGCATCCTGATCGCCAACCTGTATAATCTGCAAGTGCTCCGCGTCGAGGATTACCGCACCCGCTCCAACGAAAACCGCATCAAGCTGGTGCCCATCGCGCCCAGCCGCGGCATTATCTACGATCGCAACGGCACCCCGCTGGCGCTCAACCGCACCATTTATCAGCTGGAGCTGATGCCGGAGAAGGTCGACGATCTCAAGGCCACGCTGCAGGCGCTGCGCACGGTGGTCGATCTGACCGACGACGACATCACCAATTTCGAAAAAGAGCGCAAGCGTTCGCGCCGCTTCGTCTCCATTCCGGTGAAAACCGCGCTGACCGAGGTGCAGGTCGCCCGCTTTGCGGTCAATCAGTTCCGCTTCCCCGGCGTGGAAGTGAAAGGTTACCAGCGCCGCTACTACCCTTACGGCTCCGCCCTCACCCACGTCACCGGCTACGTGTCGAAGATCAACGACCGCGACGTCGAACGCCTGGACAAAGACGGCAAACTGGCCAACTACGCCGCCACCCACGATATCGGCAAACTGGGCATCGAACGCTATTACGAAGACACGCTGCACGGCAAAACCGGCTACGAAGAGGTCGAGGTCAACAACCGCGGCCGGGTGATCCGCCAATTGCACGAGCAGCCGCCTTCCGCCGGTCAGGACGTCTACCTGACGCTCGATCTTGAGCTGCAGCGCTACATCGAGCAGTTGCTGGTGGGCAGCCGCGCCGCGGTGGTGGTGAGCGATCCGCGCACCGGCGCCATCCTGGCGATGGTGTCCAACCCGAGCTACGATCCGAACCTGTTCGTGGACGGCATTTCCAGCAAGGATTATCAGGGGTTGCTGAACGATCCGAATCGCCCGCTGATCAACCGCGCCACGCAGGGGGTTTACCCGCCCGCGTCGACGGTGAAACCTTATATCGCGGTGTCGGCGCTCAGCGCCGGCGTGATCACCAAGAACACCGTGGTGTTCGATCCCGGCTGGTGGCAACTGCCCGGCTCGGAAAAACGCTTCCGCGACTGGAAAAAATGGGGCCACGGCCGCCTGAACGTCACCAAGGCGCTGGAAGAGTCCGCGGATACCTACTTCTATCAGGTCGCCTATGACATGGGGATCGATCGGCTGTCGAGCTGGCTGACCAAATTCGGTTACGGCCAGTACACCGGCATCGATCTGGCCGAAGAGCGTTCCGGCCTGATGCCGACGCGCGAATGGAAGCTGAAACGCTATAAAAAACCGTGGTATCAGGGCGACACCATTCCGGTGGGCATCGGCCAGGGCTACTGGACCGCCACACCGATCCAGATGGCCAAGGCGCTGAACACCCTGATCAACGACGGCACCGTCAAAACGCCGCACCTGCTGCAGAGCACCCGCGTCAACGGCGCGCTTGTGCCGTTCAAACAGGAAGAGAGCACGCAGATCGGCGATATTCACTCCGGCTTCTGGGAAATCGCCAAAGACGGCATGTACGGGGTGGCCAACCGTCCGAACGGGACGGCGCGCAAGTACTTTGCGGACGCACCTTATAAAGCCGCGGCGAAATCGGGTACCGCACAGGTATTCGGCTACGAAACCTACAACGCCCACAAACTGGCGGAGCACCTGCGCGATCACAAGCTGATGACCGCCTTCGCGCCGTTCAACAACCCGACGGTGTCGGTCGCCATCATTCTGGAAAACGGCGGCTCCGGTCCGGCGGTGGGCACCATCACCCGCCAGATCCTCGACCATATCATGCTGGGCGACAACAATACGCAATTGCCAAGCGAGGCCCCGCTGCCGCCTGGCGTAGAAGGTGACTAAGGTAGAACATGACTGAAAGCCAACAAAAAGGCTCGATCTGGACCAAAATCCACATCGACCCGACGTTCCTGCTGCTGATCCTGGCCCTGCTGGTCTACAGCGCCTTCGTGATGTGGAGCGCCAGCGGCCAGGACATCGGCATGATGGAGCGCAAGATCGGGCAGATCGTCATGGGGCTGATCGTGATGGCCGTCATGGCGCAAATCCCGCCGCGCGTGTACGAAAGCTGGGCGCCCTATCTCTATATCTTCTGCGTGATTTTGCTGATCCTGGTAGACGCCTTCGGGCAGATCAGTAAAGGCGCGCAGCGCTGGCTGGATCTGGGCGTGGTGCGCTTCCAGCCGTCGGAAATCGCCAAGATCGCCGTGCCGCTGATGGTGGCGCGCTTTATGAACCGCGACGTCTGCCCGCCTTCGCTGAAAAACACCGCCATCGCGCTGGTGCTGATCTTCCTGCCGACGCTGCTGGTGGCCGCACAGCCGGATCTGGGCACCTCGATCCTGATCGCCGCCTCCGGGTTGTTCGTGCTGTTCCTGTCGGGCATGAGCTGGAAACTGATCGCCGTCGCCGCCGTCGCGCTGGCGGCCTTTATCCCGGTGCTGTGGTTCTTCCTGATGCACGGTTATCAACGCGACCGCGTAATGATGCTGCTCGATCCGGAAAGCGACCCGCTCGGCGCCGGCTACCACATCATTCAGTCGAAGATCGCCATCGGCTCCGGCGGCCTGTCCGGCAAGGGCTGGCTGCACGGCACCCAGTCGCAGCTGGAGTTCCTGCCGGAGCGCCATACCGACTTTATCTTCGCCGTGTTGGCCGAAGAGCTGGGGCTGATCGGGGTATTGGTGCTGCTGGCGCTCTACCTGCTGGTGATCATTCGCGGGCTGATGATCGCCGCCAAGGCGCAAACCACCTTCGGCCGCGTGATGGTTGGCGGCTTGATGCTGATTTTGTTCGTTTATGTCTTTGTTAACATCGGTATGGTCAGTGGCATTTTGCCGGTAGTTGGCGTACCTTTGCCTCTGGTCAGTTACGGGGGTTCGGCGCTGATAGTGTTGATGGCCGGTTTCGGCATCATCATGTCGATCCACACGCATCGGAAAATGCTGTCTAAAAGTTTATAAGAGGTGAGTAATGCGTAAGGAATGGCTTTGGATCGGCGTTGCGGCGGTGTTGCTCTCCGCCTGTACCGCCCCGACCACGGAACAGCAGGCGCCACAGCAGCCGTACAACGGCCCGGTGGTGGAAATCGGTGGCGTCGAGCCTCAATATGAACCCTATAACCCTAACAACATGCAGGATTATAAGGTTAATGGCGATACTTACCGCATCGTAAAAGATCCGCAGAACTTCTCGCAGACCGGCCTGGCGTCCTGGTATGGCGAAGAGGCCAACGGCAACACCACGGCGCTGGGTGAGCAGTTCGATCCCAACGGCCTGACCGCGGCGCACCCAACGCTGCCAATCCCAAGCTATGTGCGCGTCACCAACCTGGCCAACGGCCGTCAGCTGGTGGTGCGCGTCAACGATCGCGGGCCATACACCAAGGGCCGCATCATCGATCTGTCGAAAGCCGCCGCCGACCGCCTCAACCTGTCCAACAACACCAAGGTCAAAGTCGATTTCATCAACGTGGCGCCGGACGGCACGCTGAGCGGCCCGGGCACCATCGGCACCATCGTGGCGAAACAGAGTTACGCCCTGCCGGCACGCCCGGATCTCGGCGCCAGCGGCATGGGCACCCCGATCCAACAGGACGTGCCGGTCGCCGGCGGCGCGGCGGTGCGCCCGATCGATAACAGCACCCTGCGCACCGACGATGGCGCTCCGGCAAACGCCGGCAACGGCCGCAGCGGTTTCCTCGGCGCGCCAAGCGCAGTACCGGCCGGCGTGCTGGAAGGTTCCGAACCGGAAGCCGCCGCCGTGGCCGCTCCGGTTGCGGCCGGCGCTGCGGCGGCCGGTATGGCGGCCGCTTCTTCCTCCGGCGGTTACGTGGTGCAGGTCGGTGCGCTGAGCAGCGCCGAGCGCGCCCAGAGCTGGCAGCAAAGCCTGAGCCAACAGTTTGGCGTGCCGGGCAAAGTGGCAGCCAACGGCAACGTTTATCGCGTCCAGCTCGGCCCATTCAGCAGCCGTCAGCAGGCGGCCCAGCTGCAGCAACGCCTGGCCAGCGAAGCGCAACAACAGTCTTTCGTTACTGCTGCACCCTAAGCGTTATGCCCGGCGGGCATTCGCGGCTGATAAGCGGTTATTTAGCTGAAACATTTTCTTGCAGCTAAAAGGTCTTTAACCGCAATTAGTCAGATGAATGGATAATGCCTGCCGGGATCGCATCTGCTATAGTGTGGCTCGTTTTTTAACTTTACTTTCACGGATGTTGTAGTCCCGATCATGAAACAAGTAACTTCTTTTCGCTTAATCAAAAGCATCGCACTCGGCACCGTTATCGCAATGAGCGCAGCCTCCGTTGCACATGCCGATGACGTTAACATCAAAACCATGATCCCAGGTGTCCCGCAGATCGATGCGGAAGCGTACATCCTGATTGATTACAACTCCGGCAAGGTGCTGGCCGAGATGAACGCCGACGCGCGTCGCGATCCGGCCAGCCTGACCAAAATGATGACCAGCTACGTCATCGGCCAGGCGCTGAAAGCGGGTAAAATCGGCCAGGACGATCTGGTGACCGTCGGTCAGGACGCCTGGGCGACCGGCAACCCGGTGTTCAAAGGCTCCTCGCTGATGTTCCTGAAGCCGGGCGATCGCGTGCCGGTCTCCAAGCTGACCCGCGGCATCAACCTGCAATCCGGTAACGACGCCTGCGTGGCGATGGCCGACTACGTCGCCGGCAGCCAGGACGCGTTCGTTAACCTGATGAACACCTACGTCAGCAAGCTGGGCCTGCAGAACACCCACTTCCAGACGGTACACGGCCTGGATGCCCAGGGCCAGTACAGCTCGGCGCGCGACATGGCGCTGATCGGCCAGGCGCTGATCCGCGACGTGCCGGACGAGTACGCGATTTACAAAGAAAAAGAGTTCACCTTCAACAATATCCGCCAGATGAACCGCAACGGTCTGCTGTGGGATAACAGCCTGAACGTCGACGGCATCAAAACCGGCCACACCGACGCGGCGGGTTACAACCTGGTGGCTTCGGCGACCGAAGGCCAGATGCGCCTGATCTCCGCCGTGATGGGCGGCCGCACCTACAAAGGCCGCGAAGCCGAGAGCAAGAAACTGCTGACCTGGGGCTTCCGCTTCTTCGAAACCGTGGCGCCGCTGAAGGTCGGTAAAGAGTTCGCTTCCGAGCCGGTCTGGTTCGGCGATGCCGACCGCGTTGAGCTGGGCGTGGACAAAGATGTCTACCTGACCATCCCGCGCGGCCGCATGAAAGATCTGAAGGCCAGCTATGTGCTGAACACGCCGGAAATTCACGCGCCGCTGGCGAAAAACCAGGTGGTCGGCAGCATCAACTTCCAGCTGGACGGCAAAACCATCGACCAGCGTCCGCTGGTGGTGATGAACGAAGTGAAAGAAGGCGGTTTCTTCAGCCGCATCGTGGACTACATCAAACTGATGTTCCACCACTGGTTCGGTTAACGGTTGAAACGGGCGAAATTGGCCCCATATAGTGAATAACACTAACTCCCGCCCCGGCGGGAGTTATACTTTATAGATTAGCTAGCACTCTGGAGCGCACGCACATGCAAAAAACTAAACTGAACGAACTGCTCGAATTCCCTTGCCCGTTTACCTACAAGGTGATGGGCCTGGCGCAGCCTGAGCTGGTTGACCAGGTAGTTGAAGTGGTGCAGCGCCATGCGCCGGGCGACTACAACCCGCAGGTCAAGCCGAGCAGCAAAGGCAACTACCACTCGGTCTCCATCACCATCAACGCCACTCACATCGAGCAGGTCGAAACCCTGTACGAAGAGTTGGGCAACATTGAAATTGTTCGCATGGTGCTGTAATTCCAGCATAAACCCCTGCTTATCAACCCGGGACGGCGCAGCGTCTTCCCGGGTTGCGCATTTTTGGTCAGCGAAAGGCTGGCCGCAGGCCGGAGCGCCCGGTATAATGGCTTTACCACTTCTGTAACCTGACGATGACTCTTTTGCAACCAGACAAGATCATTTTGCGTCAGCTGGGGTTGCAGCCCTACGCGCCTGTATCCCAAGCCATGCATAACTTCACCGACAGTCGTACCGAGACCACGCCGGACGAGCTGTGGCTGGTGCAGCATCCCCCGGTGTTCACCCAGGGCCAGGCCGGCAAAGCCGAGCATGTGCTGATGCCCGGCGATATCCCGGTGATTCAGAGCGATCGCGGCGGCCAGGTGACCTACCACGGGCCGGGCCAGCAGGTGATGTACGTGATGGTCGATCTGAAACGCAACAAGGTCGGCGTACGCCAATTGGTCACGGCGATAGAAGATACGGTTATCAACACCCTCGCCCACTTCCGCCTCGAATCGCGCGCCCGTCCGGATGCGCCGGGCGTGTACGTGGGGGAGCAGAAAATCTGTTCGTTGGGTTTGCGGATCCGCAAAGGCAGCTCATTCCACGGCCTGGCCCTGAATGTGGCGATGGATCTCAGCCCCTTCCAACGCATCAACCCTTGCGGTTACGCCGGCATGCAAATGACGCAGGTCAGCGCGCTGGCGCCCGGCGTTGGCATTGAAGACATACACCCAATCCTGGTACAGGAATTTGTTCATTTACTCGGCTACCAGACGGTCGAGCTTCGTAACTGGAACCTGCACGATTATGAGTAAACCAATTCAGATGGAACGCGGCGTCAAATACCGCGATGCTGACAAAATGGCGCTGATCCCGGTCAAAACGGTGGTCACCGAACGGCAGGAGCTGTTGCGTAAACCCGAGTGGATGAAGATCAAACTGCCTGCCGACTCAACGCGCATTCAGGGCATCAAAGCCGCCATGCGTAAAAACGGCCTGCACTCCGTCTGTGAGGAAGCCTCGTGCCCTAACCTGTCCGAGTGCTTCAACCACGGCACCGCCACCTTCATGATCCTCGGCGCTATCTGCACCCGCCGCTGCCCGTTCTGCGACGTGGCCCACGGCCGCCCGATCGCGCCGGACGCCAACGAGCCGGAAAAGCTGGCGCAAACCATCGCCGACATGGCGCTGCGTTATGTGGTGATCACCTCGGTTGACCGCGACGATCTGCGCGACGGCGGCGCTCAACACTTTGCCGACTGCATCTCGGCCATCCGCGCCAAGAGCCCGAACATCAAAATTGAAACGCTGGTGCCGGACTTCCGCGGCCGTATGGATCGCGCGCTGGAAATCCTCACCGCCACGCCGCCGGACGTATTCAACCACAACCTGGAAAACGTGCCGCGCGTATATCGCCAGGTGCGCCCAGGCGCCAACTACGAGTGGTCGCTGAAGCTGCTGGAGCGCTTTAAAGAAGCGCACCCGGATATCCCGACCAAATCAGGCCTGATGGTCGGCCTGGGCGAAACCAACGCGGAAATCGTCGAAGTGATGCGCGATCTGCGCCGCCACGGCGTGACCATGCTGACGCTGGGGCAATACCTGCAGCCGAGCCGTCACCACCTGCCGGTGCAGCGCTACGTCAGCCCGGCCGAGTTCGACGAGATGAAAGAAGAAGCGATGGCGATGGGCTTCACCCACGCCGCCTGCGGCCCGTTCGTGCGTTCGTCTTACCACGCCGATCTGCAGGCCAAAGGGATGGAAGTGAAATAACGCGTAATAGTTTGTTACGCTAAAGACGGCGGAAACGCCAAAAAACGGATGTCCGCAAGGCATCCGTTTTTTATTGCGCGCCACCAGGCGGGGTTAAACGTCTTTCTTTTCGACGCTCTGCTGAGCGGACTGGCTTTCGGCGGCGTTGTTGCCGGCGGCCGGCGGCGTGCTGTCGTCGCCCACGGCTTTTTTAAAGCCTTTCAGCGCCGCGCCAAGATCGGCGCCGAGCGTGCGCAGTTTGCTGGTGCCGAACAGTAAAATCACCAACACCGCAATCACCAGAAGTTTGGTAATGCTGATACCTTCCATACTCACCTTCTTATCATAGAGCGCTGCGTGAACAGCGAGAAAAACTGACCTTGCCTGCGAATATTTAGCGACTTTCCTTCGGCTCGCACAACCGCAACATGTAACAGAGTGAGATCCGTCGCAGGAATGCCACACGGCCGCACGGCACGGATTCCAGACTATTCTTAGTTTATCGCCCGCATGATACGCTGCCGTGATACTTATCAGGGAGATGCCGGATGTATATTGCTCCACCCATTTTCGATGCCCGAAAATCCGGCCTCAGCTTCGCCAAACGCACCTATCTGCCCCGCGTCGCCGGCCTGGGACTCGGCTTTATCTGCGTCTGCGCCACGCTCTACCCCTTGGCTCCGCCCACGGCGGTCTGGCTATTGCTGGCCTTTCACGGCTTTCTCTGGCCGCATCTTGCCTACCACCTGGCCCGCCGCGCCAAAGATCCGTTCAAAGCCGAGATCCGCAACCTGCTGATCGACTCCGCCTTCGGTGGCTTCTGGGCCGCGATGATGGCGTTCAATGCGCTGCCGGCGATCGTCATCCTGTCGATGATGAGCATGAACAACATCGCTTCCGCCGGCAAAGCGCTGTTTGTCAAAGGGTTGGCGATTCAATTGGCCACGGCGGCGCTGACCGGCGCGCTGCTCGGCTTCCCGTTTCAACCGCACAGCACGCCGCTGCAAATCTATCTGTGCCTGCCGATGATCTACCTGTACCCGACGCTGCTCGGGCTGGTGACCTACCGCACCGCCAAGCGGCTGGCGGAAAAGAAACAGGAGCTGCAACGCATCAGCACCCGCGATGGGCTGACCGGCTTGTACAACCGCCGCCACTGGGAGCACCTGCTGCATCGCCAGTTCGACAGCTGCCGCCGCTACCAGGACAACGCCACGCTGATCCTGATGGATATCGATCGTTTCAAAACCATCAACGATACTTTCGGTCATGCGCTGGGGGATGAGGCCCTGGCGGCGCTGGCGGAAGAGCTGCTGATTGGCTTGCGCAACGTGGATATCGTCGGGCGCTACGGCGGCGACGAGTTTGGCGCGGTGCTGCCGAACACCAGCGCCGAACAGGCGGTAACCGTCCTGCGGCGCATCCAGCAGCGGCTGGACGCCGTCATCTTCAAAGAGGCGCCACAGCTGCGGCTGCAGATCAGCGCCGGCATCGCCAACTACCACCCCGCGCTGGGCGGTTATCTGGACTGGCTGAAAGCGGCCGACGGCGCGCTTTACCGGGCGAAGCAAAATGGCCGCAACCGGCTGGAAACGGCGGCGCCGACGGGCGACTAACTGACTGGTTTAATAACTTGGCAAAATACTTCGGCGCTTCGACAAAGCCTTCACGCCGGTAAAACGCATGCGCCCGCTCGCTTTCCACCGCCACCAGCAGCGCCTCGGTGCCGGGATAATCCAGCGCCGTCATTAATTCGGCGATCGCTCAGGCGCGCCGTTCTGATTTTCATGGGGTGACCTCGCAGATTGTCGATACTACAAAATAGGCGGCGTTAGGTGTAACATCCATCCGGTGCGGCGAAAAAGGCCGTGCGGCACGCTGGAGATGACATTCCTCCCTAACCGCCTTCACAGGCTGATGATGTCTACGTAACCTCTCGGAGAGAGGCGCGTAGCGTTACGCCTGTCCCTTTCCGAACCCCGTGAATTTCTCTGATTGAAAGGGAGTTGCCCCATGTTGAGCTCTTTACTGGCCGTATTTATCGGCGGCGGCGTCGGCAGCGTTTTGCGCTGGGCGGTAAGCATGAAAATGAACCCGCTGAACGCCCACATTCCGCTCGGTACGCTGATGGTCAATCTGATCGGCGGTTTTATCATCGGCCTGGCGATGGCGATTTTCACCCGCATGACGCATCTGGATCCCACCTGGAAATTGCTGATCACCACCGGGTTCTGCGGCGGCCTGACCACCTTCTCCACCTTTTCGCTGGAGGTGGTATACCTGATGCAGGATGGCCGCTTCGGCTGGGCGCTGGCCAACATGCTGCTCAACCTGGCCGGCTCGCTGGCGATGACGCTGCTGGCTTTCATGCTGGTGATGTGGGTCAACGGGCGCTAAGCCCTTAATGTTTCCTTAATCTTGCATGCGCATAATCTCATCCAGTACTCCTGACTGGATGAGAAACCGCTATGTTTAGCCTGCCGAAAACCGCCGCCGAAGCGATTGCCGTTGCGCTGTGCGTGCTGATCGTCGCCGCCTTTATCAAATCCTACCTGTTCGCTTAAGCGCTTTTTCCCGCAGCACGCGTTCATGTTGCGTCTTTCCCGCCGGTTACACTACAATTGAGAATGAACGTTCACACCCAGAAATGTGAACCCGGCTCACGCGTAGCAAAGGATCGGGCAGATGCTCTCCCCCAACGACAGTAAACAGGCCAAGGTGCAGGCCCGCCGCGATCAGATCGTCGAAGCGGCGAAAACCAGCTTCCGCCGCCACGGCTTCCACGCCGCCAGCATGGCGGAGATCGCCCAGGGCTCGCAGCTCAGCGTCGGGCAAATCTATCGCTATTTCGCCAATAAAGACGCGATTATCGAAGAGATCGTCAACCGCATCATCGCCAGCAAGATGCAGCGGCTGGAAAACCTTGGCGATCACATCAACCTGATCGCCGGCACGCTGGCGGCGCGCACGCTGTTTCAGCAGCCGGGCGAGAGCGAAACCGACCACATGCTGATGCTGGAAGTGACCGCCGAGGCCACGCGCAACCCGGTGGTGGCCAAAATGCTCAGCGATGCGGAAGCGCGGCTGTTTCGCCACGTGTGTCACAATCTGCAGCGGCTGTATCCCGATTTCAGCGCGGAAGAGATCGCCGCGCGGGTGGAATTTATCGCCGTCATGAGCGAAGGCACCGGTTACCGTATCCTTACCACGCAAAAAGCCGATGCGTCCCTGCTGCGCGATCTGTATCAGCAGGCCATTTCTCACCTGTTCAGGAAACGCTAATCTCCCATGACCAAACACATAGCCAGACAACGTCTGGTGTACGCCGTCGTGCTTGGCCTGTTGGCCGCGCTGGGGCCGCTGTGCACCGATCTCTATCTACCCGCCCTGCCGGAAATGGCGGGCGAACTGAATACCTCCACCGCCGCCGCACAGCTCAGCCTGACCGCCGGGCTGCTCGGCCTGGGCGTCGGCCAGCTGATTTTCGGCCCTTACAGCGACAAACTGGGCCGCATGCGCCCGCTGTTGCTGTCGCTGATCCTGCTGCTGGGCGCTTCGCTGTGGTGCGCCCTCGCACCCACCATCGACCAGTTGCTGATCGCCCGTCTGCTGCAGGGCATCGCCGGCGCCGGTGGCGCGGTGATTTCCCGCGCCATCGCCCGCGATCTGTACGCCGGCCATGAGCTGACCCGCTTCTTCGCCCTGCTGATGCTGGTCAACGGCCTGGCGCCGATCGTCGCGCCAGTGCTGGGCGGCGTGATGCTGCAGGTGATGAACTGGCGCGGCATCTTCGGCGTGCTGGCGGCCATCGCCGTGCTGCTGTTCAGCCTGTCGGCGGTGAAGCTGCGCGAATCCCTGCCGGTAGAACGCCGTAGCCAGGGCGGTATCCTGGCGATGCTGATGTCGCTGGGCGGGTTGCTGACCCAGCGCTATTTCATGGGCCTGTGCCTGACGCAAGGCTTCGTGATGGCCGGCATGTTCGCCTATATCGGCGCCTCGCCTTTCGTCTTGCAGCAGATCTACGGCCTCAGCCCGCAGATGTTCAGCCTGTGCTTCGCCATTAACGGCGTCGGGCTGATCATTGCGGCGCAGCTGGCCAGCCGCCTCAGTTCACGTTGGGGGGAGCGTCGGGTGTTGAGGGGCGGGCTAACGCTGGCGGCCGTCGCGTCGCTGTTGCTGCTGTTGGCCGCCGCGCTGCATGCGCCGCTGGTGTTGTTGCTGGTGCCGCTGTTCTTTTCGGTGGCGGTGATCGGCATCGTCGGCCCGACCGCCTCTTCGCTGGCCATGCAAAGCCAGGGGGACAAAGCGGGCAGCGCCTCGGCCTTGATCGGCGTGTGCATGTTCGCCCTCGGCGCCTGCGCCGTGCCGCTCACCGGGCTGGGCGGCACTTCAAGCCTGTCGATGGCGCTGACCATCGTCGGCTGTTACGCCATCGCTATCCTGCTGTTCAGCCTGTTAGCCCGCCGCAGCGAGGCATAACGCGCCCAATAAAAAACCCGCTCAATGAGCGGGTTTTAAGAAATTCAGCTACGCAGCTTAGATAGCAGTAACGTTAGCGGCAGATGGGCCTTTGGCACCGTTCGTGATTTCAAACTCTACACGCTGGCCTTCAGCAAGCGTTTTGAAACCGTTGCTAACGATGGCAGAGAAGTGAACGAAAACGTCCTTGCTACCATCTTCCGGAGTAATGAAACCGAAGCCTTTGGATTCATTAAACCACTTAACGCTACCTTTAATCTTAGACATCAAACTTACCTTTAACGTGAATGAAAGACACAAAACCTGTGTCGATTACAGTACAGCAAGCAGGCAGGATTTTGTCCACCACCGCGATCACAGAAATCCGATAAAGAGTGAAAAAATCCGTGTAGCCCGGTGTAAATGGATTGCACCGGTTGCGATAAGCTCCCGTTCCAGGTCAATCCTCTCCACCCACCGGCGAACAATGCGCGAACGGCCAAACCCGCCCGCTTACCCCAGCGTTGACGCCCCCATGCAGACGCAATCGCTATGAAATATAACCAGATGGTCTTTTTGCTTCGGCGGCCGCTGCACTAGGGTTAGGGTTTATTTCCCACTGTGAGCCAAGCCTATGACCAGCCAGTTGGCAGACAAAATCATCGCCTATCGGCGTGAGCTGCACCAAAACCCGGAGCTTTCCAATCACGAATTCGCCACCACCGCCCGGCTGACCCGCTGGCTGCAAGAGGCGGGCATTCGCCTGCTGCCGTTGGCGCTGAAAACCGGCGTCGTGGCGGAGATTGGCAGCGGCAAGGGGCCGATCATCGCGCTGCGCGGTGACATTGACGCCCTGCCGATCGACGAAATCGCCGACGTGCCCTTCAGCTCGCAAAACCGCGGCGTGATGCACGCCTGCGGCCACGACTTTCACACCTCGGTGATGCTCGGCGCCGCACACCTGCTCAAAGCGCGTGAGGCCGACCTGCCCGGCACGGTGCGCATCTTCTTCCAGCCGGCGGAAGAGACCTTCAACGGTGCCCGGCATCTGATCGACGCTGGCGCGCTGGATAACGTTGCGGCGGTATTTGGCCTGCATAACGCGCCGGAGCTGCCCACCGGCACCTTCGCCACCCGCGCCGGGCCGTTCTACGCCAACGTCGATCGCTTCCAGATCCTCATCACCGGCAAAGGCGCGCACGCCGCCAAACCGGAACAGGGCGTCGACACCATCGTCACCGCCAGCCAGATCGTCGGCGCACTGCAGACGCTGCCCAGCCGCAGCTTCAGCTCGCTGGAATCGCTGGTGGTGAGCGTAACGCGCATCGAAGGCGGCAATACCTGGAACGTGCTGCCGCAAACCGTGGAGCTGGAAGGCACGGTGCGCACCCACAGCGACGCGGTGCGCCGCCAGGTGCCGGACAAAATTCGCCAGGTGATCGACGGCGTTGCCGCCGCGCTGGGCGCGCAGGCCGAACTCCGCTGGCAGCCGGGGCCGCCGGCGGTAATCAATGATCCGCATTGGGCGGCGTTCAGCAAAACCGTCGCCGCCGAGGCCGGCTACCGGGTCGAAGAGGCGGAACTGCAGATGGGCGGTGAAGATTTCGCGCTGTATCTGCACCATGTGCCGGGCGTATTCGTCAGCATCGGCTCCGCCAGCGAATTCGGCCTGCATCATCCGCGTTTCAATCCCGATGAACGCGCCCTGTTCCCCGCCGCGCAATATTTCACGCTGCTGGCGGAACGCACGCTGCAACAATTAACCACCGCACCGGAAAAAGCCCTCAGCAACGCCTGAATAACGGTAAAGCGTATTTCCCCGACGCAGAGGATGCGGCGTCGGGGATTATTTTTTCGCTCGCCGTGATATTTGCAATTTTCAACATTTGAATATGCTGTTTTGTTGTTTTACATCCCGCCGCCGCTCATCAATAGTGGGCACATCAGACACCGCGCGCCTCTGCGGCGCATGACAGGATAATCACGATGAGCGACAACGCGACTAATCAACGGCAATTGCGGCTGGGCGCCATTCTGCATGGTGCATCGGGAAATATGTCCGCCTGGCGCCACCCGGACGCCACCGCCGACGCCAGCATCAACCTCGAATTTAATATCGTCACGGCGAAAAAAGCCGAACAGGGGAAATTCGATTTCGTCTTCGTCGCCGATGGGCTATATATCAACGAAAAGTCCATTCCGCATTTTCTTAATCGTTTCGAACCGCTCACCCTGCTGGCCGCGTTGTCCGCCGCCACCGATAAAATCGGCCTGGTGGGCACCCTCTCCACCTCCTACAGCGATCCGTTCACCGTCGCCCGCCAGTTCGCCAGCCTCGATCACCTGAGCAACGGCCGCGCCGGCTGGAACGTGGTGACCTCGCCGCTGGAAGGCTCGGCCAAAAATTTCTCGCGCAAAGAACACCCGGAGCACAGCCTGCGTTATCGCATCGCCGGCGAGTTTCTCGACGTTGCCAAAGGGCTGTGGGACTCCTGGGAAGACGACGCCTTCGTGCGTAATAAGGCCAGCGGCGAATTTTTCCGCGCCGGCAAACTGCACACTCTCAATCACCAGGGGGAATTCTTCTCGGTACAGGGGCCGCTGAACATCGGCCGCACGCCACAGGGGCGCCCGATCCTGTTCCAGGCCGGCGCCTCCGAAGACGGCAAACGGCTGGCGGCCCAACACGCCGATGCGATCTTCACCCATCACGACACGTTGGAGCAGGCGCAGGATTTCTACCAGGACGTGAAGCGGCAGCTGGTGGAACAGGGGCGCGAACCGGACGACCTGCGCATCTTCCAGGGCGTCAGCGTGATCGTCGGCGACGACGACGCGGACGTCGAGCGCCAGTATCAGGAGACCGCCCGCCTGGTCAGCATCGAGAACGCCCTCAACTACCTCGGCCGCTACTTTGAGCATTACGACTTCGCCCGTCATCCGCTGGACGCCCCCTTCCCGGACATCGGCGATCTGGGGCAAAACAGTTTCCGCAGCACCACCGACGCCATCAAGCGCAGCGCCCGCGAGCGCCACCTCACGCTGCGCCAGGTGGCGCTCGAAGCCGCCTCGCCGCGCCCGGTGTTCAGCGGCACGCCGGAAGCGGTGGCGGATGGCCTGCAACGCTGGTTCGACGGCGAGGCCGCCGACGGTTTCATCATCAGCGGCGGTACGCCCAACGCCTTCGGCCACTTCGTCGATCGGGTGGTGCCCATCCTGCAGCAACGTGGCCTGTTCCGCCAGGCGTACCACGGCGACACGCTGCGTGAACATCTAGGCCTGAAGCGCCCGTTGAACAGATTCACCCAATAACAAGATCGCTGCCAGGGATACCCGCTATGCAGAAAACCGTTACCGCCGCCCTCGTGGCGGCCTTGCCGAGCCTGACCGGCGCCGCACAGGCGGGCACCGGCATCGATTTGCAGGCCTATCAACCCCTATTCACGCGCCGAAGAACCCGCAGGCGAACGCCATGGTCAACCGCTGGGGCGAGAGCGCCGAACGCCTTGCGCAGTAGGAAATCAACCCGCCCGGCCAGGGCGATTAGGAGCGCGCGATGACGCAAGACACCTTCATTCAGACGCTGCCGACCGACCCGCTGATCGCCCCGGTGATCGAAGGGCTGTTCGGCGAATATCGTCAGCGCTACGGCGACTATTTTGGTGACCAGGAACCGGAAGCGCTGGATCTGTACGCGCCACCGCAAGGAGCCTTCATCGTGCTGCTGCGCGCCGGTGCGCCGATCGCCATGGGCGCCTTCAAACGCTATGACGCGCTAACCGCCGAGCTGAAGCGCATCTGGACGCGGGGCGACCTGCGCCGCCAAGGCCTGGCGCAGCGGGTGCTGCAGCAGCTGGAAACGCTGGCGCTGGCGCAGGGATATCGCCGGCTCTATCTAACCACCGGCTTTCGCCAGCCCGAAGCGGTGGGCCTGTATCTGAGCAACGGGTATCAGCCGCAGTTCGATCCCACCGTCGACAGCGAGATATACAGTCGCCCACCCTACGATGGCCGCCTGCCGTTCCGCAAAAGCCTGATTGCAGAGGACGCGTGTTGTTGCGCGTCGGAAAGGAAAATCGCCTAAGGCCCCTTAATCTGTATCAGGAGACATGACATGTCCAAACAAGAAGTCTTGAAAGTGGTGCCCGCCCGCTATCCGCTGCGGCTGATCGGCGCGCTGTTTTCGCTGTTTATTCTGGCCGCCATCGTGCAATCGGTGGCGGGCAACGCGCGCTGGGAATGGGGCGTGTTCGCCGAGTGGTTCTTCGCGCCGGCGGTGCTGGCAGGGCTGGGGCAAACCCTGCTGCTGACGCTGCTCGGCACGCTGTTCAGCATCCTGTTCGGCACCCTGCTGGCGCTGGCGCGGCTGTCGCGCTCTTACCTGCTGGCGTCGCTGGCCTGGGGTTATATCTGGCTGTTTCGCTCGCTGCCGCTGATTCTGGTGCTGATCATCCTGTACAACTTTTCCTATCTGTATGACGCCATCTCGCTGGGCATTCCCTTCACCTCCGTGGTGTTCGCCAGCTACCCGACCATCGACATTCTCGGCCAGTTCGCCGTGGCGGTGCTGGGCCTGACGCTGGTGCAGTCCGCCTACACCGCCGAGATCATCCGCGGCGGCATCCTGGGCGTGGATTACGGCCAGCACGAAGCGGCGGCGGCGCTGGGGTTGCCGGGCTATCGCCGCACCTTCCGCATCATTCTGCCGCAGGCGCTGCGCTCCATTATTCCGACCGGCTTCAACGAGATCATCAGCCTGGCGAAAGGCACCTCGATCGTTTACGTGCTGGCGCTGCCGGAGCTGTTTTACACCATTCAGGTTATCTATAACCGCACCCAGCAGGTAATACCGCTGCTGATGGTCGCCACCGTCTGGTATCTGTTCATCACCACCGCGCTGTCGGTGATCCAATACTACATCGAGCGCTATTTCGCCCGGGGCGCGGTGCGCGAACTGCCGCCGACGCCCTGGCAGCAACTGGCCGGCTGGCTAAAACGTTAGGAGACCCGCATGTCTGAAGCCATTGATTATTACGCCTTGCCCGAACAGCCGGCGCGCAATCTCACCCCGGTGCCGGCACGCGGCCTGATCGAAATCAGCAACGTCAGCAAGTTCTTCGGCAAGCACAAGGCGCTGGACGACGTCAGCCTGACGCTGCAGCCGGGCACCGTCACCGTGATCCTCGGCCCTTCCGGCTCCGGTAAATCGACGCTGCTGCGGGCGATCAACCACCTGGAACGCGTGGACCAAGGCTTTATCCGCATCGACGGCGACTACGTCGGCTACCGCCGCAAAGGCAACCGGCTGTATGAGCTGAAGGAAAAGGCCATCCTCCGGCAGCGCATCAACGTCGGCTACGTATTCCAAAATTTCAACCTGTTCCCGCACCTGACGGTGCTGGAAAACATCATCGAAGCGCCGGTAGTGCACAAGATCCACTCCCGCGAACGGGCAAAAGCGGTGGCCTATGCACTACTGGATACCGTCGGGTTGCGCCACAAGGCGGACGCCTACCCGCGCCACCTCTCCGGCGGCCAACAGCAGCGTATCGCCATCGCGCGCGCGCTGGCGCTGAACCCGAAGGTGATCCTGTTCGATGAACCGACCTCCGCGCTCGATCCTGAGCTGGTCGGCGAAGTGCTGGATGTGATAAAGGGGTTGGCGGATCTGGGCGTCACGCTGGTGGTGGTCACGCATGAAATCGGCTTTGCGCGCGAAGCGGCGGATCGGGTGGTGTTTATGGTCGATGGGCAGATCGTCGAGCAGGGCGACGCCAGGCAAGTGCTGGCTCAGCCGCAGCATCCGCGCACCGTCAACTTCCTCAACAAAGTGCTGTGATCGTCGGGGCGCCGCGGCGCCCCGTACCCGAGCTGCTTACCGGCCGGCGAAGCGCCGCTTCTCGGCGGCGAAATCCAGCGGCCGGATCCCCTGCTGGTTTTTGTCCTCTTCGGTCAGCAACGCCGGCGGAATAAACCACGTCACCTCGAACAGCAGCCCGTCCGGATCGTGGCCATAAATGCTTTTGTGCACGCCGTGATCCTCTTCCAGCCCGAGAATGCCGCGTTCGGCCAGCTGGTGACGAATGCGCTCCAGCTCTTCCAGGCTGTCCACTTCCCAGGCCAGATGGTACAGCCCGGCCGCTGGCTCATGCTCCGCCGGCGGCTCGTTGTTGGCGCGAAACACCCCGGCGCGCTGCTGGCCCAGGTTCTTGCTGAACAGCGCCAAATCGTGATCGTTGTCCGAATCGGCGGCCTGGGTAAACACCGCCCGATCGGGGCTGTCGGACGGCTTGAGCTTGAACCCCAACACCTGATGATAGAAGTCGGCGCTCTGCCGCACGTCGCTGACATACAGCACGGCGTGATTGAGACGTTTGATGCCCATCGCTATTCCTTTACGCATTGAATGAAGTCAGCATGAACATAGCATGTGGGGGGAAAGCCGCTAAATGCCGTTATCGCATGACGAAATGCCGCCCGCGCAATCTGTCGCTGCAAGGCATTCCGCGCTATCATAAGCGCTGTATTGAACCCTTTTGTGAGAATAGCGATGAACGGCAAGATAACGACTTTTTTTGAAGACAAAGGCTTCGGCTTTATTACCGACGAGAACGGAGAAAATCGTTATTTTCACGTGATTAAAGTGCAAAACCCGGAGCTGATTAAGAAAAACGCGGCGGTGACCTTCGAACCGACCAACAACACCAAAGGCCCGTCGGCTTATGCGGTCAAAGTGTTGGCGCCCAGCAAATACATCATCATCGCCAATGAAAGAATCAAGATCGCCAGCATCAAGTCTTTCAATACCTTCACCAAGGAAGTGCCGGCCAAAGCCGACGTGGATAAAGAGAACACCGTGCTGTCGGTCGGCCTGCTGATGAACCGCATTCGCCCGCAGTCAGAAGATCAGGCGCAGACCATGCAAACGCTGCGCATGCTGACCATTACCACCTTCCAGAACACCACCCATACCTTCTCCGAGCACGAGATCGATATGGATGAGACCATTAAGGCGCTGAAAAGCCTGTAAGCGCCGGCTGCCCAGCGTCGAGCCCTAGCGGAACAGGATATGCTCGACGCTGTTGCCGCTCACCACGTTGAACGACTCCACCCGATTACGCCCCTGCGATTTGGCGCGATACAGCGCGATATCCGCCATATTCATCAGTTGCTCCAGCGATTTCACCTCATTCATCGCCAGGCTGGCGACGCCGACGCTGATGGTGATTTTCAGCGTCTGTTTGCCTTCCGCCTGCAGTTCCGCCTGCTCCACCAGCCGGCGCAGATGTTCCCCCAGCGCCACGCCCTGCGCCGCCAGCGCGCGCGGCAGCATGATGGCGAACTCTTCTCCGCCCAGGCGGCCGAACAGCTGATCGTGCCGCAGCTCGCGCCGCACGATGTGCGCGAACGACGCCAAAACCTGATCGCCGGCGCTGTGGCCGTGCGTATCGTTGATCTGCTTAAAATGGTCGATGTCGATCAGCAGTAGCGACACCGCCTCTTTCGAGCGGTGCTTGTGTTCCAGCAGCTCGCCCGCTTTGCGCGTCATCGCGCTGCGCGCCAGCACCCCGGTCAGAAAATCGTGGTTGGCGCTGTGCTCCAGACGCCGCATCAGTTTGCGGTTGGCGGCGATAGAGCTGGCGAGGATCAGCGGCCCCATCACCAGCATGGCGATGCCCAAGCGGGCGGACATCAGCGTGTCGAGGAAGGCGTTGTGGTTGTTCGGCGTTTCGTACAGCACCAGGTTGGCGGAAATGCTGCTGATCTCGGTCATGCCGGTCAACAGCGTCAGCAACGTCACGGGGAACAGCGGGTAGCGCACCGCGCACCACAGCAGCGCCGGGATCGGGAAGGCGATAGCGCCCGGCCCGCCGATATAGACGCTGAATATCAGCGACAGCAGCAGCGCCAGCAGCGGCAGGCAGCCCTTCAGGCGCCAACGCACCTGCATGCGCAGCAGCTGCTTCAACCGCGGCGCCGCCATCAGCACCGGCAACAGCAGCAAGGTCGTCGAGAACTGCTCGCTGAACCAGGCCAGCCAGGCGACCACCACCGTGTTGTTGTACAGGCTGTCGTTGCGCAGCACCGACAGCGTCGACGCCACCGCCGCGCCGGCCAGGCTGGCGCTGAACATATAGAGTATCGCCTGGGGTTTGCCCATGCGCCGTTGAGATTGGGGCAGCATCAGCATGATGCCGTAACCGACGGCGATCAGCGACATGTTGCAGGCGTTCAGCCACAGCGCCAGAGACCAGCCTTCGCCGGTGCTGAGATCGGCGGCGACCATGCCCAGATAGGTGGTAAGCCAGCCGAGCGGCGTGGCGTAAACGGGTTTTCGCAGCAGCAGGCCGAGCAGAATCGCATTCACCGGCCAAAATAAGGAAAGCGAGCCAATCGGCCGGCTAAGAATACCCACCAGGGAAAGTAAAAAGGCCAGCATGAAAAGATTGATCAGCTGAACCGTTAGCGGCAGGCCATGCCTGGCGTTTATTCTGGCGTTCATCGCCTCGCCCATATTTTGCTAATAACCAGAATAATAATGTGCATACTCTCTCGCCCGGCCAGTGAGGGATAGTCAATCCGAATTTCAACCAAAAAAGCCAGACAAATCAATAATAAAAAGCATTAACATTTAATTAACAGACTTTTCTTAGCCTGATGCGCCTGCGGCGGACTCCCCCGCATAGCGTCAGCAAATAATGCCCACTCTGCTGTCAGCATAGCGCATAGCGTAATAGGCCGCCGAGGGCGTTAATTACATTAATAAGTTTATGGTTATTGGTCGTTGAATGCTGTTTGAATAACTGCGCGATTATTTTCCTGCAACTGGGCCGCCCGTGCAATAACAACCCCAAAAAAGCCCGCATAGCGCGGGCTTGCCTGAACAACAGCAAATCGACAATTACAACACGGCCATGCCTTGCATGCCCGTGCTGCCGCGCAGTATAGCGGTGCAAGCTTAAGCAGACCTTAGCAACAAAAAACCCGGCCTAGGAACCGGGAATATTTGTACGAAATGCAGTGTTAGCCCAAGCAGGCTAATAACATTTCGCAGCTTACACGCCAATTGTGCAGAGAAAATGAACGCGGCATCCGCTCAACCGCACCGCCGCCCTCTCTGCACGGAAGGGCTTACGCCAGTTTGGCGGCAAAGCCCGCTACGCGCTGGCCATAGAGCTTGGCGGTCGCCAGATCGCCCGACAGCATCTCATCCACGCCGGCATCCGCCGGGGTCTGCACCAGCAGCCCCACCGAACCGCCCAGGTTATTGACGTCGGTGCGCTGCGCCGATTTGGTGTTGGCCGGCATCAGCCCCAGGCTGACCCACAGGCCGCCATGTTGTGAAGCCAGCGTCTGCAGCGCGATCAACGTCACCTGCTTGTCGCCGTTCAGGCTGGCGCTGTTGGTAAAGCCGCCGAACACTTTGTCTTGCCACTTGCGGCCGAACCAGGCCTTGGAGCTGGCGTCGGCGAATTTCTTGAACTGCCACGACGGGCCGCCCATATAGGTCGGCGAACCAAAGATGATGGCGTCCGCCTCATCCAGCGTCTGCCAGGCTTCGTCGCTGATATCGCCGTTCTGATCGATGGCGATCAGTTCGGCCCCGGCTCCTTCCGCCACGACTTTCGCCAAACGCTCGGTATGGCCGTAGCCGGAATGAAACACCACTACTGTCTTCGCCATAGAAATTCTCCACTCATTGCACAAAGACGCCGACGGCGCCCCTTCGCGTTCAATCTAATCAAGCGCGCAGCGGCTGAATACCGAATAAAACTGACGGTGTTATTCAAAAAAATCGCGTTCCTCCGCCAGGCATGCGCAGATAAAAAAAATCCCGCGCAAGGCGGGATAAACTTAACAGGGATGGGGTAATACACTACAGGGAATGGATAACACACAACATCATCGGGTAGAGCTACAGTACCAATCCCAATGTATAGAACTGTCATCCCCGCGTAAGTTTGCTCGGCCAGATGTAACGCCGAATGGGAAATATGACATTTTTCTCAACGCACCACGAACAGGCGCGACTCAAACCGCCGCTCTTGAAGATGCCGGTATTGCCCGCCCCCCGGCGACGAACGGCCGAAGTTCGAAAAATCGGCGCAATCAGCGCACCGCCGCACGGCCCTCAGCGGATTTCAACAGTGATATCCGGGTAAGCTTGCTCACCGTCGCTGAGGTAATGCCCCAACGCCCGGTAAGCCATAACGTACAGCACGGCGGCGGCGCACAGGCACAGCAAGGTCACGAGCAGGAATCTGGATTTGCGCACGATAGGCTCCGTGGAGAAATTTTCGCCTATTGTAGCGCGGCAAAATAAACGAAGGTTCAATTGCCGGCGGGTCAAGCGCCTCACCCTCACTCGGCGAGGCGGCTTCATATCATTTCTTCAGCATGTAGATAAACGAATCGACGGTTTCGCCGCCGGCGGTGGTGACGCTGACCGCCACTCGTTCATAGCCCTCACCTTCAAACGCATCGAGAGTCGGCCAGTGGTTGACGAGGTTAGCTGAACGGAACAGAAACCCGTTCACCCGATTGCCACTGTTATCCAGCACGATGCCCGGGTAGCCCATCTCGGCGCCCCAGCCTTCGTTAAGCAGCGAGCCGCCGACGCTACCCTCTTCCCAGCTGCCGCCGATGGCTTCCATAATGTGCGCGTTGGGCCTGCCCGGCCCCAGGGTGCCGTAAACGAATAAGCTTTGCATTTTTCTCTCTACTACTCACTGAAAGTTAACGCATGAACATAGCATGACGTTCAGCGGCGAGCCAACGGGAGTACGGGTAGCGCAGTCGAGTTTTCAAGGGAACAAGTAGGGGGAAGAAAATCAAGGGAGTAATGGCACGCCCTATAGGATTCGAACCTATGACCTACGGCTTAGAAGAAAGTGACATAAAGTTTAACCTATTGTAATTAAAGGCCGTTCTGCATTCACAGTGACATAAATCGGCAAGTGATGACATATTAGTGACGCCTTAATGGCACCGTAGTGACGTCACCAATATGACACCATCCCTACCCATCAACCCCACCACCAGCTACCATTACTGCACACCCACCAGCGGAGCAGTCAAATGGGCAGTATCACCCTCGCCGGCCGGCAGATCTTCATTCTCAACGAAAACGACAGATACCCAGAACCACAGCAGAACAGCCCTCCGATGTTCGCGATACGCGAAGACGAGGAGAGCCGGCACTGGCTTTATGTTTGGCATAAAGGGCGCTGGCCGCTCGTCTCAGAAACGCCATTCGAAACAGAGGGCAAAGCCGTTGATGCGGCGCTCGCATTCGACTTTGCCACGCTTTACAAATAGCTTTTTTTGTGAACAACCTAATCAATCCAATAAATAAGGTGCGTCAGCCAAAACCTGTGAAAATAACTTTGCCTCTCCTTCGACTGTTAAATGAACCTTATCTTGTTGATAATATACTGGATCATACTCAACTCCTGCATTGTTGAGTGATACAGCTAATGCTAGATCTATGTAGTCATAATCACCAAAAAATCGAGATCTAATATCAGAATTTTGAGCGGTGATTTGTGCCTGCTTAGCTGGTCTTGGCACTTGTGTGCATAGGATTGGTGTGGCTCCTCTTGCTACTATTGCATTTATCACTGACTGAGTATTAACTCGCCATTCGGCCTGATTAGCATCATTAGTTCCAATTTCATAAATTACATACTTTGGAGAAAACTGATTTAAATCCATGTCAAGCCGTGGCAGTAAGTTAGGCGTTTCATCTCCGCCACGTGCAGCAATTAGTGTGTCTCCTTTTCCTCTAGCACTTTCAAGTAAGTAACCCCACATCTTAGACCAATCTGAAGAGTTATTGCTGCCTTCTACAATGCTATCACCGAGGATAATCCACGCTGGATTTTGCTGAACTCCGGATACAAACTCAAATCTAGAAACGGAAATACTTCCAGAAATAAACATAACCCCAGGCTTACCATGTTGCGCGCCGGCATCTACGCCGCCATCACCCTGGGATTGATTAATAGTTGTCGTCGCCCCTGTTACCGTATCTCTAAATGTCGCAATAGTGCTTATCCCTACTTTTCTAACTTCGATTAAATATTCCCTACCAGCCACTATTGATGAGGGCAAAGGTGTTGTTCTCGATAAGGTTAATGCAGTTCCTGTGTATGAATTAAGCTCAAAAACACCAGAACTACCATTTATCAAAACAGCGGTGCCTCTATTAGACTCTTGCGGTAAAAAGCTTATTCCAGCTCTAGACGAAGAGTCTATCATCTTAATTCTTGCACGCGTAATCTTCCTGGCCATTGACGAGTACTTATCAAAACTTGCTACGGTGGTCGCGCCCCCCACTCCAGATGCTAATAGAGCATCACTTATAGACCATACAGCGCCACTCGTTACCCAGTTTGGTGGGATTGATGTCCCTGTAAATTTCTGCACTTCGGTGGTTATTGACTTTCGCAATGCATCTGAAATGGATGTTGGAAGCGAGGTAATCTTATTTTCTACGTCCTTACTTGTCGCATATGCATCAGTAGCGATGTCAACAAGCTGATCATATGAAACCCCAATACTAAAATCAGCCTTTAGTTGCATGTAATTTGTAGTAGAAACAACAGTTACATTGCTTCCTGTTAGATCACCATTGTAAATTAGCGTCACTCCATCAGGTCCAGACCCAGTTGGTGATGCTTCTATTCTTGCTGTACCGCCATAAAACGCAATGCTATCCCCGTTTGTTACAGCTACATTTTCAAAATGCGTTCCGCTAACAAACTCATTAATACCAGAAACACAGGTAACACTGAACTCACTAATTAAGCTAAATATTTTATCGCTAACTTTCTTTACTACTTTAATCTTTGCTGTTCCTGCCGTATGAGCATAAACTGTTATTTTACTCAAATAACCAGCAGAGGTTATAATATCCCCTAGTATTCTGGTTCTAGTTGTTGATTCTACAGTTCCTGTTGCAGACGGAGAGTTAACACCTATCGAGAGTGTTTGACCGTTTATTTTATTGCTAATCTCTACAACTTTCTGAGAAATATCCTCATAGGTTTCTCCAGTCCCAGTAACAACAACCGCCTTTAGCTGCATTTCATTTGTTGTAGTTGTCACGGCCACGTTGTTACCTGTTAGGTTTCCGTTAAAAATATAACTAGAGCCCTCTTGTCCAACACCATTTGCAGATGATGACATTCGACCTACTTTACTATAAACCGCTATTGTTTGAGATGTATTTACTGATATCGGTAAGAAATCAACTCCTGAAGTGAATTTATTCTCACCAACTGAAAGTGTTATCGGGAATTCTGTAACGAGAGAATAAGTGCCGCTGGCAGATCCATTGGTTACAATTTTAACTATTGCAGCACCAGAGACCTCGGCAAAAACAGTGACGGACTCTAGCAAACCGCTTACTGAGAAGTTTGATCCTTCGACTCGAGTTCTCGCCACTGATTCTCCAATTCCGGTTTTTGTTGCAGATTGCAAGAACTGATCTACATTACCCCCTGCCAGCCTGTTGTTAATTTCTGAAACTGCATTACCATTGTACATGCTCTCGCCGGTAGGAACCGCATTACTTCCAACGCGTTGATATTCATAAGCCAGAGATGCATCACCACTAGATCTTACAAAGAAATAGGCCCCATCTTGGATTTCAGAGTCAAATGCATCAATTGCTTGCTGAAGTGAATCATATCGCTTACCTAAAGGAGCAATATTTTTCCTAATGCCTTCAATAGTAAATCTTTTGACGCCAAATCTATCCGTATAATTTTCGTTATTAGAGTTTACAACCTCATCAACTTTTTCTGCGTTAAACCTGAAGTCATTGAGGTCATTACTAGGAATTGGCTTGTTAGTTGGTGTTGTCATTTACTCTGTAACCTCATAATTATACATTTCATCGTTGTATTCAGACATGGTTAACGAGGTAGTCCCGTCGCCATTAGGTTTCTTTTCTGTAATCGTCCATTTCGTCGCATCCATCTCCATTTGCGTAGCAATAACGTAGCGAGACGGCGACTGGACGTTGTAGCCGTCAAATATATTGAGGTTTATTGCTGGTACTGCAGCGGTAAAACCGAATGTCGTATCGCTGCGGGGATATGCCTGAACGCGCGCTGATGGGGTGCCATTCGCATCAGTGATGACGACAAACATATCCCCAGCCCATTCGATGCGTTCGCTTGTGTCGAAGTTGTTGCCGTTGCGCGCGACGATATAACCATCTTGCTGGTTAGCGTCGTAGATATCGGCTACCTGCACCATCTGCCCGACGCTCACCCATTCACCATCGGCCAGCGCACGAATAGACATCGTTTGCCGCGAGTACAGAAGTCGGCGGATTTCTTTCAATGCCCGATCCCGCGCTTGGTACGAATTGCGGATAAACAGCATGTCGAATTTCTTCGCCTTTACCGGCTCCCCCTCTTCAATCGAGTTGCCGACGATCCGGTAGCGGATGAATGCCTGTTTATTCGTGATCGGGTTTCGATACTTGACCTCTACCCCATCAAAACCACCGGGGAGAGTCATGTCGTAGGAAAGGCTGTAATCCTCCGCTTTCATGTTGGCGCGGTTGAACACCGTCGTTGCGCTTGGCTTCCGTTCATCGCGAGTGAAAGACAACACCCCTCCATCCCAGAACGCCGTAACGGTGGCCGCATCGCAGATCGTCTGAATCCGAGAGCCTAGCGAGATATCTTCGTCATCGAAGGTGTAATCGAAATAACCCAGGCGCTGATCTGGTAACGATGCTGCGATAGAGTAAAGCTCGTAGATGTCGATGCTCGATTCTGGTTGGCCGCCCATCTTTAGCCAGGTATGCAATACAGCGTCTGCAAAAGATCGTGAAGGCCTTTCTGTGTAATCGACTGTCTGCGTAGCCAGGTTGTAGCTGATTACATGACGAGTGATTAGAGCGTTATATTTGCGTTCCCTCGCACTGGTTGCGCGCTCCGTCGCAGTGACAGTGACAGTTACGAGTGTGTCATTCGGGTAAGCTACGTTGGTGCGTGTCCTGACGATGTGAACAGCTTCGACCTTCAGGATTGAGTGATCGTTACTGTTATTGGTGCGGATGAACGTTACCGCATAGCGGCCATTGCCAGACACTGGCGTGAATTTGAACGTCCTATACTTTGTATCCGCGTTCTCGTCATCGTTATTCAACCCGACGTTGTAGCTTTCCAGCGTGCCGGGTATCTGGTTGTTATCATCATCAACCTTCCAGAATGTGACGCTGGTTCTGGCGTAGTCACCATGTCCTAACTGCGCCTGCAGATGAACCCAAAGCTGAGTCCCATCAACCGGAGAGAACGATGGGCCGATTACCAGCGGTTCATTGTCGTTAAGCGTGAATATCGACGTGTTGATTACCGCGTCGTCGGGGATCTGGCTGATATCGTTGCCGCCCAGATTTACAAACGTGAACTCGTAGAAATACTGTGGGTTCACTGGGGCGCCATCGTCTGTTGTCGTCGCGCTGAAGAGATCGGCAAATACCGTGATATCGCGAGTTACTGGCCCCGACACCGTGTTGTAGGTGACATTGACTACGAACGATACAGAATGAGGCTTAGGCAGGTCATAGAAGTAATCAAAGTCGCTGTTCTGCTTGATTTTCACCTTTGCCTGTCCGGCGATGAACTCCCCAGACACCATATCGGTAGTTGTCGTCGCCGTTTCTGCTGGAAAATCTCCGCTCTCGTTCGGCCCCGGCAGCTCCTGGCCGTCGATGTCGTCAAAAGCGAACCCCTCGTTGATCAGCGGGATGTTATCGCCTGGCTGGTAGATGCGGTATGAGGCGCCAGCCAGCGCGCCGAGGTTCGATTCTGAGTACCTTACTGACGTGACGTCATACCGGCCCAGCCCGAAGTTCATCCACTCTGTGACTTTCTTGATGTTGTTGTCGTACTCGAACAGCGACTCCTGAATCAGGTCAGGGTACGCGCGCACCTGGCCGTAGTTGTCAGGCTTTGCCTCACCGTTTCGCGCAATGTTGGTTTGCCCTTTCAGGCTGTTATTCGGGGAGGTCTTTGCGTTGCTGCTTGTCGCCACGCCCGCGCTTGGCTGTCCGAGCAATGACGTCAGGATTTTTTGGACAAACTTGATCGGAGCGAAAATAGGACTTAGCACTTTGCCAATGGTGCCGCTTTTCGGCTGGTCGAACACGCTGATCACGTCGCCATCGTTGAGCGGGAAATTCAACTCATCATCGGGCTGCAGCTTTACGCCGTTACGCAGAATTTCAACATCACAGTGAAGGTTGGCCGATTTAAGCCAGGGATAGAACATGCTGCCGGCGGGAAGATTATGCCGTTCTTTCGGCAACCCCGGCACGCGCTGTACTTCGATCAACGGCATAGTCGTAAAACTCCAATTTGGTGAAAACTCGCTCCAGCGTCCGCAGCTTGTCAAAGCGCACATGCCCCGCTTCGCCGCGGCTGTGAAATGCTTGCCCATCGATGACCAAACCGACGTGAGCTGGCTGACCGCCGTAATACGCGATAAAAATGCTACCGTCGGCCGCTTTCTCGGCCTGATGCCAGAACACAACATCACCGGAAAAACACGTCAGGAAGTCGCTGCCGGCTTCGTAGTCCGGCGTTTGGTGTATCTCTATGCCGAGCACATGCCGGTAATACAGCACCACCAACCCCCAGCAATCAGCCGTGTCGAACGAGCACGCCCGATCGCGCCACGGCTTACCCTCCATGGCGTGAATGAAGTCAGATTTATGCATTGGCGAGTCCTGGGAATTCCGTGGTGTTGTAGAGAAAGCCGATGTTGTTGTTTAGCGGGTTCTGCAGCGTGAGCGAGCACGTTACGTCAGCCTCATCGAGAGAGGCATCTTTCACATATAGCGTCCACGACTTCAGCGGCGTGTTCATGTCCGCCGCATCGAAACGCTGATATGTGGCAGAGATCGGCGTTATGCGTGAGTGCGCGCGCCACAACTTCAACTGCTGCTTGAAGTCCTGCGCAAGGCGGCCGAATTTGACTGTTGAGTTGATCACCGGCGTGCTGCTCTGCTGGCTCTCTGCGACCTCCATCCGACACGGTGAAAACACCTGGCCGGCGAACGTCTTTGGGTATATCTGGTTTGCCACCAGCCGCAGAACGCCAAATGACGGATGGCTAAACGTCATCGTGTCGTAGATGATCCTGTTAGGCCGCTGTGACTGAAATTCTCGTAATGTAGGCATTTAAAACTCCGGCATGTCGCGGTTGACCACTTCATCAATGATCCCCCACTGATATGGCGGCAGCTCAACAATGACGTCTGAGAACTCGTCATCCGGGTTGTAGACCTTCCGGGTGATTACGCTCGCCGTCCATGTGGTCGTGTTGCCGTTGATGCTCGTTTGCACCGGCGGTGCCACAAAATGCAGTTCC
Organism: Serratia sp. CY33525; assembly: GCF_052169115.1. Taxonomy (NCBI): domain Bacteria; kingdom Pseudomonadati; phylum Pseudomonadota; class Gammaproteobacteria; order Enterobacterales; family Yersiniaceae; genus Serratia; species Serratia sp. CY33525. The sequence goes on along the minus strand of NZ_JBJNLK010000002.1, from coordinate 31,894 downwards.
TGCAGTTGCAGGCCAGATCCACCCAGATTGCAAAGCATCGTGAACCACTGATTGCCGTTATCCAGGTAACGAGGGCTGCGATACCACTGCTCGAATGCCCGATCTTCTTGCAGCGTGAAAATCCACGTCAGCGACCAGGTAGTTTTGAGGTCATCTGTCAGGCGCTGAAAGATAGGCGCGCCCACTGCCGGCTGATCGGTGCGGAACCCGGCATCAATCGTGCGACTCTTGTTGGCCTTCTGGGGAAGTGATAGCCAGTCGGGATAAGGTATTGCCACGGTTTTCTCCCGGTTAAAAAACCCGCCGAAGCGGGTTATGGAGGTTTGAGTGCTGCTATTCAGTGGCTTTGCGAGGCGCCTGGTGATACTGGGATATACCCTGGCTGATTTGGCCGCCCTGCTGCAGATCAGCCAGCACAATGCGCACCACATCGCTACCATCAGCACCTTTGCTGGCCTGGGTATCCATTACACCAGCACCGGATGAGTAGTTTTCGATAATGATGGTTGGCGCCGCACTGCCGCCGCCGGTCATCTGCTTGTTGCTAATCACCTTGCCGTTGTCACCGGGGATCATGTACTGCTTACCAGTGCTCGCCTGGTAAATCTCTGGCTTGCCTCGCTCACCTACCTGGTACATCGCGCCTGCGCTCACAGGGCCGCCGTTATAACGCGCGCCGGCCAAAGCCATGCCCTTAGCCACCCCAACAGTAGAGATTATCCCTGCAGATGCAGGTGCAGAGTTGGCCCCCAGCGTCGCCAGAGATGCCATTGCGGCCGCCGGCGCCCAGGCAGAAGCTGTTGTTGCAGCCATACCCACAGATGATGCCACGGAGGCGGCACCAAGCGTCTGGCCGAGGATGTAGTTTTTCAACGCCTCCACACCCACCTGAACGATGCTGTTAATCACGCTGTTCAGGATGGTGTTGCCAAGCGACCTCATCGCCTCTTGTGCCGACATGGTGCCGGTAAGCAGCCCTGTAATAGCGTTCGAGGCATTACCAGAGAAAGCATCAACAGCACTCGTCAACATGTTGTAACCAAGGCTCTGCTGGCTCAAGAGCTGCCACTGCGCCGCCGTCTGCTGCTCCTGGTATTGCTTCTCCTGGGCAGTGCGCAAAGCCAGGTACTGATCATCCGTGGCCTGTTTAGCCAAGATGAATTGGTCATAGCTGATTTTTCCCTGCTGGTAACTCTGTAGCAGTATCGCCTGCTCCTGCTGTTGATACTGCTGCATCAGCGCCAGCTTCTGAGCATTCTCATTCGCCAACTGCTGAACCGGATCAACTTCAGCACGTGCAGATGCGACAGGGTTAACTACAGCCTGAGCGTTAATCTTCGCTAAGTTGTTCTGATGCTCCAGCGCCATTTTCTCAGTGGCGGTGTTGTACTCCTGAAGATCAATCTTCCCTGCATCCAGCGCAGCTTTCAGGTTCTGCATGGACTCGGCGTATGCTTTATTCTCTGCCTTCTCAGGCATAGCCTTGATCGCCTCAGTGACGCCTTTAGCTGCGGCGGCCGCATCCCATGCTTTTGCGGCATATTCCCCGGCCAGGGCTACCTGTGCTTGCGTCGCGCCTTTACCGAGTGATTGCTGTGCGGTAAGAATCGCCTGCTCTCGGCTAAGCTCGCTTGTTGAGTCCGCCGCAAGCTCTGACTGCTGCTTTAGGTTTGCCAGCTTCTGGGCAACGCTTTCTGCTTGGCTGGCTGACTTCTTGCCCTCCGCATTGCTTTCTTTCTGGGCTTTGGTATTCCGCTCTATCTCGGCATACTGATCTTGGAGTTTCTTCACTCGCGGATCATTCTTAGATATGCCAGCATCTTCAGCGTCATATACTGCCTGTAGCCTGGCCCTTGCTTCCCCCTCAAGTTTCGATAGCTCTATGCGTCGCTGAGAACGTTTTACCAACGCATCTTGCTTAGGGTTTACGGTGCCCGAGTTGTTAAAGTTGATCGTGCCATTGGCAGCGCTTTCAGAAGCTTTTGCCACTGAATTCATGTCGCCGATCAGTGTGGCCGCTTTGTTGCTGAGTGCAGCTAACGCCTGATTTTGTTCTGACCAGCCATCAAGTCCAAGCCATGACCACGTTCTTGCTCTTCGTGCATACATTTCTCCAGTTGACGTGAGATCTGCAATCTTCTGTGATGCCGTCTCTGTTTTGCCACTTAGCCTATCTATTGCTGCGCTGATGGAGTCAATAACCTTCACCATGGTTGCGCTAGCGCCCATAGCTTCGTTCATTTTCCCAATTAGGTTTTGAAGGGAAATCGTAAGGGAGTTGCTCGCCTGATCCATCGTCCTCGGGAGCTTCGAGAATTCATCGTTAACTGCCGATGACTGCTTCATGATTGCATTAAGCGCATCCTGAGCACTCAATTTCCCCTCGAGCATTGCTTGTCGCAACTGCACCATTGATAGCCCCATACCTGCGCCTATCTGCCTAACAAGTTCAGGCATTTGTTCAAGGATGGAGTTAAATTCTTCGGCTCTTACCGTGCCGGAGGAAATAGACTGGCCAAATTGTCTTAATGCATTTGCCATCTCTTCTGTAGAAGAGCCGCCAACTCGCCCTATTTTCTGAAGCGTATCGGTCAATGCAAGTATTTGGGTGTTGGTTGCTCCAGTCCCTTTTAGCGCAGAGGTCATCGCCTCCCACAGCTTGGCCGTATCCCTGAGGCTAGCGCCAGTAGTCGATGCTATGGCCGTCAACGTTTCAAACGTAGACATTGCTGTTGCGGCATCAGTTGATAGCCTGAGGATCCGTGACTGCAGTTGTGTAATGTTATCGGCGACTGTCAAAAAAGCCTTGCCGTAATCGATAATCAAAGCAACTGATATTGCGCTTGCAACACCGCTCAACACTGATTTAAACCCAGACATAGACCTACCAGCACTATCGGCAGAGGATGTCAGTCCATCAACGGCTTTAGATGAACGATTGGCTTGTTTTTCCATCTCCCCTAACACGACAGCTGCTTGACGGCTACCTGTGACCATCTTTGCAGTTTCAATATCAACTTGGTAAACCAAGCTCCCACCGTCCTGCTCCGCCATTTACTGATCTCCGGGCATAAAAAAACCCCGGTTGAACGGGGTTTATTTTCTAATGGTTAATATTTTACTTGCAGGCTTCATTACCTACATAATCAGCGATTGATTGGGGAACTATATCGCTCATGTTCGGGTCAGCGCGGGATAACTTCATTTGCTCTAGGGTCTCGCCATCACCCAGGTACTTTACTGTGCGATTAACGCAGTCGTAAGCACGCTCAGAGTATGACACTCCGGAACTCCCCTCTCGCTTAGTAATAATGGTTTTCAGACCATCACGCTCCCCCTTACCTAACACTGTATACACAGCCTTGGAATCGGTAGGTATTGAAATTTTATACTCTGCCGACATGACAAATGGAGAAACAAACAATGCAAGTAAAAATAAAGTCTTTTTCATAGATACCCCATATTAACCAGCCCAACCTTCCAATTTTCTCTTCGCTTCTATCTTCGCAAGCTTATCAAAGTCTTTTTGTCTGCGAAGTATAACTGCGTACTGGCGATAGCCATGATGGGCAGGTAAGACGAAAGGCCATGTTCGCTCGCTAAGTCCATGCCGCCGCTTTAGAGCGTTTAGTTCTTCCCACTGATCTTCATGCTTCTTTCTCATGGCTTCTGCTGTCAGCGGAGCTAATGCAATTTGCTGGATGCATAACTGAATAGCTTTTTCCAGATTTTTACCCGTATTCCTAAGTTTATAATGCTTTTTTATTTTTTCCTGAAGCGCGAAATGGGTCTTTATGATCATACCTCGGCTTAAATGACGCAAACCATCCAACAACTCCTCTTCGGTCATATCCCTATCCCCATCAATCAAAGATAGGGGAATCGTAGCAGATGGCGCGCTGCTGGCAACGAAAACGAGAGACCAGAAAGCAAAAACCCACCTCTTGGGTGGGTTTTGTTAAACACGTCTACTTAGTCTTCTTCGATCAAGGAAGAAACTAATTTTTCTACCTCTTCTGCATCCTGAATGCAGACCACAGCAGCAACGCGATTAATTTTTTGTGAAAGCTTGTAATCCGCAGAAACTCTGTGGAAATGCTGAGTTTTGAGCTTTAACCCTATTTTTTTAACCAGCACAGGGTCGAAACCATGATCTTGAGCCGCCTCACCACTACAAAGATAGGTGTAGAACCTTGCATGCGTCCCACCAGGTATCTTCACACCCTGCTTGTCGACTGTGGGAACTGAGCCACCAACCACTCGTAGTGCAGAATGATACATGCAATAGTAGGCTCGACTTACGGCATTGCGAGTCCATTGCTCACCGGAGTTAGCAATGGAAGCCTTCGCCAATTCCATAAAACAATCGTGATTTACAGGCATTCTTTACCACCTGGTTCAAAGAAGCCAACGCAGCAACCTGTCTCCAACCCAGCATCGATCATTTCGTCTAACAATTCATTGTTCAAAGCTTGAATGTAGTCTGCATCGTCTGTATTTACAAACAAACAGAACCCCATCAAACCTTCATCATCATCATCTACTCGACTGATATCTGACGGCAGACGATGGCGCTCGGCGACTGACATAACAACTTTCGCTACAGCACTTACCTGTTTTGCCTTGTCTCCATACCCAAGCATGCGCTCATACATAGCTATTGCCTGCGTGGCTGGTTCGCTCAGTTGTATTTCCATAGCTCTTACCATGGGAACCACCTTATCCAGCAACTCCATATCAGCCCAAAAGGCTCCGATTATCAATGCTTCAACCAGCAATGCTGGTTCCCTGACAACCAAAGAGCGCTTGAGAATCTCCAACTGCTTGCTGTGTAAGGCTTTATTTCCAACAACTCGGGAAAAATTCCCCCACGATACAGCATCATAAGGAGCCAGAGCCAGCGCCTTCTCAAGCAGTGAGTACCCTTCTTCAAGATCGTCACCCACGATCCTAACCAAACCTTCAATAGAGAGCCCCTGATAGCGATCTGGCAACTTTCTTGCCTCTACGATAACCCTTCTAACCTCGATTTCACTGAGCAAGTTCTCCCCTTTGATCAGAGATGGTGTCAGTATGTCGAGCAGTTCGCCAGATTTTGGTTGTGGGACTCTCATCATTCTTCTTATGTGCTGTTTTTAGTGACAAAAAATGCAACGCCTAAGACATTGCATCAAAACTGGACCTTACGTACGCTTCGAAGCGTATTACCTTAGTCATATTCTTTCAATGTCGACAGCACGTTTCTTACTGTCTATTGCCCTCTATTGCTGTCTATTCGCCCTGTAGTGAACCCATAAAATCCATCGCACATCCCCATGCATGCAAAACTCGCTGCTGTAGTTTGGTTCTGCTGCGATTTTGGGCTATCGATTTTTTTGCGTTTTCATCATCGCCTGCCAGCGCTTCTCATCTTCTTCCATCACCTGATCGTACTCTTCGCGCGTGAAGCCTTTCTGCTCTGGGTACTTTGCCGCCAGCAGCAACTGAAACTCGGTCATCGAAAGGCGCTCTGCTTCAGCGCGGGGCATGTTGAAGTGATTCCGTGCTGCGCTGATGTACTCGAAGGCGTTGAACTCGTTCACGTAGCTGTTCGACTCGTGTCGCTGCAGCTTGCGTATCTTTGCCTTGCCGATGATGCCGTGAGTGATCAGCGACTGGCCGATTACGATGATATCACTCGCCTGCATCTTGCCGCGGCGAAACACGAAAGCCCTCTTCCCTCGTTTGCTTGGCCGCAACTCTCCCACCAATGCGCTAAGGTCATCATCACAGCATGCCTGCATGACGATCATCCCGGCGAATATTGCTGAGCTACTGAATGACGGCGCGTTGATGTATGCCAGCAACCACCCAGGAACCTCACCGTATGCCTCAACAGCGGCTTCAATTAACCGTGGCGCCTCACTGGTATGGAGTTCAGCAAATCGCTCTACAATCTCCGCTGGCGAGCCTATTCGGGTCATGTTTGCGAACGAAGGTTGAAGGAAGTAATCGCGATCGGCATCGGTGATGACCATCTCGCCTAATTCAGTGATTGGTGTCATTTAAACCTCAAAACGATGGCATCCCTGCCAATCTTCAGTCAAAAGCCAGGAAGGTACATCTGCACTTCATCAGCAATACGTTCTCGGGCAGTGTGTAGAAGGCGTTTTCGACCGCCGACACCCCACTTCGCCATTTGGCTGGCGCACTGGCTTATTTCCTTAGATTCGGTCTTGATGATGTGGTCTATTTTGTTCAGACGCGACATGGCATCAAAACCTTTTCTGACCAATGCTTGAAAAGTCTGGTAAACACGAATCTCAAATTCGGCACTGAGCCACGCCGCATAGCGGATTGCCACAAGCTCTAGCGCCCATACACCATGATGTAGCCCGCCATTAATCGTTTGCACCGCCGTGCATTTTTGCACTCTGCTCAAAGTATCGACAAAGTTACGAACCTGCCGGCTTCGCATAAACTGGCTTGGTCTCTGGTTTTCCGTTGCATCTCCATTGGAGACAGCAGCGGCATGCAGGTCATTAAGGTTATAGCGACCTTCTTCATCAACACGAACGGAGACGCCATTTACTGCTACGGTTGGATAGTTCATTCGGATTACCTTTTAGTGATGAACCTTGTCGCACAGGAAACGGCCCCAAGAAGGCTCCGACAGCCAGCCGGTTCCTCAAGGGTCATCCTGAAAGGTTCTTGGTTTGATTACTGCGCGTGCGGTGCGCGATGAATTTCAGGTACAAAAAAGCCCCGCATGAGCAGGGCTAGTCTTTGTCAGATCGACGGTCAGTTTCCCGACCATTTGCTATGCGGTAACGGTGATCGCGCTGGTTGACGTTTTGGCGCCATCGTTGGTGGTAAACGTGATTGTGGCCGCGCCGGCAGAAACGCCAGTAACGAGACCTGACTGATTGACGGTGGCCTTACCGGTTGCCGAGGATGACCAGGTGCCGGTTTTGTCGCTGGCATCAGCCGGCGCCACGGTAGCGGTAAGCTGTTGAGTAGCCCCTACAGCAATGCTTGCTGTTGATGGCGCCACTGTCACACCGGTAACCGGTACATCCGCGGCGACTTCAAATACGACAGTATCGGCATCAGCAACTTTCCACTCGCCGGAGAAAGTGGAGATGTCGCTCGTGCCAAAATCACCAGACCACGATGTGGTGTTGAAGTAGCCCATGATGTAGGTGCCGGAATCTTCGCCGACGAAATCGAATCGAACCCAAATCGACGGCTGCCGGCCAGCCTGCACTTCATCGAAAATGTACTTGGAGATGTTGAGAGCGCCGATCTCAGTGGTTTTGTCTTTGCGGCGGAATTCACCTTCACCGGAAATGGTGAAATCCATGTTAGTTACCAGGTTCTCCACCAGCCCTTTCGCGTCGTCCGCTTCAGACGTCACGGAGTTTGGCGAGAAGTCGAAGCCCTTTGTGGTCAGCGCGCCGAGGCGCTTCCAATCACTCAGTGCTGGCAGCGTGTCAGCACAGCCGAAAGCCATACGCAGCACCGCGACTTTACCGATCAGCTTGCCGGTATCATTTGCACAACCTTGCATGTGTTACCTCTTCAAATAAAAAAGGCCGCCCAGAGGCAGCCTGATGGATAGATATGTGCGTTATTCGCCGTAGGTGCAGCAGACTAAAAGTCGGTAGATTAATCGCCCCTCTGCTGATGGGATTGGCGTTGGAGAGCCTCCAAGCAGACGCATAGCGCCAACACAGCTATCAGCGCCCTGCTGGCTGCTGATGTAGTCGGCGATTTTGTTCGCCGCGGCATCTGCTTCTGCGTTCTTCCCTTTGGCCCCGACAACATCGACCATTACGAAGAAATCTCCGCCGCGGTCGTATTGAATATCTGAACCACCGCCAGGCCGGAACACGATGAAGGCGTCAGATAACTTACCCGTGTCGTTCCACATCAGCGTTTGGATGGTGAACCCTGTGGTTAGGCCTGCACTCTCGAAAAGATTTCGCAGGCGGAGATACATTGGAGGTGTCACAGCATCATCTCCTTCCTGATTATCTCTCCCACCTGCCGGCGGGTTTTCTCTGCGGCCTTGGTGAGGAATTTAGGTTCACCAGCAGGATCCCAGTAGTTGCCGCGGTTGTTTGGCCGCGGTAACCCCTTCATGATGCCACTGGCGTTATGGACATAGACCGCATAATTCGCTGAGTAACCGATACGGCCAGTAATCCGAGTACCGTTGATCATTGTCTCCTGGTACTGCGAATTTATCAGGGTACTGGTGTCAACCGGGGTCATCAGCGCTGCTTCATTAGCGATTATCATCACGGCCGATTTGATAGCCCTGACTGCCTTTCTCGTCCTGACATCCTCAACCACGGCATCAAGGCGCCGCTGGGCCTCTTTGATACCCTTTATCTTTACGCCCATCGCTACGCTCCCGTCAGAATGGCTATATCCTCTGCCAGGCGCTCAAACGTGTCGGCATAGCGGATCACTTGTACCACCTCATCGGCACCCGCGGCGATCGGGTCTACCATGGTAGACACGCCGATAAGCAGATAGTCGCCTTTCTTTGCTTCGGTGAATTCAGTCCACACAGTGTTTTTTACAGTGATTTCCGAACCGATATTGTTCAGCTTCGCCGAGAGTCCGCCCTGGTAATCGCACATGATAATTTCAGGCGGAGCCCAACCCAGAGGATCGCCCGCTTCACTATTGCCGAGATTGCGCCATATCGTGGCCTCAGCCGTATATGACCAAATGGCTAATGATGACATGTCACTCTCTCCAGCTAATCACCGCAGGCCGTTCTGCCGCGATTTTCGGGCAATTAAATTTCCACTCACCGCGGTCGTTAACGAATCCCGTGGTTTGCCTGTCCGTATCAGTCTTCACCCAGACGCGCTCAAAAGGCTTTGGTAATCGTTCGGTGACAGGTATCCATGCCATCAACCACCACCGCACATGCAGCCACCCTTGCCGATCCAGACACCAGCAAAAGCCTTGTTTGTCGGGTTAGGTGGAATCAGGCCTGTAGCGCACCCTTTTTTGTCCAACCCGCGCAGCAGGTTCAGCGCCCCTTTCCAGCGATCGCTGAATGATTGATAGCGGAACGAACGCGATGCCCCGCTTGGCGCCGTTTGAGAGCTGATGTATTTATCGCCCTGGCCTAATCCCATAAGCCCGAGAAGATAGAGTTGGATGAGTAACGCTGTGGATGCTGGGTAATTCGCATCCAGACATTCCTGAATGCTGTTCACCTGCTCCACCAGCGCATCCAGGACGAAATCAGGCAAGGTGATACCCTGTGAATCCAGATATTCCTTGGCCTTTTCTTTAGTCACCATGGCTAATTCCTGTAAGAAGAAGCCCCGCCGAAACGGGGCATAAAAAAACCGCCCTGGCGGCGGCTGTTATTCAGCAGGGAACAGATTTTCGAGCTCGCCTTCCGGCAACAGTTCAGCGAGCTTTTCTTCGCCGAGGTTGCCTTTGAACTCAATCCCCAGATCAGTGAGCCGCGCCTTGATAGCATCCTTGCGCGACTTGGTTTCGTTGCCGGCATCCGGGGTGGCCGGGGTCAGTTCACCGCCGGCCGCGCCACGCATCAACCGAACGTTAGATTTCAGCGCTGGGTGAAGCTTTTCCAGTTCCAACACATCCCCGATCTCTACGCCATTCCAGGGGCGAATAACTTCGTATTTAGCCATGTTTCCCCCTTACGCCAGATTGGCGCCGTAGACAACGCCGGAAAGCCCCTGATCGTCCGCAGTGATTTGCAGACCTTCAGCAGACATGATCTGGAAGTTGTAGTTAACGTTAGGCAGAGGGCGCGGCAGCGGAATAACACCCACAGCCATGCCGACCAGCGGAGAGATCACATCACGGCGACGGACGTAAGCGACGAACTCATTACCCTTCAGTGCAAAGGTCATGCGAATTTCTTTAACCGGTGCAAATGGCAGTACCGCCTGCAATACAGTGCCACTCACAACGCCGTTGACCACGTATGGCTGCGCCAGGTTTGCCCAGATTTCTGGGGATACCCACATCACGTCGTACTGAGCGACTTTGTTGGCGCGCGCCAGCGCACCGAATGCACCTTTGCCGAAGAACTCGAACAACTGAGTCATCGTTGCTGCAGTCAGATCGATGTTTGCGCCGCCGGCACCAGCCCCCAGATTGAGCTTTTTGGTGTTGCGGTGGTTTTTAATGCCCTGCGCAGGATAGGACTGAACCTGGATGTTAGGATCACCGTTGAGGTAATAGTTGACGCGCTTCTGGTTGAACTTACGCATCTTAGCCATTTGCGAGTCCAACACCAGATCGATACCCACGGAGTTCAGCCCGGCAGCATGACGCCAGTTCACACCATAGCCGGCAGTGAATACCGGAATTGGGTCGCCATCGCTGGCGTATTCTGTGTGGTCAAAGGAGAACGGCGCCTGGCCATCAATGCTTACCGACACATCATCAGCAATATCACCAACCACGCTATAAAGCTTGGCAGTTTTGCCGACGGACAGAACCGTTTGTACGCCGACCAGATCGTTGATGATTTCCATGCCAACTTCCTGATCGCGCAGTTGCAGTACCTGGCGATCAATTTCAGCCCAGAAATCACGAGTAAAGCCACCAGCAGCGTTTACTGCCAACCACTCCTGTGTCATGTGGGCGCGGTTGGCAGCGATCATGGCGTTATGATTGGCGTTCCACATATTGCGGTTCGCCCACAGCTCATTCCAGTGACCGCCGAGGCGGCTATTAGCAGCCAATGTCTCTTTGGAGAAATACATGTGCGTTTATCCTTCTTTTAAGCGCCAGCGGCGACAGTGCCAACGCGCATACGCACGCGGATGAAATCGGAAGCGCCGGCGGCGATGGTGGCTTCGTCCTGGCTGTAACCGATCACTGAATCAGTGTCAGCAGTTGCCAGGGTGAATTGGCCGTCAGCGCCAAGCTTGATCGGGCTGTCTTTCTTGTACGCGCCAGGTACGCAGAGCAGCGCCAATTCACGGCCTTCTTCCACGTAGTTGCCTACAGCAGAGTCTCCAGCAGGAACCGCCTCGGTGATTTTCAGCCCTTGATGGTAGGCAACGTCGATGATGTAGATCCGGCCATTTAGCGCGGTAGCCTGAGCGAATTCATCGCTGGCGTTGATGACTGCAGCAGTGCCCGGCAGAAGTGCCGCGGCAGTGGTGCGGGTTTCGGTCTTATACAGCGACTTTCCGTCGATGTTTACGCGACGATAACGTGGCATTGGATAGCCCCCTTATTTGAAGTGTTCTTCGGCGGCAGGTGCGCCATTTTCTTGCTGATGCTGACCGGAGTTACCGCCCAACTGAGCTGAACTCCCCAAGCGCTTGAAAGCGTCATCCAACGCTTCGCCTGTCAGGGCATTGGCCGCCAGTTCACCAAGAACGGCCGCAACGGCTTCACGCTTGGTTTTCTCTTCCGCGCGAGAGTTGGCCGTCAGGGTTTCGGCTAGTTGGGTATGGTTGGCCTGCAGCGCTTCAACTTTCTCGGTAATAGGCTTGAGCGCCTCGGCGAAGTTGGCGGCCAGGCCTTTGCCGATTTCGGTGATCAGCTCTTGTTTCTCTTCAGTGGTTAAAGGCATGTCGCCCTCCGTTTTGTGGTTGGTTGCAGGTTGTCCCTGCGGATTGAAAAGGGATTTAACTTTGTTGGCGACGACCGTCACCCAGGATTCCTGACGCGCAACCGGTGTGCCGGTTTCATCAAAGGTGATTTTTCCGCCCTCCGATGTGTAGCCATAAACCTGGGCAGCGCCGCCGTTGCGGATGATCACTACCTGTGAGTCGGTGAAGTCTGCCACCCAGGCATATTCATTTTCGCCGGGAGCGAATTTATCTTTTGCTGCGCGGTCGAGACGTTGCTCACGATCCCGGTAGGATTCGCCAATAAGCGCGCCAGAGTTGGCCTTTAACGGCGTGGCAAGGTCAGCGTTAACCATCAGACCAACGCCCTGCTCAGGTGTCGCTGCGCCTACTTCATGCAGCAAGATTGCGTCATGATCCATGCCGTGAATCTTCGCCACCCACTTGGCACCCGTGGCCTTCTGTTGCTCATTGGGCTCAAGCTGGTCGAGAAACACCGCAACGCTGGTGTGAATAGGTGGAACATCTTCACCGCGCTCAATGGCTTCTACGCGGGAGATGAGCTCCCTGCCTCCCTCGCTCTGGTTGGCGATCTGGGTATCAACCCACTTCTCCAGGTAAATCCGGTTGCCAGATTTCTTCACATTGCGATTCCAGGCGCCGATATGGCCCTGGTTGATACCTTCAGGAGAAAAGGCAGAGATGAATGCGCCATTTAGCTGAGGATGCCCCAGCGGCGCCAGCGTGCCTTCAAGCCCTTGATAGTGAGCATCGATTTCACTGGCGGTATACAGCCCTTCATTCATGACCACGTTTGCCGGCAATGTGTAGCTCGGCAAAACAAGATGTTCGCGGCCGTTGTATGACTCGCGGCGAATTGCCTGGCTGTTTACCTTCGTAGTGACGTTAACTTGAACTTTCATGGATTAACCCTCTGCCCATTTGTAGCCTCTCTCCTTCATGTCGTTGAACGTCTGCTTGGCCTTGTCGATAACCGAAGGAGTGAGAGGGTTCCCCTTGTCATCCACCAGCACGGAAAGCTGCGAGCATTTGCAGTTGATGGCGTTTCCGTTCTTCGTGTACCACTCCCTAACTTCATCCTGCGTGTACAGGTGAGCATGCCTGACGGCGTGCGTTGCTCGGGTGGTAGGGCTTAACGCAGAGATGTGAAGCAGCTTTGTTTTGATGCCGTAGCGGTCTTGCGCATCCTGAGCTTCATCCCACCGCGCGCGCCGCAGTGCGGTCGTGATTTCCGTCCTGGCAATGCGATTCGCGCGTCGGGTTTCAATGCCAGTTTGCTCGTTGAGGTTTTTGGCTACGTCCCGCGGGTTTAGTCCTCTGGCAATGCCATCAGTCAGAATTCGCGCCATATCGCTCTTAACCTGAGCGCTGAGCCCTTTCATCTCTTCGAATTCACGCGCTCTGACCAGAATCAGCCGCAGCTGATAGGGCTCACTCAACAAGATGTTGGGAACATCCTGCTGGCCAGCAGCGTAAGCGGAGGATTGCTGAGAGAGGTTGTAATACTCCTGCGCCGTTCCTCGCTGGTAAGCCACGGACACATAGCGGCCAAAGAACCACAGATTGAACTCCCCACCCTCCAGCAGAATTTCGTCCACCAGCGCTTCACCGTTCTGAAGCAGCATCGACAGAAGCCCCTGATCAAGACGGAAGGTGTAGCGCTCGTTTACGACTGGTTCGGCGGGGATGCGGTGGAGGATGTCGATATAGCCTTTCGTTATCAGCTTCATGCGCTTTGCAAACTCACGCATGGCGCCACGCTCTAACTTATCTACTCCTGTGGGATCTTTAATGTTGCTCGGCAGGATTGGAGGCTTAGGTTTCGTCGTCATCCCCTGTCTCTCCAAGAGGCTCGCCGCCTTCAGTTTCGAATCCTGCAGCAGTGCGAATTTCCTCACCGCTGAACGGCGCCGTATCACCGCTTTCAACCATAGCCTTGTTCACCTCTGCCATGGTCTTAGAGTCCGCCAAGCGCTCAGCGCGAGTCTGTTGATTGAGATCGTCCCAGATAACCGTTTTCTGGCCGACAGAATCGATAATTCTCAGGTCGATCAGCTTGTCGCAGAAGTCCTCTATTTCGAACGACAGATCACCGCGGCGACTCTGGCAGCGCCCGTTCATGTACTTTTGGTCTTCGGTGCTTGAGCGTTCAGCCTGTTGGTTGCCTACCAGTATCCGCGAAGGAATATCAACGCCGGCAGAAGCCGTCTGCAGGTTCACGGCATAGGTTGGGCTTGGGTCAGACACAGGGGAAACTAGGGAGGTAACAGCGGCGCCCTGCAGGCTCATAAGCACATCGTTGCCGCGGTTCATCTCTCGCGCGGCTTCGTTGAACTTGTCCTGCAATTCGTCAACGCTGACACCATACATAGACGCCAGACTGCCGAAGTCGATCTCTTTGTCGAAGCTTAGCGCCAGCTGCCTAGCTGCGTTCTTCAGGAATGACTCACCGGAACCGCCCTCCACCTTCTCCAGGCTGACGAATGCGTTGTATGCTGGCTCAAGAAACCCGATAGCGTCGTCGGTGTAGTCGCCAAGGATGAAGATCCGGTCTGGATGGATTTCGACACGGCGCGTGGTGCCATTTGAAAGCCGCTCCGTGTATTGCCACATCTTCGGCTGGCCGTATGTTTGCGAGTTAAGCCCGATATCCCACTCGCTCACGTTTAGTGAACCAGCCCAGGCTACCGTGACTTTTTCGAGCCCTCGGCCTCTGGTTACTTCGGTATTCCATGGTTTGTTGTCGCGAACGTGCAGCAAAATACCAGAGTAACGCCCGACAAGCCGCCGGCGGTCAGCCTCTGCAAAAGCGCGCCATAACCGGTTCGTAAATACCGGTTTGAGTTTTTTCTCCCAGGCAGTTTCCGCGCGCTTCTCGTCGGCCTTATCACCCTCGATGATCTCCGGGTTGGTCTGCCAGCATTTGCCCACCAGCTTTTCCACGGCGCCATGCGCAATACCACCGCGGCGATACAGTGAATAAAGGTTGTCGTAAGTGATCTGCTCAGGAAAGCCGTATTCGCACCATGCGGAGCCGCGTTTATTATCCAGGCCCATAGATGGCCCAAGCATCGCCATACGAGCACGCTCAATCCTGGCGTCGTTCAACGCGTGGTTGACGGCCAGTTGGAGATTTTTGTTCATGTGGTTTCCGTTTGGAGTGGTTTACTGTAGCCGCTTAGGGAGCATCATCCCTCTCGGTTGAGAGCCGTTAAGTTCAGTCAGCGCATAAACCATGGCATCAAGGCGGTCTGGTGACTTTTTGGCAGTGGTCGGTATGTACTCCATCAGCTGATTTTCCAGCACGTAGAGATTTCCCTGATTCAACACCCTGCCTTGCTCGTACAGGGCTGATATTGGTTCCGCTCGGGCATACTTCCCCTTACTGGCGTGAACTCGAATAATCCGCCCTTTAAAGCCTGCATTGCGTAATGTCTCCTCCGCCATATCACCACCCTGGTTTGTCTCTATGACGATCGCATCTGCCTGATGATGTTCATACGCCCATATCGCTTTTTTAGCCCATCCAGCTGGGGAATATTTACCGCTGTAATCCCCATCAACCGAGAATTGCTTCTTGTCTCCAGCGCCATAGGAACTTGCAGCAACTATCCCTGTTTCATCACTCTCATCGCTGTTGGTTGCCTGTGGGTCAATCGCCACGACTGTGCGAACCTTGTCATGCTTGATTTGTAGTTCATGAGCAGCGCTTATCATCTGCTCGTTCCACAGCGCCCCCTCAGCATTGAAGCGGCGAGGTTTCTGCATGTACTGAGCTTCCGCAGTGCGGCGATGAGAAAACAGAGAAGTTCGATGCGATTCGTTGTGTTTGAATGGCCACAGCCAACCATCAGGCAATCCGTGGTCAATCGGTATAGCGTGGGTGTTTTCTGGATACTGCGCAGCGTATGACTGACTGTTGTCGATAATCACCGGCAAGTTCAGATGATGCCATTTCTCACCACTGCCTCCGCGCAGAAGATAACCGCTAAGATCGTGGTAGTGGATGCGCTGCATAATGACAATCATCGGCGTCGTCTCGATCGCCAGTCGTGATTTGATTGTCTCGTTAAAGCGGTTATTTACTCCATCGCGGACGATCTCAGAGTAAGCGTCGTCAGGTTTTACTGGGTCATCTATAACCAGAGCGCCTTGCCAGCCTGGCTCCATGTGCCCGGCTCGAAATCCAGTTACCTGGCCTGCTGCTGATGACGCATACACGCCGCCGCCAAACTCATTCCACCACATCGCCTTGCTATCAGCATCATCGCGAAGCTCCATAGGCCACATGGATTGATAAGTACGAGACTTTATTATTCCTCGCGCTGTAGATGAGTTAAGAAGAGCAAGGTTGTGCGAATACGACAGATGCATGAACCTGGCACGCCTATTTAGCGCCAGTCCTCTCCCCATCATATTGATGGTCGCCAGTTCTGTTTTTGTATAGCCGGGAGGGACGTTAATAATCAGACGCTGAATCTCGCCATCGATCACACGATCCAGTGTCTCTTGGATTACCTTGTGATGTGGTGCGACGATCATCTTGCCGCCGGTTCTCTGCTTGAAGAAGTAGCGGGAGAAATACATCCCATCCTCTTCACACTCTATCTTGCGGGCATAATTCCGCTGCTCAACAGTCGTCATCCTCCAACATCTCCCGCCGAGCCTGCTTGTATTCGTCTTTCGTCAACGTGGCCGACTCGATGGGGCCGCCGTCTTTTCCTGTGTGCTCTACCTTCTGTCGATTCGTATACGCATCGCCGCACTCTTTCGCGGCCTGCTCGACGATCTGAGCGGCCAATGCGTAGTTCTTCATGGTTTCGGTTCGCGTCGCCATGCGATCAAGAACGCGCAGCCGGTAGGCCTTGTTGGCGATCGGAATATCTGAGATTTCCGTCTTGAATCGCTCCCGCGTCGTGTGGAACAGGTCTACCCACTTCTTAGCCAGCGACTTGCCGCTAACCTTTGTCGGGTCGTGAGATTCAACCTGCTGACGCGTGATTTTTAGCCCAAACTCTTTTTGGACGGACTCCACGACCAACGTAGGGGTATCAAAGCACGCAAGCGACTGAATGATGAAGGCTTTTACATCTGGTTTTAATGCAGCCATAAATCACCATCCGTCCAATACAGTCCAATATTTACGCCAGCCTCAGCATGCAGTTACCGCACGCCCTGGCAATGTTTAGTTGTGTCACCTCCGCAGGCTTGTTAGCCGCATCAACCAGTTCCTGAACTTCCACGCTGGCGCCATACCGACGAACTACGCCAACAAACTCTTCAACGTCGTGTCCGCGCAGCTTCAGCACCGGCTGGCCTTCCTTGTTGAATTTTGGTGCGCCGAAATCGTCTGTCGCCTGTGCGATGTGGTAAAGCTCATGCTCGACCAGGGCGCAGAACTCGGCATCTGAACACTGAGAGCAGTAGTCGGCAGCGAGCGTGATGATGAATTTCGGCACCTCACCGAACCATTCATGCATCTGCTGTTCCATCCTGGCCTTCTGCCATCCGCCAGCGCGCATCGCTACCTCTTCAGCTTGGCCTAGCACATGGCGCCCTTTCTTCTCAAACGCGGACGATGCCCACATGAAACGCAGATCAGCGTCTGCAAGGTGTCCGTGGTCTGGGTTAAACAAGCTGCCGGAATCGTCGATGATTTGACGCTGCATCCACTCCTGCACCTCGTTCGCAGGAACCAGGCCGATATAAGGCGTTAGCTGATGGTCTTCGATAAACCGTAGCGGTGGGTATGGCCGCCTATCATGGCTCTCATCCTGTGCTGTTTTAGCCATGATTATCTCCCAATAAAAAACCCGCCGGAGCGGGTTATAATCTATTGCCATGCTTATTTCTGTTGGCGTCGCTTCAATTTCAATGTGCCCGGCCCTACTTCAATCTCTTCGTAGTCTTTAAAAACGCCAACAATCAAAGCAATGCCTATTGATGCAGCGGCAATAATTGCGGCAACCTCCATACCGGAAAGAGCTGCGGCAGGGGCAACGCCCACCATCGTAGATACACCTCCTGTAAAAGGTGCAGCTGCAATGGCCGCCGTTATGACAGCGATTGTAACGCCGCTAGCCCTAGCTATTTTTTTCCCTTTTTGGAGTTTATCTGCTAATTTGCCCTCAACAACAATAAAATCGGACTTTGCTTTCCGGGCTTGCTCTAACTCTTCTTTTGTTCTAACAACGACTTGACTCACAATTATCCCTCCAACTATTTAAGGATAATAATAGTCGCATTGTCATTTCGTATGAAGCATTATCGGTAGCTCTCAGTGAATGCCACCTGTAATGCCGTCAGCCCAACTGCAGAACACCGTGCGCTTCCGAGTCCGAGTAGGCGATCGGGCCGTTGTACTCAGGAACCTCGCCATCCTCAGACTCAAACGCTGGAATAGTGCCGGTGGTAATGGTGTAGGACGGCTGGCCTTCATCTTCTGCGAAACGCGCCAACTCTTTAATCTGTTCCAGGGTCAGTACAATCTTGCTCATCGTTTTCTCTCTTCGTCGAGCCGGCGTATCGCCAGCAGTTGGTTGTTCGCTTTGTCGAGCGCCGCCAGCAGCGGATCAATCCACAGCGCCGCCTGACAGTATGTCAGGGTGCCGGAGGCAGTGGTGCCAGTACCGGTTGCGTCAGCGACGATGGTATCGGCTGACATTGCGCGGGAACGTAGACGGTGCGCGTAGTCGAGCAGCCCACCAGCAATAGCGGCAGGCACAGCCAGATCACACGTCGGCTGTTTCTTGAGGATCGTCCGGTATTCAATTTCTTTCCCCTGGGTGGCCGCGTCGGTGTTGATGCCATACTGAATCGCCGCGTTGCTGATTTCGTTGGCGCGCTGGAACTGAAACGCCTGTGTGGCGATTGTATTCGCCTGCAGGGTGTTATCGCTCTGAAGCTGCTTAACCTGTTCACCGGCCTTTACTGCATTGCCGTGGAAGTAAAACGCCAGCCTGCCCGCGACAATCAGCGCCACCAGCAACAGGCCGATCGCCATAGTGCGGAAGCTGAATGAGGTGTTCATGACAAAAACATCTCGCGCTCAGCTGCACGCCGTGCAACCAGACCATCAAGCCTTTTACCGCCAGCATTTACCCACCGGCCGAACTGGTCTGCTGCGCCTTGCTTATTGCCAGCGTTCAGTTTTTGCAGAAGCGTGGATGTGCTCAGCGAGCGCAGGCCGAGGTTATACGCAAAGCTCACCAGCGCGTCGAATTGGCCCTGTGTGATGCGCACCTTCACCAGCTGATTAACGCCCTGCTCATACTGCACAACGCCGCATTTCAGCAACCGATCGGCAGTCGCCTGATCAATCTGCATTCCGGGCCCGACTTTCTTACCGTCTACCGGTTGCGTCCATCCGTAACCAATCGTCCAGACGCCCACCGCATCCTGATAGGCTTTCAGACGCAGGCCTTCAAAGCGCTTGATCAGCTCAATGCCGCTTTTACTTATCTGCATTCTGATTGCCCCCGCCAAAGCGATTACCAACGTAACCAGACAAAAACGAGCTGAGTTTCTTCACACCGACAAAGCCGATGAATCCGCCGATACCAACCGTTAAAGCTTTCGGCACATCGAAGTAATCCAGGGCTGAGTAAGTGGTCAGCGCTAAGGCACCACACATCAAGCCTTCGAATATGGTTTCCTTCCAGCCGCTGCCGGCATACGCCATTCGCAGGACGGCCATTACAACAGCCATGACGACGCCACCAATCGGCACGTCACCGCGCCACCAGGCCGCAAGAATGTCGCTGAGCTCTGCCCAGTTGTGAGGATTGTTTGGCATCTTCATGACTCCACCTCCCGGTTATCGGGCTGTGCTGTAGTAAAAGAAAAGGCCCGCACTATGCGGGCCTAATGTTCTGGATATATAAACTGCAGACTATAGAGATGATTGATGGAATCGAACGGAGAGGAAATACAACCCCAGTAAAGTTGTTGTTATAACGTTAAGCAAAATCAAAGAGTAAAAGAAGAAGAACACTGTTTTTAGCACTATCAACACTTTAATTGATGTTGTGGCAAGCAACCATATTGAGAGCGTTTTCCCTATAAGTAAGGAAATCAGGCCGATGCAAAAAAGCACAAAGCTGGTTAATGCCAAATATCCAAATAGATAGCAAACAAACCTTCTTCTTGTAAGAGTAACCTTTAACTTTCTCCCCCTGAACTTCTCTATCAAAGTTGGAGGGTCTCCAGACATCACTTCATCTATTGTCGCATTGGAAAAGGTAGATACGGCGGCTAATGCAGCTATATAAAAACCGATCAACACTTGTAAAAGCCCGTTGACCTGAGATAGTAGGCCACCATTGCCTATTAGAGGAATTTTATTGCTAGAAAAATAATAAACAAAAGTTACTATCACACTACCAATAAGTGGAATTATAAAATCGTACCATTTCTTCTCTTCATGTTTGATACGCAAATAACCCAATGGTGAAAACAGTTTCATTCCGAAACCTCATCTATAAAAGCCCTACCATGCTTGCAGAAAGCTGCTGATGTATGGCGCTCTCGCATTGATTTATCCCACCAGCAAGAATGACCTTCTCGCTCTTGGTGAAGAGCTTGGTAGCAGCATCCTCATTCCGGTCAAGATCAAGGCTGGCCTGCTTACCATCCTTAGAATAACTGATTGATACCTTCGTGTACCCAGACTGTTGGCCTTTCTTTCTGAGGATTCTCAGCAGTTTTTCTTTGTACTTTAGCGGCGGCTGTTTCACGATTTTGTATCTCACAGACCTTTCCGCTAGTTCGGTATAGGATGTCTTATCCAACCCGCCCATCTTCTTAGTGCTAACCAGCTTGACGTTGTGAAGTTTGGCCCCCTGAAGAGCGTCCATTAAAGTCTGGGACCCATGGGAAAAAATAGCCAATTTAGGACGGTGCTTACATTTGGCTTTTGTTGCCGGATTGTGAAATTCCTGCCCATCAAAAGCGTCCTTAAGAACAGCGTTTAGGAACGGTTCTAGTATCGACTTACTGATACCCGGAACTGACTCAACCAGTGTCTTAAAATGGTCTGCTGTGAAAGGAACCACCGAGGTTGATATGACTATATGGCTAGATACGGCTATCCCCTCACCTGCTAGCTTTGGCTCGAGCCTTAACGCCCCTGTTGCCAGCTCCCCAAAAACAGGATCCGACCCATTCTGATCACAGAGTTGAACTAACATTACAGCATGAGGATCGCCATCAGCATAGGTCATTTCTGAAATGCGGACAGCTCTTGTTTTGTTATTGTACAGCTTCACTGCATCGCCCTGATCTACAAGATTCTTTAATCTTAGTAACACTTCATTTATGGGTATATCAGGTGCTGCTGGGTGAGTGGGTGAAAAAGAAAAATCAAAAAATGAAACCCATCTTTCAAGATTCGATAACACGTTATGCCCTTAATTTATCAATTTCCTTTAGAGAAAATTAACACAAAATTGGCATAAATAAAGTGAGTGTAAGAAAATATTTCCTATAAAACCAACTAACAAAGATCAGCCACCAGCCGTAAACGCTGCCGGTAAGAGGGTGCCGTGTGTGTCGTCCGTTGGCTGGGGCTGAAATGCAAAAAGCCCGCACAGAGGCGGGCCTTAATTGATTGGTCATGTGACAAGCGGAAATATCACATCATGGATATAAAGCTAGTCCATTTTCGCCAAACTGTCAACACTTTGCTTTTAACGTGACGCTATTTTTCTTGATTCTGTTAAACCGTGACCGCAGCCAGCATAGAATCCGCGATGCTTTCCTCTTTGTGACACTGCGTGACAAGCTGCTCATAGAAAGGTTTGTAGTCCCGACGCCAGGTGGTTTCCGCTATCTCTAAACCCTCCAGCGCCAACGCCTTTCTAACCTGCTCAGCCGGGAGGCGCGCATACCCTCTGCCGCTGCACTTGTCGCAATCCTTCATTACCGGGATCCCTGTCTTGTCGCTCAGCTTCTTATCCAGCACCTTGCCGCGTCCGTGGCATCTGCAGGCGTTGCTGATCACCTTCTTCCCCTTGCAGGTCGGGCAAAGCACCTTCACAACCTCTCTCACTGATTTCACTTCCTCCCAGTACGACGGAAATACACCCTTAGTGATTTTCGCCCACTTCGGCGGCTTACCGTCTGGGTACTGGACTTTGTTGGTGAAGACCTCAGCGTCAATAAAGCCCTCCCCCTTGCAGCATTCGCACGTCCTGACGCTGGCCGCGCTGCGGGAGTAATCCTGGAATGCAAACGCCACCATGACGCCGATCGCTCTGTGCTGAATCTCTTCACTGTGTTTGCGGATGGCCTTGTGTGCGCTGGCGGCTTTTATCGCGTATTCCTTCAACCGTTCCAGCGCACGCTCAGGTGAGCTGATGCCCTGTTTTGCCAAGAACAAATCCAGACCGAACTCTGCCTGAGCCTGGCACATCCCGAATGCCGCCATCACGTCAGTACCGGTCAAAGAGTCCGAAGCAGTCGCGCGTGGTGAGTCGCTAAAGGTCGGTGATTTCGGTGCAAAGTATTTCGGAATCGACTCTAATCTCATGCTATTTCCCCTATAATTATTTGGCCTACTTCGCCCCAAATCTTTGTTACTCGACCGTCCCAGATGCGGCAGTCGTCCTCAAAAATGGCATCCAGCAACGCCTTCTCCAGATTGTCCTTGTCCGGCTTCTGCTGATGCGGTTTCCCGGCCATCTCAGCTCGTTTCTTCTGGCTCCAGCTATCTGGCATGGGTAAAACAAACGTCACGTGATAGCCGCTCTCAGGCAGCGAGATTCGATTTAATTTCACCTCGTCGCAGAATGCCCGGTAGCGGAGAACTGGCGGGCGCTTGGCCCACCGATCTTTTTGTGTCATGCGTGGTTTAGGGATTGGCGTGATCTGATACGTCTTCATGTGATCGCCCCGATGCCAAAGGAGTAATCCAGGAACTCAAACAGCAGTTCAACCTGGCTACCATGTTCCGCTTCCCAGGCCGCTACATCCTCGTGCAATGCGTCGTGACATTTACGGCACAACGGGATAGTGAAGAAGTCGTGGGCCTTGGTTCCCATGCCGCCCTGCCCGTGACCGATGATGTGGTGAGGGTCGTCTGAGCGCGCTCCGCAACCGCAGCAGGGGCGAGTCTTAACCCAGCGGGTATATTTGCTGTCTTCGGCGCGAGTTTTCTTCGGACGCAACACAAAGGCGCCAGGGACTTCAGGATCGACCTTGAAACACTTCTGGGCCTGCTTGGAAATAATCGCAGTTGCCGCCGGCGTGCATTCCATCTCGGATTCCTTGCGGGTGCCTGTGATTACCTTCGGCTCCGGCAGGTCGGTTACTGTGCGGGAGACTTCATCCGGGATCAGGTCGAATACACCGGACAGCATGGCCCACAGCATCAGTTCAGGGATTGTCAGCTGTCCTTCAGACTTCAGGCGGTGTTTTGCCGTTGCCACAACCCAGCGCGCCGTGTTGCGGGCGGCGATTTTTTCCAGCTTCGGCGACACACCCAGGCTTTTTTTGTAGCAACCGGGGCAGATGCGAACGGCTGAATTACCAACACGCTCGGTGTCCAGAATTGTCTCTGGCAGTTCGTGCTTGCTGTACTGACATTTCGTGAACTGCGTCGCCCAGGCTTCAATCGCATTAACGCCGCCGCAGGCGTTGATAACGCGTTCATCTGTGAAGAAACCCTGTAACCGCGGGTCGTTGGCGATCTCATGCTCCACCGCCGGCAGGATGCCTTCAGGTGCGTCCTTGAACTCTTTCGGAAGCGTGGAAACCATCACGCGTCCTGTCATGTGAAACGCCAGCTTTTCGTCCACAGGGATCAAGGCAATACCCAGATCACGCTGTACCGCTGCTTTGACTATCGCTCTCATCAGGCAATCCTCGCTAAATCGTTCTCGCTGGCTTTGGCTACTGCCTGAGCCCAAATCCCCGTCCATGCTCGGCGGGCGTCGTAATCGGTCATGCGACCAAGGGATCCGGCCATCTCCTTCGCAAGCTTCTCAACCTCGTTCCGTGGCTGCTGGCGCTGGGATACCAGACGGACATAGGCCTCTTCGCGGGCGGAGCTATCCTGGCGCTGTACTTTCGGGAGATCATCAGCCCGCTCTTCCTTGACCTTCAGGTAGCATTTCTCAGTGATCAGGTAGTCGAAGTCCTTTTTGCGCCAGGTCTTGCCGCTGTTCGTGTCTGGGCGATCTTCCAACATCCAGCGGCATTTCTTCGAGATGTACCGCAGGTAAGCGCCCCAGCGCTCCATGTCCATCTCGTAGTCCTTCCAGAGCTTGCGCAGTGCCTTGCGGCGCCCGTCGGTCATCTTCAAGACGTCAGGCAGTTCTGGCAGCGTGGTGCGGAAGATGCGAAGTACTTCGTCGTAATCGATTTTCAAAGAATCCTCTTGCGGCTGGTCTGTCGGCGCAGCCGGCGGACGTACAGGTTTTTTCTCTGCTGTAGTCTCTGACGTAATCTCTGTGTAATCTCCTGTATGAATGTTTGCGGGATCCCCGCAATCTGGCGCGCTGCTTTCCCGCAAACTTGTCTGAGGGTTTTCCGCATTCTTGCCTGCGGCATTGCCGCACTCTTGAATGCGGGATTCCCGCATACTGGAATGAGGGATTCCCGCATTCTGGGTTTTCTCTTTGATTTTCTTCAGAAGAAGCAACTCAAGAGCATCGGCTTTAACCCGAAAATAGAGCTTTGCTGGTACACCACGGCGATCCTCTTCAAGTACCCCGGCGGAGATAAGGCGACGGCGTGCCGTTTCCTGTTCCTCACGCGTTAGGCCTGTTTCATCGCGGATCTCTTTCTGGGTTTTGTAGAACCAGCCGGCATCCATTCGGTTATGCCAGTAAACCAACTGCGATAGCAGAACAGCGCCAGTCACCCCAACCCCCAGGCCGACGAAAGACGGCTGGTAAGCTATGGGCCGATCAAGAAGCTGCATTAAGGCGCTCATATGTCCACTCGCTTAAATTTCTCTTTAAATCTTTCAAGAGGTTGCATGCATTCATGCGGATAGCCCTCTCTCATAAAAATCACCTGACGCTCTGCACGTTCCCACCGGATGACCTTCACGGGGTTGCCGTGGTCATCGACATATTTCCTATCAAGCGGGGTTGATCGGATCATGGTTAGCTCGCCATCAGTTCAGAGGCGTAACGCTCAGCAATCCACTGGATGCCACGCGGCGTTACCCTGGTTTGCGTGAAGGCGTGACCAAAATCAGACGTGCCAGTTTTGACGGTGAATAACCCGTCCCGCTGGCGGAGTGCATGGGGAAGCAGATTCCCTGACTGGCGGAAAAGAACCTTGTCGCGGATCAGCGCATCAATCATCGCTTTCTCAGGCATGTTCAAAACCTTGGCCGTGGCACGCAGGCTTTTTGAACCTGAGGCGTCTACGTAGTGATCGACAAAGGCCACCTTTGGAGCGTCGGCCTGAACCTTCTGCTCCAAAATCGCTTTCTGTTCGGCCATATCAGCAGCCAGGCGCAGCGCTTCAGGCAGCGTCTGCGGGACTGGGGAGTTTTGCTCTTCTAGTTCGTGCAGGCGCTTAATCACCCTCATGCGCAGGCTGGCGCTGTATCCGGTAACCAAACATTCGGTATGTTCCCTGTCGAGCGCGTATTCCCGGTATTGCTGGCCGTTCTGGGGGTGTCTCCAAATCTGGATATACCCATCCAGGCCTTCGCCCAGCTGTTCCAGCATGATTTCTATGTCGCGCATGACGTGGCCGTGTTGCTTGCCAGTCAGCTCGGCAATTTCACGGCTCGTCATTTTCGGGCTGTTGCCACCGATCGCTACGTTTGCCATAATGAATCGACCTCTCAGGTTAGGTTTTAGAAAAGTGATGGCCGAGCAGTTGCAGCTGTTCGGCTTTTCTTCTTCCCTGATTCCGGCTTCTCTTCCTTGGTGCAGCTCGCAAGTACGTACTGGCGCGCAAGCGTGAGACAGTCGTCATAAATCATCCCCTTCCTGCTCGCCTGCGACTTCCGCCGGTAAAGGTCGGCTCCGTGTGATGCCCCCCCCTGAGCCAGCGCTTCGCTGAATCCCTCTTTCACCAGCTGCTTCTTGATGTTGTCGTAAACAAACGTGTCCCAGGCCATTTAGTCCCACCCCAGCGGCCCCGGTCGGCTGCGCTCTGCTTTCAATCCGATATCAGCCAATGTTTCGACTGACGCCAAATAATCACGGGACACCAGTACCGCTTCGGGAGGAGCGGCCTGAATACCAAGAAACGCCAACTCCTTTGCCATCGCTGCAAAATGCCCCTCACCTTTGCGTCGGCTGGCCGTGGATTCACTGATGCCAAGATGCTCGGCATAGGCTTTCTGCCCTACTGACGCAAGCCGGTTGAGCAGAACGCACTCAATCTCAACGGGGTTGATGATCGGTGGCTCTAACTTTCGTGCTATTGCGTTGTTTTCCATAAATAATCTCCTTATAAATTAGTCAGCATGACACCCGGTCAGGGTTTGCTTTTTCCAAAAGCTCCGAGGCAATTACTTCACCATTGGAATGACTTGCCAGGATCTCTGCGTATTTGGTTTTACCCGTGTATTCAGTGCGAGGAAGGCACCCTTTGCTTTGCCACTTTTGGATAGCCGTTACGGACCGATCACAGATTTCTGCTGCTCTTGCAGGGCCGCCAACAGCTTTAATGGCCTTTTTTACTTCATTCATGGTTCATCTCCACAACCAAAAAATAACTATTGGTTGATGTTATAGCACAACTGATAGTTGAGTCAATCTATAAGAGAATCAACCAATGGTTACTAAAAACGAATTACGCGAAAAGTTTGCAGAGCGGCTCAAGCTGGCCTGCGATGAGGCTGGCGTAAGGCTTCATGGGCGAGCGGTAGACATTAAAGCGGCTCTTAAAAAACGCGGCATTAGCGTTACTACTACTGCCGTTGGGAAATGGCTTAATGCTGAATCCAGCCCTGAGGGTGATCGTATCGTTGCTCTTTCCGAATGGCTCGGTGTTAGGGCTGAGTGGCTTGAGTATGGGCGCGGGAACAGCAGGGATAGTGCCGTTATTTCGCTTGACGATGACGGCGATGATGGGTCATATGCAGAGCCCGTAGATGATGATGAGCTCGTAGAGCTTCCTCTTTTAGACGTGCGATTCTCTGCTGGTGATGGCACATATGACATGGTCGAAAAGGCTGCGTCCACCTTCACATTTAGGCGCCAATTTCTTCATGAAATGGGTGTATCTACTTCTGCCGCAAAGTTAGTGAAAATTTCAGGATCCAGTATGGAGCCTCGCCTGCAAGATGGCGATATCGTTGGTATCAACACTGACGACACCCGCATCAGAGAAGGTAAGACCTATGCTATTCGTCATGGTAATTTGCTGCGTGTAAAGGTGTTGATAGAGCACCCTGATGGAGGTGTAACCATTCGCTCACTCAATAAGGACGAGTACGGTGATGAACATCTAAGCTATCAGCAACGTAAGGAGCAATTGGTAGTTCTCGGACGAGTATTCTGGTCTTCATCTGCATGGTAAGCCTCCCATAAACCTACAAGCCGGCCAATTTGGCCGGTTTTTTTTCGCCCAAAAATCCCCTCACAGAATCCGCTCAATTTTTTTTCAATAAATAACAAACCAAACATCAACCACATAAGTAAAAATCAACCACAAAATCAACCAATGGTATTGACTAAAAATAACCAATGGTTGATTATTGGTTCATCGACAGCAACAACGTCACCCCAAACCACCGGGACGCTCTTTAACAATCAGAACCGCATGACAGGCTGACCGCAGCGCCCTGGCAAATTGAAATGGCGCCGGTACGGATACCAGGCAGGTAGGTGAAGCGCCCGCGGGCGATAGCTTACGCAGAGGATTACGCAGAGGATTACGCAGCGAGAGGCTGATAAGTCATGCACAGAAGTGGATTTACCCTGCCGCTGCCAGTGTGGGGCGGACAGGACTAAAACCACTGAAACCAATGAGGTGAAGCATGTCATCAATACGATTGACCACTGCGCTGCGCGATGCCATCGCTGCCAACGCGATAAAGAAGTCTGGCGTTTTGGCCGCAGAGGCCGAGAACGAAAAAGCATTTTGTGACCTTGCCGAGAAAGTCCGCGTTAAGGTCTTGGGCGGGAAAAAGAAAGCAGCTGAGGGTGACGCCAAACTTGCCGAAGCGATGAAAATCGAGAAGGAACTGCATGAAATTGGTGCGACAAGCTTCTGCATCAGTCGAGGCCTTAGAAAAGAAATTTACCCATCATTCGGCGGTGCTCGGACGCGGCTCGAATACAGCGCTGGCGATAGTGTTTACCGATTAACTCCATGCAGAGAGATTTGCCTTCTCGCAGCTGATGATCCCCTTACCATTGAATTCCACCGACTGGATGATGAAAAACGTACGCTTATCCAGCAGCGGGAAGAAGTGAAAGTCAACGTGTATGCCGCGCTCAACTCGGTTTCAACCGTAAAGCGCTTACTGGAAGCGTGGCCGGAAAGCAAAGAGTTGTTGCCCGCCAATCTTGATGCCGCAAGAGCGGCGCTGCCAGCGCTCAGGGTTGGAGACCTCAACAAGCTCATCGGCCTGCCGACCGAAGAAAAAGTCGAAACATAAACCCACCGCGCCCTACGGGGCGCACTGAGGCAATCATGTCCCTGAAACTTCAAAACGACCAGGCCCAGCTTCAGTTCTGGTCGCTGGTAAATCTGCACGCCCTCTTCCCGGAATGGGAAATTAACATCGACGCTGACAATGGCACCGTTGCCCTTGAATGTGACGATCTTCCCCAGTTCGAAGGCTGGGATCCTTACGCACAGGACAATCAATCATGAGCTTAAACGGATGGAAGGCGCTGGTTTACAGCGTCGCTGTTGGCCTTTGCCTATGGGCTGTAACCATAGCGGGCTGCGTATACTTCGCCGGTTAACGCCGGCGTCTCACTTATCTGGTGGCGTATCGTTCAGGTTCTCATTTAAACCTACACAGTATAAATCCCCTGTTCGATGCGCCACCAGGTGCGTGAGAAATCACAAGCCTGCTCAGTACCACTTCCCTTGTCACATCCTTTGCCCCGCTAGCCGGGGCTCTTTTTTTCACATCAACAAAGGCGCTGCCCTGCTCCAGTGTGCTGGAACCGTAGGGAAACCGAGCGCGTGCATCAACTCAGGCAGCGCCTTTACCCATGTGAATTTCATTGAGAGGACATGTTATGCAAACCAATACCCAACGCTGCGAACACTGCGGCCAAACGCGCGACGTAGAGAAAAAAGCAGTGAGCATTCAGCGCTACGAAGACGGCAGATATAAGGCCGTCCGAATCCTCGTCTGCGCCGATACCTGCGCGCCAGTGTACGTCGTCCGCCAAAACATCAGAACACTGCAGCGCCGCCTGCACACCCAGCAGCGGAGGCCAACATGGTAAGCCTCAACGCCCGTATTCAGCACAAGTACGACCTGACCGGGGGCGATTTCGCCCCTAAGCGCCACCACGGCAAACACCTCTTCTACCTTCTCATTTTTACCCTGTGCCTGCTGACTGCCGGCGCGGTCTGGAGTTAATGCATGGCGAACTCATTCAAGCAGATGGCTAAGGACGGAACCATAAAGCGCCCTGACGGCCGCATGACAATGCGAATTGACGATATTCACGTCGAGGAAGGGTTTAACAAGCGCATTGAAAGCGAACAGACCAAGGATGACGATGAAAGGCTCTTTCAGCACCTGATGAAGGGCAGACCTGTACCGCCGCTTGAAGTGCGGGTTCGTGATGAGGGTGGTGTTTGGATAGTTGAGGGGCATCGTCGTCACCGAGCTTATGTTCGCTGCCGTGAAGCCGGTAAGCCTGTTGACCGCATACAGATAATTCCTTTCACCGGGAATGATGTTGAGCGAATCGCCCGCATCATGAACAGCAACACACAGTTGCCGTTATCTCCTTACGAGCAATCTCTCGTTGTAAAAGAGCTGGCTGGCTTCAATCTTACGCCAGACGAGATCGCCTCGTTGGTCGGCAAGAGCCGCGCCACGGTCGATAAGCTGCTTGCCCTCACCCAAGCAAATCACGATGTTCAGACGCTGGTCAAAGATGGCGCCGTTGCCGTCGATGCTGCTGTTGAGCGCGTAAAAGAGCATGGCGAGCAAGCCGGCAAGGTACTGGCTGGCGACGTCGAAAAGGCCAAAGCCGCGGGCAAGAAAAAGGTCACAAAATCATTTATCGCTCCAAAATTCAGCGCGCCAAAGTCCCGCAAGCTCGTCACGCTCTTAGCACAGGCTGAAGTCCGGGAAATTGACGGCCAGACCGCTTACATCCTTCCCGCCGGCACTCAGCTTGATGTGCTCGCCATTCTCGATGAATACCGCTCCACCAGCGGCAAGGAGAATCCAGATGGTTCAGAGATATAACCCTGACTACGTCATGCACGCGGCGCGCTTTGCGCCGTTTGCCCGCGAAAATGAGCACGGTGAGTTCGTTAAATTCTCCGACTATGAAGTTTTGAAGGCTGAGCGCGATGCGCTGGCAGATCGAGCCGATGCGCTGGCTGTGGAGAATCAGGCGCTGAATGAATTGCTTGACTCAATTTGCAATGCATACAACGAGGAGCTGACAGACCTACTCGATATCGCAGTAAAAATGGCAGTCAAACTTCAAACCCCGGCCACTGACGCAGCACTGGCAGCTATCCAGGCGCAGGGAGTGGAGAAGTACGCAGCAGACCTTGACCAAATTGCCTCAGAATCCAATCCAGCAGAACCAAAGCATACTGTCGCATCAAGCTATGCAGATGACGCTCGCTCGTTCGCTAAGAAGCTGCGGGAGGCCAAATGAAAGAGCGCCCAGTGATGCCAGCCCTGACACACAGCGAGCTTTGCCTGATTGCCGAACGGTTCCTGCGCAATAACGGTTTCTCGGTCGCTTTCCATGATCGCTTTGTTGCCGCTGTATCCACCGGCGAACAGCCTGACGCAATTGGATTCCGTAATCTAGCCTCCTGCCTGATCGAAGCGAAGTGTTCTCGAGGTGACTTCCTTGCCGACCGGAAAAAGCGATTCCGGATTCAGCCTGAGCTTGGCATGGGGGATTGGCGCTTCTTCATCTGCGAGCCTGGACTGATCCGCATCGATGAGCTGCCAGAGGGCTGGGGGTTGCTGAACGTAAAAGGTGGGCGCGTTTTTAAGGTTCACGGCTGGCCGGGTAACGCGATGTGGTGCACCAACAAGAACAAGCCATTCCGCGCCAACAAGCAGGCTGAGTGCGATTACATGTATAGCGCTCTGCGCCGCATGCAGATTCGCGGGCATCTGTCAGAGGTTTATGACGGACTCCCTAAACAGGCTGGTGACAGCGCTGGGGAGGTGGAGCAATGAACGTAACCGTCAATTCTTACTTCTGCGGCGCCGGCCTAATGGATATCGGCCTAATGGATGCCGGCATCAAGGTTAACCAGGCGTTTGAACTGGACGCTGACGCATGCAAAACCTACCGGCACAACCTTGGCGACCACGTTAAGCAGTGCGATATCAGCCAGGAATTGGTTTTCGAGCAGGATACCTGCGACGGCATGGTTTTCACGTACCCATGCACGAAATACTCGACGATCGGGGATATCCACGGCGTGCGCACCGGCGATGATTTGTTCCTGCATGCTCTCCGTCACTTCGCGCTGGCAAAGCCCGAATTTTACGTGATCGAGAACGTGCCGGGGATGCGTGCGTTTCCTGTCGTGATGGAGGCCATGACTCGCATGCCTGACTACTTCATTCAGGTGTTCTGCCCGATCAAGTCTGAAACTTGGCTACCACAGAAGAGAAGCCGTCTGATCATCATCGGCACCCGACGCACCTTTGCCGTGCGTCCGCCGGAAAATTCAGCGCGCATCCCGCTGTCGGCGATTCTGGAAGATGACCCGCAAGTTACGCTGCCGTCCGCCATCGCCAAGCGCATGAGCGGCGCTTACCGAGATTTGCCCATCATCAGCGACCCGGCAGCTGGCGATCTTGCGCCGACATGTGTCGCCCACTACGCGAAAGACAAGAGCACTAGGCTCGTCGTCGATAAACGCTTCCCACTTGGCGTGCGCCCGTATTCGAAACGAGAGTATGCACGCCTGCAGGGTGTTCCTGATTGGTTCGATTTCCCGGTATCCGACACTGCCGCTTACAAGCAGATCGGCAACGGCGTGAGCGTTCAGGTTGGCATGTGGGTTGGTGCGGAGATGATCCGCTATATGGGGCAAGTGAGAGGTATTGCAGCATGATGGACAATAAGCTGAGCGAACTGAGCAAGCCTGTATTTGAAATCGAAGTTTCCGGCGGTCATTGGCTGAACTGTACATCAGGG